>DATMPW010000001.1:0-12585 GCA_035566915.1 Steroidobacteraceae bacterium
TGTGGAAGCGGAACCAGGCCGGGGTGGGGCCAAGGAAGCGCAGCCACCTGAAGTGCTTGCGCGCCGAGTAGAGGAGGAGCACCAGCATGAGGCTGCCGCCGACGATGCCGAGCGCATAGCCGAAGCCACGTGTCGGGGTGATGTAGCGCTCGGTCGGCATGCTCCAGCCGAGATACAGCACCACGATCAGTGCGGTGAAACCCAGGCGGTTCCAGCTGAGCGGGCGACTCCTTTCAATAGCTGCCGGTCGCACGCTCGGGCGCGCGACCGTGGCCGGCTTTCGGTCACCTGGAGTACTGCGCGCGGCCGGTGCTTCGGCGGGACGCGCGGCCGGTATTTCGGCGGGGCGCGCGGCCGGTATTCCGGGGGGCGCCGCGGGCGCTCGGGCCACTTGGGCCGGCGCGGCCGGCAAGGTTGCTTTGACCTCGAGCGCTGCCGTAGCTGATGCCGCTGGTCCCGCGCTGTGTGTGTGGCGCGGCGCAGCCGGGGCCGCGGCTCGAGGTGCCTCGGGCGCCCTGACAGGCGGCGCAGATGCGGTGCCTGGTGAGACGGGGTTGCGCTGGGTCTCGTTGCGCGGTGCCGCAGATTGCGTGGACGGCTGCGGCGGGGCGGGGGCGAGCTGGTCGAGCCTCACGACGCGGATCGTGACGTTCTCGAGCTCCTCAGCGGTCGGGGGCAGCTCTGAGGTTTCCGGTGGCGGTTGACGCTTCAGGGGTTCCACAGGTGTCGGCTCAGTGTGCATTCAACCGATTTCCCGGTTGATCACCAGCGCGAGCCGGGTACCGGGTGCCGGATGCAGCACAGGGCTCGTGACGTACAAATCGCCCGTCGCTGGAGTGGCTTGCCCACTGCGCGAAATGCGCGCTTCGATCACGACGCGGTCGAACTGCGAGAGACGGCGCGAGGGAATCATTGCCATCGAGTCATCGAGCCGGAAACTTACCGGCCAGGCGCCCACGGTGGTTCGGAGCACTGCAAGTGGCGGCCCAGGCGAATCGGCCGCCTTTGCGTAGATGAAGAGCGTCGCATCGGACTGCACTCGATCGCTGAAGCGCTTATCGAGGCTCACGGTTCCACTCACCTCGGCTGGTGCGCTCGTGGCAGACGCGGGCACGGTCGACGCCACGGGCGCAGGCGCCTGGCCGGCGAGCGAGCTGGCCTCGGCGATGTTGGCGTCGATCATGCGGGCGTCCGGTGAATTTGGCGGCACTACCGCACGTAGCTTCTTCCACCAATTGAGTGCCTCGGCGTAGTGACGCTGCTCGTTTGCCTGACTCGCTTTGAGCCACAGCGCCTTGGGATTGCTCGGATCCAGAGCGAGCGCGCTATCGATCGCACGCCCGGCTTCGCCTGCGAGGGAGCCCCCGGCCAGCGAGCCGAGCACGTCGGCATAGTCGGCCCAGGACTGCGCGGACATTGCGCGCAGGTCGATCAGCTTCCGATACGCACTGCCGGCGCCAGCGTAATCACGCTGACTGCGGCGCATGTCGGCCAGCGCGAGCCAGGCCTGCGCGTCACGCGGATTGGCCGCGACGCGGCGCTCGAGGTCTACGGCTGAAACCACGGGGGGTGGCGCTTTATCTCCGGTCGCGGGTTGCAGAGAAGCTCGCTCGCTTGCGGGCTTGCCCGCCGCGGCGGCCGCCGCGGTCAGCGCGCCAGCCGACATCTGCCACACTGCGGGTCCGGAGATCGCTGACCCCGCGCCACCGGGGCCGGCTGTCGTATTGCCGGCCTTGGCGCGGGCGCGCCGCGCATCATCGGGCCGCCCCATGAAGTCGTACGCCTGAGCGAGCAGCGACCAATCCGCCGGGGAACCGCCGTCACGAGCCAACCGCGCCTCGAGACCGGCCACCGCGTCCTGCATGGACCCCGCCGTGCCGCCGGTGCCGGCGTCTTTCCCTGGAGTCGCCGCAGTCGCCGCTATCGGCGCGGCCGCGCTCATCGCGGGTCGCTGGAGCGAGTGGCGCGAGCCGATCGTCAGGTAAATGGTTGCGGCGACGAGCGCGAAGCCCGCCACTAAGCCAGCGGCCAGCAGGTAAGGCCTGCGCCCGCCCAGGAGTGTTGACGCGGTGCGCCATATCGGCAAGGCAACGTAGCTCGCCGCCACACCGACCAGTATCCCGGCGATGAACGAAAATAAAGTCATCAGCAACACACACCCGTCGCCCGAGGGGTCGGAAGTCTGACAATTACAGCCTTCCGGCGCCCCAACAACCTGTCTCCATGTACCGACAAAAACATGGGGAAAAACAGGTAATTACACAAGTTTTAAGACATTGTTAGAGTGTGCACCCGCGATCGCACACGCAAGTAGGGCAAAGCCCCATTTTTGAGATTCAGTGCACAGTGTGCTGTGCATGCAAGGTGTTAGATGGCATCGGCACGCCACCGCGCGCGTGCGCGGTGTCCTTCAGCTCGCAAGGTCCGCCGCTTAAATGGATGCAGTGATTTATTATCTGATCTACGGGCTGCCGGCTCTGCTGCTGCTGGTGTGGCACGTGAAGCGGCGCCGCCGTTTGGAGCGCCGCAGCGAGGCGATCCGCGAGCAGACCGGCCGCGCCGAGCCAGCCTCACTGCATCCGATCATCAACGAGCGTTGCATCGGGTGTGCGTCGTGCGTCAAGGCGTGCCCGGAACAGGAGCACCACGCGATCCTCGGCATCGTCAGCGGACGCGCAGAGCTCATCAATCCCGGTGACTGCATCGGTCATGGCGCCTGCAAAACGGCGTGCCCGGTGCAGGCCATCACGCTGGTGTTTGGCACCGAGCGCCGCGGCGTGGACATCCCGGTACTCACGCCGAGCTTCGAGACGACGGTGCCCGGCATATACGTGGCGGGTGAGCTCGGAGGCATGGGGCTCATCCGCAATGCGCTCGAGCAGGGCCGTCAGGCAGTCGACGCCATTCGCGGTCGCGGCAAAGCGACCGGCGACATGCTCGATCTCCTGATCGTTGGCGCGGGCCCCGCGGGTTTCGCCGCCTCACTCACCGCCACGGCGCACGGCATGCGCTTCGCGACCATCGAGCAGGAATCACTCGGTGGCTGCGTCTTCCAGTACCCGCGCGGCAAGCTGGTGATGACCGCGCCCGCCACCGTGCCGCTCGTCGGCAAGATCAATTTCCGGCAGACGAGCAAGGAGACGTTGCTCGAGTTCTGGAAAGAAGCCGAGCGCAAGACCGGGGTGAAGATCAACTACAGGGAACGGGTCGAAGACATCACACGTGAGCGAGGTGGCTTCCTCGTGAAGACCTCGCGCGCGCAGTACCGCGCGCAAACGGTGCTGCTGGCGATCGGCCGGCGCGGCACCCCGCGCAAGCTCAATGTCCCGGGCGAGGAGCTTCCCAAGGTCGTCTATCGCCTGATCGACCCGGAGCAGTACGTCGGACAACGAGTACTCGTGGTGGGAGGTGGCGACAGCGCGCTCGAAGCGGCGGCGTCGGTCGCCGAGTCGGGCAGCGGTGGCGTGGTGCTCTCCTACCGCGGAGACGCATTCGACCGCGCCAAGGCACGCAACCGCGACCGGGTGCAGGCGGCGACCAAATCCGGCGCACTGCAGGTGATGCTCAAATCCAACGTCAAGCAGATCGACCGCGAGCAGGTGGCGATCGAGCACGCCGGGCAGATGCTCAACGTCCGCAACGATGCGGTGATCGTGAGCGCGGGCGGCGTACTGCCTTCTGATTTCCTGCGCCGCGTCGGCATCTCGGTCGAAACCAAGTATGGCACCGCGTAGCGCCTGCGCAGTCGTAGGGCTCGTGCTGCTCGCGGTACCCGCGGCGTCGGTCGTGGCGGCGCCTGCGGCCGCCAAGTCCTTTGGCAGAACCGCGGATGCGCTCGAGGGCGTCAAGACCGCGATACGGTTGAAGAATTTCACTGCCGCGCAGTCGGACCTGCAGCGCCTCGCCGATGCCGGCAACGCGGACGCGCAGTATCTCCTGGCGGTGTTCTACCTCAACGGTCTGGGCGGTCCGCGCGACCCGGTGCAGGCGAAAGTCTGGCTGGAGAAATCCGCTGGCCAGGGAAATTCGCGCGCCGCTTTCAGTCTCGCGAGCCTGTACGCCGAATCCGACCCGCCCGATCCACAGGCCGCGGCGCACTGGCTCACACGCGCCCGGGAGCTCGGGTTTGTGCCACAGGCGCGTAGCACCGGGAAGGCAGCCGCCGCAGCGGATTCGACCCTCATCCCTGCCACGCGTCTTACCGATGTGAAAGTCAAACGCGAAGCGCTGTGGCTGGCGGCCGAGCAGGGGGATATGGCCAGCCTCGAGGCCCTCGCAAGCGCACCGCTGGTTGCAGAGAGCGACGAGTTCGGCCGGGGTGCGGCGGCACGCGCGGCAGAGGCAGGCCATGCCGCGGCGCTCGCGCTACTGCTGAAGCGTGGCGCTTCGGCCGACGCCGCAGATCAGTACGGCATCACCCCCTTGATGCTCGCAGCACGGGCCGGTAGCACCGAGTCGGTCGAGGTGCTGATCGCTGGCCGGGCCAACGTCAACGCAGTCGATCACAAGGGCAACACGGTGCTGATGCACGCTGCCGCCGGCGGCAAGGTCGCGGTGGTCGAGCGGCTGCTGGCGGCCGGCGCGGGCGTGGCGCCACGCAACGTCCAGGACTGGTCGGCGCTGGATTTCGCGGAGATCGGCGGTGCGCGTGAGACCGCCGCGCGGCTCAGGGAAAAAGGAGCGGTCGCACTGAAGCGCAGCGCCGCCACTACCGAGGTCGCGCTCACTACCGTGCAGCGGGCGGGACAGGGACGCGACCTGTATGCGGGCTGGCCGGACCTGGCGGTCGCCGCGGCGCGCAAGGCGCCGGACCTGTTGCAGGCGCTTTTGTCACACGGCGCGGACCCCGACGGCGTCACGCCCCAGGGCACACCGGTGCTGAGCGTCGCCGTGTTGAGCGGGGGACCCGCAACAGTCGAAACCCTGCTCGGCGCCGGAGCGCACGCAACGCATAGCGATCGGCGCGGCAGCTCCGCCTTGCTCACCGCCACGCGCGATGGGCGCGAGGACGTGGTGGCTGCGCTCCTTGCCCATGGTGTCGCGGCGGACGGCAGCCCGGATGATCCAGAGCCGCCGCTGGTCGCGGCGGCCAAGGCGGGACACTTCGCAATCATGCGGGCGCTAACGAGCGCACATGCACACCTCGAAGCGCGCGATGCGTACGGGAGCACCGCGCTCATGCTGGTGGCACAGCGCAGCGACAGTGCCGACATCGTGCGTCATCTGCTCGATGCCGGGGCCCTGACGGAGGGGGTGGACAAAGCCGGTCGCACCGCGCTCTGGTACGCCGCGCGCGCGGGCCGCACTGAAAATGTCCGCGTGCTCCTGCAGCGGGAAGCTCACGCCGACCACGCGGATGAAAGCGGCGTGACGCCACTTGCGGCCGCCTGCACCGCCGGCGCCACCGCCACGGCGGACCTGCTGCTCGAGAAGGGCGCGCGCCTCGAAGCGCGCACGGCGCGCGGCGACACGGCCTTGTTGCTGGCGGCGAGCGCCGGCAGCAGCGAAATCGTCGATCGCCTGCTCGCCCACCATGCCAATCACGACGCACAGAACGAATTTGGCGACACGGCGCTGATCATCGCCAGCCGCAACGGTAACAACGCGCTGGTACAGCGCCTGCTGAAAGCCGGGGCGAGCACGCGGCTGCGCAACAAGGATCACCTGAGCGCCGCGGACGTCGCGGCGGCGCGCTCCTTCTCGGCGATCGCGGACATGCTGAAGAGCGCGTAGCGCGCGCGAGTTCAGCCCGGGGGCATCTGCGTCGCGGCCTGGCCTATCCGGCGCCCAAGCGTTCGCCGCCACGGATCAGTTCTGAAAAGTCAGGCGATACGACAGGCTCGCGTAGTAGCGCGTCGTCTTCTGTGTCTGCACGAACTGCCCGTTTGCGAGCTGCAGGAATGCCTCGCGGCTGCCGAGCTCGCCGCCGACCTCGAGTTGCAGTAGCTGGTTGCGATGCTGGTAGTCGAGCAGCGCGGAGGGGATGTAGCTGGTCTGCGAGCTGTTATCGCTCTGCTCACTCAGCCGCTGGACCGTAATGCGCGGCGCGAGGCGCCACGCGCCGCCGACCGGGAGGCGGCTGGTCAGGCTCACTGAATCGATGCGGCCGATCTCGGTGTTGCCGTGGGTGAGGGTCACGACGTTGAAGTCGCCCTTGCTCCAAAGATCCGAGCCGTAGAACTGCGCCTGGTAAGTGTATAGCAGCCCCGTGGCCGGCTGTGCGTTGACGCCGAACGAGGCGGGCGTGGCGCCGGTCTGCGTAGCTGACACGACGGCGGTGAACTGAAAGCGCTGGCCGAGTGGTCGGGTGGCCGTGAAACTGTAGTTGGAGGCGATCGGGGTACGGTCGCGCGCCGCCTGGTAGATCTGCTCGAGGGTGAAGAGCTCCTGCAAGCCGCCGAGGTTGGTGACCGGTTGCCCGATGAGTGCGTTGCCGGTCGTCAGAATCGGGGAGTTGCGCCGCTCGGCGTCGAGGCTCAGGGTCCAGCGCGCCGGCAGCTGCAGCGTTCCCAGCAGACTCGCCGTGTTGAGCGAGTGGTAGAACATATCGTAGTCGAGCAGCGCGACGAGGGAGGCGCGTGAGGCGAGATAGCGCCCCTCGAAGCCGACAGCGTGACGGTCCGTGAGGCCGTTGTAGTCCTGGGCGACGGCAAAGATGCTGCAGTCCCAGTGCGCGTTGCGGGGCGTGTACAGGAGCGCGAGCGACTCGAAGCGCCGCTGGGTCTGGGGCGCCACCGTCAGCAGGTCGACCGGATAGCCGGCCGCCGCGTCGATCGCCCACGAAGGCCGGAACTGCCAGGACAGGAACACGCCATCGAAAGTGCCGAGAATGCCGCCCGTGTTGTTGACCTGCCGTCCGACGCGTCCCAGCAAGCCCACGGGTTTGTCGAGCATCTCGATCGAGGCGAGGCTCACGCGCGTCGCGTCGCCGAGGTTGGCGCCACCCGGCTCGAAGGCTTTGTCGTAACCCGCGCTGAGGCGGCCCAACCAGTCGAACGTCTCGCCGCGCCGGCGCGCCAGCAGATCGATGTCGGTGAAGATCGCGCTATCCTGGGTGGTGTCGGCAGCGGGCGGCAGGTTCGTGGGAGTGGGGGGCGGCCCGTTGGTCACCCGTGTGCCATCGTAACGGAACATCTGGGCAAAGCCTCCCGAGACTTGCCAGCGTTGCGTGTCGGTGCCGACCTCGCGCCCGGTACGCGCCTTCGCCTCGGCGGCACGCAGGATCTTCAGGCGGAACTCGATGCGTTCGGCCGCCTCACCGTGCGGATAGCGGCGCAGGTACTCCTCGTATTCCGCCTTGGCGTGCGCCAGCTCCCCGGACCGCTCGCGCGCGAGGCCGAGGAGCTCCTGGGCGCGCGCTCGGTCCGGGAACTCGGGTTGCCGTTGCAGCTTGGTGAGGAGTGCAATGGCCTCCGGGTAGTTGTGCGCGCTCATCGCCGCGCGCGCGTCCGTGAGCATCTGCCGCAGCTGCTCGGGTGGCAACGCCGGATCGCTGCCGATGCGCTCGACCGCCGGCAACGGCACCTGTCCGGTGGCGGCATTCGCATCACTCGTGACCGCATCATCCCCGATGGCGAGCCAGGCGCGCGGGTAGTCTGGTAGCGCGAGTGCCAGCAGCCGGTCGGCTTCCGAGCGCCGATCGATTGGACCCACGCGGAGGCGATACCACTTCACGCCGTCGACCACGACTTCAGACACGAACGCCGGCGCCTGGAGACGATCGTGCGCCAGCGCGATCGCCTGCGGTGGGAAGGGCGCCGGCTGCGAGTCGAGATTGATCGCGAAGTTGCTCACCGAATCGTCCTGCCCCCCGAGAACCCTCACCTTGCCGCGGGCGCGGTCGAGCAGGCGCAGCCGCAAGCCGCGTGGGTCGACCCCCTGGGCGATAACGAACCGCTCCTTCTTCGCGAATGTCAGCGTGATGGTGATCTGACCGGGGGCGAGGGACTGCACCCGCGCAGCCGTCACGATATCGGTGCCTCCGGAAAACGGCGGAATCTCCGAGGCGGCCTGGCCGAAGGGACTCACGCGGCAATCGGCGAGCGGCATGAGCTGGATGTTCACCTCACGCCCCTCGTTCGCCGGGACGTTGGTCACGAAGCGCATCGAGCAGCCGAACACCATGTTCACATCGGCCTGGTTGTCGTGATCGTCGACCTGGATCACGTCCACCAGTCGGCTGGGCGCAGTAGCAGAGATCTGCGCGAAAGCCGCACTCGCTGCGAGCGCGGCGAGCGGACCCATGACGAGCCAGCCCAGCCGGCGCTCAACGCTTGAACGTCGCATCCGTTACTCGGTGATGCGGCCCGCGCAGACTCCTTGCGATTGTTGACTGTGTCGTATCGCTGTACACGTGGCAGGCACCGCTGCAGTTCGCGAGCTCGTGCGCGGTGTAAGTGGCGCCCTTGAGCGTCTTCGGGTGCGCTGACGGCTTGAAGTCCTTGGCATGGCAGCCGGCGCAGGTGCCAGCCTCGGCGGGCGAGGCGTAGGGCACCTTGTCGGTGTTCGACGTATGGCAGCTCGTGCACTCGAGCGCGGCGCGGTGCTCGCCGGGATAGGCAGCGCTCGCGTGCCGGAAGTGGAGTGCCTCCCAGTCCGGATAGCTGTGGCAGGTGGCGCAATCTACCCGGGTGCTCATGTGGTTCGGCGTCACGCCGACCGCAGCGACGTTGTTGTGGCAGCTGGCACAGCTCGCCGTGAGTGTGCGGTGATCGACCTTCGCCGGATGCCAGGCGAGCGTTCCGTGACAGCTGTCGCACTGCTGCGTCGTCGGGATATGCGCGCGTGGCATGCCGATGGCGCGCAGCGCGTTATGGCAGGTGGTGCAGGTGTGCGGCGCCACCGCGGCGTGTTCGAAGCGCGCCGGCGTCCAGGCGTTGGTGGTATGACAGCTCGAGCACGCAGCGCTCGTGGGCAGGTGGCTCGAGGACTTGCCCCTCGCCACGATGCCGTTGTGACAGCTCGCGCAGTTTCCCAACACCTGGGTGTGATCCACCTGCCTGACCGGCAGCCATGCGACCGTCGTGTGGCAGTTCTGACAGGCGCTCCTGGTCGCAATATGGCCGGTAGGCTTGCCACTGCCGGAGGCAGCGCTGTGACAGGTGACGCAGGCCGTCCCGGCGACGGTGCTGTGGCTGAACGGCGCGGCAGTCGGCGCCGTAACAGCCGGCGCGGCGGGCTCGCTCGTCGCAGCAAGCGGACTGCCCACAGTCGGGCGGGCGGCGACGGCGCCGCTGCGCGCGGTGACCGTCGTCGGCGGCGTCTGTCGCGCGGTCGGCGAACGCACGACGTACTTGTCACGCGAGGAGTGGCACCCCGAACCGCCGCAGTCCTGACCGGCGTGGTGGCCGGTGCTCGGGCGCGTCCAGAGCCGCGTTCCCGTGTTGGTCTTCCAGGTCATGCCGTACTCGTGGCAGCTCATGCACTTCATGGCCGTCACGTAGGCATGCCGCATGACCGTACCCGAGAACGTAGTGAACACGGTCGGGGAGTGGCACAGCTCGCAGGCGATCGAGCCCGTGCCGTTCGGCGGCACGGCCGGAATGTGCCCGGTGGCACCCGCGGGCGGCTCGACCAGGGTGGGCGGCGCCATGTTGTAGAAGCTCATCCCGTAGGCGTGGCATTGCGCGCAGTTGTTGGTGATGCCCGCATGCCCGGTCGCGCCCATGGTGTAAATGGCGTAGTTGCCGGCAGTCGTGTGGCACTGCGCGCAGGGCGCATTCGTCGGGATGTGGTTCGCTGGCTTGGCACTGCTGCCTGACTGGTTCGTATAGAAGGTCGGTGTGGTCGTGTGGCAGCCATTGCAATCACCCGAGGTCGGGTGGCTCTTGTCGTAGGCGCTCGGGCGGGAGTCGCCCCAGGCGGCGGCGGTGCTCGCGATCATCCCGAGGTACGGCGCGGTCTCGTGACAGGTCTGGCAACCGCTGACGCCGCCCGTGCCGCCGAGCGTGGTGTGGCCGGCGACTGTAAGACTCGGCGCGGTGAGGCTCGCCGCACCAATATGGAAGCCACCGGGGTTCACGTTGGCCGTGGTGTGGCAGCCTGAGCCGTTGCAATCGAGGCTGCTGATCGGGATGTGATTCGCCGGCGTCGAGACGATCGTGACGTTGGCAAAGGGTCCGACCGCCGGCCCGTGACATGAGAGGCATTTCGTCACGCCCTGGTGGACGCCGGTCACCGAGTAGACTGCGTTGTTGCCGGGGGTGGTGTGGCACTGCGCACACGGCGCGGACGTCGGGATGTGGTTCGCGGGTTTGGCGTTACCGGTCTGATCGGAGGCGAAGGTCGGCGTGGTCGTATGACAGCCGTTGCAGTCGCCGCTGGTTGGATGGTTCTTGTCGAAGGCCGTCGGACGCGAGTCGCCCGCGGTGGTCGCAGTGCTCGCGAGCATGCCGAGATACGGCGCCGTCTCGTGGCAGGTCTGGCAACCCGTGACGGTCGTTGCGATCGTGGTGTGGCCGGCGACGCTGAGCGTCGGCGCGTTGATGCTCGCCGTACCGAGCTTGAAGCCACCGGGGTTGACGTTGGTGGTCGAGTGACAGCCCGAGCCGTTGCAGTCATGAGTCCCGATCGGGATGTGGTTGCCCGGGCTTGAGACCATGGTGATGTTGGCGAACGGACCGACCGTCGGGCCATGACACGAGAGGCAGCCAGTCACGCCCTGGTGGACACCGGTCACGGAGTAGACCGCATCATTGCCCGGGGTGGTGTGGCACTGCGCGCAGGGCGCATTCGTCGGAATATGGTTCGCGGGCTTGACGTTACCGGTCTGATCGGAGGCGAAGGTCGGCGTCGTCGTATGACAGCCGTTGCAGTCGCCCGTGGTCGGATGGCTCTTGTCGAGCGTCGCCGTGGGACGTGAGTCGCCCGCCGTCGTGTTCGTGCCGGCGATCATCCCGAGGTAGGTGGCGCTCTGGTGACAGGTCTGGCAGCCGGCGACACCGCCCGCGCCACCGATGGTGGCATGGCCGGCGACGGTGAGCGTCGGCGCACTGATGTTCGCCACGCCGAGCCTGAACCCGCCCGCATTGACATTGGCTGTGCTGTGGCAACCCGAGCCGTTGCAGTCGAGCGTCCCGATCGGGATGTGGTTACCCGGGCTCGTGACGATCGATACGTTGAGGAACGTATTCGCCACCGTCGGACCATGACAGCTCAGGCAGCTAGTTACGTTCTGGTGCACCCCAGTGACGGAGTAGACCGCGAAGTTACCGGCCGTGGTGTGGCACTGCGCACACGCCGCAGTCGTCGGAATGTGACCGGCGGGCTTGGTCGCCGTGGGCAGCAGGTTGGTGGCGAACGTTGGGGTCTGGACGTGACAGTTACCGCAGTCGCCGGTCGTCGGGTGCTTCGCATCGAACGATGTGGGACGCGAGTCGGCCCCCGGTGCCGCCGTGCTGGGGATCATCCCCATGTAGGGTGCGGTCTCGTGACAGGTAACACAGGCGAACCCTGCGCCTGTGACGGTGGTGTGGCCGGCGGCGCTGAGCGTCGGGGCATGGATGTTCGCTGCGCCGAGCTTGAAGCCACCGGGGTTGACGTTAGACGTCGAGTGGCAGCCCGAGCCGTTGCAGTCGAGCGTCCCGATCGGGATGTGGCTGCCCGGGCTCGTGACCATCGTGATGTTGGCGAACGGACCGGCCGTCGGTCCGTGGCAGGAGAGGCAGCTGGTCACGCCCTGGTGCGTACCGGTCACCGAGTAGAGCGCATAGTTGCCCGCCGTGGTATGGCACTGGGCACAGGGGGCGGATGTCGGGATGTGGTTCGCGGGCTTGCCGCCGCCTGTGATGTCGCTCGCGAAGGTGGGCGTGGTCGTGTGACAGCCGCTGCAGTCACCACTCGTCGGATGGTTCTTGTCGAGCGTTGCGGTGGGACGTGAGTCACCCGCGGTGGTGTTCGTGCCGGCGACCATGCCGAGGAACGTCGCCGCCTGGTGGCACTGCTGGCAGCTCGCGACCGCGGTGGCCACGGTGGTGTGGCCGGCGACGCTGAGCGTCGGCGTATTGATGTTCGCCGTGCCGAGCTTGAAGCCGCCGACGTTGACGTTGGCCGTCGAGTGGCAACCCGAGCCATTGCAGTCGAGGCTGCCGATCGGGATGTGGTTATTCGCCAGCCCGGCGATCGTAATCGTGTTGCTGGGCGGCGGTCCGGCGAACGGTCCGGTGCCCGCTCCATGGCAGGCGAGACAACTGGTCACGCCCTGGTGGACACCGGTCACGGAGTAGAGCGCGTAGTTGCCCGCGGTGGTGTGGCACTGGGTACAGGGGGCTGAGGTCGGGATGTGGTTCGCCGGCTTGCCAGCACCGCCATTGAGGTCGCTGGCGAAGGTCGGTGTGGTCGTGTGACAGCTGCCGCACTCGCCAGTCGTCGGGTGCCTCGCATCGAGTGTCGTCGTGGGACGTGAGTCACCCGCGGTGGTGTTCGTGCCGGCGACCATGCCGAGGAACGTCGCCGCCTGGTGGCACTGCTGGCAGCTTGCGACCGCGGTGGCCACGGTGCTGTGGCCGGCGACGCTGAGAGTCGGCGTATTGATGTTCGCGGTGCCGAGCTTGAAGCCGCCGACGTTGACGTTGGCCGTCGAGTGGC
>DATMPW010000002.1:0-4826 GCA_035566915.1 Steroidobacteraceae bacterium
GGCACGACCGCTCCGTGCCAGACGTTGGGGTGGAGATAGAGCGCGCTGCGACCGTCGCACCAGAAGGTGATGAACTTCTCCGGCGTCACGTCATCACCGGGGAGCGCCAGCGGAACGACGAAACTCTGTCCCTTGAGCGGATAGAAGAGCTGTCCGCCGTCCGGGTGGTAGTTGGCACGCCAGATGAGCGCCCGCTCGCGTTGCTTCGCGCCGCGCTCGGCGCTCGCTTCCTCGGGCCAGTTGCTCCAGCCGAAGAGGTAGCTGTCGCCCACGGCGTGGTTGCGGGCGTAGAGCGTCTCGCCCTTCCACCAGAATTCGAATAACCCCTCGGTCACCCCGCCTTGATCACCGCTGTTCTTATCGATCGGACGCCAGCCTTGCGCAGGCCAGGGGACTATTTCGATGGGGAAGTTCTTCGGATCGTCGACGAGCCGGCCGTAGCCCTCGAGGCTCTGCGCCGTGGCGGCGACGAGCGGGGTCTCGTGAATGCGCCGCACGCCGGTCGAAGGAATGTAGGCAATCTGTCGCGGGTCGATATCCATGCACTATGCGCCCGCGCGGGCCACGCGCTCGATGAGAGTTGCATAAGCTTCCAGCGGCATGGTCTTCAGTCCCGCCACCTTTCCCTGATCGTCCCAATGCCGAAGCCGCACCGCTTGGCGCCAGTAACGCTCGGCCTCGAAGCGCGCCACCTCCGGTTCCGACATCGGGCCACCCTGCAGCTTGAGGGTATGTACCGACGCTGAGCTCAGGCGTGCGCAGTAGCCGGCGTCGGTGGCGCACAGGTAGCGCTTCGCGGGCACGTGCAGGCGCACCGGCTCGGAGACCGAAGCGTCGAAGTGTCTCGCCAGCCAGCGCGCGCCGATCTCCTCGTGCCGCGCATCGCGCGTCCAATCATCGATGTCATCGGGCACCGCTTCGAGCAAATGCCCGATGTCGTGCAGCAGCGCCGCCACCACCAGCGCCTCCGGCGCACCTTCCACCTGTGCGAAGTGGGCCGCCTGCAGGCCGTGCTCGGCCATCGACACGCGCTCGCCGAAATAGGCCTCCGTGCCGCGCGCGCCGTAGAGTGCGAGGATGTCCGCGGCGAGACTCATGTGGCCGCAAGTGCGAGCTTGCGTCGCAGGAGCGCCGTCTCGCTGTACACGCTGTCGCGTGTCAGGTAACAGCCGCGCAGGTGCCGGGGGTACCGCGTGGAGGAGAAAGCCGTGCGGCCATGCAGGGTGCGCTGATTGTCGAAAACCACCAGCGTGCCGGCGTCAAGGTGCGTGCGCAGCTGGAATCTCGCATCGCGCAGCAGCATCGCCAGGCGCCGGTAGGCACTGTAGAAGCGCGACGCCTCGCGCGCCGGTAGAGCCAGCGGTGCGATGGAACGGCTGTTGTAATGGACCGCGGTCACTTCGCCGCGCACGGAAAGCTGGATGAGTGGCCGCTCGGCACGCAGGTCTGCATCGCGCGAGCGGTAATGAAAGGGCACCGCGGTCGTCGTGAGCTGCGCGAAGGTCTCGGGCCCACTCACTCGCAGGTGCTCGGCGAGCGCGAAACCGTCTGCGAACAGGCTCTCGCCTCCGGCGTTCGAGGCGATGAGCGCGTGCAGCGCCTGAAACCCTGGAACCGGCTCGCGATAGGGATTGTCGGTGTGCAGCCCGAGTCCGAGATCGGAGTAGGCGAGATTCTCCGGCTGCGGTACCGAGCGCACATCGAAGGTGTAGCCATAATTGGTCTCGAGCACGCGCCCGACGAGCGGCATCGCCTCGAGGATCGCCGGCTCGGTGGCCGGCACCTCATCGAGGAAGGCGAGCCCATCCTGCAGCATCCGGGTCAGCCAGTCGAGCCGTGCCGCGGGGCTGGCGTGCAACTCGGCAAGACTCAACCATGCGAAATCCCGCCTTGCCTCGAGCGTTGCCCCCTCGAGCCAGAGACGCCGCTGCGCTTCCGGTGCGCGCTCGATGCGCTCATTGGCCTGGGCCGCGAGCCAGCCGAGCTCGAAGGAAGCGGCGCGCGGTTCACCTTCCCATTCGATGCGTACTGCGCCATCGCGAGTCACCGCCGAGCGGATGCGTGGGGCTTCGGGCAGATCGGCGATGTCGATGAGCCGCTGCCCGCTGTGCCGGTCGCGGTCCTCGGCGCGGTTGTCGAGCAGCCACAGGCTCGCAAACTCGCTCACTCCGCCTCCGGCCCACTCGATGGTGAGCGCCTCCGGTGCGGCGCTCACCCGGCGCGCTTCGCGAGCCTCAGGCATGCAGCACCTCGGTGACCGCGCGGGTGTTGAGCAGGTGCAGAGCGCCGGCGCAGAGCGCTGCGGCGCCGCTCACCGTCGCGAGCGTCACGAACACTCCGTTCCAGCCGAAGGCCACCGCGATTCTCGCGACGCCATAGCCTGCCAGCACGCCACCCAGATACCCGATGCCATCGATGATGCCGGAGGAGGAGGCGCTCGCCTGCTTGCCGCCGAAATCCAGCGCAAAGGCGCCGCCCAGATAGGAGTAGGGGCCCAGGAGACAGAAGGCCACGAGCCCGATGCCAGCCAGCGGCAGCACCGGAGGCGTGGCTCCGGGCCGGAACGACATGAGCAGGAGCAGCGCCCCGGCCGTGGCGGTGAGGCCGAGGAATAGCAGCAGCGAGCGGCCGTTCAGGCCGTGTCGATCGCTCAGCCACCCCGCGAGCAGCACCGAGACCACCCCAACCCCGGGAAAGAGCGCACTCAGCGTCGCGGCGTGGCTCGTGCTGTATCCGAGGTGATCGCGCAGGTACACCGGCGTCCAGGTGTTGAAGGTCTCGCGGATTATTGTGCAGGTAAACGACAACACGCAAACCAGCAGGAAGGCACTGCTGCGCAGCAGCGGCAGCAGCAATGCACCGACGCTCGCAGGGGGTGACTCGGTCGCGGCAAAGAGATTCAGTGGATTGGGCGTTGCCTCCGGATGTCCGGCCTCGACACGTGATTCGCGCAGCCACAGGAAGCTCACGAGCAGCATGACCGCCGCGACGATCGCGGCAAACAGAAATACCGCGCGCCAGCCATAGCCGTGGCCGATCAACACGCCCATCTGCTGCCGTGCGAGTGCATCGCCGACCAGATAACTGATGCTGAGGATGCCGATGATCGAGCCGTACGAGGAGTAGTTGAACCACTTGGAAGAGACCTTGATCAGCCCGGCCCAGCCGAGCGACTGCGTCAGCCGGTTTCCGATCCAGGCCACCGTGAAAAGCGGCATGGAGCCTCCGGCGGCGAACATCAGCGTGAAGACCGCCGCCCCGCCGACTCCGATGAGAAAGTTGCGCCGTCCGCCCCAGTAGTCGCCGAGACCGGTCAGGAACAGCTTGCCGAGCGCATACGCGGCCACTCCCAGCGAGCTTACCGAGCCGATGCGGATGATTGCCTCGCCGTGACTGACACCGTGACGGCCGAGCTCCTCCACGAGGAGCGGCGTGGCCACCGACAGGTCTGCGCGGCAGTAGTAGCAGGCGGCATAGCCGCCAAAGAGCAGCGCGACCGTGCGCAGCTGCGCGAGACGCAGCGACCCGTGCGCGCGCGTCACGGACGAGGAGTCTCGCGTACGGCAGAAGCGTGCGTCGCGTCCGATGTCCAGATGGGATCGCTATAGGCCTTGCGGCCGCGCTGATCTTCTACGATGAGCGCATACCAGCCGGAGGGCTGCAGCGGGACCTGGAATTCCACATGGGTCTCGCGCGGTGCCTCCGGGAATGACTGCGTACGCTCCACGGCTGCATGGCTCACGAGCTGCACCTGCTTCAGTCCGGCGACGGAGGCCAGATCGAAGCTGAGGGCGACCGTCTTGCCGGGCGCACCATCGAGCTGCTCGCCGAACATCACTCCCGGGAAGATCAGCGGCCCGTAGGTGATGTAAGCATGACCGGCTTTGAGCGCGGCGACGAACCGCTGCGGGTCGGGCGGACCGTCGGGGTGCACATAGGCGCGCACGCGCCCCGACTCTTCATTCCACACATCGTGGGTGTCGCTGCCTGCGCTGAGGTAATAGCGCTTGCCTTCGTTCCACAGGCTCCAGATGCGGGCGAGCACTTTGCTGTTGTCAGCGTCGGCCACCGCAGAGTTGATCTCGATCAGATCGAAGCCCGCATTGAAGCCCCCGGGCGCGAGCCCGCTCTCGAGGCTCGCGAAGTAACCGTAGGGAATGAACGGGTGGTTGACCTGTACCGCCATCGCGCCTTCGCGCCGAGCCTCTGCAAAGATCTCTCCGACACTCGCGGTACTGGTGTCGACGGCGAGCTTTGCTTGGCGGTCGAGCGGGTAGGCGTTGAAGTGGCCCCAGGAGGGCGACAGCTCGATCCCGGGAATGAAGGTCACACCGCGCGCGTACGCGATCTGACGCAACGCGGAGGTATTGACGGTCGAGTCATGGTCGCTGACGAAGAGGACATCGAGCCCGGCAGCGAGCTGTGAACGCGCCAGCTCGCGCGGTGGGGTCACCGCTTCGGCCTGGTCGGCATGATGGTGCAGATCGGCCGCATACCAGCCGCGTGCGCGCGGATTGAAGAGCCGGTCGATGGCGATCCGGGTTTTAGTCACACGCCCGGGCGCGACGCGCAGTTGTGCGACGGCATCCTCCGCGAGGAAGCCGCCGCCCGATGACACCGCGAAGCGGTAGGCGCCGGGGGCTATGGGCTCGGCGAGATGGCCCTTGCGCTCGAGTGCAGTGAAGAAGGTCGTGCGGCCGAGAAACTGCACCAGTGGCTTGGTGCCCTCGCTGATCGTGATGCGCGCATCGAGCGGCGCGCCACTATGCGCCTCGGCAACCTCGAGCTCGATGCCGCCCGGCGGCTCGAGGTCATGAAAATCACGC
>DATMPW010000003.1:0-123118 GCA_035566915.1 Steroidobacteraceae bacterium
CGCCGCCCCCGCCGCCCCCGCCGCCCGCATCCGGAGTGAAGAACAATGAATAGAAAATTCCACTCGCTGCTATTCGTGCTGCTCATGGCTGCGGCAGTCCCCGTGTTTGCCCAGGACGCGCCGTCGAGTCCGCCGGCGCCCGTAGCATGGTCGAGTCTCTCACCGCAGCAGCAGCACTTGCTGTCCCGGTTCGGCGCTCAGTGGGGGAGCCTGCCGCCGGCGCGGCAGCAGGCGCTCGCCCACGGCAGCGAGCGCTGGCTCGGGATGTCGCCAGGGGAGCGCGACACGGCGCGCGAGCGCTTCTCAAAGTGGAACGCACTGCCGTCGGATGAGCGCCATGCACTGCGCGGCCGCTGGCAGCGCTTCCAGGCTCTGCCGCCGGGCGAACAGGCGGCGGTGCGCGAGAACTTCCGCCGCTTTCAGCAGCTGCCCGCGGAGCGGCGCCAGATGCTGCGCGAGCAATGGAATAACGCCACGCCGGCCGAGCGCCAGGAGATGGTGCAGCGCGCGCGTGAAAAGCGCGAAAAAAGGCGTGCCGGAACGCGGCTGGATGCTCCGCACGTCCCCCGCCCGCACTAGGGTCTCGGCGGAAACGAAGCTGATGTCCGCGAAAATCGCTTCGAAGCGATTTTCGCCAATGGATTAAGGCGCGCGGGCTCGGGAGGGAATCCCTAAGTTACACACGTCGATGCGCCCGGCGGGCACCTTGAACCATTCCTCGCGCCGGTTGCGGCGCGCTTCCAGGTATGCGGTAAATGTCGGCGTGTCGGTGCGCAACACCTCGAGCGCTGTGCGCTCTTTCTCCGGGACATCCGCGGCAACGCGCAGCGACTTGATCAGCGTGCGCTCACCCGGGTGCTCGTAGAACCCCAAGGCGCCGGTGCCGCGCGGCATCACCGCGAGCAGCTCCATGCCCTGCACGACGCGCCCGAGGAGGGTGATGTTGCGGTCAAGATGGCGCGGCGCCTGGCCGATGACGACGTACAGCTCGGTGCCACCGCCGCTGTCGACGTCATTGTCGCGTCCCGCGCCCACCATGCCGTAGCAGTGCGTCAGCCAGGCGCGCCCGGTCGCCGGATCCGCGGCCGCCGGAAAATCCTCGACGAAGCCGGTCTGCGGCGCGTAGGTGTCGGGGTCCGGCAGCTTGCGCAGCGCGAGATTGCGCAGCGGGCGTTCGAATTCGGCGCTGAGCGTGCGCTGCGCGTGGTGGACCGGCTTCTTCTCATCCGGATCCCCCCACTGCACGACGTAGTTGTCCTGCGCGCGCATGATCCACAGGCCATCGAAATAGCCCTCGCGCGCCAGCGCGGTGACATTGGCGGCGTGGTGCGGCGCGAACTGAGGCGCCAGCTCGATGATCACCCGACCCGCCGGCAGCTCCATGTAGAGGGTGTTGTGGGGATCGAGGGGCCGCCAGTCGGATGCGGCCGAGGCGGCGAGAATCTGCGCCGAGGTCAGCGGCTGCTTCGCCGTGTCCGCGGCTGGTGCGGCGCTCAGCGCCGGCGCGAGCAGCACGGCGCTCGTCAGGATTGCAAGTGTTGCGGCGCCGGGTCGTGGGTGATGATTCATTTGTCCATCTCGTCGCAGTGAAACAGATGCAGTCCGCGATGCACGACCGGCGCCAGGATGATGGTGGCGGTGACCAGGAACACGAGGCCAGCGTACAGCGCGTACCAGCCGGCGAACAGTTTCCCCGCCGGCGTCACCGGGTTGTTCACCGGTCCCATGCCGCCCAGCAGCATGCAGGCGTTGAGGAAGGCGTCGCGCCACGCAAGATGCTCGTAGTGTTCGTAGCCGAGCATGCCGAACCACAGCGACAATGCCAGCAGCAGCCCCGCGAGCGCCACGTGCCACAGCAGCCGCCACAGGAAGCGGTTGAAAGGCAGCGGCGGGTGGCGGCGATGTTCGTACATGCTAGCGCAGGCGGGTGAAGCCATCGGCTCGTCACACCGCCTTGATTGCCTGGATCAACTCCGCCGCGGCCTTCTGCGCATCGCCGTACAACATGCGGGTGTTGTCCAGATAAAAGAGGGCATTCTCGATTCCGGAGAAGCCCGCGCCCTGGCCGCGCTTGATGACGATGACGTTCCTGGCCTTGTCGGCGTTGAGGATCGGCATGCCGTAGATCGGGCTGGACTTGTCGGTGCGGGCGACGGGGTTGACCACGTCGTTGGCGCCGATGATGAGGGCGACGTCCGCGGTCTCGAACTCGGCGTTGATCTCATCCAGATCGGCGATCAGATCGTAGGGCACGCCGGCCTCGGCGAGCAGCACGTTCATGTGACCGGGCATGCGACCGGCGACCGGGTGGATCGCGAAGCGCACATTCACGCCGCGATCGATGAGCAGCTGGCACAGCTCCCAGATCTTGTGCTGCGCCTGGGCCACGGCCATGCCGTAGCCGGGCACGATGATCACTTTCTGCGCGAACGCCATCATGACGCCCACGTCGGCGGCTTCGATGGGTTTCAGGCTCCCGCTGACTTCCCCGGTCGCCGCGGCTCCGGTGTCGCCAAAGCCCGAGAACAGCACGTTGCCGAGTGAGCGGTTCATGGCCTTCGCCATCAGCTGCGTGAGCAAGGTGCCCGCCGAGCCCACCACGGTGCCGGCGATGATCATGGCGGCGTTGTCGAGCACGAAGCCTTCGAAGGCGACCGCAAGTCCGGTGAGCGCGTTGTACAGCGAGATCACCACCGGCATGTCCGCACCGCCGATGGGCAGCGTCATGGTGAGCCCGAGAATGAGCGCCAGCACGAAAAATCCCGTGACCACGGCGGGGGAGGCATTGACCTGGGAAGCGACCAGGGCACCTAGACTCAAGGCGGCGGCGAGCACCACCAGGTTCAGGATCTGCTGGCCGCTGAAGCGGATGCTGCGGGTGATGAGTCCCTGCAGCTTGCCGAAGGCGATGGCGCTGCCGCTGAAGGAGACCGCGCCGATGATGCCGCCCGCCACCGCGAGCGTGCTGGTCGTGTAGCCTTGCGTGCCGCCGCGATACAACTCCACCGCCGCAATCGCCGCCGCCGCGCCGCCGCCCATGCCGTTGTAGAGCGCGATCATCTGCGGCATGTCGGTCATGGCGACGCGCTTGCCGCTCCACCAGGCAAGCCCGCCACCGACGAACATCGCCGGCAGGATGAGACCGTAGTTGGACATGCCGGGGTAGAGGAAGGTGACCAGGGTCGCGACCGCCATGCCGGCGCCCGCCCACAGGATGCCGCTGCGCGCGCTCACCGGGGAGCTCATGCGCTTCAAGCCGATGATGAAGAGCGCCGCGGTGACGAAGTAGCTCGCCTGGATCGCAAGCGTTGCCGACAGCCACGCGGGCATCAGTGCGCCCTCTTGGCAGCAGCGGCGCGCGCGCCGCTCGACTTGAACATCTCGAGCATGCGTTCGGTGACGACGTAACCGCCGACGGCGTTGCCGGCGGCGAGCAGCACGCCGATGAAGCCGATGGCCTTTTCCAGCGGCGTCTGCGCGCCTCCAAGTGCCACCATCGCGCCCACCAGCACAATGCCGTGCACGAAATTGGAACCCGACATGAGCGGCGTATGCAGGATCACCGGCACGCGCGCGATGACCTCGTAGCCGGTGAAGGCCGCGAGCATGAAAATATAAAGCGCCACCATCCCGGTCATGTCGTACCCTCCAGCGCCCTGGCGGTGGGCTGGTGTTTTATCTCACCACCGGCCGTCAGGCACGCCTGCGCAAACACCTCGTCGCTCCAGTCGATCACGAGCTGCCCGTTCTGCAGCGCCGGCTTGAGGAAGTTCAGCAGGTTCCGCGAGTACATCTCGCTGGCGTTGTAGGCGAGCGCGGCGGGCAGGTTCACCGCTCCCACGATGCTCACGCCCTGGTGTTCGAGCACTTCCCCGGCGCGCGTCAGCTCGCAGTTGCCGCCCTGCTCGGCGGCGACGTCGACCACCACCGAGCCTGCCCGCATGCGCTCCACCGCCGCACGCGAGATGATCTTCGGCGCTGGCCGCCCCGGCACCGAGGCGGTCGTGATCACCGCATCCGCGGCGGCGATGCGCGAGTCGAGCACCTCCTGCTGCGCGGCCTTTTCCTCCGCGGTGAGTTCGCGCGCGTAGCCGCCGGCGCCCTCGGCGCTCACTCCAGTGTCGACGAACTTGGCACCCAGGGATTTGACCTGCTCGCGGGTCGCGCTGCGCACGTCATAGGCTTCGACCACGGCCCCTAAGCGCCGGGCGGTGGCGATCGCCTGCAGGCCGGCGACGCCGGCGCCGATGACCAGCACCTGTGCCGGGCGGATCGTGCCGGCCGCGGTCGTCAGCATGGGCAGAAACTTCTGCAGCTGGTTGGCCGCGATCAGCACCGCCTTGTAGCCGGCGATCGAGGCCTGCGATGACAGGGCATCCATCGACTGGGCGCGCGAAATGCGCGGCACCAGTTCCATCGCGAAGGCGGTGATGCCGCGATCCTTCAGGGCCCGCACTTCGGCCAGACGGGCGTGGGGTTGCATGTAGCCGACCACCACCGCGCCGGGCTTCAGCTGCTGGATCTGCGCGACGCTCAGGGGCTGCACGGTGAGCACGACGTCGGCGCCTGCGAGCACCGCGCCCGGGGAGTCCGCCCACTCGACACTCTTATATAGAGAGTCGGGGAAACGTGCGCGCTCGCCGGCGCCGCGCTCGAGCAGCACGCGTGCGCCAGCGCCCGCGAGCTTGGCGGCTACCTCGGGCACCAGACTGACGCGCGTTTCCTGGGGCGTGCTTTCGCGCAGCGCGCCAATCGTTACTGGCATTCAAGGACCTCACGAGAAGTGTGACGCAGGTGGTCACGAGTCGGAATTTCTGTGTTGAATTAGGATCTTGCGCGGTTGAATTCTTGCATAAAACTGCCGTATCTTACAGCGGCCATGCAAGGGATAGATCTCGAACGCGCTGATCACGGACTCCTCGAGGAGCTGCGCATCGTCGCGGCTCCGGGAACCCGCGGCCTGTCGCAGCTGGTGCTGCGCACGGACGTGGCCGGCATGCCGCTCGAGTGGATCGACTACAAGGAAGCCGCGCGACTGTATCACCAGGAACAGGTCGCCTACACCTGCGGCTCGCTGCTCTACGAGCTGTATGGCGGCACCAACGCCCGCAGCGGCCGGCGCACGATGCTGGAGGTCAACTCCATCGTCGCCACCGTCGGCCACACGGGCAATCCCGGCAACACGCGCCACGACTACGTCCCGCCGCTGAACAACCAGACGCTGTTCCGGCGCGATGCGTACCTGTGCATGTACTGCGGCGAGCGCTTCGCATCGCGCGAACTGTCGCGCGATCACATCCGCCCCTTCAGCCAGGGTGGCACGGACGTGTGGACCAACGTGGTGGCGGCCTGCCGGCGCTGCAACAACCACAAGGCCTCGCGCACGCCCGAACAGGCGAAGATGCAGCTGATGGCCGTGCCCTTCACCCCGACCTACGCGGAATACATCTTCCTCAAGGGGCGCCGCGTGCTCGCCGACCAGATGGAATATCTCGTGGCGCATTTCCCACGCTCGAGCCCGCTGCACGACCGGATCCAGCGCTGGCTGTCGTAGCGGCGTGCCCGCAGTGACGCTGGCCGCCCGCGGGGTTAAAGTGACGCGGGTCCTGGGGGAGTGACACCTGCGTGATTTTCCTGGTCGACGCTTCGGTCTACCTGTTCCGTGCCTATCATTCCATTCTACCGGACATGCGCGACCGCGACGGCAACCCGGTGCACGCGGTGTTCGGCTTCGCGCGCTTTCTCGGCGATCTCATCGAGCGCATGCGCCCCGACTACATGGCGGTCGCTTTCGATCAGCGCCGCGCAGCGTCCTACCGCAACCGCATCTATCCGCCCTACAAGGCGAACCGCGAGCGCACCCCGGCAGACCTCGTGGCACAGGCCGAGTGCTGCCGCGAGCTGTGCCGGCACCTCGGCGTCGCCGTGTTCGTGGATCCGGACTACGAAGCCGATGATCTCATCGGCACCCTCGGGAGCCTGATGCGTGCGCAGGGCGTGCGCGCGGCGTTCATCAGCCGCGACAAGGACCTCGCGCAGCTGATGCGTGATGGCGACCTGTTCTGGGATTTCGGCGCGCGCGGGCAGTTTGGCTATCACGACATCGAGCGGCATTTCGGCGTCACACCCGAGCGCTTTGCCGACTACCTGGCGCTCACCGGCGACAGCATCGACAACATTCCCGGTGTGCCCGGAGTAGGCCAGCGCACCGCCGCCGTGCTCATGAAGGCTTTCGGGTCGCTCGATGAGCTGTATGCGGACCTGACACGCGTGGCTTCGCTGCCGCTACGCGGCGCCGGAACACTCGGTGCGCGCCTCGCCGCGCACCGGGAGTCGGTGTACCTCGCGCGCCGGCTCACCCGCATCGCCTGCGATCTCTCGCTCGGCGCGAGCGTCAGCACTCTGCGACGGCGACTCCCGGACCTGCCGGCGCTCGGTGCGCTCTACGACCGGCTGGGCTTCGGTCCATTCCTCCGCCGCCAGGGCGAGCGGCTCGCGCAATTGCCGGAGGCGCAGGCGACCCCATCCGCCGCGTGAGGCATGGACTCCTTCGCGGCACTCGCGCACGAGATCGCCGCGCTCACCGGCACCGCGTGTGCCAGCGCACCCGAGCGCAGCATCGGAGGCGGCAGCATCAACCGCTGCTACTACTGGCCCGCCGCCGGCCCGGCCATGTTCGTCAAGGTGGGGGCGCGCGCCTCGCAGGCTGCGTTTGCAGCCGAGGCCGATGGGCTCCGCGAGCTGCGCCAGGCGCGGGTACTGCGGGTCCCCGAGGTGCTCGCAACCGGGGTCGCAGACTCGACGGCATTTCTCGCGCTCGAGTGGATAGAGCGGGGGGCGGCCGACGAAGACTGCGAGCGGCGGCTCGGCACGGGGCTCGCTGCGCTGCACAGCGTGACCGTGGCGCGCTTCGGCTGGTGGCGCGATAACAGCATCGGCCGCACACCCCAGGCGAATGCCTGGAGTACCGGCTGGGTGGAATTCTTCCGTGAGCGGCGGTTGCGCCCGCAGCTCGCGCTCGCTACGCGGCAGGGGTTCGCGGGCCTGCTCGCGAACCGTGGTGAGCGTCTGCTCGCGGCGTTGCCGGCACTCCTTGCGGGGCACTCGCCGCGCTCCTCGCTCCTGCACGGGGACTTGTGGGGCGGCAACTGGCTCGCGAGCTCCGCCGGTGAGCCGGTGCTCTTCGACCCCGCGGTCTACTACGGCGACCGCGAGGCGGATCTCGCCATGACTCGTCTGTTTGGTGGCTTCGGCGCGGCCTTCTACCGCGCCTACGAGGCGGCAGCTCCGCTGCCCGCCGGCGCTGCGCTGCGCGCGGAGCTCTACAACCTCTACCACGTGCTGAACCACGCGAACCTCTTCGGTGGCGGCTATGCCCGTGAGGCGAGCGAGGTCATCGACCGGCTGCTCGCCGAGGTTGGTTGAAGACCACAAGCCGCACGTTCGGCTATGCTCCCCGCTGACACGCACCGGAGATACCCATGGCGGAAAAGAACATCAAGTCGGTTCTCCTCGAGGAGCGCACCTTCCCGCCGCCGCCGGAATTCGCAGCGCGCGCCCGCATCAAGCCCGCGGACGCCGAGAGGCTTCGCCGGCGTGCCCGCGAGGATCACGTCGGCTTCTGGGCGGACCTTGCCGCGAGCGAGCTCACCTGGCAGAAGCCGTTCACCAAAGCGTTGGATGATAGCGACGCCCCGAACTATCGATGGTTCACCGACGGGCGGCTGAACGCCTCCGTCAACTGCCTCGACATTCATCTGAATGAGCGCGGGCACAAGACCGCACTCATCTTCGAAGGCGAGCCCGGCGATGTCAGGCGCCTGAGCTATCGCGAGCTGCACGCCGAGGTGTGTCGTTTCGCCAATGCGCTCAAGGCGCAGGGTGTCGGCCGCGGCGACCGCGTCATCATCTACATGCCGCTCGTGCCCGAAATCGTGATCGCGATGCACGCCTGCAACCGGATCGGCGCGATCCACTCGGTCGTGTTCGGCGGGTTCTCCGCCCCCGCTCTCAGGGACCGCATCGAAGACACCGAGGCACGGCTGGTGATCACAGCCGATGGCGGCTGGCGCGGCGGCCAGGCGATCGAGCTGAAGGCGGCGGCCGACAAGGCACTCAGCGCCGGCTGTCCCAGCGTGCAGCGGGTCGTGGTGCTTCGGCGCACCGGCAAGCCGGTGGCGATGCAGCCTGGCCGGGATCTCTGGTGGCACGAGGCCATCGAGGGGCACCCGCCAGCGTGCGAGCCCGAATGGGTGGATGCCGAGCACCCGCTGTTCGTGCTGTACACCTCGGGCTCCACCGGAAAGCCAAAGGGGGTGCAGCACTCGACCGGCGGCTACCTGCTGCAGACAAAGCTCACGACGCAATGGGTGTTCGATCTGCGCGACGAAGATGTCTTCTGGTGCACTGCGGATGTCGGCTGGGTCACCGGTCACAGCTACGTCGCTTATGGGCCACTCGCCATGGGCGCCACCGTGCTCATGTACGAGGGCACGCCGACGGTGCCCGACGGCGGACGCTTCTGGAGGAACTGTCAGAACCACGGCGTCACCGTCTTCTATACCGCGCCCACCGCCATCCGCGCGCTGATGAAGCTCGGTGACGAGCTGCCGCGTAAATACGATCTGAGCCGCCTGCGTCTGCTCGGCAGCGTCGGCGAGCCGATCAACCCCGAAGCCTGGATCTGGTACCAACGCGTCATCGGCAACGGCCGCTGCCCGATCGTCGACACCTGGTGGCAGACCGAGACCGGAGCCATCCTCATCTCGCCACTGCCGGGGGTAACGGCCACCACGCCTGGCTCGTGCACGCAGCCGCTTCCCGGCATCGATGCAGACATCGTCGATGACCGTGGCAACCCGGTGAAACGACCCGACGCGGGTGGATACCTCGTGATCCGCAAGCCATGGCCCTCCATGCTGCGCACCATCTGGCGCAACAACGATCGTTACATCGCCGGCTACTGGGAAAAATTCGACAACCGCTACTACGTCGCCGGCGACAGCGCTCATCGCGACAAGCACGGCTACTTCTGGATCATGGGTCGCATCGATGACGTGCTGAACGTCGCCGGCCATCGGCTCGGAACGATGGAGATCGAGTCGGCTCTGGTCGCGCACCCCCGGGTCGCCGAGGCGGCGGTGGTCGGCAAGCCGCATGAGATCAAGGGCGAGGCAGTGTTCGCTTACGTCGTCACGCGCGGTCCCCGCCCGAGCGGGGACACGTCCGCCCTGACGAAGGAGCTGCGCGACTGGGTCGGTCAGCAACTCGGCCCGATCGCCAAGCCGGACGATATCTGCTTCGCCGACAACCTGCCCAAGACACGCTCGGGCAAGATCATGCGCCGCCTGCTGAAAGCCATCGCGCGAGGCGAGGAGATCACGCAGGACGTCTCGACGCTCGAGAATCCCGCCATTCTCGAGCAGCTGCGCGGAAGCGATGGCGCAGGGTCGACGGCGCGTGCGGGAACTGTCGTCGTGGCCGCGACGGCGGTCGCCGCAGCCCGCAGGGGTAAGGGCAGCCCGCGCCGCCCGGCGGGCCGCCGCGCCGCAGCCGGCCGGAAGCGGAAGGCGACGCAGCGGAGAAGCGCGGCGAGTCCCGCGAAGAAGCGTTCGGTGTCGCGCCTGAGCACCCGGGCACGCACACGTGTGAAGGCAGCCGACAAGTCGCCCCGGCGCGGCTCCCGCACGGCACGGCCTGCCGGACGATCGAAAGGGCGGCGGCGCTGACCGGCCTCACGAGGTAGCGTCGAGCGCCAGCGCCACCAGGCGCTGCTGCAGCCATTCGTTGGGGCTGCGCGGCTGCGCAAGTCCCATACGGGTCAGTGCGGCGCGGTGCCTCGCCGCCGGAGACCCGACTGCGAGCGCGCGCGCCGCGCTGAGCAGCCGGTCCCACACGTTGCCCGTGCGGCTCTCGAGAAACAACAAGGCTCGCGCGAGCACGATCTCCTCGTGCGTGAGATCGGTTCCGAAGGGATACTCGCTGAAGTAGCCCCCGGCGCGGTGCGGCGCCAGCGCCCGCGCGAGCCGTTCGGGAGTGTTGTCACGGAACGCCCCGGGAATGCGGTGGTCCGCGCGGATCTTGCCGGCGGCGCGGGCACGTGCGAGCAGCGGCTCCTGAAAACGCGAGTCGCTGATGTTCAGCAGCGCGGCAATGCACTCCTCGTCGGTGCGACCGCGCAGGTCGGCAACGCCGTACTCGGTCACCACGATGTCCCGCAGGTGACGCGGAATGGTCTCGTTACCCTCGCTCCAGACGAGATTCGAGGTCGTACGACCACCATGGGTGCGCGTGGCGCGCACGCACAGGATCGAGCGTGCATCGGGCAGGGCCTGCGCCATGGCGACGAAGTTGTATTGGCCGCCTACCCCGCTCACCACGCGGCCGCTCGCGAGCGTATCCGACACCGCCGCGCCGAGCAACGTCACCATCATGGTCGTATTGACGAAGCGCGCGGCGCGTCGCTGCACTATGCGCAGCTCCTGGTCCTCGCCATAGAGCTGATTGACGAAACCGACGCCGCGCATGCCAAAGCGTGCGCGCTCACTTTCCGTCAGATCGCGCAGCGCGGCATAGAAGCCGCGCGGGCCGAGAAGGAACCCGGCATGCAGCACCTGGCCGTTGCGCAGCCCCCGGCCGAGGCAGGGCGCGAGCAGCACGCGGCTCGCCGCGTCGGCGAGGTCGGCCATTACCCACTCCCCACCCGGCAGGCGGACGCGCCCGGCATCGAACTGCACCGCATCGAGGAACACGCCGTAGAACTTCAGCGTGGCGAACTGCCGTGCATCGAGCCGCGGGCCTGCACCGGCGGCTGCGAGCCGCTCGAGAATGCTCTCATCGAAGCGCTCGCTGATGGCCCCGGCCGCCAGCAGCCGCTCGAGCGGCAGGCAGTCGTACACCTGGCGGCGCAGGATGCCGGCGCGATAGAGCTCGAGCAGGTAGTCGACGAACATCTCCGAGGAGGCGAACAGGCCCGCGGCGAAGGGCTCCTCGCCGCCTTCCTCCTTGACGAGCGCCGCAGCGCCCGCGGCCCCGAGCGCCGTGCGCGCGGCGCGCCAGCTGGCGTTCTGCTGGTGCCGCAGCAGCAGCGCGTACACCACCCCGGCACCGAGCTCACCGATGCCGACCTGCAGCGTGCCGCCATCGCGCAGCAGGCCGCTCACGTGCAGGCCAATGGCATGCTCGACCGTGCCGATGGCCGAGTGCGGTGGACCGAAGAGGTCGTAGTCGTAGCGTGGATCGTCCACCAGGTAATCGAATTGCGCCGGGGCGACCTGGGCATGTCCCGTCATGAACGGCATCTGCGCGTGCGTCTCCCCCACCACCACGATATCGCGGCCGGCGCGCCGCGCCTGCCCCACGAGCGGCAACAGATCGACGCTCACATCGGGGTTCGAGCCGAAGCTCAGCTGCACTTCGTCATTCACCACGCGCCGCGCGAGCAGGTGGGCGATGACATTCACGCCGCGTGCGAGCGCATCGCGGGCCACGTGCGTGTAGTTGGCGCTCAAGTAGTGGCGCTGCGCGTGCCCGGAGTGCAGGAACGCTCCCGGCGCGAGGTAGAACTCCACGACGCGTATGTTGGCCGGCAGGCGATCGGCGCGCAGGTCGCGCGCATACTCCGGCTCCACGTAGCTGCCGAACACGCGCGCGCTGAGTGGCTCGAGCAGCCGCGCCTCGAGTGCCGAGCGCGCCACCGGCTTCAGCAGCGAGAGAGCGGTGAGGATGGTGAGCTCGATCCCTGGCTCGCGCCGCGCGCGGCGGTAGAACTCGTTTGCCAGCGGGTTCGGCTTGCCGATGCCGAGGGGCAGCGCCAGCACCACGTGCGGCCCCACACGGCGCAGCACCGCATCGACGCAGTGGACGACATCAGCGAATGTCTCGGGCATGCAGCTTGTGGCATGCTCCCCGAGGGCCGCGGTGTCAGTCAACCGCGGTAAGGGTGAGCGGGAGTCAGCCATGTCAGTACGTAAACCGGCCCTCGATCCACGCACCGTCGAAGCGGTGAACCGCAGCGGTTACCCCGAGCCCTATCGCTCGCGGGTACTGCCGCGCTCGAAACGCCGTATCGGCGATGTGCTCGGGCTCACCTGCATCGGCATCAACTACACGGTACTGCCGCCCGGCAAGGAATCCTCGATGCGCCACTGGCACACGCACGAGGACGAATTCGTGTTCGTACTCGAGGGCGAGGTGGTGCTGCGCACGGAAGCGGGCGAGCAGCTGCTCACGGCTGGCATGTGCGCAGGGTTCCCGGCGGGCGTCGAGGACGGCCACCACCTCATCAATCGCAGCGCCCTTGACGCGGTGTACCTGGAGATCAGCAACCGCGACGCTGCCGACGGTGCTCACTACAGCGACTCCGACGTGGACCTCTGCTGGAGCCCGCCTCACGCCCGCGGGCGCTTCACGCGCCGCGACGGCACGGCGTTCTAGCCAGCGACGCTTTGCCCTGCTCGCGGAACCACAGCAGCGCGTCCTCGAACGCGAGTGTCGGTGGCCGCCAGCTGTATCCCAGATCCCGCACCGCCTTCTGGCTCGAGAAATACATGTGCTTGCGGGCGAGGCGCACCGCTTCGACCGTGACGCGTGTGCCGCGCCCGGTGAGCCGGGCGAGCGCCTCCGAGGCGTAGGCCACCGGCAGCAGGGCGGAGTGCGGCAGACGGATGCGCGGTGGACTGCGTCCGGCGAGACGGGAGATCTCAACGAGAATCTCGCGCAGCGTCATGTTCTCACCCCCGAGTATGTAACGCTCGCCGATGCGCCCGCGCTCCAGCGCTCTCAGGTGACCCGCCGCGACATCATCCACGTGCACGACGTTGAGGCCCGTGTCGACATAAGCGGGCGTCCTGCCTGAGGCGGCATCGACGACCATCTGTCCCGTCGGTGTCGGCTTGATATCACCCGGCCCGATCGGGGTGGAGGGATTGACGATGACGACCGGTGCGCCTGCCCGGGCGAACTCGCGCGCGACCTCTTCGGCGAGAAACTTCGAGCGTTTGTAGTGACCGATCATGTCGGCGAGCGCGACCGGGGTGTCCTCCGTACCGGGTGAGCCATCCCCCGGTAAGCCGACCGTGGCAACGCTGCTCGTATAGACGATCCGCGCCACCCCTGCGCGATGCGCGGCGTCGAGGACGTTGCGGGTTCCCTCGACGTTACTGCGGTAGAGCGGCTGCGGGTCCGCTACACCCAGCCGGTAGTCGGCTGCCACATGAAAGAGCACGTCGCAACCGCTCAACGCCAGTGCGAGAGATGCGGGGTCGCCGAGGTCTCCGGTCGAGAACTCGGTGGGAAGCTGCTGCAGATTGCGCCGGTCGGCGCCGGGCCGCACCAGCGCCCGGACCTGCCAGCCGCCCTGCGACAGCGCCCTCGCCACCCTCGAGCCAACGAAGCCCGTCGCCCCGGTGACCAGAGCTCTCATGTAAGTGCGCCGCCGGGGAGGCCGCGCAAAGCCTGCGGCGCAACGGCGCCGCTTCGGGCGACGACGGAAAGCGCGCGGCGCGCGCTCCGGTAACGGCCCGCGAGGCGGATGAGGGAAGGAAGCTCGCCGGGTGTGCGTGCAAGAGCGGCCAGCAGCCGGCCGATGCGCAGCGCACCCGTGCCGACCGTCGCCGCGTTCAGCGCGGCCGTGGGCACCTCGTCCGCGGCGCCATCCACGATCGCGCGCACGGCGAGAAATGGCAGCCGTTCCGCGGCAGCGACCTCGGCAATGGCGGAGCTTTCCATGTCGACGGCGACGGCCGCTGTCTCGCGGAAAGCGAGCGCCTTGGCCGCAACCGAGCGGAGCGCCTCGCGGTAGGTGAGGAGTCTCCCGCAGCACACCGGAAGCTGACCCGCAATGGCCCCGCTCACACGCTCACGCCAATCCGGTGCGGTCGTGAACGAGCTGCCCTCGGGCGAAATGATTTCAGCCGGCAGCACCAATGTCCCGGCTGCAAGCGCCGGATCCAGCCCTCCGGCCATACCCCAGCTGACGAGCGCCCTCGCGCCTGCGGCGGCAAGGCGGCGCGCGGCGTCGGCGGCCGCCGAAAGTCCCACGCCACTCAGGATGAGGAGCGTGCCGTCGGCGAGCGTGACGGCCCCGTCAGGCCCCCGACTCCCGGCACCGAGCGGACGCGATTCGGCGGCGAGCGCCGCGACGATTCCCAGTCCATTCAATGCAGGGTTCCGACTCGCAGGCGGCTGCGGCAGGCGGCGAGTGCCCACAGCGGGAAGTAGGCGCAGTAACCGTGATAGCGCAGATAGAACACCCGCGGAAATCCTGGAGCGGTGAAGCTCGGGTCGCTCCACAATCCATCCGGCTGCTGCGTACGCAGCAGGTATTCAACGCCGCGCCGCACCGCCTCAGACTCGACTTCGCCCGCTGCCAGAAGCCCGAGCAGCGCCCAGGCGCTGTGGTGGGGAGTGCTCGCGGCGGGCTCCCCGGTGCGTTCGGGGGCGTAGCTGTCATTGCTCTCGCTCCAGCCACCGTCGGCATTCTGCCGCAACTTCAGAAAACTGACAGCGCGTCGTACCGCCGGGTCATCGGAGGGGATGCCGGCCTGCGCGAGCGCCGTCAGGACCGACCAGGTCCCGTACACGTAGTTCGTGCCCCATCGGCCGAACCACGAGCCGTCGGATTCCTGCTCCGCGCGCAGGTAGGCGAGGGCGCGCGCGAGCGGCGCCGCATCCTGCGGCCGGCCCACCAGGGCGAGCGCGGTCACGACGCGCGCCGTGACATCGCTCGTGGGCGGATCGAGCAGCGCGCCGTGGTCGGCGAAGGGGATCTCGTTCAGGTAGTAGTGGGTGTTGTCCACATCGAAGGCGGCAAAGCCGCCATTGCGGCTCTGCATGCCGATGAGCCAGTCGAGCGCACGGTTCACGGCGTGCGAGTAGCGCTCGCGATCACCCGAAAGTTGCATCGCCCAGGCGACCACCGCGGTGTCATCGAGGTCGGGGTAGTGGGGATTCGCCCGCTGGAACGCCCAGCCTCCACCCGCCAGGTGCGGGCGGCGCAGGCGCCAGTCTCCTTCCGCTTCCGTGAGCTGACGCGGCAACAACCACTCGAAGCCGCGCAACGCTGCCGCGAGCGCATTCGGGCCGCCCTCTTCCTCCAGTGCCAGGCTCGCAAGCGCCGTGTCCCACACCGGCGAGAAGCACGGCTGGCAATACGCGCTCGCGCCATCGACCACCAGCAGCTGCTCGAGCGCGCGCTGCGCGGCGCAACGCCGCGGGTCATTCGCTGGATAGCCGCGCAGCGTCAGCACCTCGAGCGCATTCACCATGGCCGGAAAGATGGCACCGAGGCCATCCTCGCCATTCAGTCGCTCGAGCGTCCACGCCTCCGCACGGCGCAACGCGTGCTCGCGCAGCGCACGCGGGATCAACCCGTCGATCATGCGGCCGAGCCGGTCGAGGATCAGGAACAGGCGCGTCAGCGCCGTGGTGCGTCCCAGGGGACGGCGAAAGTAGTTGCGCTCCTCCTCCGGAGGCACGGTGAACAATTCGCCGATCTGCACCTGGCGCGGATTTTTGGCGCGCGGCTTGAGCGTGCACAGCATGGTGAGCGGCACCATCACCGTGCGCGACCAGTACGACACCCGGTAAAGGTTGAACGGAAACCAGCGCGGCAGCAGCACGATCTCCACCGGGATGTACGGCACACCGCGCCAGGGCAGTTGTCCGAAAAGCGCGAGCGCGATGCGCGTGAAGACATTGGTCGCCGCCGCGCCGCCGTGGCGCAGGATCGCCACGCGCGCCCGCACCATGTGCGGTGCCTCGGGGCTGTCGCCGGCGAGTTTCAGGGCGAAATAGGCCTTGACGCTGCAGCTGATGTTGAAGTCACCGCCGTGATAGAGCGGCCAGCCGCCGTGATCCGCCTGGTGAGCGCGCAGGTACACGGCAATCTTCTGCTCGAGTTGCTCATCGATCTCGCCAAGGAAGTGCATCATCATGATGTACTCGGCGGGAATCGTGCAGTCGGCCTCGAGTTGGAACTGCCAGCATCCCTGCTGTGTCTGCCGCTCGATCAGCGCGTCGCGGGCCGCCGCGATCGCCTGCTCGAGCGGCGCCCGCCGGGTTGCATCGGCGGTGGCACGCACGCCGAGCCTGCCCTCGACCGCGGTCGCGGAGCGCGTGAGCAAATCCGGCGCCGACCCAGCTCGTGTCACCGCGCCTGACTTTCGGTGCGGCCTACGCTCCGCTCCTGGCGCGCCGCGAGCGGCTGTTGCTCGCGCGTCGCACGTGCCATGAGTGCCGCGCGGTTTGCGGCGCGGCGCATCGCCAGCGGCGGCGCGAGCGGCAGTCCGCGGGCCGCATACTCGAACATCCGCCGCAGCACGCGGTCGTTGCGCACCGCAGCGCTCGTCGACAGCCTCGTGATCAGTACCGCCGAGTGGGAAATCTTCACCTGCTCACCGCGGGTGAAACCCGGGTGTGCCTCGATCTTGCGCAGCGTCAACACGGCGAGTCCGATCGCCCACAGGCAGAACAGGCGGATACCGGTCTCCCGGGCCGGCAGCAGCAGCGCATACGCGAGCGCATTGCGCAGGTGACCGTGAGCCACGGCCACCAGCTCGCGCACGCCCGCATGGAAGCGCGCGTCGGAGCCCTGCGGCGAGAGTCCGGCGAGCTCGACGCCATGATGCGCGAAGACTTCGTGCGGGAACCAACACGCGCCGCGGCTGCGGTCCTCCCAGAAGTCCTTGATGATGTTGGTGAGCTGCAGCCCCTGCGCGAACGACGTCGACAACTCCTGCAGCGCCGCGCGCTGCAGCGCCACGGCCGGCGAATGGCAGCAGAAGAGCTCCGTGAGCATCTCGCCGACGACCCCGGCGACGTAGTAGCAGTAGCTGTCGAGATCGCTGGCGCGCGCGAGACCCGCGAGGCTCGCAGTCTGCTGAAAATGATGCATGCCGTGGCACATCACCTCGATGCACCGCTGGATGGCAGCGCGCTCCTCACCGAGGCCCGCGGTGACGCCGACGACACGCTCCATTCCGCCGACCAACTCCCGTTCGGCGGGCAGGGTGCGCTCGGACAGCCGGCGCGCGAGCTCGCGCGCCAGGGGGGCGGCCGGCTCGGCGCCGCGGACGACGGCCGTGAAACGCTGCAGGTAAAGGCGGGTTTCGGCTGGCGGCAGCGCCGGCTCGTCCTCGATGGTGTCCGCAATGCGACACAACAGGTACGCGTTGGTTACCGCAATGCGCAAAGGCGTCGGCAACTGCGGAATCGTCAGCGCGAAGGTCCGCGAGACGTACGGCAGCATCCGATCCTGAAAGTCGGCGGCGGAATCTCCGGTGTCCATCTGGAAGCTCACGCGTCGCGGAACGTCGAGGTAACGCCTGGCACCGGGCCAGTCTTGCGCAACGATGCAGGTCAAGGCAAGCGTTGCGGGAACCGGGGGTCCACGCCGCGAAATTCCGCCTGCGGCAACTGCTGAGCGCGCACCGGTCGGCAAGACGCGCAATTTCGCGGGGACCCCGGTGTAGACTTCCGCCATGACCAGGGATGACCGGGACTGCCTGCTGAACTCGCTCGAGCTGCCGGCCGACCTCCAAAGTCTGACAGTCGCCCAGCTCCCCTTGCTCGCCTCGGAACTGCGCGCGCGGCTGAGGCACGACACTGCAACATCCCCCGAGCGTCCCGCGGCGAGGCTCGCGGCCCTCGAGCTGGCCATCGCGTTGCACTATGTTTTCGACACCACTGCCGACCGGATCGTGTGGCAGGGCGAGGGGCAGGGTGGCAGTGCGATCGGCAGCGCGCTGGGAATGGCCGTCGCGGCCGCGCTGCGCGGTGAGCCGCGGCACATCGTGGCAGTCATCGGCGAGCGCGCCCTGACCGCGGGTATGGCGTTCGAGGCGCTCAATCATGCCGGCGCGCTGCCGGCGGACATGTTGGTCATACTCAACGACAGTGATCCCGCCCACTCGGGCAACCGCAGCGCGCTGTCCGATCAGCTCGCCCGGGTGCTGTCGGGGCCGCTCTACGCCCAGCTGCGCGCCGGCGGCAAGAAAGTCCTGCGCCAGATGCCCACCGTGCGGGAACTGGCGCGACGCTCCGAGCAGCATCTCAAGGGGATGGTGCTGCCGGGGACGATCTTCGAGGAGCTCGGGTTCAACTACATCGGCCCCGTGGATGGCCACAACGTCGGCGCGCTCGTCGCAACGCTGCGCAACCTTAAACGACTGCACGGACCGCAGTTCCTGCACGTTCTGACGGGCGAGGACGAACCGGCAGCCGAGGCGATCCAGCCGCGCGATTCTGCCCCTCTCGAGCCTTCAGGGCCGCGGGCGCCCTCGACAACGCCGAGCTACGGCGAGGTGTTCGCGGGGTGGCTGTGCGACATGGCGCAGGCGGATCCAACGATCTTCCTCGTGGCGCCTGCCATGCACGAGGGGTTGCGCGAGTTCGCCAGGCGATTCCCGGAGCGGTGTTTCGATGTGAGCCCCGCCGAGCAGCACGCGCTCACTTTCGCGGCCGGGCTCGCGGCCGAAGGCCTGAAGCCCGTCGTGGCGTTCTCATCCGCGCGCCTGCAGCGCGCCTACGATCAGCTGATCCACGATGTGGCGCTGCAGCGATTGCCGCTCGTGCTCGCCGTGGATCAGGCGGGGCTGGTCGGCGAGGAGGATGCCAGTCATCACGGCGCCTATGACCTGTCCTACCTGCGCTGCGTCCCCAACCTGACCATCAGGGCGCCCGCCGACGAGAACGACTGCCGTCAGATGCTCTACAGTGCATGCGCCCTGCCGGGACCCGTGGCGGTGCGCTACCCCTGCGGGCCGGGACCGGGAGTGCCGCCAGCCGCGGTCATGTCGTCGCTGCCGGTCGGCCGTGGCCGAGTGTGCCGCGAAGGCCGTAGTCGACTCGCACTGCTCGTCTTCGGCGCGCTGCTCGATGCCGCTGCCGGCGCAGCCGAAAGGCTCGATGCGACGCTCGTGAACATGCGCTTCGTCAAGCCGCTCGATGAGGAGCTGCTGGCGACGCTGTGCGCGCGACATCGCGCGTTGGTCACGATCGAGGACAACGTGACCCGCGGTGGCGCCGGTGCCGGAGTCGCCGAGTGGCTCGTGCAAGGCGCACCGGGCATGCCGCTGCTGCAACTGGGCATTCCCGATCGCTTCCGCGAGCGCGGCTCGCGCGCGAGCTGCCTCGCTGCCGCGCGGCTCGATACTGCGGGCCTTCTCGACAGCATCGAGCGGTGGTGGTCGTCACAAAACCCCGAGTTCCTGCGCGCCGCGGCCGGAGTCTGAAGCCACCCCACGAAATTGCGCCTGCCGTGGTCGATGAGCGCGCCCCGGCCGGCAAGACGCGCAATTTCGCGGGGATCCCGGCCCCAACCCATCTCGTGGGCGGCGGTTCAGGCGTCGCGCGCCAGCAGCCAGTCCGCCAGCTCGCGCAACGGATCGGCCGCCGGGCCCAGTGGGACGAGCGCCCCGAGAGCCTCCGCACGCAGCCGATGGAGCCGCTCCCTCGAGGCCGCGCGTCCGAGGGCCGCGGGGTACGTGGGTCTCCCGGATGCCGCATCAGCGTCCGCAGCGCGCAGATCGCGCTGGATCTGGAACGCGAGCGCCAGCGTCGTAGCAAAGTCGCTGAGCGACTCTTGCAGCCGCGCGCCGACTTGGGGCGCGCATGCGGCCGCCATCAGCACGCTGGCCCGGATCAATGATCCGGTCCGCCGCGCGTACATGGCCTCGAGATCCGTCGCGGACAGCTGCCGGCCCTGAGCCGCGGCATCGAGCGACTGCCCCCCGGTGAGGCCGCTGGCGCCGATCGCCTCGGCGAGCAGAGATATCAGCCGCAGCCGCACGTCCGGCGATGCCGGCAACTGCGCATCGCCCGCCAGCAACTGGAACGCGAGCGACTGCAGTGCATCGCCGACGAGCACGGCCGTCCCTTCGTCGTAGGCCTTGTGGCAGGCAGGCCGGCCGGAACTCAGATCATCATCTTCCAGCGCCGGCAGGTCATCGTGCACGAGCGAGTAAGCGTGGACCAACTCGATCGCGCACGCCGCGGCCTCGACCTCCGCTTCGGGGAGACCGAGCGCGCGGGCGGTCCCGAAAAGCAGCAATGGACGCACGCGCTCGCCGCCGTCGAGCACGCAGTAACGCATGGCGGCGTGCAGGCGCGTAGGTTCTGCGTCGCTCGTCGGCAACCGCTCTGCCAGTGCGTGCTCCATGCGCGTCTGCCAGGCCTCCACCTGGGTGACGCCCGCCGCGCGCTCGATCACTGCAGCTCCGCCGCCCGCGCCGTGTCGGTGCGCGCGCGCTTCACTGCCGTGAGCGGGACCGAGACACCGCCCAAGCGCTCGGAATACAGAATGGGTGGATCGGGAGCCAGCGGGCCCGTCAACCGCGGGCCGCGCAGTGCCACGCTCAGCGCCTTCAACGGATGCGCCAGTGCATCGTTGACTGCGGTCCCTTCGTAGCCGCAGTGCGCCATGCAGTTGTCGCAGCGTGGGTTGCGTCCCACACCGTACCGTTCCCAGTCGGTCTCCTCCATCAGCCCGCGGTAGCTCGTGGCGCTTCCTTCATCGCTGAGGAGGTAACACGGGCGCTGCCAGCCAAAGACGTTGTAGGTGGGATTGCTCCAGGGAGTGCACTGGTAGGCCTGGTTGCCGGCCAGGAAGTCGAGAAACAGGGCGGAATGGTTGAACGACCAGCTCCGGCGGCCACCGCGCTGCCGGCCACGGCGGAAGATTTCACGAAACAGCGACTTGCTCGCGTTGCGCGCGAGGAACACGTCCTGACGCGGTGCATGGCTGTAGCTGTAGCCGGGGGAAACCGTGATGCCTTCGATGCCCTGCTGCATGGCCGTATCGAAGAACTCCGCTACCTCGTCCGGATCTGCGTTGTTGAACAGGGTGCAGTTGACCGTCACGCGAAAGCCCCGGGTACGCGCGAGGGAGATCGCTGCGATCACCTTGTCGAACACCCCTTCCTGGCACACCGACTCATCGTGACGCTCGCGATTGCCATCGAGGTGCAGAGAGAATGTCAGATAAGGCGAGGGCCGATACTCATCGATGTGGCGCGCGAGCAGGATGGCGTTGGTGCAGAGGTAGACGAATTTCTTGCGTGCCACGATGCCGTCGACGATCTGCGGCAGCTCGTGGTGTATGAGGGGCTCGCCGCCGGCGATGGACACGACCGGTGCATCGCATTCATCGACCGCCCGCAGCGCGTCGGCCACGCTCATGCGTTGCTGCAGTATCTCTTTGGGGTAATCGATCTTGCCGCAGCCGGCGCAGGCGAGATTGCACTGGAACAGCGGCTCGAGCATCAGGACCAGCGGATAACGCTGGTCGCCGCGCAGCCTGCGGGTGAGCACGTAGCGACCGACTCGGTACATCTGCAGCAGCGGAATGGCCAACCGGTCCTCCTGAGGTCGTAGATGGAAAAACTATCGTAGCGCCAGCACGGCCGGGCGATGCTCCCGCCAGACCCGCTCCCACTCGATCCTGAACCATGGCGTGAATCTGGCGGCCCCGGGGCCGCTTATCTCAGCCTCGAGCGCGGCCGTACCGATCCAGCGCCAGTCGTGAATCTCGACGGGGTCTGCCCTCACACGCCCGTTGCTGCGACCGATGAAGACCGAGCAGAGCTCGCGTTCGGCACCGGCGGCATCAAACTGCGCCTGATACTGGAACTTGAACAGAAAGTGCAGCGTACAGGCAAGGCCCAGCTCCTCCAACAGGCGGCGGTGAATGGCAGCTTCCATGCTCTCGGCGCGTCGCGGATGGCTGCAGCAGCTGTTGGACCAGTACAAGGGCCACAGCCTCTTGCCGGCCGCGCGCTGCTGCAACAGCAGCTCACCGTTCCCGTTGAATATCAGCAGTGAAAACGCGCGATGCAAGACACCGCTGCCTGCATGACAGTTGGCCCGGTCCAGGTGGCCGATCTCGCGGTCCGCATCGTCCACGAGTATGAGCGGCTCCAAATCGAGCGCGATGTCGCCCATGCCGGTCTGCGAGGGCCGAACCTGATCCATCAAGGAACTTACTCCACATTGCAAGCACACGTTGTACAGTGCGCCAGATGATACCTCCGACACCCACACCCGACACAGGGAGGTTGCAGCGGTGAGCACCGCTCAGCTCTGGCTCAGCGGACTCGGCACCGCGCTCGCGGCGGTGGCCATGGGCTACACCATCCTTGCTGCGATCGCGGTGCGGCGTGTTGGTCGTGCCCCAGGCGCGCGGCGGCCTGTGACTCTGCCAGCGGTGACCGTCCTCAAACCTCTGTGTGGGGCGGAGCCCGGACTATACGAGCATCTGCGCTCATTCTGCGAGCAGAGCTATCCCTGTTGGCAGGTTGTTTTCGGAGTGCGCGACCCGGACGACCGTGCCCTGGAAGCGGCGCGCAGGCTGTGCAGCGAGTTTCCACAGCTCGATCTGCAAATTGCCGTCAACCCGGCGCAGCACGGTGCCAGCAGCAAGGTCAGCAACCTCCTCAACATGATGCCGCTCGCGCGCCACGACTACCTCGTCCTCGCCGACAGCGACATCCTCGTGGCTCCGGACTACCTCGAAAGGGTGATAACGCCTCTGCTGGACGAGAGAGTCGGGATCGTGACCTGTCCCTATCGCGGACGCCCCCGGTCCGGTCTCTGGTCGCTGCTCGCCTCGATGTTCATCAACGAATGGTTCATGCCTGCGGTGCGCGTGGCGGCGGCTCTCGGCTCACGCGCCTTCGCTTTTGGCGCCACCATCGCCCTGCGCCGTGCCACGCTCGCGCGGATCGGCGGGTTCGGGGCGATCGTCGACCAGCTGCCCGATGACTACCGGCTGGGAGAGCTTACCCGGCGCCTCGGCCTGCGCACGGTGCTGTCCGAGGTGGAGGTCGAAACGCTGGTGGACGAGGCTGACCTGAGCGATCTGGTGCGGCACGAGCTGCGCTGGCTGCGCACCATACGCACGGTCCAGCCGCTCGGCTTTGTCCTGAGCGGTATCACGTTCGGGCTTCCGGTCGCGGTCGCGGGCAGTGTGCTCGCCGCCGGCAGCGTGACGACGCTGGTAATGGTTGCGATCACGGCGACGGCGCGCCTCATGATAAATTCCGCGCCGCGCAGCGCGTGTTCGCTCCCGGGGCAGCTATGGCTGGTTGCCCTCAACGACCTGCTCGGCGTCCTCCTGTGGTGCTGGAGTTTTACGACACGTCGCGTGCATTGGCGCGACGGCCGTTACCATATAGCGCGCGATGGCTCGATCCACCCGATTCCCAACTGAGTGAGCGGCCGTGAGAACACTCTTCCTGCACCCTCCTTCCTTCGACGGCTTCGACGGCGGCGCCGGTGCGCGCTACCAGATGACCCGCGAGGTACGCTCGTTCTGGTACCCGACCTGGCTCGCGCAGCCCGCGGCGCTCGTCGAGGGTTCGAAACTGATCGATGCACCGCCGGACGGCCTCACTTTCGAGGACATCGTTCCCGAGATCAGGAACCGTGACCTCGTGGTCATGCACACCTCCACGCCCTCCTTCAGGGCGGATGCGAAAACGGCCGAAAAGATCAGAGAAGTGAACCCGGACATACGAATCGGGCTCATCGGGGCGCACGTCGCGGTGGAGCCCGAGAAGAGCCTCGAGGCTGCGCCAGCGGTCGATTTCGTCGCGCGCAACGAATTCGACTTCACCATCAAGGAAGTGGCCGAGGATCGGCCGTGGGCGGACATCAAGGGCCTCTCGTGGCGCAACCGCGAGGGCGTCATCGTGCACAACGAGCCGCGCGAGACGCTCATGAACATGGACGCGCTCCCCTGGGTGACGCCGGTCTACAAGCGCGACCTCAAGGTCGAGAACTATTTCAGCGGCTATCTCAAGCATCCCTACGTCTCGTTCTACACCGGCCGCGGCTGCAAATCCCGCTGCACGTTCTGCCTGTGGCCGCAGACCATCGGCGGCCACAAGTACCGCGTGCGCTCGGTCGAGGACGTCGTCGCGGAGATGAAATGGGCCAAGGCCGCATTTCCGCAGGTGCGGGAATTTTTCTTCGACGACGACACGCTCACCGACAACCTGCCGCGCGTCGAAGCGCTGGCGGTCGAGCTCGGCAAGCTCGGAGTGACCTGGTCCTGCAACGCCAAGGCCAACGTGCCGCGCAAGACGCTTGCAGTGATGAAGGACAACGGGCTGCGGTTGCTGCTCGTGGGTTATGAATCCGGCAATCAGCAGATCCTGTTCAACATCAAGAAAGGCATGCGCGTGGAATTCGCGCGCCGCTTCACGCGCGATTGCCACGATCTGGGCATCGTCATCCACGGCACCTTCATTCTTGGGCTCCCCGGGGAGACGCGGGAGACGATCCGCGAGACCCTGGACTTCGCCAAGGAGATCAACCCCCACACCATCCAGGTGTCGCTCGCCGCTCCCTATCCCGGAACGTTTCTTTACCGGCAGGCCAAGGAGAATGGCTGGCTATACCACGAGGAGAGCGAGCTGCTGACGCAACAGGGCACACAGATCGCAGCCCTCAACTACCCGCATCTCAGCCACAGCGAGATTTTCGAGGCGGTGGAGGATTTCTACAAAAAGTTCTATTTCCGTCCCTCGAAGATCGCCTCCATCCTGGCGGAGATGTTCACCAGCCCGGAAATCATGAAGCGCCGCTTGTTGGAGGGCGTGGAGTTCTTTCACTTCCTGCGCTCGCGCCGGGACGCGGTTTGAAGCGGCTGATCGTCACCGCCGACGATTTCGGTGCCGCACGCGAGGTCAACGATGCGGTCGAAGCGGCCCATCGCGGCGGCGTCCTGACGGCGGCGAGTCTCATGATCGCTGCGCCGGCAGCGGCGGACGCCATCGCGCGCGCGCGTCGCCTGAATTCGCTGCGCGTCGGGTTGCATCTCACCTTGCTGCAGGGGAGGCCGATGCTCCCTGCGGCCGCAGTTGCGCGGCTCATCGACCGTGAGGGGACCTTTCCCTCGAATCCGGCCGTGCTCGGCCTGCGGCTCGCGGCCAGCCGCGAGGCGCGGCGGCAGCTCGCCGCCGAAATCAGCGCCCAGTTCGCGGCGTTCAGCGACAGCGGTCTCGCACTCGATCACTGCAATGCGCACCTGCATTTCCATCTGCATCCCCTGGTCGGCCGGCTGATGGTCGCGATCGGCACCCGTTTCGGGCTGCGTGCCGTACGGTTGCCGCTCGAGCCCGGCGAGGTGCTGCACAAGGTAGAGCGGCGCACATGGAGCGCATCCACCACGCTCACGGTGCCCTTTGCGCTCGTGCTGCGGCGGCGACTTGCCAAGGCCGGCCTGCTCGTGGCGGAGCGCACTTTCGGGCTTCGGTGGTCCGGGCAGATGACGGGCGCACGACTTGCCGGCATCGTCCGCCATCTGCCGGAGGGAGTCAGCGAGATCTATCTCCATCCCGCGACGGCGGAGTACCCCGGCGCGGCACGCGGTTACCGCTACGCCGAGGAGCTGCAGGCGCTCACCGCGCCGGAGGTCGTCGCGGCCTGTCGCGACGCCTCCTTACGCCTCGGCGGTTTCGGCGATTTCGCCGCCGCCGGTGCTTCTACCGTGCTGCCCGTTGCCGGGCGTCACGGCGAGGCGCCTCGACCGGGCGTGAGCGCATGAGTAGCGTCGAAGCATCCACTCGCGAGACGCGGATCCGACGCGGGAGCGAGGCTCACAAGGTGCTCTTCTGCCGCACGCTGCTCGATACTTTCAATCCTTACAAGCCGGCGGTGATCGACTGGCCGCAGCTCGACGCGCAAGCGCGTGAGCGGCTCGTGAGCCTGCCGATCTGGGACATCGCCGTGCAGACCGAGGGACGGGCGCGCCTGAATGTCGCCTCGTACGCCCCCGTCACCCGGGATCCGCTGCTGCGCGAGGCGATCGAGCTCAACGCCTTCGAGGAGGGCCGGCACAAGCGCGTGCTCTCCAATCTCGTGCAGGCCTATGGCATCACGCTCGCGCCCGAGCCGGAGTACCTAGCGCCCGGCGATCCTGAATGGGCCTTCATGCTCACCGGGTACAGCGAGTGCATCGACAGCTTTTTTGCCTTCGGCCTGTTCGAATCCGCCCGGCGCTCGGGTTTCTTTCCGCCCGAGCTCGTCAACACATTCGAGCCGGTGATGCAGGAGGAGGCCCGCCACATCCTGTTCTTCGTCAACTGGGCCGCGTGGCACCGGCGCACGATGCCGCTGTGGCGCCGTCCGTGGTTCGAGCTGAAGGTGCTCGGCGTATGGATTTTTCTGGTGTGGGAGCGCATCGGCATCGCGCGTAACGTCGGCCACGGTGTGCAGGACAACAATTTCACTCTCAGCGGCGCCAAGTCGGTTGGTGCGGACATCAGCGTGCCTGAGCTGATCGGGCTCTGCCTCAGCGAGAACCTGCGCCGGATGAGTGCCTACGACGAGCGCCTGGTGCGGCCCGCGGCGGTGCCGGCCCTGGCGCGGCTCGCGCGTCGACTCATGCGATGACATGAAGTTACGCCTCGCCATTCTCGCCCTGGTGGGAGTGGCGCTCGCTCTCTACCTCGTGAGGTACGTCGGCTGGCATGCGGTGCTCGCCGCCGCGGGGGCCATCGGCTGGACCGGCTTTGCCGCCTTTTGTCTCTGTACCCTCGGTCTTTTCCTGCTGCTCGGCGCGGCCTGGCAGGTCCTGCTGCCCGCAGAGTCTGCGCCGCCTCTTTCGCTGCTCGTGCGCGCGCGCCTGGTACGCGATGCAGCGGCCGAGGTGCTGCCCTTGTCACAACTCGGTGGGATCGCGCTCGGCGTGCGTGCGGCGATACTGCAGGGTATGGCGGCGCCACTCGCCGCGGCCTCGATGATCGCCGACGTCACGACCGAGATGCTGGCGCAGATCGCTTATGCCGCTGCCGGCATGGCCATTCTGGTGACGCGCGTCCCGCAAAGCTCGCGGGTCGCCGCGCTCATCAGCGGCTGCGCGATCGGACTGGTGCTCGCGGTCATTCTGGCGGCACTTTTCATCGCCCTGCAACGCCGCGGTGGCGAAATCACGGCACGGCTCGCCACGAGAGTGCTGCGCAGGGCCGGGCAGACGCTCAACGGCTTGAGCGCCTCGCTGGAGACGATCTACCGTTCCCCGGCGCGAGTTGCGCTTTCAACGGCACTGCACCTGGCCGGGTGGATCGGCAACGGCGCGGCGGTCTGGCTCGGCTTCCGCCTGATGGGGGCGCGCGTCGACCTGGCCGCCGCCATCGCCATCGAGAGCATCGTGTACGCCATACGCAGCGCTGCGGTGTTCATCCCCAACGCGCTCGGGGTGCAGGAAGGCGCGTACATTCTTCTCGGACCGATCTTCGGAGTGGGCACGGACACGGCACTCGCCATGTCGGTGCTCAAGAGGGCGCGCGACATCGCTATCGGTGTGCCGGTGTTGCTGATGTGGCAGGCGGCGGAGGGCCGGCGCGCGCTCGACCGAACCGACGTGCGCCCGCACGCGGGCGATGGCCGCGCTCAGTGAGCGGTCAGGCGCAACTCGAAAGCTACCCCGACTTCGTTGCCCAGCTGGTCGGTGGCTTTCCAGTCACCCTGCCCCACGCCGTAGTCCAGGCGGCGCAGGCTCGTCTTGCCGCTCATCTGACCCACCTCGGCGCCATGCTCGCTGGCAGTGCGGAACGCAAACGGCACACGGGCGTCGCGCGTCATGCCGCGGATGGTCAGTTTGCCGACGGCTTCGTAACCGGCCGCGGTCCGATTGATCTGGGTCGCGGCAAAATGCGCCTGCGGAAACTTCGACGCGGCGAAGAGATCCGCACCGCGCAGCGTGTCGTCGCGCTCCTCATCACCGGTGTCCGCCGAATTGGTCTCGACCGTGACATCGAGACGGCTGGCCACGAGATTCTCGGGAGAGAAGTCGAAGCTCACCTGGAAACGCCTGAAGCGGCCCTTGTTCTGCGCGCCCGCCTGCACGAAGGTGAATTCCAGCGAGCTCTTCGCGGGATCGAGCACGTAGTGCGTCACGCCGGGCGCATCGGCAGCGCGGGCTCCGGCGGCGAGCCCCGCGAGCGCCAGCAGCATGGGCGCCAGGCACGCAGCCGCGGCAGATCGGATGTGGTTCATGCTTTCGGTCGCTGATTGTGGGTAGTGAAAGGCACCATCCGGCGCAACACGTCATCGCGCAGCATGAAGTGATGCTTGAGCGCGGCGGCGACGTGCAGCGTCACCACCGCCGCCAGCACCCAAGCGAGCGTCTCGTGCGTAGTGAGCAGCGCCCGGTAGAGTGACTTGTTCTTCGGCACCAGATCCGGCAGCGTAAAGAACCCGAACCAGCTCACCGGGAACCCACGCGCTGAGGACATCATCCAGCCGGAGAGCGGCATGGCAAACAGCAGCACGTACAGCGCCGCGTGCGTGAAGCGTGCGAGGACGCGCTCGTAAGGCTTGAGGGTCGTTGGCAGCAGTGGCGTCAGATTAAGCGAACGCCACAACAGCCGCAGGATGACGAGCATGAGGATGGTGATGCCGACTGACTTATGGCGCGCCAGCAGCGCGAGCTTCTTCGCACCCAACGGCAGATCATCGGCCAGGCTCGCCAGCGTCACCTGCAGGATGACCAGGACGACAATGAGCCAGTGGAAGATCTGGGAGAGAACGCCCCAGCGATGCTCCGTGTTGCGCAGTGCCATGGCCGCAAGCTTATGCGGCTGACTGCACCTTGGAAACTCCTGCCCGCGACGTCGGTGTTTCTGGCGATGCTGAGCGGCTGTCCGGCGCCGCCGCGTGCTCCGCCGCCCGCACCGCCCCTGCCGGCCGCGCCAGCCGCTCCATCGGCACCGGCGCCGCACGTGGGCACACCGTACGAGATCCTCCCGCAGTCTTCACTGCTCACCATTCTGGTCTATCGCGGCGGCGCGCTCGCGAGCGCAGGGCATAACCACGTCATCGCTTCGCACGATCTGACCGGCACGATCTACGTGCCCGCGCAGATCCTGCAGAGCAGCTTCGAGGTGCACATCCCCGTGGCCACTCTCACCGTCGACGAGGCGGTGCTGCGCGCGCAGCAACCGGCCGCGGAGTTCCCTGCCGACGTATCCGAAGGCGCCAGGGAAGGAACGCGGCGCAACATGCTGGGTCAGGCGCTGCTCGATGCGCAGGGCAATCCGGAGATCGTGCTGCAGTCACTCCAACTCGAGCCCGCAGGTGGCACGGCGGCGGACTCCGGTACGGTGCGTGCGCACGTGCAGAGCTCGGTGCGCGGGCGGCTGCGCGCCTTCACGGTGCCGGTGCGTTACCAGCTCGGCGGGGTCGGCGGAAACAGCACTGTGGAAGCCTCGGGGGAGTTTCCGCTGCGGCAGACCGATCTTGGCCTCACGCCCTTCAGTGCAATGCTCGGCGCGCTGCAGGTTCAGGATGAGATGCGGATCAGTTTTCACATCGTGGCGCAGGCCGCGGCTCTCAAGCGCGAGCCTTAGAGACCGAAGCCGCGGGGGCGGCCTGCGAAGCCGCGGGGGCGGCCTGTCAGATACTCAGTCGTCGCCTTCGAGCAGCAGCAGCGGGGTGTCTCCGGGGCCCTCGAGCAGGGCACTGCCGGCGTCGGCCTGCACGGGATGCGGCGCGGGAGCAAGCGAGAGGCCCATCAGGCGCAGCCGCTCGAGACGCGCCGGCATGTCCGCGGCGCGGAAGACCAGCATCGGCCGTGCGCACACCCGCGGTGGATGGAAGGCGAGATCGAGGTGATCGCTGGTGAGTGTCAGGTGCGGGTAAGGCACCTGCGCCTCTTCGGCCGCGACGAATCCCAGCGGCTCCCAGAAGGCCTGCGCCACGGCGAAATCGCCCGCCGGCAGGCTCAGTTCGGCAAAATCACCACAGAGCGAGACATCGATCGCATCGCGCGCCACGGGCGAATACGTGCGCGCCTCGAGAATCGCGACCTCATGCCCGAAGGGGTCGGTGAAGGCGATCTCGTTGAACACCTCCTCGCTAGTGTTACAGCGCGTGAGATGAATGCCCGCCGCGGCGAAGGTGGCGAGGGTGCCGGCGATCCCGGGCCGCACGAAAGTGAGTGTGGGCGACACGCCTGTGCGCTGATGCAGCCCAATGTACAACCGCCCGTCGGTCAGTACTCCGTAAGGATGCGTGAAGGTGTCGGTGGTGGAGGCCTGGCTGAACCCCAAACGCTCGTAGAACTCGACCGCAGTGCGCACGTCATCGACAGCGACACTCAGCTCGTGGAAGGTTCCGGCGAGCGGTAGAGGTGCGAGCGACATCAGGCAGGAGCACCGTGCGCCGTGCCTGGGAGGTGCTCGCGTAGCCCCTGCGTCCACCCCTGACAGCGCTGCGCGATGAGGCGCGCGAGGCAGTGGGCGTGAGCGGCACTGTCATTGAGGGCCGGAACGTACTCGAAGCGCTGGCCGCCCGCTTGCATGAAGAGGGCGCGGTTCTCGATGGCGATCTCCTCGAGAGTCTCAAGGCAGTCGACCGCGAAACCGGGACACACGACGGTAACCTCGCGCACCCCGCGTGCCGGCATGCCAGAGAGCACCGCCTGCGTGTAAGGCTTGAGCCACTGCGCAGGTCCAAAGCGCGATTGGAAGCTCACGCTCCATTCGCCTTCGAGCAGCAGCAGCTCGTCAGCGAGCAGTCGCGCAGTCGCGTGGCAGCGCGAGTGATAGGGGTCGCCCTGCCTGCCGTAACGCTCAGGTATGCCATGGAACGAGATCAACAGGTGCGGGGTGCGGCCGTGCGCCTCCCAGTGCGCCACCACGCTCGCGCGCAGCGCTTCGATGTAGCCCGGGTGGTCGTGATAGTCGGCGACCAGCTGCAGATCCGGCAGCCAGCGTAAGCGGTGCAGCGCGGCGCTCACCTGGTCGAACGCCGCGCCGCCGGTCGCACCGCAGTACTGCGGGAAGAGGGGCAAGACCAGCAGGCGCTGTGCACCGCCTGCGCGCAGCCGCCCGAGTGCGTCGCCGACATCCGGGGCGCTGTAGAGCATGCCGACCTCCACCTGCAGCGGCGCGAGTATCCGCTGCGCCAGTACGCCAGCGAGCGCGGCGCTCAGCTTGACCGTCAGGTCGCGCAGCGGCGAGCCGGAATCCGACCAGATGCGGCGGTACTTGCGCGCGACGCGTGCCGGACGAAAGGGGAGCACTATGGCGTAGAGCAGCGGCAGCCACAGCGCGCGCGGCAGCTCCACCACGCGCGGGTCAGCGAGAAAGCGCGCCAGGAATGCGCGCACCGCGGCAGGCTCCGGCGCCTCGGGCGTACCGGAGTTGACCAGCAGGATGCCGATGCGTTCCGTGCTCAACTCAGGCCGACGCACAAGAATTTCAGCTCGGTGTAGTCGAGGATGCCGTATTTGGACCCTTCGCGACCGACGCCGGATTCCTTGACGCCACCGAAGGGTGCGACCTCGGTCGAGAAGATTCCGGTGTTGAGCCCGACCATGCCGTACTCGAGCGCCTCCGCGACGCGCCACGAGCGCGCGAGATCGCGCGTATAGAAGTACGCGGCGAGTCCGAACTCCGTGTCGTTGGCCATGCGGATGGCGTCCTGCTCGGTCTCGAACCGGAACAGCGGCGCAATCGGCCCGAAGGTCTCCTCGCGAGCCATGCGCATGGCCGGGGTCACCTCGGTCACGACGGTGGGCTCGAAGAAGGTTCCGCCGAGCGCATGGCGCCTGCCGCCGAGTGCGACGCGAGCACCCTTACCCACGGCGTCAGCGATGTGCTGCTCTACCTTGGCGAGCGCGGCAGCGTCGATCAGGGGTCCCTGGTCGGTGGGACCCTTGAGGCCGTCACCGACGCGCAGCTGCCCAACCGCGTGCACGAGCTTGCGCGTGAACGCTTCGTAGACGGGCGCCTGCACCAGCAGGCGGTTGGCGCAGACGCAGGTCTGGCCGCTGTTGCGGTACTTGCTGGCGATGGCGCCGGCGACTGCAGCATCGAGATCCGCGTCTTCGAAGACGATGAAGGGTGCGTTGCCGCCGAGCTCCATGGTGAGCTTCTTCACGGTGCCGGCGCACTGGGCCATGAGCTTCTTGCCGACGCCGGTCGAGCCGGTGAAGGTGACCTTGCGCACCGCGGGATTGGCGGTGAGTTCGCCGCCGATCGCGGCCGCATCGACGCCGGTCACCACGTTAAGCACGCCGGGGGGCACGCCGGCACGCCCGGCGAGCGCTGCCGCGGCGAGTGCCGAGTAGGGAGTCTGGCTCGCGGGCTTTACCACGATGGTGCAGCCGGCGGCGAGCGCCGGACCTGCCTTGCGCGTGATCATCGCCAGGGGAAAGTTCCACGGCGTGATCGCGGCGACCACACCGACCGGCTGTCGCAACACGAGCAGACGCCGGTCACTCTGATGTGGCGGGATGATATCTCCGTAAAGTCGCTTGCCTTCCTCGGCGAACCACTCGATGAATGAGGCGCCATAGACGATTTCACCGCTGGCTTCCGCGAGGGGCTTGCCCTGCTCGGCGGTCATGAGCGTGGCCAGGTCCTCCTGGTTCGCCATCAGCAGTTCGTACCAGCGGCGCAGGATGGCGGCGCGCTCTTTGGCGGTGAGGGCGGCCCACGCCGGGAACGCCTGCGATGCCGCCTCGATCGCGTGGCGCGTCTCGGCGATGCCCATGTCCGGGACCGTGCCGATCGGCTCGCTGGTCGCGGGATTCACGACCGTGTGAGTCGCGCCGCTCACCGCATCGAGCCACTTGCCGCCAATGAAGGCGTGCGTGCGCAGCAGCTCCGGATCGCGCAGTTTCATGAATCAGACTCTCCCTCGGGTGAAGGCGGCGTGTCGCCCGGCGTGCGGTCCACGTAACGGGTGAAGAACTCGAGAGTGCGCGTGCGCGCGAGTAGCGCGGCCTGCGGGTTGTAGGCGCTGCGCTGCTCGCAGTTGAACCCGTGACCTGCCCCCTCGTAGATATAGAGCGGCGCCTCGGGATAGGCCGCGCGGATGCGCTCGACGTCGGCGAGCGGAATGCTCTGATCCTCGCTGCCGTAGTGATACATCACCGGGCATCGCGGCTTGCGCTCCAGGTAGCTCGTCACCTTGCCGTAATAGACCACCGCGCACGCGAGCGGCAGCTCGCAGGCCGCGAGGTACGCCTGGGCTCCGCCCCAGCAGTAACCGACGGCGCCGGCGCGCCCGGAGTGCTTCACCACCGCGAGCGCCGCGGCGAGATCGCGCCGCGTCGCTTCCGGGTCGAGCTGTTTCACGTAGCCTGGGCCTTCCTGCATGTCCGCGGGGGTGTAGCCGAGCTCGATGCCACGGCGGACCCGATCGAACAGCGCCGGAGCGATCGCGGTGTAGCCCTGGGCGGCAAACTGATCAGTCACTGTGCGGATGTGACTGTTGATGCCGAAGATCTCCTGGATCACCAGCAGCGCACCGCGCGGGCGCTGCGGTGCCGCCGCGAGCCAGGCCTGAAACTCGTGCCCGTCGCGCGCCATGATGGTGGTGAATTGGCCCATGGGGTGGCATTCTAACGCGCCGCGCCAAGGGAGGGATTCATGCTCGTCGGATCCGTCATCAAGCGGGTCGCCATCGTCGGTGGCGTGCGCATTCCGTTCGCGCGCTCTTATTCGGCTTACGCCACCGCCAGCAACCAGGACATGCTGACCGCCGCGTTTCGCGGCGTGGTCGAGCGCTTCCGCCTCCAGCGCGAGCGGCTCGGCGATGTAGCGGCCGGCGCGGTCATCAAGCACTCGCGCGATTACAACCTGGTGCGCGAATGCGTGCTCGCGAGCGGCCTCGATCCGCACACGCCTGGGCTCGACATGCAGCGCGCCTGCGGCACGGGCCTCGAAGCCGCCGTCGATATCGGCAACAAGATCGCGCTCGGACAGATCGAGGCCGGCATCGCCGGCGGCACCGATTCGATCAGCGATGCGCCGATCGTCTACCCGCGCTCTTATCAGCAGCTGTTGCTCGCCAGCTACCGCGGCCGCAGCGCCTGGGAGCGTCTGTCGCCCTGGTTCGGCCTGCGCTTGAGGCACTTCAAGCCGGTGCTGCCCGCGGTGATCGAGCCGCGCACGGGGCTCTCCATGGGGCAGAGCACCGAGCTCATGGCGAAGCAGTGGCAAGTGACGCGCGTCGAACAGGATCAGCTTGCCTATGACAGTCACCTCAAGGCAGCAAGCGCCTGGCGCGAAGGCTTCTACGATGATCTGGTGATTCCTTACCTCGGCCTCAAGACCGACAACAACGTCCGTGCGGACAGTTCGCTCGAGAAGCTCGCGCGGCTGCGTCCGAGCTTCGCGACCGACGGCACGCTCACCGCGGGCAACAGCACTCCGCTCACCGACGGCGCGAGCGCGGTGCTGCTCGCGACTCCCGAGTGGGCGGCGCAACGCTCGCTTCCCGTGCTCGCCTACCTCCGCTACGGCAAGGCGTGGGCGGTCGATTTCGTGGGCGGCAAGGAAGGTTTGCTGATGGCGCCCACGTACGCCGTGCCTGCAATGCTGCGTGACGCCGGCAGCACGCTGCAGGACTTCGATTACTACGAGATACACGAGGCGTTCGCGGCGCAGGTGCTGTGCACGCTCAGGGCGTGGGAGTCGCCGGATTACTGCCGCAACGTGTTGGGACTGCCCGGGCCGCTTGGCAGCATCGATCGTGCACGCCTCAACGTGAAGGGCGGCAGCGTCGCCCTCGGCCACCCCTTCGCCGCCACCGGCACGCGCATTCTGGCCACGCTCGCGAAGCTCCTCGCCGGCGACGCGACGGCAAAGCGCGGACTGATCTCGGTGTGCACGGCCGGCGGGATGGGCGTCACCGCCATCGTGGAGCGCGGCTGACGGGCGCACGGCGCGAGCCGCAGGGCGCGGCAGAGGTACTGCGCATAGCGCTGCGGCTCGGCCTCACCTCCTTCGGCGGACCCATCGCGCATCTCGGGTACTTCGAGCGCACCTACGTGCGCGAGCGCGGCTGGTTGAGCGGTGAGGAGTACGCAGCGCTCGTCGCGCTTTGCCAGGTCCTTCCCGGGCCGACCAGCAGCCAGGTCGGCTTTCTCATCGGTCTGCATCGGGCGGGCTGGCGAGGCGCACTCGCGGCGTGGCTCGGATTCACGCTGCCCTCGGCGCTGCTGTTGTATGCCTGCGCACGGCTGGCGGCACGCGTGCAGGGGCCGCTCGTGAGCGCCTTGGTTCACGGACTGAAGCTGGCGGCGGTAGCGGTGGTCGCAGAGGCGGTGTGGAGCATGGCGCGCCGGCTGTGCACGGATGCGAGCACCTGGCTCATCGCAGTGGGCGCGATGGTGCTGCTCCTCGCGAGCGGCAGTGCGGGCGCGCAGCTCGCGGTACTGCTGGCGGCAGCGGCGGCCGGGTCAGTTTGGTGTCGCCCGGCCGCGGTGGCGGTGCAGGGCATTGCGAAAGAGCAGTGGGCGGGGACGCTGTCGCTCGGCGCATTCGCAGTGCTGCTCCTTGGCCTCCCGGTGCTGTCCTGGCGCTACCCGCACAGCGGCTTCGCTCTCGCGCAGGTGTTCTACCGCGCGGGCGCGCTGGTATTCGGCGGAGGACACGTCGTGCTGCCGTTGCTGCGCGCCGCGCTGGTGCCGGCCGGCTGGCTGTCGGATGACGCATTTCTGGGTGGCTACGGTCTTGCACAGGCGGTGCCGGGGCCGCTGTTCAGCGTGGCTGCCTACCTCGGCGCGATTGCCGTTCCGGGCGCACCGCCAGCGGGTGCCACGATGGCTCTCATCGCCATATTCCTGCCGGGACTGCTGCTGGCACTGGCCGGGTCGTCAGTGTGGACCACGCTTGCGCACCACGCCCGCCTGCGTGCCGCGGTGACCGGTGTCAATGCGGCAGTGGTCGGTGTGCTGGCGGCAGCACTCTACGACCCGGTCTGGCTGAGTGGTGTGCACGACGGCGCGGACGTCGCCGTCGCCGGTATCGGCTTGCTGTCGCTCGGCAGTGGGCGTGTGCCGCCGCTTGCGGCCGTAGTGCTGTGCACTGCCGCGAGCCTGCTGCGACTGCTCGTCTGATTTGCGCGGACGAGGGGCGAGACGGCAAGATGCCCGAGCAATGCAGCCGTCGCGGTTTGCGAGCTTTGGCGAGTTCTATCCTCATTATCTGCAACAGCACACCAACCGCACCTCGCGCCGCCTGCACATCGCGGGCACGCTGCTGGCACTCACTGCGGCGACCGCTGCCATTGTCCTCGGTCGCTGGGCATGGCTGTTGGCAGTCCCGCTCGCGGGCTACCTGCCGGCATGGCTCGGTCACTGGCTGTTCGAGCGCAACGCGCCCGCCACCTTTCGCCATCCGCTCTACAGTCTGCGCGGGGACTTCACCCTGCTCATCGAGGTGCTCAGCGGCCGTCGTCCCTGGTAGCGCGGTCCGCGTCGAACACCCATGAGCCGACCGGGGATCGACCGCGTGTTCGAGCGGCGGCTCGCGAGGCTGCACCACGGTGGTGAGCCGCAACGGCTGCAGGGCGGGCACAAGGGCGTGGAGAAGGAATCGCTGCGCGTGCTGCCATCCGGGAGCCTGGCACACACTCCGCACCCGGTCGCGCTCGGCTCGGCGCTCACCAACGAGCACATCACCACGGATTACTCCGAGGCGCTGATCGAGCTGGTCACCCCGGCCTTCACTCACAGCTGGGAACTGCTGCAGTACCTGCTCGACCTGCATCAGTTCGTCTACCGGCACCTCGGCGAGGAGCTGCTGTGGGCAACCAGCATGCCGTGCGCGATCGCGAGCGATGCAGAGATTCCGCTCGCGCGGTACGGCAGCTCGCACGTCGGCCGCATGAAGACCGTGTATCGCAACGGCCTCGGCCTGCGCTACGGGCGCATGATGCAGGCGATCTCCGGTGTGCACTTCAATTACTCCTTTCCGCTGCCGTTCTGGGAGGCGTGGGCGGCGGCGCGCGGCGCCTCCGGACACGGCCAGCCGTTCATATCCGCGTGCTACTTCGATCTGCTGCGCAACTACCGCCGCTACGGGTGGCTGGTGCTGTACCTGTTCGGCGTCTCTCCGGTGGTGTGCAAGTCGTTCCTGCGCGGCCGCCGCTTCGGGCTCGATGATTTCGGGGACGGCAGCGCGTTCGCGCCGTATGCCACCAGCCTGCGCATGAGCGACGTCGGTTACCGCAACCGCAGCCAGGCCGGACTCTCGGTCTCGGTGAACAATCTCGAGGAGTACGTGCACGATCTGACACGTGCCATCACCACCCCGTACCCGCCGTACCAGGCTCTCGGCGTGAAGGTGAACGGCGAGTGGCGCCAGCTGAACGCCAACATCCTGCAGATCGAGAATGAGTACTACAGTTTCATCCGCCCGAAGCGCGTCGCGCGCTCGGGCGAGCGTCCCACCAAGGCGCTGCGCCGCGCCGGGGTTGAATATGTGGAAGTTCGCGCGCTCGATGTCAGCGCCTTCGATCCGGTCGGCGTCAATCAGAACAAGCTGCGATTCCTCGAGGCGTTTCTCGCGCTGTGTCTGATGAAGGACAGTGCACCGATCGATCCCGCCGAACAGGGAACGCTGGATGACAACCATCTGACGGTGGCGCGGCGCGGCCGCGAGCCAGGCCTGATGCTGTGGCGTGAGGGACGCAGCGTGCCGATGCGCGAGTGGGCACGCGAGCTGCTCGATGCCATGACCGGCATCTGCGAAGCTCTGGATCACGGTGATCCCTCGAGACCCTACTCGCAGGCGCTCGCCACACAGGCCGCGAAGATCGAGGATGCAGCGCTCACGCCTTCGGCACGGCTTCTGGCCGAGCTCACGGCCGGGGAGCCGTTCTTCGATCTTGCCCTGCGCATGTCCGCGACACACAAGGCTTATTTTCTCGACCTGTACCCACCCAACGAGGAGCGTCTGCGGGAATTCTCCCGCGAAGCCCGCGAGTCACTCGCGGCGCAGCAGTCGATCGAGGCTGGCGATCGGGGAACGTTCGAGGAGTACCTTGAGCGTTACTTTGCGGACTGATGCAACACAAGGTGAGAAAAAAGTGACAAATCCTCATGTGCGTTTCAGCCGACACACGCTGCGGAAGTGAGCTGGCACACACTGCAGCGCAGCTGACATAACGTTAACATAATCAGGCACTTCGCAAGTTAGCTTTTGGTTCGCAGACGACATAGACTCTGTGAGCCACGTCGCACTACGGACGGCGCACGGGCCGAAGGAAGCAACATAAAGGCTCTGGTCGACATAAGCAGGAGCGCGAGCAGATGAAAAGGAAAGGCGCGGAAGGAATCCCCGCACGTCAGCGGCTGACGCCGCCGGCGGCGAACGAGGAATTCACCGGGACGGTGGATGATCTCAGCAGAGATGACCTCGCTCGACACGATCTCGACAGACTCGCGGCTCCGCGGTCAGGTTGGGATCCGTACGAGGTATGGCGCACGCGCGTGAAGGCGTCCGCGAAGGAGAAGCGCGGGGGCGAAGCATTGCGCTGATGCCGTAATCGAGTCTCCGCAGGGGGCTGCGGGTTGCGCAGCACGCAGGCACAGGTCCGGTCCTCCATCGCAACTCGCGCGCGGCGCGCATTGCTGCGCTTTCCCGATGCCGAGTTGGAACGGCACTTCTTACTGAGCTACCGCGCGGCGGCGCGCCCGTGGATCCGCATGAGCCTGGTGGTAGCTCTGTCCACCGTGCTCGGCTTCACCGTCATCGATCATTGGCTGTTGGTCGGGCCGCGCCTGGCGCGGCCGGACATCTGGCGCTTCGGGCTGCAGCTGCCGCTCGTGCTCATCATGCTGGTGCTCACTACACCGCGCCTGTACCTGCGCTGGTACCAGCCGTCGATCCAGATCGCGGCTCCGCTCTTCGGTGTCGGAACCGTGCTGATGGCGGTGGAAGCAACCCCGGCGCAGCTGCCGCTGGTGGCCGCACGGCTGCTGCTGGCAGTTTTCTATTTCTATTTCATGCTCGGCCTGTCGTTCAACGCGGCGTTGCGCAGTAACGCGCTGCTGATGGTGGCGTACGCACTCGCCGCACTCGGCGGCGCGATCGCCGCACCCGTGGCGACCTACTCGCTGTTCGTGCTGTTGTGCGCCAACGTCATCGGGGGCGCCGGCTGCTACGCGCTCGAGTACGCCAACCGCGTCGCATTCCTCGAGCGCCGGCGTCTCGCCGAAGTCGCGACTCACGACGGGCTCACCGGACTCCTCAACCGCGCTGCTCTCGAGGAGCAGGCACGCAACCTGTGGCAACACGCGCGGCTCGCGCGGCTGCCGGTGTCGCTGATGCTCATCGATGTCGATCACTTCAAGGCCTTCAACGACCGTTACGGACACCAGGAAGGTGATCGCTGCCTGCGGGAAGTCGCCGCGGCGGTGCGCGGCGCGGCGCGCCGCCGCCCGCTCGATATCGTCGCACGCTACGGCGGAGAGGAGATCATCGCCATTCTCGTGGACAGCGGAAGCGTCGATGCGGCGGGCGCAGCCGAGGAGGTGCGCAGCGCCGTAGCCCAGCTCGGCATCGCGCACTCCGCCTCGAGCACGCGCCCCTACGTGACGGTGAGTCTCGGAGTCACCACCGTCGAGCCCGGCGGCGACTACTGCCACGAGCGTGCCGTGCGCCTGGCCGATGTGGCGCTCTACGCCGCCAAGGCGCGCGGACGAGATGGCTGGTCTTTCCAAGGGACCGCAGAGGGGGCCACGGCGGCCGTGGCACGGCAGCCGGCAGAGGCGGGGCAGGACCGCAATGAGCCGCCGCTGCTCGATGAGCGCCAGGCAGACGACCTCCTGAAGACGGCAAGTTGAGATGACTGCCCGGCGCGGCTGGCGCGCCGTCAATACCCCGCCGGAGGCATTGTCCGTGCGTCCGCGACACCGCGACACTGATTCTGGCGTCGGTGCGCCCGCCGACTGCGGCCGGCTCACTTGCACAGGGGCGCGCCAGCCCCGATTCTCCCGCTCATGAACGCACTCTCGGTACGCGGACTCACCAAGACCTACAGCAACGGCGTGCAGGCGCTGCGCGGCGTCGATCTGGACGTCGAGCGCGGGGACTTCTTTGCACTGCTCGGCCCGAACGGCGCCGGCAAGACCACGCTCATCGGCATCATCACCTCGCTCGTGAACAAGACCGCCGGCACCGCCAGCGTCTTCGGCCATGACATCGATCGCGAACTGGAGGCAGCCAAGGCCTGCATCGGCATCGTGCCTCAGGAAATCAACTTCAACATGTTCGAGACCCCCTTCACCATCGTGGTGAACCAGGCGGGCTTCTACGGCATCCCGCGCCCGGTGGCGCGGGTGCGGGCGGAGAAATATCTGAAGCAGCTGCAGCTGTGGGACAAGCGCAATGGCATGTCGCGCGGCCTGTCCGGGGGCATGAAGCGCCGCCTGATGATCGCGCGGGCGCTGATGCACGAGCCGCGGCTGCTGATCCTCGATGAGCCCACTGCGGGCGTCGACATCGAGATCCGCCGCTCGATGTGGGACTTCCTGCGCGAGATCAACTCGCGCGGCACCACCATCATCCTCACCACGCACTACCTGGAGGAGGCCGAGACGCTGTGCCGCAATATCGCCATCATCAACGGTGGCCGCATCGTCGAGCGCGACCGCATGAGCAGCCTGCTGCGCCGCCTGCACTTCGAGACCTTCGTGCTCAACCTGCGCGAACCGCTGGCGGTCGCGCCGCCGCTGCCAGGCTATGTGGCAACCCTGGTCGATGACCACACGCTCGAAGTGGAGGTGTCGAAGGAGGGGAACCTCAACGACATCTTCGCGCGGCTCTCGGCGCTCGGCATCGAAGTGCTGAGCATGCGTAACAAGGTGAATCGCCTGGAGGAGATCTTCATGCAGTTGGTCGAGGGACGCGCGGGCCCGGGCGAGGCGCCGCGCGACGGCGGCCCGCAGCCGGCGGTCGCCACCCGCGCGCGTGCGCGCGTCGGGACACCGTGATGAGCAGCGTGGTGCAACCGGCCGCAGCGCCGATCCGGCTGAACGTGGTGCGGTGGATCGGCTTCAGGACGATGTTGATCCGCGAGTACGGCCGCATCATCCGCATCTGGGGTCAGACCATCGTACCCTCGGTGGTAACCGCGGTGCTGTACTTCGCGATCTTCGGCACTCTCATCGGCCGGCGTGTCGGCTCGATGGATGGGTTCGACTACAAGCAGTACATCGCTCCCGGCCTCATCATGATGTCGGTGATCACCAACTCCTACGGTAACGTCGTGGCCTCCTTCTTCGGCGCCAAGTTCGGCAAGCACGTGGAGGAGCTGCTGGTGTCGCCCTTGCCGAACTGGGTGATCGTGGGCGGCTACGCCGCGGGTGGCCTGCTGCGTGGTTTGCTGGTGGGCCTTGCTGTGACCGTGGTGTCTCTGGTGTTCACTCACCTGCAGGTGCATCACCTGCTCGTGGTGTTGACCGCGCTGCTGCTCACCTCGCTCACCTTCGCGCTCGGCGGCTTCCTCAACGCGCTGTTCGCCAAGAATTTCGACCAGGTCAACTGGATCCCGGCCTTCGTGTTGACTCCGCTCACCTATTTCGGCGGCGTGTTCTACTCGGTGAGTCTGCTGCCCGGCTGGGCTCGCAGCCTCTCCTACGCCAACCCGATCCTCTACATGGTGAACGCTTTCCGCTTCGGCTTCCTCGGCGTCTCCGATGTGGATATCGGAGCCGCTTTCGCGCTGATGACGGCGGCCGCGCTGCTGCTCTACGCGGTGGCGGTAGTGCTGATGAATCGCGGTGTGGGAATCCGCGAGTGAGACCCACGCCACCCCGCGACGCCGCGCTTGCCACGGCCCCGACGGTTGCGCTCGTGACGGCACGCGCCGCGCGTGCCCTGGATGAGGATATGCCGCCGTTGCTGGCGGCATTCGCGGCTGCCGGCGCAAATGCCGAGATCGCCGTTTGGGACGATCCTGAGGTCGACTGGGCGCGCTTCGATCTGGCGCTGCTGCGCTCGGCGTGGGACTACACGGAGCGATTGCCGCAGTTTCTCGCCTGGGTGACGCGGGCCGCAGGGCTCACGCTGTTGCTGAACGCGCCGCCGGTGGTGCGCTGGAACTCCGACAAGCACTACCTGCGCGATCTTGCCGCGGGTGGGGTGCCGGTGGTACCGACGACCTTCGTGGATCCCGGAGCCGAGCCGCCGCCTCGGGTGCTCGAAGAGTTTCTGGCGCGCGAGCCGTGCGCCGAGGTGGTCGTGAAACCGGCGGTGGGCGCAGGCTCGCGCGATGCGCGCCGCCATGCACGCAGCGACACCGGCGAGATCCTCGCACACCTGCAACCACTACTCGCCGCGGGGCGCAGCATGATGCTGCAACCTTACCTCGAGCGGGTGGACCGCGACGGGGAGACGGCACTCGTCTTCATCGAAGGCCGCTTCAGTCACGCGATCCGCAAGGGACCGCTGCTCCCTGCGGGCGCGCCACCCACCGCGGGACTGTTCGCCCCGGAAGAGATTAGCCCCCGCAGTGCCAGTGCCGATGAGACCGCAGTCGCCGAGCGCGCCGTGGCGCAAGTGCCGTTCGCGGAGTTGCTGTACGCGCGCGTCGATCTGATTCGTGACGCAACCGGGCAGCCGCGGGTGCTCGAGCTCGAGCTGGCCGAGCCTTCCCTGTTCTTCGCATACGCGCCGGATGCCGCTCGGCGTTTCGTCAGGGCCGCGTTGGAGCGGCTGCATCGGGAGTCGTTGCCCGCCTGAGGATGACGGTGGCGGGCTGCCTTGGCACGCTGCATCAAATATGTGAAGCAGGACACACAAAATAGCTTCTAACCCATTGGGGAAACAAAAGTTTCACATTTCCGTCATGGGGGTGACGCGCGCCTCGGCAAAGCTGTAGACGTCCACCCATGGGCCATTCACCGGAGGGCGAGGGCCACATGAAGGCGACAGGGTTGAACAGCTTCATGGCGCGCATCGATGCGGCCGAGTACGGGCTGTGCTGCCGGCTGAACCGCGGAGCGCACCGCCGGTTCCCGCGTCGCGTGTTCCAGATCGCCAGCCGTCTCGGCGATGGCGTCGTGTGGTACGCACTCATTCTTGCGCTGCCGCTGCTCTACGGCGCGGTTGCGGTGAAACCCGCCATCGTCATGGCTCTGACCGGCGTGTTCGGCGTCGTGCTCTACACGCTGCTGAAGCGGCTGTTCGTTCGTGAGCGGCCGTTCATCACGCACCAGGGAATCAGCCAGGCTGCCGCGCCGCTCGATCGCTACAGCTTCCCTTCGGGGCACACACTCCACGCGGTGTCCTTCACCTGGCAGGCCTGCGCCCAATTTCCCGAGCTCGGCTGGGTGCTGCTGCCGCTCACCGCGCTCATCGCCGGCTCGCGCGTCGTTCTCGGCCTGCACTATCCCACCGACGTGCTCGCCGGGGCGACCATCGGCGCGGCGCTGGCGCAGCTCGGCCTCGCCTTCGCCTGACGTGACTCGCCAGTCAGCGGGGGCGCAATTTCGCGCGAGGTGCTGACGTGCGCGTGCTGTTCATTTCCGATGTCTACTTTCCGCGCGTCAACGGCGTCTCGACATCGATCCGTACTTTTCGGCAGGACCTCACTGACTGCGCGGTTGACACGCTGCTCGTGGCGCCTCGCTATACGCCGTCGATGCCGGCGGCCGCTGCCGCCACCGGCGGCGGTGCGGCACTGCCCGCAGAAGAGAATGGTGTGCTGCGCGTGCCGGCGGCGCGCGTGCCACGCGACCCCGAGGATCGGCGCATGGCGTGGCGTTCACTGACACGTACGCTCGATGGGCTGCCACGGGGGGCGTTCGACCTGGTGCACATCCACACTCCGTTCATCGCGCACTATGCCGGGGTGCGCTGCGCGCGCAGTGCGCGGGTCCCATGCGTCGCGACCTATCACACCTTCTTCGAGGAGTACCTGCACTACTACGTGCCGCTGGTGCCGCGGCCGCTCAGCCGTTTCCTGGCGCGCAGCTTCACGCGCTCCCAGTGCGCCGCCGTGCAGGCGCTGATCGCGCCCTCGGAGCCGATGCGTGCAGTGCTCGAGGCTTATGGTGTGCGCACTCCCATTCACATCCTGCCGACCGGACTCGCTCCCGATCGCTTCGGTAGCGGGGATGGCGCCGCCTTCCGCGCGCGCGCCGGCATCGACGCCCGGCGGCCGCTCGTCACCTACATCGGCCGCGTGGCACACGAGAAGAACATCGGCTTTCTGCTGCAGATGTTCCGCGAAGTGCTCAAGTCGGTTCCCGGTGCGCTGCTGGTGATCGCCGGCGAAGGACCCGCGCGCGCTGCGCTGCGCGCGCAGGTGGTCGCACTCGGGCTCACCGACCACGTCCAGTTTGCCGGCTATCTCGAGCGCGACAGCGCACTGCTCGACTGCTACGCGGCAGCCAGCGTATTCGTGTTTGCCTCGCGCACCGAGACGCAGGGACTCGTGCTGCTGGAGGCCATGGCGCAGGGAGTCCCGGTGGTATCGACCGCCGAGCTCGGTACACGCTCGGTCCTGCCCGGGAGCGGCGCGCTCATCGTGCCGGAGCAGCGCGAGGTCTTCGCGGCTGCGGTGGTGCGCGTGCTCGGCGACGCGCAGCTGCGCGCAGACATGGCGGTGCGCGGGCGCGCGCACGCGCGCACCTGGTCTTCGGCCGCGATGGCGCGGCGACTCGCGGACATCTACCGCGAGCTGATCGCGGCGCCGCGCATGGTGAGCGTCGCCGCCTGAAAAGCACCCCGGGAAATTTCGCTCACCGCGCTCGGCAAGCGCCCAGCGAACAGCAAGACGCCAAATTTCCCGGGGACCTAAGCGCGCACCTATCGGCGCGATGCGCTTTTTTCGCCGGCACCCGCACCGGACCGTCGACTGCTTCTCAGTATTTGGGCGTGCTGAGGAGTTGAACACCCACGGTTCTCGGCTACACTGCCGGCAGTTTCGAACCGCAGGCGTTGGGAGCCGGGCATGGGCGCAAAGCGGGCCTTGATCGTGGACGACTCGAAGTCCGCGCGCCTGTTTCTCGCCCGCGTCCTGGAAAAATACGACATCGACGTCGATAGCGCGGAAAGCGCCGAAGCCGCCATCGACTATCTCAGCAGCAACCGTCCGGATGTGATCTTCATGGATCACCTGATGCAGGGAATGGACGGTCTGCAGGCCGTGCGCGCGATCAAGAACGATCCGCGCACCGCTACGATCCCCATCATGATGTACACCTCCCAGGAAGGTGAGGTGTATCTCGGACAGGCGCGCGCGCTCGGCGCGCTCGGGGTGCTGCCGAAGCAGATCAAGCCGGCCGACGTCTCCAAGGTGCTCTACCAGCTGCACCTGGTCCCCGATCGCCGCACGAGCGAGCAGTCGAGCTTCACCGCGGTGGGTGTGCGCACTGACCATGCACCGGCCGAGTCCGCGGCCGCCGCGCCCCGCGCGCTCACCGATAGCACGTTGCGCGAGCATTTCGCCGAGCTGCGCCGTGCGCTGGTCGCCGGCGTCGACACCCAGACCGATCGCATCACCGCCGAGGTGCGCGCACTGCTGCTGGAATCACTGCCCCCGGCCCCGCCGCTGACCCCTGCCGAGCCCCCGCCTCGTCCTGCCACGACACCGTGGGCCTGGATCGTCGCCTGCGTGGCGCTCGCCATCGCGCTCACGAGCAGCGCCCTGTGGTGGCGCAGCGTGAAACTCCTCGAGCGGCTCGAGGTCGAAGTCGCGCAGCTGCATACGCAGCGGGCGGGACCGGCGACTGCGGCTGACGTCTCTTCGCCGGGGGCGGAAGCGTCCCAGCCTTCCTCGCCCCCGTCGGCGACAGCGGACCAGAGCAAGCCGATAATCGTGCCGGTGCCCTACGGAGCCGAGCCGTTCGGCGGCGCGCGCCTTGACCTCATCCGCCAGCAGCTCTACCGGCTTGCGCGTCAGAAGGTGACGGGCGTTGCAGACATCAAGACTTTTGCAGGACGCTTCTGTCTCGTGGGCAACGCTCTCGAGGGATATTCGCCCGCGCCCGATGAGACGCTGTTCTCGCGCTGCGACCTGGTCGGCAACCCCTCGGAAGACGCACTCACCGTCAGCCAACGGACCCCACTCGTCCTCGCCAACCTCATCGGGGAGATTCGCAGCACGACACGCGGTGCACTCGATGTGCAGCTATCGGGGGGTGATCCGTCAAACGTGCTCGCCCCTTACCCGCCTGCGACCCCCGGCCTCATCGCCGGTGAGTGGAACCGCGCCGCGGCTGCCAACAACCGGGTCGAGATCCGCGTGCATTGAAGCCGACGGTCCAGTCCGTGCCGACCGCTGACGACGATTTCCGGCCGGCACGCTGGCTGCGCAACCATCATCTGCAGTCGATGCTGGCGAGCACCGCCTGGCGCCGTCGCCGACTCCTGCGGCAGTCGGCCCCACTCTTGGCCGCCGCGCGCGAGCAGCTGCTCGATTGCGGCGAGGGCGTTCGCCTGCAGTGCTTCATCTCCACGCCCGCGCACGCGACCTCCGTGCCGGTCGTGCTGCTGCACGGCTGGGAGGGCAGTGCCGACTCGCTCTACGTCCTGTCCCTTGCGCAACAGCTGTTCGAGCGTGGCTTCGAGGTGGTGCGACTCAATCTGCGCGATCACGGCGAGACGCATCATCTGAACCGCGAGCTGTTCCACTCCTGCCGCTTGCCCGAAGTCGTCGGAGCGGTCTCGGCCCTGCAGCGTCTCGCCAAGGGCCGGCCGCTGCAGCTCGTGGGCTTCTCGCTCGGCGGCAACTTCATGCTGCGCGTCGCGGCGCAGGCGGTCGCCGCGGGACTGAACCTCGCGCGTGTCGTCGCGGTGTCACCGGTGCTCGAGCCGGTGGAAACTCTGGCGGCCCTGCAACGCGGGATGCCGGGCTACGAGGGCTACTTCGTGCGCAAGTGGCTGCGGAGCCTGCAGAAGAAGCAGCAGTGCTGGCCGGACACCTACGACTTCGCCCCGCTCGCCGGATTGCGCGACCTGAAGCTCATGACCGCGGAGCTGGTGCGTTCGCACACCGAGTTTCCTTCCCTCGAGGATTATCTGAATGGCTACGCCATCACCGGCGCGCGGCTCGCGAAGCTCGAAGTGCCCTCGAGCATCCTGACGGCGCTCGATGACCCCATCATCCCAGCGGTTGGTCTCGTAAAGCTCGCACGCGCGCCAGCACTCTCCCTGACGGTCACGCGCTACGGCGGACACTGCGGCTTCTTCGAGCAGCTGCGAGGGCCGACCTGGCTCGAGCGGCGCATCCTGGGACTCCTCGGAGCGGACGACACGCCGCCGCTCCCGCGGCCGGACGAGGCGACAGTGGAGCTGCGCGAGACCTGAAGACTCAGTCAGCGCGCTGCGCGCTTCTCGTCGAATTGCATCACCGGCTGACCGCTGGTCACGGTCACGGCGCCGTCGATGATCGCTCCCCGCGCCACGGCGATGCTGCGTGCCACGATGTCGGCACGGATCACCGCAGTCATCCCAACCTCGAGCTTGTCCTCGACTACCAGCTTTCCGGTGATCTTTCCGGCGATCACTGCGGCCTGTGTGTGGATCTCGCCCTCCCACTGGGCGGTCACGGCCATGCGCAGCGCACCGCCGATCCTCCCATCACCCCGGACTGCACCGCACACCACGAGCGGGCCTGCCGTTTCCAGATCGCCGGTCACCCGGGACCCCTCGGCGACGAAAGTCGGCGAGTCGCCAATCTGATCGATCAGCCTGCGCTTCAATGTCTGGGTCATCCGCAGCTCCGTAAGGGCGCGCCCGGGGTCATAATGCGGAGTCATAATACGAAGCCGGTCCTCCAAGGATGCCGACCATGGTCACATTCCAGGCACGACGAGTCGCCCTCGTTACCCTCCTAGCCGGGGTGGCGGCCGCGTGTGGCCAGGAGCAGCAGGACTGGCATTCCGCCGAGGGCGCGGATACGACCGAGGCCTGGCAACGTTTCGTCGAGCAGCATCCCGACAGTGAGCTCGCGAACGAGGCGCGCAACCGGATCGTACAGCTCGAAGTGCGCCGCGATTTTCAGTACGCCGATCGTATCGGGACCGTCGAGGCCTACCGGGACTTCCTGGCGCATCACCCGAGCGGCAGATGGGCGGAGCATGCGCGCATCCGCATCGAGTCGTTCTCGCTCGGATCCGCGCCGCGTATTGCGCCACCGACAGCTGAGGAGGCTGCCGCTTTCGGCGGCTCCGGTGTGCGGGCCCTACGCCTCGCGACGGCTGGAGCCACTCCACCCGAGGCTATCCCCGAAGGGGTCGCCCAGTCCGACACCCGCGGGGCAGGGGCGACCACGGGCGAGGCCGTGCAGGCACCCTCGCGAGACGGTCGGGCCGCGCCGGGCGAGGCCGCACAGGCGACAGACGATGCGGTGGTCAAGCCCGCTGCGGCAACCGAGATCGGTCAGAACGGCTACAGCATTCAACTCGGTGCTTTCGGCAGCGAGGCGAGTGCCGATCGAGAGTGGCGGCGGCTCCAGGGCCGCTTTGGAGCCGAGCTGGGAAACCTGTCACCGCGAATAGTGGTCGCCGAGAGTGATTCACAGCAGCTCTACCGGCTACAGGCGCCGGCCTCCGGCGAGGCGCAGGCGCGCGCCATATGCGACTCGCTCAAAGAGCAGGCTCAGGCCTGCCTACCGGTGCTGCCGCGCTGATCGGCTGGCCAGGCTCCGACGGCGGCGCCCGGCCTGACGGCAGTTGACCCGACAGTGCTGCCTCACGCTCCAAATTGACAATTCGCGTCACTCGCGCACGCCGGCCGTTCAGACCATAAGCCATTGTTTTTACAAGGTTTGATAGTTTGGCACAGGCTTTGCTCAGTACAGTGCAGTTGCGAACAATTCCCCGTGTTCGCTTCTGCGCGCCGCGATGCGACTTCCCCCGCTTCGCGGCGCCTTTTTTTCAGGCGGGTGATCGGAGGGGAGACGGGTGCCGCCCGAGGGGGATCGAAGCCTGACACACCGTCTCCCGCTCCGGTCGTCGCGATGTCCGCAGCGCGCCGGTCGAGGATACGAAGTCGCCGGCAGGCGAACAAACGAAAAGAACTGCTCATACGCATGAGAGCTTTTCAGGCGGCGCTGTACTGCGCGAGCGCCCAGCGGGTCAGCGCTTTGACCGGCGGGCGGTCCGCATCGCGCTGCCGACTCACCAGGTAGTAGGCCTCCGGCGTCGCAAGCTCCACGGCAAACATGCGCACCAGCGCACCGGTACGTATCCACGACTGACACAGGATCACAGGCACGAGCGCGATGCCGAGCCCGCGCTCGGCCGCGCGTACCGCGGCGATCATGGTGTCGAACTCGATGACCTGGCGCGGCTCGGGCCTCTCGAGGCCCACTTCTTCGGCCCAACTGCTCCACGCGAGCGGACGGGTCCGATCGACGATCAGCGGCAAGGTGCCGAACACCCGACGCCCGAGTCGCGCGACGCGACCGGCATGCTGGGGCGCGCAGACCGCAGTCAGCGGACTGGAGAACAGCCGAGCGCTCCGGACACCCGCGGGCGGTGTATCGGCAAGAACTATGGATACGTCCGCTGTCGGGGGGTGGCTGACCGGCCGAGGGTCGCGCGTGTCGAGCTGGACATCGATCAGCGGATGCGCTTCGCAAAACTCATCGAGTCGTGGGATCAGCAGCTCGTTGGCAAACAGCGCTGGCGCGCGGACGCGCAGCGTTTCGCGGCCATCCTGCCGGGCGAACTGCGCCAGTGCGCGGTCGAGTCCATCGAGCAGCGGCTCCACTTCCTCGAGCAGGCGGTGGCCGGCTGCCGTGAGCTCGAGAGCGCGGGTCCGACGCTCGAAGAGTCGCATGCCGAGCATGGTCTCGAGCTCCCTCATCCGGTGGCTGACCGCCGAGGGTGTCAGGCACAACTCATCCGCCGCGAACTTGAAGCTCAGGTGGCGCGCGGCCACGCAGAACGCCCGCAGATTTCTCAGGGGCGGGGATCGGGAAAGACGCATCGTCGGGCCACCATACTTTGCCGCCCGCTTGAGGAAGCAAGTTCCGTGCCCCATGTACCGCAGGGCGGCGGGCATGCGCATGGCGTGGGCCGTGCCTGCCTGCCCTGCACCGGTGCAAAGTGGCGTGTGGCACGCCCCGGGGCGGTGCAGGCTTGCGGCTAGAATCGCACGTGAGGTTGTTGCGGCGGGGTGTTGGATGGAATTCCGGGACTACTACAAGATCTTGGGCGTCGAGCGCTCCGCCACCGCGGATCAGATCAAGACCGCGTATCGCCGCCTCGCGCGCAAGTATCACCCGGATGTCAGCAAGGAGCCGAACGCCGAAGCCCGCTTCAAGGAAATGCAGGAGGCGTATGAAGTGCTACGCGACCCGGAAAAGCGCGCCGCGTACGACCAGCTCGGCAGCGACTGGAAGTCGGGTCAGCCTTTCCGGCCGCCGCCGGACTGGGGCAGCGGCTTCGAGTTTTCCGGACGCCCGGCCGGTGCGGGCGGCGGCCAGCGCTACTATGCCGGCAGAGCCGCTGGGGGCGGCACCGTCGGTGAAGAGGATTTCAGCGACTTCTTCTCTTCGCTGTTCGGTGGTGGTTCACCCTTTGGAGGTGCGGGGAGCCGCGCGGGCGGACGCGATCACCACGCTCGTGTCGACATCATTCTCGAGGAGGCGTACCGCGGTACCACGCGGATGCTGGAGCTCAAGCGTCCCGAAGTGAAGCCCGACGGCTCGATCGAGCTGCGCTCGCATACGGTGCGGGTCGCCATCCCGCCGGGCGTCACCGAGGGTCGACTCATCCGGCTCGCCGGGCAGGGCGAGCCCGCCTCGGGCGGGGGCAGCGCCGGAGATCTGTACCTCGAGACGCACATCCTCCCGGACAAGGTTTTCACCCTGGACAACCGCGACGTGACCATCACCTTCCCGGTGGCACCGTGGGAGGCCGCACTCGGAGCGAGCGTCACCGTGCCAACACTCGGTGGCCCGGTCGAGATGCGCATTCCGCCTGGGGCCCAGTCCGGCCAGAAGCTGCGCCTGCGCGGGCGCGGACTGCCGGGACAGCCCCCCGGGGATGAGTACGTGCAGTTGAAGGTGGTGCTGCCGCCGGCAGATTCTCCGCAGGCGAAGGCGCTCTACGAGCAAATGCGGGCGAAACTCAACTTTGATCCGCGCGCGTACGAGGCGAGGTGATCCATGGTGCGGGTGACACAGGTACTCGAAGCGCACCTCCTCGGTGAGGGTGACTGGATCGCCGTGAGCGAGATCTGCGAGCTATGCCGGCTCGATCTCGAAGCGGTGCTGGAGCTCGCAGCACTCGGGGTCGTGTCCTCGCGCGAGCGGGCCCCGGGCGACTGGCAGGTGGCGGCCACGGCGCTTCCACGGCTGCGCATCGCCGGCCGGCTGATTCGCGATCTCGGTGTCAACGTGAGCGGTGCGGCTCTCGCGGTGGATCTGCTCGAGGCGCAGCGCGAGCTAGAGAGTCGTCTTCGCCACCTCGAGCGGCTCGCCGCAGATTACTGACCGAAGCTTTCGCCGCCCGCGCTGAGCCACTCGAGCTCTGTTGCCGTGCCGGTGCGCCCGACTACGCGGTTACGGTGAGGAAAGCGGCCGAAGCGCTCGATGATGGAGCGATGGTTCTCGGCCGAACGCAGCGCTGCGGCGAAGGTCTGGCGCAGCTCCTCGGGGGCCTCGGCGAGGAGCCGCCGGTAGGCAGCGACCGATTCCTCCTGCACCTCGCGGCTCTCGGCGTGCTGCAGCGGCATGTAGAAGAACATTCGCTCACCCACCGACAGTGCCGCATCGGCCGCCGACTGCATGCCCGACAGCGTCAGCCCGAGCGCCTGAGCGTCGCAGGCGAACGCGCGCGCAGTGCCCCGGTAGATGCTGCGCGGGAACTGGTCCAGAAGAATGATGAGGCTCAAGCGCCGCCGCGGCCCATCGGCCCAGGCGGCAAGCTCCCCTCTCGCCGCCCGCTCGAGCAGCCCGCCGAAGCGCGCGCGAATGTGCTCATCGCGCCGCTGGCGCAGTGCGCAAGCTCCGTCCCCGAACCAGAAGAGGAGCCGCCGATTCAGCACGTCCGCCGACAGCGGCACCGTGCCGAACCAGAAATCGCGGACGCTGCGCGCCTCATCCATGTCGCCGCGTCGCTTCGGCACTCGCCTCGTCGGCCGCGAACAAGGTCTCGAGCTGCTGCGCGGCGGCGCGCGTGGTAGCGAGGAATTTCTCCTCGTCCTCCTTGACCTGGTACTGCGCCTGGAGAGTCTGCTGGTCGTGTTGGCGGAATCGCCGCACCGCTTCGCGCGCGCTGCTGGCGGTTTCCCCGAGCGCTTCCAGCACCGCGCCGGCCATCTCGAGGCTCGATGCATAAGTCTCGCGAATGATCTCGGTGACTCCGGCATCCATGAGCGCGAAAGCGTGCTGGCGGCTGCGGGCTCGCGCGAAGATGCGCAGGTGCGGGAACTGCTGGCGCACCACGCTCGCAGCGCGCACCGAAGCATCGACGTCGTCGATCGCCAACACCAGCACACGGGCGCTCTGTGCGCCGGCCGCGCGCAGCAGGTCGAGTCGCGATGCGTCGCCGTAGTAGACCTGGTTGCCGAAACGCCTGAGGAAATCGACGTGCGTCTGGCTGCTGTCGAGGGCTGTGAAGGGCATGCCCTTCACCTGCAGGACGCGCGCCACGATCTGACCGAAGCGTCCGAAGCCCGCGATGATCACGGGGATGTCGTGCACGTCGATATCGTCGTACGGAGCCTCCGCTGCCTTCTGCCAGCGGCGGCTCGCCGCCTCGTACGCAATGAGCAGCAGCGGCCCCAGCATCATCGACAGCGTCACGGCGAGAATCAGCAGGTCCGAGGTGGCCGCATCGATGAGCCGCCCGCGCTCGGCGAGCGTGAACAGCACGAAGGCAAACTCGCCCCCGGTCGGGAGCGCGAATCCCAGCCGCAGCGGGGAGTCCCCGCGCAGCCGCGCGAGCTTGCCGAGAGCGCTGATCGCGACGATCTTCACCAGCAGGAAGCCCACGGTGAGCGCCAGCAGCTCGAGCGGCTCAGAGCGCAGCAAGCCCAGGTTCGCCGCCATGCCGACGGATATGAAGAACAGGCCGAGCAGCAAACCCTTGAACGGCTCGAGGTCCGCCTCGAGCTCGTGCCGGAACTCGCTGTCCGCGAGCAGCACGCCCGCGAGAAACGCCCCCAGCGCCGCCGACAACCCCACGCGATTCGCGAGCAATGCAGTGAGAATTACCGTGAGCAGCGCCGCCGCCGTGAATACCTCGCTCACCTGCACACGCGCGACGAGGCGCAACGCGGGCCGCAGCACGAGCCGCCCGCCGCCGACCAGCACCACGACTCCCACGGCGAGCAGCTTCAGCAGGCTGAGCCACCAGGGGCCGCCGTGCGCCGGTGCGGTCGGGTTCGGCTCGAGCAGCGGCAGGACCGCGAGGGCCGGGAGCACCGCGAGATCCTGGAAGAGCAAGATGCCGAAGGCAGCGCGGCCGTGCTGGGTGTGCAGCTCGCGCCGCTCGGCGAGCACCTGCAGCACGAGAGGCGTCGAGGACAGCGACAGACCGAAGCCGATGACCGCGGCGGCGATCGGGGCTTGTCCGAGCGCCCACGCGATCCCACCCAGCAGCAACGTACACAGCACGACCTGTGCGGTGCCGAGCCCGAAAACGATCCGGCGCATCACCCACAGCCGCGTCGGCTGCAGCTCGAGCCCGATGATGAAGAGCAGCAGGACGATGCCGAACTCGGCCACCTGCATGATGCGATCGACATTGCCGATGAGATTCAGGCCCCACGGGCCGATCGCGAGCCCCGCCGCCAGGTAGCCGAGGATCGAGGAGAGGCGCGCGAACCGAGAGAGCGACACCGCGAGGACGGCCGCTGCCAAGAGTATGGCGGTTTGCGTGAGGGTGATCATGCGGCTGTCGAACGATTCTCGCAGGAATCGGGGCCCGCGTGTCCCATCCCTTGAGTTTCATCCCGACGGTCCCCATCCCAGCGCGAATGCTCGACAGCGAACTGCCTGCGTCGCACGACGCATCCGAGGAGCCAACTGCGTCCGGCCCGCCGCAATCCGCGGTGGTGAGTGAGCCGCTCGATGGATACTCCACTGCCGTGGTGGGAGCCGTGGAGCGGGTGGGTCCGGCGGTGGTCAGCGTCTACGTAGGCGGTGCGCTCGAGGCCGAGCGCGCCCGCGGCGGCGCCGGTTCGGGCGTCGTGGTAACCCCCGATGGGTATCTGCTCACCAACGAGCACGTCGTGCAGCGGGTGAACGACGCGCGTGTCACCTTCGTCGATGGCCGCACCGTTGCGGCCGTGGTCGCAGGGCGTGACCCCGCGACCGATCTGGCCGTACTGCGTGCCCAGGCGGCGGCGCTGCCTTACGCACGGCTCGTGCCGGAGCAGCGTCTGCGACCGGGTCAACTCGTCATCGCAGTCGGCAATCCCTTCGGCTTCGAATCCACGGTCTCGGCGGGAGTCGTGAGCGCGCTCGGGCGCTCGCTGCGCAGCCGCCAGGGACGGCTCATCGAGAGCGTCGTGCAGCACACCGCTGCGCTCAATCCCGGTAACTCCGGCGGCCCGCTGGTCGATTCGCTCGGACGCGTTGCCGGTATCAACACTGCCATCATCGCCATGGCGCAGGGAATCGGCTTCGCCATTCCCGCATCGACCGCGCAATGGGTGTTGACGGAGATCCTGACGCAGGGCCGGGTGCGCCGCGCCTGGCTCGGGATCGCCGCGCGCGATCGTCCGCTCGACCTGCGGCTGGTGCGAGCGCTCGGCCTCACCGCGCGGCATGCGGTGGAAGTGCTGTCGCGCGAGAGCTCAGGACCGGCCGCGACCTCCGACCTGCGGCCGGGAGATCTCATCGTGACGGTGAACCGCGAGCCGGTGGACGGCATCGACGCGCTGCACCGCCTGTTGAGCCGCGTGCCTCCGGGGAGCGAGCTGACGCTGCAGGTGGTGCGGCGCACGCAGCTGTTGGACGTGGGGCTTATCGTGCGCGAGCCGCCAACCTGAGGCCGCGCCTGTGCAGTCAACGCGTTGGACGAGGGCGTTCGCACGACGCGACGGATGCTTTTGCGGATAGTTTGGTGACACGCCCGCTACCCTGTCGTCGCCCGCCGCCATTCCTGCCGCCGCAGCCGGTAGAGCACGTGGCGACGCAAGGGGTGTCCCTCGGGGAGGCGCGGATGATCGAAGTCGCCGTCCGCATCGCGCACCATCCCGAGCCGCTCCATCACGGCTCGCGAGCGGCGGTTTTCCGGCACCGTGAAGGAAACCACCTCGGGCAGACCCAACGTCTCGAACGCGAATCGCAGGCACTCGAGGCCGGCTTCCGTGACGAAGCCGTTGCCCCAGCTCGCCCGCTCGAGGCGCCAGCCGATCTCCACGCACGGCGTGAAGTGGGCCTCGAACGAGGGAGCGCGCAGGCCCACGAAGCCAACGAATGCCCCGCTTGCGCGCAGCTCCAGTGCCCACAGCCCCCACCCCTGCCGCGCGATCTCCGCGTCGGCGTCGCGCGCGAACTGATCGCTCATCGTGCGGTTGAGGCCACCGGACATGAACTCCATCACCATCGGGTCGGCGTTCAGCCGGGCGAAAGGCTCGCGATCGCTCGCGCGCCATTGCCGCAGGCGGAGCCGAGGGGTGAAGAGGTCGGTCATGCGGATCGGCGCTTGCAAGAGCTTCGCAGGCCGGTATTATCGGACGCATAGTGATGGTGTAAGACAGTCGGTCCGCGGAGCGCGCTCGAATGCCCTCCGTACGCGGCTGCTCGTCCGCGAGCTCTCGAGCCGCTCGAGAGTGCCGCGGATCTCCTGAGCGAACGAATTGCCGGTGTGCGCTCGAGGTGCTGGCCGTGAGGCCTGGGGCATCGGGCGCGCGCCTTCGTTTCGACGCGCAGCCGGGACTTCACCATGCACTCCTTTTCCCGCGGACTCTACAAAGACAGCTACGAACGCGACAGCTGCGGTTTCGGCCTCATCGCGAGCCTCGACGACGCCGCGAGCCACTGGCTGATCCGCACCGCCATCACCTCTCTCAACCGCCTCACGCACCGCGGGGCCATCGCTGCCGATGGCAAGACCGGCGATGGCTGCGGGCTGCTGCTGAAGCGGCCGGAGCGCTTCCTGCGCGCAGTCGCCGCGGAGTGTGGCATCGCACTTTCCACCCGCTTCGCTTCAGGGCTCGTGTTCCTCGCGCGGAGCGAGCAGCAGGCGGCCGCGGCGCGGCAGGCGCTCGAGTCGCAGCTCACGCACCAGGGGCTCGAGGTGGCCGGCTGGCGCAAGGTGCCGACCGACGCGGGGGCGTGTGGCCCTGACGCGCTGAAATCCCTGCCGCGCATCGAGCAACTGTTCGTCAATTCCCCGGCGACGGTGCTCGATGAGGCAGCGTTCAACCGGCGGCTGTTCATGGCACGGCGTCTCGCCGAGAAGGCCTGCGCGCAGGATGCCGCCTTCTACGTGCCGAGCCTTTCCGCCAGCACCTTGGTCTACAAGGGCATGGTGATGCCGCAGCACCTCGTGCAGTTCTACCCTGATCTCGATGACCCGCGGCTCGAGAGCTCGGTGGCGGTGTTCCACCAGCGCTTCTCCACCAACACCTTGCCGCAGTGGCGGCTCGCGCACCCCTTTCGCTACCTGGCGCACAACGGCGAGATCAACACGATCCAGGGCAACCGCAACTGGGCGACCGCACGCGGGCCGCTGCTGCGCTCACCGCTCTTGCCTGCGCTGCAGGAGGTGCTGCCGCTGGTGTCGCTCGGCGGCTCGGACTCACAGAGCCTGGACAACATGCTGGAAGTGCTGCTGATGGGCGGTCTCGACCCGCTGCACGCCATGCGGCTGCTCATGCCACCGGCGTGGCACGGCCTCGACTCCATCGACCCGGAGTTGCGCGCCTTCTACGAGTACTACTCCGTGCACATGGAACCCTGGGACGGACCGGCGGGAGTGGTGCTCACCGACGGCCGCTACGCGCTGTGCACGCTCGATCGCAACGGACTGCGCCCGGCACGCTACGTGCTCACGACCAACCGCTGTTTCACGATCGCCTCCGAGAGCGGCGTATGGGACTACCAGCCCGAGGAGGTGGTGAAGCAGGGCAAGCTCGGGCCCGGCGATATGATCGCGCTCGATTTGGAGAGCCGCGTGCTGATGTCCACGCAGGATGTAGACCAGCTGCTGAAGGCTCGCCATCCCTACAAGACATGGCTGAAGAAAGGAGTGCGCTACCTGGAGAGCGATCTGGTCGACCCGCGACTCGCGGCGGAGCCCATGGACAGCGCGACGCTGTCGCTCTACCAGAAGATGTTCAACGTCACCCAGGAGGAGCGCGAGGACATCATCCGCGTCCTGGCGCAGGATGAGAACGAGGCGGTGGGCTCGATGGGCGATGACACACCGCTGCCGGTGCTCTCGAGCAGGGCGCGCTCGCTGTACGACTACTTCCGCCAGCAGTTCGCCCAGGTCACCAACCCGCCGATCGACCCGCTGCGCGAGTCGCTCGTCATGTCGTTGCAGACGCAGATCGGACCCGAGTGCAACATCTTCCTGCCCGCACCCGAGCACGCGCTGCAAGTGGTGCTCGGCTCGCCGATCCTCTCGCAGCGCAAGCTCCGCCAGATACTCGCGATCGAGGAAGTGACGCACGAGTTCCTCGATCTGCAGTACGACCCGGCCGAGGGCCTGAGGCAGGCGATCGAACGGCTGTGCGCGCAGGCCGAGAGCGCGGTGCGCGAAGGCCGGCTCGTGCTGCTGCTCTCGGATCGGTACCTGGTGAAGGGGCGCATTCCCGCCCACGCACTGCTCGCGACCGGCGCCGTGCATCAGCACCTGGTGAGGGCCGGGCTGCGCTGCAAATGCAACCTGCTCATCGAAACCGGCACCGCCCGCGAGCCGCATCACTTCGCCTGCCTCATCGGCTACGGGGCGACGGCCGTGTATCCCTACATGGCTTACCAGGTCTTGTTCGAGATGATGCGCAAGGGACGGGTGAAGCTCGACTTCGCCGCGCGCCTCGAGCTCGGCCGCAGTTACCGTGCGGGGCTGCGCAAGGGCCTGTTCAAGATCATGTCGAAGATGGGCATCTCCACCATCTCGAGCTACCGCAGCTCGCAACTGTTCGAGATCGTGGGGCTCGCGGATGAGGTGGTGCAGCTGTGCTTCACCGGCACCGAGAGCCGTGTGCAGGGCGCTGACTTCGGCGATCTCGAGGGGGACGCACTCGCGCTCGCAACGCTCGCCTGGGATCCGCGCGAAGCGATCGCCCAGGGGGGACTGCTGAAGTACGTGCACGGCGGGGAGTACCACATGTACAACCCGGACGTGATCGCCGCGTTGCAGGCGGCGGTGATCTCCGGCGATCAGGCGCATTATCGCGAGTTCGCGCGGCTGGTGAACCATCGTCCACCTTCGACCTTCCGCGACCTGCTCGCGCTGAGACCGCTCGGCGCAGCGCTGCCGCTCACGCAGGTCGAGCCCGTCGAGGACGTGCTAGCGCGCTTCGACAGCGCCGGCATGTCGCTCGGTGCACTTTCCCCCGAGGCGCACGAAGCGCTCGCCATTGCCATGAACCGGCTTGGCGCGCGTTCCAACTCGGGCGAGGGCGGTGAGGACCCCGCGCGCTATCGCGGTGAGAGGAACTCGAAGATCAAGCAGGTGGCCTCCGGACGCTTCGGTGTCACCCCGGAGTACCTGATCAACGCCGAGGTCCTGCAGATCAAGATCGCCCAGGGCGCCAAGCCCGGCGAGGGCGGCCAGCTGCCCGGGCACAAGGTCAACGACATGATCGCCACGCTGCGCTTCGCGCGGCCGGGCGTCGGACTGATCTCACCGCCGCCGCACCACGACATCTACTCCATCGAGGATCTCGCGCAGCTGATCTTCGACCTGAAGCAGGTGAATCCCGAGGCGCTGGTGTCGGTGAAGCTGGTGGCCGAGCCCGGTGTCGGCACGGTGGCGGCCGGAGTGGCCAAGGCTTACGCGGACCTCATCACCGTCTCCGGCTACGACGGCGGCACCGGCGCAAGCCCGCTCTCCTCGATCAAGTACGCGGGCACGCCCTGGGAGCTCGGCCTCGCCGAGACACATCAGACGCTGCGCTTCAACGAGCTGCGTCATCGCGTGCGGCTGCAAGCCGACGGAGGACTGAAGACCGGGCTCGATGTGGTGAAGGCCGCCATCATCGGCGCCGAGAGCTTCGGCTTCGGCAGCGCGCCCATGGTGGCGCTCGGATGCAAGTACCTGCGCATCTGCCATCTCAACAACTGCGCGACCGGAGTGGCGACGCAGCACCAGGTGCTGCGCTCGAAGTACTTCACGGGGCTGCCGGAGATGGTGATCAACTACTTTCGCTTCGTCGCCGAGGAAGTCCGCGAGATCCTCGCCTCGCTCGGGGTACGGAGCCTGAACGAGATCATCGGCCGCACCGAGTGCCTGCAGTTGTTGCCCGGCACGACGGCGAAGCAGCGCAAGCTCGATCTCGGGCCGATACTGTCGACGGCAGGGGCGAGGAGCGATGCACCGCAGTTCTGCAACACTGCCCGCAACGCGCCCTTCGACACGGGCGAGCTCGCCGAGCGCATGGTGCGCGACATGCTGCCGGCGATAGCCTCGAAGAGCGGTGGCGAATGGAGCTACCCACTCTGCAACTCCCACCGCTCGATCGGCGCACGCCTGTCAGGAGAGATCGCGCGCCGCTGGGGCAACTACGGCATGGAGGATGCCCCCATCCTCGTGCGCTGCAGCGGCCACGCTGGACAGAGCTTCGGAGTATGGAATGCGGGTGGCCTGCATCTGTGTCTCGAGGGCGATGCCAACGACTACGTCGGCAAGGGCATGGCGGCCGGCAGGATCGTGCTGCGCCATCCGCCCGGTGCGCGCTTCGTGGCACGCGACACTATCATCATGGGCAACACCTGCCTGTACGGTGCCACCGGCGGGGAGTTGTATGCCGCCGGAGTCGCCGGCGAGCGCTTCGCGGTGCGCAACTCCGGCGCCGTGGCGGTGATCGAGGGCGCAGGCGATCACTGTTGCGAGTACATGACCGGGGGCGCGGTGTGCGTGCTCGGGCGCAGCGGAGTCAACTTCGGAGCCGGCTTTACCGGTGGCTTCGCCTACGTGCTCGATCTCGAGCGCAATTTCGTCGACCGCTACAACCATGATCTGATCGACATCAGCCGCATCCACCCCGAGGCCATGCAGTCGCACGTCCAGCACCTCGAGGGGCTGCTCGAGCGGCACGTGGCGGCGACCGGCAGCGCCTGGGCAGAGGAGATCGCTGGCGACCTGCGCACCTTCCTGCCGAAGTTCTGGGTGGTGAAGCCCAAGGCCGCCTCCATCGATTCGCTCATCGAAAACCTGCGGCGCGCGGCCTGAAGGAGCTGCCGGGCAAATCCATGGCCGACAAGAACCTGCAGTTCCTCGACATCCCACGAGCCGAGCCTGCCAAGGCTGCGGCCGAAGCGCGCATCGGCAACTTCCGCGAGATCTACGCGAGCTTCGATGCGAGCGGCGCCGCTCAGCAGGCGGGCCGCTGTCTCGCCTGCGGCAGTCCGTTCTGCGAATGGAAGTGTCCGGTCCACAACTACATCCCCAACTGGCTGAAGCTCATCGAGGAGGGCAATCTGTTCGAAGCGGCGGAGCTCTCGCACAAGACCAACTCGCTCCCCGAGGTTTGCGGGCGCATCTGCCCGCAGGACCGGCTGTGCGAAGGTGCATGCACGCTGAACGACGGGCTCGGCGCGGTCACCATTGGCTCGATCGAGAAATACATCACCGACGAGGCGCTGAGGCGGGGGTGGAAGCCCGACATGTCGCACGTGCAGCGCACGGATAAGCGCGTGGCGATCGTCGGCGCCGGCCCGGCCGGGCTCGCGTGTGCCGACGTGTTGGTGCGCAACGGCGTACAGCCGGTGGTGTTCGACCGGCAAGCGCGCATCGGCGGACTCCTCACCTTCGGCATCCCGCCGTTCAAGCTGGCGAAGGAGGTGGTGGAGACGCGCCGCGAGCTGCTGCAGGGTATGGGCGTCGAATTTCGCCTCGGATGCGAGATCGGTCGCGATCTTCCCTTCGCGCAGCTGCTCGCCGCCTACGACGCCGTCTTTCTCGGCATGGGCACGTACACCTGTGTGCGCGGTGGATTTCCCGGGGAAGAGCTGCCGGGAGTGTACGAGGCCCTGCCATACCTCGTTTCCAACATCCGTTGCGAGCTCGGCTTCGAAGGTGCCGCGCACGCCCTCATCAGCATGCGCGGGCTGCGGGTCCTCGTGTTGGGTGGCGGCGATACCGCCATGGACTGCAATCGCACCGCGCTCCGGCAGGGGGCGCAGAGCGTCACCTGCACCTATCGGCGCGACGAGGACAACATGCCCGGCTCCCGGCGCGACTACCGCAACAGCCGCGAAGAAGGCGTGGAGTTCCTCTTCAACCGACAGCCGGTCGAGATCGTGGGCGCGGAGCGCGTCGAGGGCGTGAAGCTCGTGGAGACTGCGCTCGGCCCAGCCGATGCGCGCGGCCGGCGCGTACCGCAGCCGCTCGCCGGCTCCGAGCAGATTGTGGCGGCGGACGCAGTCATCATCGCCTTCGGCTTCCTGCCGAGTCCGCCGCCCTGGCTCACGAACCACGGCATCCGTGTGCACGACAGCGGCCGCGTGCGTGTCCTGCTTGGCGCGAACAACGCCTTCCAGACGACCAATCCGAAAGTGTTCGCCGGCGGTGACATGGTGCGCGGCTCGGATCTCGTCGTGACCGCGGTGTTCGAGGGACGCGAGGCCGCGCGCGGCATCCTCCAATATCTCGACGTGCTCTGAAAAGCCAACCGGCAAAAGAAAGGCCCCGCACGTGGCGGGGCCTGAGAGGTTTGGTCGCGTCGTCAATGACCCGGTGGTTCGCTGTCAGCTCCGGCCGGGCGCGCGTATCGCACTCAAAGTGAGTCGGCGCATCGCCTCGACAGGTCGCGTCATCACGAGCATCTACTCTTTGCGGCTGAAACGCTTGGAGCTATTGAGCTCCGGCTCCTATCGCGAGGCCCGCGTGTTGATCCACGCGTTGTGTCGTTCCTGACAACCCACAGCAAGTTAGTGGCTGCCGTACCCGTGCCCGCGTCGATCCCCGAGCTTTCTGTTGTAAGTTCCCTCCTACTGGAGCGGCTTGTACGCATCAACGGCCGAAGGCACCGCTGAGTCAAGACCAGAAATTTCTTTTCCGAACAGTCCCTTCCCGCAGTTATTGTACTCATTCCTGCCGAGAATGCCATGTCGCAAATTATCGACAAATGAGCAATCAGGCATTGGCGTGGACGCGACAGTAGCGGGAATGCGGTCAGCGCGGGAGCCGCACGCTCACGCGAACCCCCGAGCCACCCGGGAGGCTCATTGCGCTCGCCTCCCCGCCGTGGAACTCGGCGATCAGGCGGACGATATAGAGGCCAAGGCCGAAATGCGGCCGGCTATCCGCGTCGGGCCGCGATTGCCAGAGAGATTCGAACAATCGCCCCTGCAGGTGGGCCGGAAGCGGGGGTCCGGGATTCTCAACCTCGATGATGCTGGCGGCGGCCGGAAGGAGCAGGCGCACGCAGATCGCCGCACCCGCCGGGCTGAAATCGACCGCGTTGTCGATCAGCTTATCGAGCATCTGCACGATCAGATCCGGCGCACCGTGCAACATAATCTGTCCGGGCGGTAACTCGCAGGCGAACACGCGCTCAGGGAAGGCAGTGCGGTAAGCCGCCACGGCGGACTCGAGCACGGCAACGAGGTCGAAATCGACCCGCTCGGCGCTGCCGATCGCCTCCTCCACGCGGCTCGCAGCCCCCATTGCGAGGAGGATCGCATTCAGCCGCTCACTTCCGTGCCGTGCCCGCGCCAGGTACGTGTGCGCCGCCTCGCCCACGGGCTCCGCCTCGAGGTTCTCGAGCGATGAGCGCACGATCGTGAGCGGCGTGCGGATCTCGTGAGCGAGCTTGCCGGCGAGGGTCCGCAGATAATCCGTGTACGCGTTGAGTCGCGCGAGCAGCGTGGAGAAGCTGCGGGCGACGTCCCCGAGCTCATCGCTTGAGGAGGTCTCGGGGAACGCCGTAATGAGACCCGCGCGCGTCAGGGCAGATTCGCTCGCCCGTCGCAACCGCGCGAGTCGCAGCGCGAGCCACGCGGCAAAGGCAAACATCAGGACGACGGCCGCGACGCTCGTGCCGAGGGTGAAATTCAGCATGCGGGTGAGCGCGCGATCGCGCAGCCGCAGCCACCGATCGGGGGTCTGCGTGACCTGGAGCGCGCCGATCACTTCGAGGTGATCCCGATCGTAGATCGGTGCCTGCGCCTCGATCAGGCTTGGTGCGCCGGGGCGATCGATGAAGCGGCGGTAGAGCCGCGCGAGGAGTGGTGCGCCGCTGCTGAGCGTGCGTCCTTGCGCCAGCGCATCGACGTGTGCCAGCGCACGCCCATCGGGCGCGCTGAGCGCGAGTTTCAGGCCCGGTTGCATGAACTGCGCGAGGTAGGACGAGAGCTCGGGTGCCGCAACGATCAGGCGGCCGAGCGTGTGCAGGTCATCACTGCGCAAGGTGCCGTAGCTGATGGGAGCAGCGCCGCGCGCATCGCGGTCATCGACCAGCACTCCGAAGCGCTCGCCGAGCATCGAGAGTGGCACGCCGATCTCGACCCGGTAGCCCTCCCGGTATGGCTGCCACGCGGCGCGTACGCGCGGCTCGATGAGGACGCGCTGCTCACCGTATTCCCCCGATTCGATGCGCCGCGCGGTGAGCGCCCCGGGGCCGCTCGCCCCGAGGAACACCTGCTGCTCCTCGCCCTGACTGTCCTGGTAGCCGATCCACACGCGGTCTCCAAAGGTAGCGGGGTCCAGCCAGTTGCTGCCCGGAGCGTCGAACACCGGACGCTCATCGTGCACTTCGAGCAGCACGTACAGCATCCGCTCGTAGACACCGCTCAGGATGGCGAAGTGATGCTGCGCGTCGTGACTGAAATGGGCCCACGCGCCCGGCTCGCGCGGCCAGTCGTCCGGGTAGCCATCGATGAGCGGTGCAGCGGACAGCGCGAGCGGCCTGAGGTCGTAGGCACCGGACGCCGTCCGCGTGCGCCCCGCGGCGGGCGCAGCCGCCGCGGGGCTCGGCTCCTGCGGCGGCGCAACTTGCGGCGTGTCGGACGCGGGCAGGGGCTCGCGGTACAGCAGATCGGTGCGCCCCTGGAGTGATGCCGCGATGGTCTGCGCCACTGCCTGGAGCGAAGTCTGCTCACCCTCGCGCAGCGCCGCCTCCATCTCGCGCGCGTAGCGGCAGCCAGCCCAGGGGAGCCCGAGCGTGGCGAGGCCGAGTGCCAGGAGCTTGAGGCGCAGCGACATCGCTCGAGGGGTTTACTCGACCCAGCGGTAGCCCATGCCGTAGACGGTCTGCAGGCATTCGAACTTCGCGTCGATGCTCTGGAACTTGCGCCGGATGCGCTTCACGTGCGAGGTGATGGTGTTGTCATCGAGCACCACGTTGGCCGCATCCATGAGCTGCTGACGGCTGCGCACGTGTCCGGGATGGCGGGCGAGGGCATGCACGATCCAGAACTCGGTGAGCGACAGCAGCACCACCTTGCCGTCCCACTGCGCCTGCATGCGCTCGGCATCGAGCGCGAGCGCTCCGCGCCGCACGATCTCGCTCGAGGTGTCGGGCCGGCGCAGCGCGTCCACGCGACGGAACAGCGCGTTCACCCGCGCCGTGAGGTGGGCGAGGCTCAGGTCCTTGGTGAGGAAGTCGTCCGCTCCGAGCCGCAGACCGGACACGGCGTCGAGCTCGCTGTCGCGTGCGGTGAGAAAGATGATCGGCAGCTCCGCCGACAATCCCCGCAGCTCCCGGCACAACTCGAACCCGCCCTCGGGCTCGTCCTCGAGTGAGATGTCGATGACCGCGAGGTCGGGTAGCCGGGTGTTGAACGCTGCCATGGCCTGCGCACGGTTGGCATAGCAGCGCACCGCGTAGCCCTCGCGCGTGAAGGCGGCGGCGTAGTTGTCGCGAATGGCCGCTTCGTCCTCGACGATGGCGATGAGGCGCTTCATGCAGGACTCAAGGCTACAGACTGTACGCGTGCCGCGAAAGCGCGCCGCGACCGCCACTTTGCGCCACAATTCGTCGCCACGGCGGCACTTTCGCCCCCTCACCCTGACCGGCGGCGGCCGCGCAATGCTCCCGTGTACTACGGGAAACTCTGCGCGACGCCAGCACCGCTCACCACAGCGCTCACGCGCCGCCGCGAGCGGCTCAGGAACTGGCTGGCGCTCCTCGCACTGCTGGCGATCGGCATCGTCTGATCAGAGAGCTCGTTGAGCTTATGACGAGAGCCGTGCTAGGTTGTCGCGGGCGTCGACCCACCAAGGCGCTGACGAAAGACAACAATCAAGCCGCGGCAGCTACCGACAGCACGCCTGCGGCGCGGCGGATATCGGGGAGGCCTCATGTTCACGCAGCTGATCGACCCGCTCGGCAATCTGACGCTGACCTGCCTGGTGGCTCTGGTGCCTGTCGTGTCACTGCTTGTCATGCTCGCGGTGTGGCGGCTTCCGGCCTGGCTGGCGACACTGCTCGGCTCGGCCCTCACGTTCCTGCTGGCGTTGTGGATATGGAAGATGCCGTTCAGCAACGGCGCGCACGCGTACGTGTTCGGCGCCGCAACGGGCGTGTGGAACGTCGACTGGATCACTTTCTGGGGCATGGTGCTGTTCAACACCCTGGCGGTGAGCGGCGTATTCGAGAACTTCCGCCGCTGGCTGATCGCCCAAGGCAGTCTCGATGTGCGGGTGCAGACCATGCTGTTCGCCTGGGCCTTTGGCGCGTTGCTCGAGGGCCTGGTCGGGTTCGGTTATCCGTGGGCGGTCGTGGCCCCGATTTTGATTTCACTCGGCATTTCCGATCTCAACGCGATCCGCGTCGCCGCGATCGCCAACAATGCGCCGGTTTCCTACGGCGCGCTCGGTGCGCCGATCATCGCGCTCGCGGCCGTCACCAACTATCCGTTGCTTGCGCTGTCGGGTTCGGTCGGCACCCTCGTCGCGGTGCTGGCGCTGCTACCGCCATGGGTGCTGCTGTACCTGGTGTCCGGCTGGGAGGGACTAAAGGGCGGCTGGCCGCTCGCCGTGGTCGGCTCGCTCGGCTACATCGCCGGGCAGTATCCGGTTGCCGTCCATCTCGGGCCGTACCTGCCGGACGTCGCGGGCGCCATCGTCTGCTTCGCCGCGCTGTTGCTGCTTTTGAAGGTGTGGCAACCGAGCAGGGTGCTCGGCTACGGCGGGGTGCCGGTCGATGCCGCGGCAGCACGGCAGACGCAGGGACATGGCCTTTCGCCCGGCGAAGTGCTGCAGGCGTGGATGCCGTTCGTGGTGCTGCTCATCGTGGTGGCCGCCTGGACCGGCCCCTGGTCGCCGCTGCCGAAGGTGAGCTGGTTCAAGGCTCAGGCGGTGGCCTGCTCGGCGCTCTCCGCCACCTGTCCCGAGAAGGGCAACGTCACCGCCGTGTTCAATTTCGCGCCCTACATCGGCGGCAGCGCGATACTGGTGTCGTGGCTCATCGTGGCCGTGCTGCTGCTCACCTCCGGGCGGCTCAAGAGCACGCAGATCGGCGAGGTGTTCCGGCGCACCTTCCATCAAATGTGGGGCGCCTGCCTGGTCGGCGTATTCATCTTCGGCCTTGCCTACACATTCAACTACTCCGGCATGGCGGCCTCCCTGGCGAAGGGCTTCTCCAGCATGGGCAGCGCCTTCATCATCGTCGCCCCGATACTCGGCTTCATTGGTGTGGCGCTGTCGGGCTCGAACACCTCCACCAACGCCATGTTCGGCAAGTTCCAGGCGCTGGTGGGCACGCAGCTGGGACTCCCGCCGCTGCTGCTGCCGTCGCTGAACTCGGTCGGCGCGGAAATCGGCAAGCCCGTCGCTCCGCAGACCGCAAGCGTCGGCGTCTCCACCAGCAAGTTCGTGCGCAAGGAGGGCGAGGTCATCCGCCACAACATGGGATGGACATTCATCCTGCTCGCGTACCTGATCTTGATCGCCATCGGCTGCTACCTCGCGCACCCGGCGGCGATGACGCTGAAATGAGGCTCGCGCTACACCGGCAGTGTCAGCGCACCATGTAGTAGGCACCGGGAAGACCGGGGCCGCCGGGGTACTCTGCGCGCACGAATCCGCGGCGCTGGTACAGAGCCAGGGCCGCAGTGTTGGTGGTGGAGACGAACAGCGAACACTGCTCGACGCCCAACGCTGCCTTGCCCGCATCGGCGAGCAGCTCGATCAGTCTCGTGCCGAATCCGCGACCGCGACAGGTGGGCGCGATGACCAGGCGGGCGAGGTGACAGCGCCCGGCGCGCAGATAGTACTGGCCGAATCCGCACAGCGCTGCGTCAGCGTCGAGCAATGCGAACGAGGGCAGGTCCAGCAGCTGGCAGTCGGCCCGGAAAGTCTCCGCGCTGAAAGAAAAACGAAACTCCGGTCCGCCCCAGATCCGGCAGCTTTCGGCGCTCGGAAACCAGTTCATCATCTCGAGCAACTGCGGCGGCGTCGCACGCGCGAGCGTCAGCGGTGGACCACCGGTCATGTCAGGAAAACCAGGTCTCAGAACGCGTTGATCCCGGTGAGCTCCCGCCCGAGAGTGAGCTGATGAATCGTCTCCGTGCCTTCGTAGGTGATGACGCTTTCGAGGTTCAACATGTGACGGATCGGCGCGTACTCGGCGCTGATGCCGGCGCCGCCGAGCATGTCGCGGCAGTCGCGGGCGATGTCGAGCGCCATGCGGCAGTTATTCCACTTGGCGAGCGAGACCTGTACCGGCTGCGCCGTACCGGCATCCTTCAGCCGCCCGAGCTGCAGCGCCAGGAGCTGTGCGGCGGTGATGCGCCGCGCCATGTCGGCGAGGCGTACCTGGATGGTCTGATTCGCGGCTAGCGGCCGTCCGAAGAGCTGACGTGTCGCGGTGTACTCGAGCAGCTGCTTCAGGCAAGCCTGCGCGGCGCCGATCACGCCCCAGCAGATGCCATAGCGCGCCTGCGTGAGACACGACAGCGGCCCCTTGAGGCCCACCACACCCGGCAGCGCGCGGCTCTCGGGCACCACGACGTTGTCGAAGAACAGCGCCGCGGTCACGGAAGCGCGCAGCGAGAACTTGTGCTGGATCTCCGGCGCCGAGAAACCTGGCGTACCTTTGTCGATGAGAAAGCCGCGAATGCCATCGGGTGTCATGGCCCACACCACTGCGACGTCCGCGATCGCCCCGTTGGTGATCCACATCTTCGAGCCATTCAGTACCCAGTCCCCGCCGCGCCGCTTGGCGTGGGTCTTCATGTTGGCGGGATCGGAGCCGCCGTGAGGCTCGGTGAGCCCGAAGCAGCCAATGAGCTCTCCACGCGTCATGCGCGGCAGGTAATGCTGCTTCTGCTCGGCTGAGCCGTACGCGAAGATCGGATACATGCACAGCGATGACTGCACGGACACGAAGCTGCGGATGCCTGAGTCACCGCGCTCGAGCTCCTGGCAGATCAGCCCGTAGCAGACGGCGTTGAGTCCGGCGCAGTCGTAGCCCTGGATCGAGGAGCCGAGCAGCCCCTGGGCAGCGAGTTTCGCAATCAGCTCCTGCGGAAAGCGATGTTCCTCGAAGCAGCGCTGGATGATCGGCAGCACTTCGGCATCGACTAGCCGCGCCACCGAGTCCTGAACCAGGCGCTCCTCCTCGCTGAGGGTCGCGCGCACTCCGTACAGATCCAGCGGATCGAGCGCGCCGGCAGCCGCGGTGCCCGCGGCCTCGGGGCTGGAAGCGGCGGCTTTGGCCACGAGTGTCTCTCCTGCAGGAAAAAGGGGCTCCCCACTTGGGGGCGCGCATGATAACGGGTATCAGGAACCGCGGCATCCGCACCCCCGGGGTCCCCGAGAAATCATGCGTCTCGCTCGACGCTGCGAATCCCCGCCCGGAGTGAGCATGATTTCTTGGGGTGGGGCCGCAGTGGATTCGCGGCCAAGCTTGGGGCACCCTTCCGGCGTATGAAAATCCCGGAGATCATCATCGTCGAGACGGTCCATCAGCCGGGCAGTCTCGCCAAGGTGCTCCAGGTCATCGCAGACGCGGGGCTCGCCATCGAGCAGCTGGTCGCGCTGCGGCGCGACCAGGGACGCACGCTCTGGGAGATCACGCTCGAGATGGACGAGGAAGCCGATCGCTCGCTCTACGAGCGCATCGGTCAGCTGCCCAACGCGCGCTTCGTCGGCAAGTCCGATCGTGTCTTCAACCGTCACCGCGGCGGCAAGATCCGCACCGTGTCGACGCTGCCAATCAACACCCGCGAGATACTGCGCGACGTCTATACACCGGGCGTCGCGCGCGTGTGCCTCGCGATCCGCAAGAACCCCGAGGCGGCCTACGAATACACCGCACTCGGCAACACCGTCGCAGTCGTCACCAACGGCACGGCGGTTCTGGGACTCGGCAACATCGGCGCGCTCGCCGGGCTACCGGTGATGGAAGGAAAAGCCGCGCTGTTCGCAGACCTCATCGGCATCAACGGTGTGCCGATCCTCATCGAGGAGACGCTGCCGGCGCGCGTGGTCGAGATCGTCTGCGGCATCGCGACCACCTTCGGCGCGATCCAGCTCGAGGACTTCGCCGCGCCCGAATGCTTCGAGATCGAGGAGCAGTTGCGCGCGAGGCTGCCGAAACCGGTGCTGCATGATGACCAGCACGGCACCGCGGTGGTGACGCTCGCTGCGCTCATCAACGCCGCGCAGCGCTCGGGCGTCGATCTGCGCGCGAGCATCGTCGGGCAGATCGGCCTCGGGGCAGCCGGCAGCGGCATCGTGCGCCTGCTGCAGGCCTACGGGGTGCGCCACGTGCTCGGAACCGACCCTAACGCGGGTGCGGTGGCGCGCCTGGCGGCCTCGGGCGGGGAAGGCGTGACGCTCGAAGCGCTCATGCAGCGCGCCGACATCGTCATCGCCTGCACCGGCGTCAAGGGCCTCATCCCTCCCAAGTGGATTAGAAAGGGTCAGGTCATCCTCGCCCTGTCGAATCCGGACCCCGAGATCGAGCCGCTGGTGGCACGCGCCCACGGGGCCGCATTCGCAGCCGATGGCAAGGGCATCAACAACGTGCTGGCGTTTCCCGGCCTTTTCAAAGGTGCACTGCAAGCGCGGGCAAAGTGCTTCACGGATGCCATGCTCATGGCCGCAGCCGGTACGCTCGCGGGGCTGGCACGCGGCGATGAGCTCGTGCCGTGGCCTCTCGACCGGGAGCTGCACGCGAAGGTCGCGGCTGCGGTGTGTGCGGCCGCGCCGCGCTCTTGAAGCCGCCCGCCGAGACGCCTAGAACGGGACGCTGAAGCGCCGGTAGGCGGCCGCGAGCAGCCACAGCGGGCCGATGAGAAGGAACTGCAGATCCTTGAAGAAGGACGGGCGCTTGCCTTCGACTGCGTGTCCGACGAACTGCCCGATCCAGGCGATCACGAAAATGACGATCGAGGTGAGCCAAAGCGGCCACGGCAGCTCCGAGAGAAGCCGGATGATGGCGAGCAGCGCCACGAACGCCGCGAGCAGACCGAGCGCCAGCGCCGGTGAGAGCACCAGGTAGTAGATCAGCGCCGCTGTCGCGGCGAGCGTCGCCCAGTTGAGCCAGGGGGAGAGGGCGGAGAATTCCGGCGGCACCGGCGCCGACCACAGCAGCCCCATCACCGAAAGGACGATCGGCGGAACGCAGATCCAGTGCAGCAGCTTGTTGGTGGGATTCTGGTGGCTCTCGCCGTATTCGCCGAGCCACTCCGTTACGGTACGCATGGCGAAACGCTACGCGCCCGGCCCGGAGCCCGCAAGGCGATCCGGAGCCGGGACGCGGCAACCTCAGGCTGCCATCATTCCGCGCAGCTTGCCGAGCGCGCTCGACTCGATCTGACGGATGCGCTCCGCCGACACGCCGTACTTGTCCGCCAGCTGGTGCAGCGTCGCCTTGTCTTCCGACATCCAGCGGCGCTGGACGATCTCCCGGCTGCGTGCGTCCAGTCGGCTCAGCGCGCCGCGCAGCCGCGCCGAGGAATCGTCGGCGCTCTCGGCATCCTCGACCTGCTCGGCGGGATCTGCATCGGGTGCCGGCAGATAGGCTGCGGGACTATAGAGCTCCTCGTCATCCGCCTCGGGTGCCGGGTCGAATGACAGATCGCGTGCCGCGAGCCGCTTCTCCATTTCCGTGACCTCGCCCGGTGTTACGCCCAGATCGCGGGCGACGGCGAGGGTCTCCTCGGCCGACAGCCAGCTGAGGTTCTTCTTCAGACGCCGCAGGTTGAAGAACAGCTTGCGCTGCGCCTTGGTGGTCGCGATCTTGACCAGGCGCCAGTTCCGCAGCACGTACTCGTGGATCTCGGCACGGATCCAGTGCACCGCGAACGAAACCAGCCGTACGTTGAGCCGCGGATCGAAGCGTTTCACCGCCTTCATCAGCCCAACGTTGCCTTCCTGGATCAGGTCTCCGATGGGCAGGCCGTAGCCGCTGTAGCCTCGAGCAATGTGCACGACGAAGCGCAGGTGTGAAAGCACGAGCTCACGAGCCGCCTCCAGGTCCTCCTGCGAGCGGAAGCGCTCGGCGAGCGCACGCTCGTCCTCGCGGTTGAGGACCGGAATACGGCTCACACGATCGAGATAGGCATCGAGACTCCCGAGCGGGCCGGCCAAGGCCAGATCGCCCGGGCGGGCAACCAGTGCACCTGCAGTCATTGAATCTCCCGTGGTTCGGATGGGCATCTTAGCAGTCGACTCGTTAGAGTGCTAAAGGCCAGACAAGTTCCCAGGGCCCCTCGCCCTACACCCTTTCCCAACAACAGCTTGCGCGCGAGCGGGGCCGCGTGTAATCCCCCTTCTGGGGAGCCGTGGACCCCTCGGACGACGGGGCTCGGCCCCCGGGCTCGCCCCCCGGCTCGCAGAAGGGCGAAGCTTGAACTTGACCTAAACGGTGACCCGAGGAAAACGCGGGCGCCCGGGCTCAGGCGGGGCCCTCATTAACCACGGGACGGTTTCTCGGTAGAGTCGGAGAAAAGCTGCAGGGTTCCGCGCAGGATCCGGGGGCACAAGAAATGAGGGAGGCGCGATGATCACCATTGCTTCGCTGTGGCTGCCGATCCTGGTGTCGGCGGTGATCGTGTTCGTGGCGAGCACGGTAATCCACATGGGGCCGTTCTGGCATCGGGGCGACTTCCCGCCGATGCCGCGCGAATCCGAAGTGCTCGGCGCCCTGCGGCCGCTCGCCATTCCTCCAGGGGACTATTTCATCCCGCGCGCGAGCGGGATGCAGGAGATGCGCTCGCCGGAGTTCAAGGACAAATTGAAGCAGGGCCCGGTCGCGGTGCTGACGGTGATGCCTAACGGCATGCTGTCGATGCGGCGGAGCCTCGTGCAGTGGTTCGTATTTCTCATCGTGGTGAGCATCTTCTGCGCCTACATCGGCGGGCGCACCCTGCCCGCCGGCACGCCCTACCTGCGCGTATTCCAGATCGTCGGAGCAACGGCCTTCATCGGCTACGCGCTCGCACTGTGCGAGCTCTCCATCTGGTATCGCCGCTCATGGAGCCTGACGCTCAAAGCGGCGCTCGACGGGCTCATCTACGCAGCGCTCACCGGCGGCACCTTCGGCTGGCTCTGGCCGCACTAGGGCGAGCAGTACGTCACGCGCCGACCGTGTTATGACCGCACCATCGATCCGGCCGGCAGCGACGCGGATAAGGCGCGTAAAAACTTAAGAATACGTCACGAATGCATGACATAAAGAATGCTCTGATACACTCAACTGACTCGGGGAGCGAGGCACAGGGGTCGATGAATAGGGTTCGCTGGTTCGGTCTTGCGACGACGGCCATATGCCTGTCGCTCGCTGCTGCACTCTCGCAGGCAGCCGTTCCCGCTGGCAGCGCGCATCGCACGCATCTCAGGTACAGTGCCCGCCCCTCACTGACCGATCCGGCACTGCGCTCGAGCGCGGCGCTCGTGCTCGACCTCAGTAACTCCTCGGTGCTCTATTCGCGGCGCTCGGACATCGCCCTCCCGATCGCCTCGATCACCAAGCTCATGACGGCACTGGTGGTCGCGGAGGCCGGCCAGTCACTCGATGAGATGCTGACCGTGACCGAGGATGACCGCTTCTCCGGCCGGGGCTCCGTCTCGAGACTCGCGCCCGGAACGCAACTCTCGCGCGGGGACCTCATGCACCTCGCCCTGATGGCATCGGAGAACCGCGCGGCCCATGCGCTCGGACGCACGTATCCGGGCGGGATCGCAGCCTGCGTGATCGCCATGAACGCCAAGGCGAGCGAGCTCGGAATGACGAGCGCGCGTTTCGTCGAGCCGACGGGACTCTCCGATGAGAACGTCGCGAGCCCGGAGGACCTTTCCAAGCTGGTGATGGCAGCCGCAAAAGTCGCCGCGATCCGCGAATACTCCACCGACGGCGATTACGAGGTGCATGTCGGCCGTCACCTCGTGCGCTACCGCAATACCGACTCACTCGTCAGCAAGCCCGACTGGAACATCGTGGTCCAGAAGACCGGCTATATCCACGAGGCGGGCCGCTGCCTGGTGATGCAGACCGTGATCGAGGACCGTCCCGTAGTGATCGTGCTGCTGAACTCCTTCGGTAAGCGCACGCGGGTGGCCGATGCGCGCCGCATCCGCCGCTGGGTGGAAGCGACCATGGTCGCTCGCGACGTGGGCACGGCCGCAACCACCTGAAAACCCGCCCCAAGAAATTGCGCTTGCCGTAGTCGGCGAGCGCACAGCGATCAGCAAGACGCGCAATTTCTCGGGGACCCCGGTTGGGGAGTCTGTCGCCACTCGGCAGGGTGGTCTTCAGGCGCGCGGCTCGATGCGGCGCAGGTGCCGGGCCGCCGAGATCCACGCACCGAGCCATCCGAGTACCGCCCCGGCACCGAGCAGAACGGCGATATCCGTCATCGAGGGGCCGTGCAGCAGATAGCGGCTGCCGTAGAGCCGCGCGAGCGTCGTCACCGGCTGACCCAGCACCAACACGGTGACGGTGATAATCGCCCAGGCGAGCAGCGCACCACCCAGGCCATACAACACACCCGTGTACAGGAAGGGCCGGCGCACGAAGGCGTTCGAGCCGCCAACGAGCTTGGTGACCTCGATCTCGGGCCGGCGGGCCGCGATCTCGAGCCTGATGGTGTTGCCGACGACCGCCAGCACGCCGATGCCGAGCAGGACTGCTGCGATGAGCAACAGCCGCCGCAGCACCTCGAGTATGGCGTTGAAGCGCATGACCCACTCCGAGTCGAACTGCACGAGGTCCACTTCGGGCCAGGCAGTGAAGTAGCTGCGCAGTGCCTCGAGCGCGGCGGCAGAGCTGTCCTCGGGCCGCGGCCGCACGTGCAGCACGTGGGGCAGTGGATTCTCCTTGAGCGCCACCAGCGCATCGCCAAATCCCGAGTAGGTCCTGAAGTCCTCGAGCCCCTGGTCCGCGGGGATCAGCGTGACGGAGGCGACATCGTGACGGCGCTGCGCTGCCTGCGCCAGCTGCTGGGCCTTCACGAGCGGAACGTCGGTCTTGAGGAACACCGACAGATCGATCGCGTTGGCGAAGTTGCCGGTCGCTGCCTGCGCGTTGGTCACGAACAGCCGCAGCGCAGTCGGCAGAGCCAGTGCCAGTGCGATCACGAGCAGCGTGAGCAACGTTGCGAGCGGACTGTGCACAAGCCGGCCGAGCGCCCCCAGCATGGCCTGGAGGTGGCGGCCGCCGGAGACCGCGAGACTCATCGGTAGGCCAGCACCGAGGGCAGCGGGTCGGCGGCGTCTCCCTGTACCTGGCCGTTCTCGAGCACGATGACCCGCTGGCCGAACTCGCGCACGAGGGTATGGTCGTGGCTCGCGATCACCACCGTGACGCCGACATCCTGGAAGCGCCGGAACAGTCGCATCACCTCGAGCGACAGGTCCGGATCGAGATTGCCCGTCGGCTCATCGGCGATCAGCAGCGGGGGCTTGCTGACCACGGCGCGGGCGATGCCGACGCGCTGCTGCTCGCCGACGGAGAGCTCGAGCGGCAACACACGCTCCTTGCCGAGGAGACCCACCTGGTCGAGCGCGGCGCGCACGCGCCGGTCGATCTCCTTCAGGGGAGTTGCAGCTACGGCGAGCGGAAGCGCGACGTTGTCGTACACCGGCCGGTCGGCGAGCAGCTTGTGATCCTGGAAGACCACGCCGATGTGGCGGCGGAAAGCGGCGATGTGCCGCGCCTTCAGCGTCTGCGTGTTACGCCCCGCGACCGTGACAGCGCCACGGGTCGGCCGCTCGAGCAGTGCGATGAGCTTCAACACCGTGCTCTTGCCGGCACCCGAGCGGCCCGTGAGGAACACCATCTCGCCGGTGTGGATGCTGAAGCTGACGTTATTGAGTGCCTCGCGCCCGTTGGGGTAGCGCTTGCTCACCCGGTCGAAAACGATCATGCCGCGCCCGCCTCGCTGCCGGTGCCACGCTCCTCGGGTCCTTCGGTGAGCGCGGTGGCGAAGGCCGCCGCATCGAACTCGCCGAAGTCCTCGGGCGCCTCGCCCACGCCGAGGTAGCGGATCGGAATTCCGAGCTCATTGGCGATCGCAATGACGATCCCACCCCTGGCGGTGCCGTCGAGCTTGGTGAGCACGAGTCCTGTGACGCCCACGGCCTGATGGAACTGCCGGGCCTGCACCAGTGCGTTCTGGCCCTGGTTGGCATCGAGCACCAGCAGCACCTCGTGCGGCGCGCTCGGGTCGAAGCGCTGAATCACACGCTTCACCTTCTTCAACTCCTCCATCAGGTGAGACTGGCTGTGGAGCCTCCCGGCGGTATCGGCGAGCACCACCTCGCTCCCGCGCGCACGCGCGGCCGACAGGGCGTCGAATACCACCGCGCCGGGATCGGCGCCGGGAAGCTGCGCGGCGAAGTCCGCGCCGGTACGCTCGGCCCACACCTTCAGCTGCTCGATCGCCGCGGCACGGAAGGTATCACCGGCGGCGAGGAGCACCGACCGGCCCTCACTGGTACAACGCCGCGCGAGCTTGCCAATGGTGGTGGTCTTGCCCGAGCCGTTCACCCCGGCGACGAGGATGACGAACGGTCGATGCGTGGGGTCGATCTGCAGCGGCTGCGCACAGGGTGCGAGGATCTCCGCGATCGCCTCGCGCAGCGCCGTGATCAGCGCACGCGCATCGGCGAGCTCGCGCCGCGCCACGCGCTGGCGCAGCCCTTCGAGGATGCGCTCGGTCGCCTCGACGCCCACATCGGCGGTGATGAGCCGCGTCTCGAGCTCTTCCAGGAGCGCGGCATCGATCTGCCGTCCGCGCAGCAGGTCGGCGAGATCGTAGGTGAGCCAGGAATTGCCGCGGTTGAGGCGATCGCGCAGGCGGCGGATGAAGCCGGGACGGTCCTCGCCCGATGCGTTGGCGTTTTCGGGAGCGCGGCGGAACATAGGCCGGCATTGTAGCGGGCCAAGAAGAAGGGCGGCCCTTCGGCCGCCCTTCGGGTGCTCGCCGCGGCGGCTTGGCCGCGTTACTGGACTGGAGCGCCCGGTGTAACCGGCAGATACGTGCCATCCGTGGCCGCGAACGTCACCGCTTCGGTCTGCATTTCAAAGAAAGCCGCGGAACTCGCCGTCGGATCGAGGAAAGAGCTGTGGACTCCCGCCGTGAATCTGACGACCGAGGGGGGCAGCGGAGGGGAGCCGGGAGCAGGATTGCCCGCGCCGGGCGGATGCACCTGTGTAAAGCCGCCGGCAGTGATCAGTAGGTCGGTCGCATCGTTGGGGACGACCTGGTCGGGACACCCTGCCGGCGGCGTCTGCGGGTTGCAACCCGCCGGCGGGGGTGTGGTGCCGACGACCTCGATCATGTGAATCGGATGCTGCAGGGCTGCGAGTCCGATGAAATTCAACGGATCTCCGGCGTCGAGGATCGACTGGCTGTCACGGATGTACTGGGCGAAGGGCGTCGTGCCGGGCGTCAGTAACCCGTTGCTCGCTTTCTCGAGACCCGCGATCGTCGGGGGACCGAATGTCGGTGACTCGATCCCGAGGTAGGCGAACTTGCCGCCCGGATTGGCAAGGGTGGCGGTCAGTATCGCCTGGCGGGGCATCACGGCGAGAAAGCCGGTGCCGATGATTGAACCCTGCGAATGGCCGATGAAATGGACGTCGAATGGATCGATGTATGGGGCCGTCGCAGGCGATGGCAGCGTGATGGTGCCGACAGACTCGGCGAGTGTCACCAGGTCCACCGACGATTCACGAAAGTTGTCGCGAAAAGTGAGCACGCTCTTCAGGTTGACGTAGTGAGAGCCGCTCGGGTCGAGACCAGGCAGGCCCGCGGCCATATTGATGGTGTTCAGGTCGAAGGTGCGCTCGATCGAGCCCGTCGCGGGCAACCCGAGAGGCTGGTACCACGGGTTGCCGGAGCTGGCGTACAGATAGGTGGTGGGGTCCTTGACGTTGTACGGCACCGTGAGCCCGTGCAGTGGCAGGTCCATGGCGATTCCGACGAATCCGCCGTGCGCGAGCGCATCTGCAATCCCGAACAGGTTCGTGCGGTTCGCCGTGAGCCCGTGCTGCAAGATAGTGACTGGCCAGCCGGATGTCGGTTTTGTCGCGCCGGAGCCGATGTTGGGCACCGTCATCAGCACCGGTACCTGCAGTGCCTTCAACGTCGGCACCGGGAACGGGTTGAAGCGCGTCGTGAGCGTGCTCATCTTGTCAGGCGCGGTGGCCGCCGATGCGTGCCAGTACTCGGTGTCCGGCGCGGTCGGGCTCACGGCGGTCGTCGCCAGGTAGTACGGGAGCGTCATCACGCCGACGTACACGTCGGCGAACCCCGGGCTATTGGCATTGAAGTCATGTGTGTTCAGCCCCGTCGGGCTCACTTTGATCAGCTGCGGAGTCGCGAGCGATGCGGCCGCCGCGAGCGTGTCGAGGGTCGACTCGGTCGAGAAGTCGAAGGACGCCACCACGTTCGCGGGATTGAAACCCGGCATGACCTGCGCCAACAGCTGCGCGAACCCAAGGTGCGCACCGGTCAACTGGCACAGCGCGTTCAGCGTCGGATCCGTGATGCTCGGGCAGGTCGGCCCGCCTGAGGCGAGAGCGCCCTGGAAGTTGGCATAGTCCACGTCGGGTACGGCCGGCGCACCGCCGACCGTGATGGCCTTGGTGAGCAGTACCAGATAGGCCTCGCCATTGCCTCCGTCGGCGGCGAGGCACGGGGACGTGGTCTGGGGTGGGGTGGGCAGGCAGGTGCTGGCGGCGAGCGGCTTGAGCGGCGTGATCTCGAGGATCGAAGGATCGTCTGACGCCGGCGCGACCATGTAGTCGGCCCCCGCGCACGCGCCACCCTGCACGCAGCCGACCAAGGGGACGAACTTGCCCGTGCCGCCCACGGCGGCGGGTTTCACCGGCGCCTTGGTGAGGTTGTTGGTGCTGATGTGAATGACCACGACGGCACCGGGAGCGGCGAGCGAGGCCGCATCGATCGGCCCGTTGAAGCGCTCACGGATCGGCGCAATCGTCGAGAAGCCATCGAGGGCGTTGACCGCATCCTGCAACGGCAGCAGCGGATTCGGCGGCTGGATGTTGAGTGTGCCGTCGGTCGAGCCCGCGAAGTACGCGTCAAAGGGGTAGGGCAGAATTCCCGCCGCGGGACAATACAATGCCGTGTTGGCTGGTCGTGCCGGACTACTGCACGACGGGGTCCCGGGGTTACCGTTGAAGCCGGTAAGGTCAGGCTGTCCGACCGTGCCGTAGCCACTGTTTCCGCAGCCGGCTACGAGCGACAACACGCCTGAGACCAGGCTGGCGGCGATGAGTCTTTTCATATCCCTGGAAGCTCCTGGCCGACCTTGTCACGCGTGAGTCAGACGCCGGCGGTCGGTGTTCTGCTGTAGTTCGCGAGCCATCTGATTCTTATGGCTCACCGGCCACCGCCGTGACCCCCTCCTGCCGGTGCTGCTTGAGCGCTGTTGAACGAGCCAAGCTAGAGTACGCTCACGGCGAGAACAGTGGCAAGGTGCGGCCCGGAAAGGACTGAGCGCGCTTGGCGTTGGGTGGCAAGTCGAAGCGCAGCGCGGCCGTTCCGGCGAGAAGGGCCGCGCGCGCGCGCATGCTGCGCATCATTGGCGGAACCTGGCGCGGCCGAAAGCTGCGTTTCCCCGCGAGCGACGCCATCCGCCCGACCCCGGATCGCGTGCGCGAAACGCTCTTCAACTGGCTGGGCGCAGCGGTGCGTGGCGCGCAATGCCTCGATCTTTTCGCCGGCAGCGGTGCCCTCGGTCTCGAAGCGCTCTCGCGCGGTGCGGCTCAGGTCACTTTCATCGAGCGCGATGCCAGCGCGGCCCGCGCGCTCAGCATGCTTCTCACGGAGTGGCAGGCCGCGAATGCGCGCGTGGAGCGTGCCGACGCCCTGCGTTATCTCGCGGGCGTCGCCCGGCCGCTCGACATCGTGTTCCTCGATCCGCCGTTTGCCTCGCAGCTGCTCAGTCAGGCCGCGGCGCTGCTCGATGAGCGCCACTGGCTCAAAGCAGGGGCTCTCATCTATGTGGAATGCGCGGCCGGCGACGGTCTGCCGCAGCTGCCTGCGAGCTGGCAGCCACTGAAGGCGAAGCAGGCCGGAGAGGTCGGTTATCATCTGTTTGCGCACGCCGCGCCGGGTACACATAACGCATGAAACCCAACGCCGTCTATCCGGGCACCTTCGATCCGATCACCAACGGCCACCAGGACCTGGTGCGCCGTGCCGCTTCGATCTTCGATCACGTGGTCGTCGCCATCGCCGCCAACCCGAATAAAACCCCGCTGTTCAGCCTCGAAAAGCGCGTCGACCTGGCGCGCCGGGTGTTGCACGACCTGCCGAATGTCGAGGTGCAGGGCTACGCCGGACTCACGGTGGATTTCGCCCGCCGCTACCAGGATGCGGTGATCGTGCGCGGCCTGCGTGCAGTGTCGGATTTCGAGTTCGAGTTCCAGCTCGCCAACATGTCGCGGCACCTCGATCGCAACTTCGAGACCGTCTTCCTGACACCGCAGGAGCCGTTCTCGTTCATTTCCTCGACCCTGGTGCGGGAGATCGCCGTGTTCGGCGGGGACGTGAGTGCTTTCGTGCACCCGATCGTCGAAGCGGAGCTGAAGAAGTACCGCCGGCCCTGAGGGCTGGCCGACGCTTTTTCGCCCCGACCCGGCGGGCGGCGCTGCGCCGCCGCTTGCGAATCCTCGGCATGCGTATGCGCTCGGCCGGCTGCGGCAGTGCCCCGGCACGCTTCAGCTCGAGCGCGCGCCACAGGTACCAGGCCGCGGTCGTGCGGTAGGGTTTCCAGCGCTCGCCCCACGCGGCGAGCGCCTGTGGTCGCGGCAAGCGCGCAAGTCCGTAGGCCGCCTGAAAGCCGCTGCGTACGCCGAAATCGTCGACCGGCAGCACGTCGGGTCTGCCGAGCTGGAACACGAGCAGCATCTCCACGGTCCACCGTCCGATGCCGCGCACCTGCGTGAGGCGCGCGATGATCTCTTCGTCGGTGAGCCGCAGCAGGGTTGCCGCATCGGGGACGACCGCGGCGAGTGTCTTCTCCGCGAGGTCCCGCAGCGCGGCGACCTTGGCAAAGGAGAAGCCGGCGCCGCGCAGGCTCTCGACTGAAGCTGCCAGCACCTGCTGCGGGGTCGGGAACACTCCGGCGCCACAGGAATCCACCAGCCGCCCGAGGATGGTGTTGGCGGCGGTGCCATTGAGCTGCTGGTGAGCGATGGCGCGCGCGAGCGTTTGGAAGGGATGGCAGTCGCCCTCCGGCGCAAGGCGGCTGGGACCCACGGCACGGATCAGGTTGCCGAGCACCGGGTCGGCGCGCGAAAGATGGTCGATGATGTGCCGGCTCATATAACGAGGCTCGTTGCGCGTGCCGCGGCTACTTCTGACAGCTCGGACAATAGTACGTGGAGCGCTGTCCCTGGGACATCGCCCGCACCGCATTGCCGCAGCGCCGGCACGGCTTGCCACGACGTTCGTAGACGTACAGCCGCTGACGGAAATATCCGGGCGCGCCGTCGGCCCCCAGATAGTCGCGCAAGGTGGTGCCGCCGGAGCGGATTGCCTGACGCAGCACGGTGCGCACGCCGCGCACGAGACGCGCCGCCTCCGCGCGCGATAAGCTGCGCGCGGCCCGTCCGGGGCGCACGCGCGCCCGAAACAACGCCTCGCTCGCGTAGATGTTGCCGACGCCAACCACCAGACGGCTGTTCATCAGAAGGTGCTTGATGGCGACGCGCCGTCCGCGGGTGATGTGGTAGAGATAGTCGCCATCGAAGGCCGAAGAGAAGGGCTCGGGCCCCAGATGCGCGAGCAGCGGGTGTCGCTGCGGCTCGCCAGCGGTGTAGAGGAGGCTGCCGAAACGGCGCGGGTCGTTGAAGCGCAGTGCGACGCCCGAATCCAGCAACAGGTCGAAATGATCATGAGCGAGACGCGGGGTGCCGCCCGGCACTGCGCGCAGGTTGCCCGACATGCCGAGGTGCAGCAGCAGTGTCCCGGACTCGAGTCGGAGCAGCAGGTACTTTGCGCGCCGGTCAACGCGCACGATTCGCTGCCCCGCAACCTTGCGCGGCAGATCGCGCGCCACGCGCCAGCGCAGCCGCGGCTCGTATACCGAGAGCCTGGCGATGCGGCGGCGACGCACGTGCGGCGCGAGGCCGCGCCGCGTCGTCTCGACTTCGGGAAGTTCGGGCAGGGCTACTTGATCTTCGATTCTTTGTAGGCGACGTGCTTGCGCGCCACGGGGTCGAATTTCCGCACTTCCATCTTGTCCGGGTGCAGACGCTTGTTCTTGGTCGTTACGTAGAAGTGGCCCGTTCCGGCCGAGGACAGCAGCTTGACCTTCTCACGCATGATGGCTCCTTCAGGCGCCTCAGAGCCTGTGGCCCTGGGCGCGCAGCTCTGCGACGACCTTGTCGATGCCCTTCTTCTCGACTGTCCGCATGCCAGCGGCCGTGAGGCGCAACGTCACCCAGCGCTTCTCGGTTTCCAGCCAGAAACGCTGCGTATGAAGATTCGGCAGAAAGCGCCGGCGCTTCTTGTTGTTGGCGTGAGAGACGCGGTTACCGACACCCGGCTTCTTGCCGGTGACCTCGCAGACGCGGGACATAAGAACAACCTTGAGATTCAGTAACTTAGGATCGAGGAGGCGACTCTCACCGACCCCGGGGCGGGCTTTATACCAGCCCCGCGGCGCGATCACAAGAAGACGCCCCTGCTCTGCGATAGTCCGGCAGCGGGCGGTTTATCGGTGTAGGTTACGCCCCGCCCGACGGCCGGCCTGGAGATGCTCCACGTGCTGGCGGCGCAATACCTACAAATACAAATCAACTCCCGGAGACTCATCATGACGCGATTGACTCAGCGCTTCTGCGCGACCGCCGCTCTGCTCGCTCTTGCGACCCTGTCGACCACCGCCTTCGCCGATGGCCGCGACTACAACGACGGACCGGTACAGAACGTGACCTTCATCCGCACCATCGACGGCCATTTGGATGACTACATGCATTGGCTCGCGACCACCTTCAAGAAACAGCAAGAGGCAGCCAAGGCCGCCGGCCTCATTACACGCTATGAGGTGCTGCTCGGTCAGCCGCACAACCCGCAGGATCCCGACGTCATCCTCATCATCGAGTACAAGAACTGGGCGGCGCTCGATCACCTGGGCGGCAAGCTCGATCAGATCAATGCCCAGGTCGAAGGCTCGGTGGACGCCGCTAACAAGAGCGAGGCAGACCGCGCCAAGATCCGGACCGTCTTGGGTTCGGAGAACGTGCAGGTGGCCGTGCTGAAATAAGCGCGGCCGTGCCGGCGGGCGGAGGTTACACCGCCCGCCGGTGCCCACCAATCAAATGAGTCCGTGCTCTGAGAACGAATAGCAGTGCCCGTCGCCTATGATGAAGTGATCGAGCACCCGCACATCGACCAGCGCCAGCGCCTCCTTGAGGCGGCGCGTGATGAGCTCATCGGCCTGGCTGGGCTCGAGAACCCCCGATGGATGGTTGTGGGCGAAGATCAACGCCGCAGCATTGTGCGCTAGGGTCTGCCGCAGCACCTCGCGCGGGTGCACGCCGGCGCGGTCGATGGTGCCGCGGAAGAGCTCCTCGAAGGCGATGAGGCGGTGGCGGTTATCGAGGAACAGGCAGCAGAAGACCTCGTACGGTCGATCACGCAGCTGCGCCACGAGAAAGGTCCGCGTCGCCTCGGGAGCGCCGAGCGTCGGCCCCAGGCGCAAGGCTTCCCGGAAGTGTCTCCGTGCCAGCTCCAGCGCTGCTTTGAGAACGGCATAGCGCGCAGGTCCGATCCCGGCCTGCGCAAGACAACGCTCGGCTTCGGCGTTCAGCAGCATGCGCAGCGAGCCGAATTGCGCGATGAGCGTGCGTGCCAGCTCTACTGCTGAGTGGCCGCGCAACCCCGATCCGAGCAGCAGCGCGAGTAGCTCCGCGTCCGAGAGCGCGTGTGCCCCGCGCTCGAGAAGCTTCTCGCGTGGCCGCTCGGCACCGGGCCAGTGACGGATGCTCATTACTGTTGGATCTAAGGATGGGTGCGCTCAATCTAAGCAGGCCCAACCGCCGAGCGCGAGGGGGAGAAAGTCCTCCGATTGGGGCCATTTCGCACTGCCGCACTCCGGCTTACGCGCTTTGCAGGGGAGGGTGCGATAATCGTGGGGACCAGATCAGCTCCCATGCAAGGCAAGCACATTCTCCTTGGCGTCACCGGCGGCATCGCCGCCTACAAGAGCGCGGACCTCGTGCGGCGGCTGCGTGAGCGCGGCGCCGAGGTGCAGGTCGTAATGACCCGCGCGGCGCGCGAATTCGTCACCGCGACCACCTTCCAGGCCGTCTCGGGACGCCCCGTCCGCAGCGATCTGTGGGATGCGTCGGCCGAGGCGGCCATGGGGCACATCGAGCTGGCTCGCTGGGCCGAGGCAGTGCTCATCGCGCCGGCGAGCGCGGATTTTCTGGCGAGGCTCGCCGCCGGAATGGCCAATGACCTGCTGACGACGTTGTGCCTCGCGACCGAGGCGCCGATTGCCGTGGCGCCCGCCATGAACCATCTCATGTGGTCCAATGCCGCAACGCGCGCCAACATCGCGACGCTCACCGGCCGCGGCGTGCACATCTACGGCCCGGGAGAGGGTGACCAGGCCTGCGGCGAGACGGGCGCGGGTCGCATGCTCGAGCCGCTCGATCTCAGCGAACGGGTGCATTCCCTGCTGCTACCCTCGGCGGGAGCTCTCGCCGGCCGCCGTGTGCTCATCACCGCGGGGCCGACGCGCGAGCGCATCGACCCGGTGCGCTTCATCAGCAATCGCAGCTCCGGCAAGATGGGGTTTGCGGTGGCGCAGGCAGCGCGCGAGGCCGGTGCGGGCGTCGTGCTGGTGAGCGGACCCGTGAGCCTGCCGACACCCACGGGCGTGACACGCGTGGACGTCGAGAGCGCATCGGAGATGCTCGCGGCGGTGCTGCGCGAGTTACCAGGCACGGATCTGTTCATCTCGACCGCCGCGGTGGCCGACTACCGGCCCGCCCGTGCTGCGGAGCAGAAGATCAAGAAGACCAGCGACACGCTCGATCTTGCGATGGAGCGCACCGCCGATGTGCTCGCCACCGTAGCTGCGCGCAGCGAGCGGCCGTTCGTGGTCGGCTTTGCCGCGGAGACCGAGTCGGTCGAGCAGAACGCGCGGAGCAAGCTGCTGAAGAAGAACCTCGACATGATCGCCGCCAACGAGGTCGGCCACGATAAGGCCTTCGACTGCGAGGAGAATCAGCTCATCGTGCTGACTCGGGGCGGCCGCCACGAGCTCGCCCGCGCGGGCAAGCTCACCCTCGCGCGCGGGCTCGTGACGCTGATTGCGCAGGAGATGGCCGCCCGCGGCGGCGCGCGCAAGCGCGGTACGGCGCTCGCTTGATCGACGCCCCCGCTGCTCGCCGCGCGCTGCAGGTGCGGATTCTCGACGCGCGTATCGGCACGGAGTTCCCGCCGCCCGCCTACGCCACCGAAGGCTCCGCCGGGCTCGACCTGCGCGCATGCCTCGAGGATCCACTGCTGCTGACTCCGGGCAGGACGGAGCTCATTCCGACCGGACTCGCCATTCACCTGGATGATCCGGCGCTCGCCGCGCTCATCCTGCCGCGCTCGGGGCTCGGTCACCGGCACGGAATCGTGCTCGGCAACCTCGTCGGGCTGATCGACTCGGACTATCAGGGTCAGCTCATGGTGTCGTGCTGGAATCGCGGTACCGAGCCTTTCACCATCCGTCCGGGCGAGCGCATCGCGCAGCTGGTGGTCGTGCCTGTGGTGCAGGTGCAGCTGGAGGTGGTGACGGAATTCACCGCCTCCGCGCGCGGTGCCGGCGGCTTCGGCCATTCCGGCCAGCACTGACGCGGGGGCTATCGCGTGGCCGCCGCTGCGCGCGGCGGGACGGCTGAGCCGGATTGCGAATGGATCGCATGCAGCTCGCGATAGCGCTCGATATCCGTCTGGAACTGCGCGCGCAGCGCCGATTCTTCTGCACCCTTGGCGGCAAGCGAGCTGCTCTGCACGCGCAGCTCGTTCGCCGTGCGCACGAGATTCTCGGCCAGGTCATCCGGCATGCGCCAGGCGTCCTGGCGCGCGCTGTACGGGCGGTAGGTCAGGGCGCGTGACTGCAGGCTCGTGAGCCGCACCCGCAGGCTCTCCAGGTACTGCTCGGTTGCGGCGCGCTGGCCCTTCAGCTCGTCGAGCCGCACATCCCGCAGCGCCTCGATGTCCTTCACCGAGGTGTAGGTGGAGACCAGAAATGCATCGTGCTGCTTCTGCTTCATGAGGGCCTCGCGTGCACGTGTCGCCGCGGCCTCCTCCTCGGGCGACTTCCGCGCATCGAGGTGGCCGACCTCTACGCCCTGGGAATTGAGGATGGCGCGATCCTGACTCGCGTACTGTGGCGGAATGTTGTCACCGTAGTGCACCACTCCCTGCTCATCGACCCAACGATAAGCGATGCCTTTTTGCGAGCTTTGCGAGGATGAGTGCGAGCCGGGAGCGGCCCAGGCAGCGGCACCGAGCGCTGCCGCTGCGAGCAGCGCGAGGTAGCGGAGGCGCGACGCGAGGAACATATGTTTATATTCCGCCGCCGGAGCAGGCGCTGGCAAGCTCAGCGCACGCCGTAACGCTGCTGATAGGCGCGCAGAGCTGTGAGCTGGTCGTCAGAAATGCGCGCACGCCCGTCCGGCGGCGCGGTGAGCGCCTCGACGAGATCGGCAAGTGTGACGATGCTCACACATCGCAGACCCTGCGACTCTGCGAGCTCCTGCACCGCGCTCAGGGCACCCTGGCCGCGCTCCTGCCGATCGAGCGCGAGTGCCACGCCCACCGACTGCGCGCCGGCAGCGCGGATGAGGTCGATCGATTCGCGCACCGCGGTGCCGGCGGTGATCACATCATCCACTATCAGCACCCGGCCCCTGAGCGGGGTGCCGATGACGCCGCCCCCCTCGCCATGCTCCTTCGCCTCCTTGCGGTTGTAGGCGTACGGCACATTGAGCCCCGGATCGAGCGAGAGCGCGATCGCGGTGGCGGTCGCTAGCGGGATGCCCTTGTAGGCGGGACCGAAGAGCATGTCGAACGCGAGGCCGGACGCCACGATGGCGGCGGCATAGCAGCGGCCGAGCGCCGCCGCCGACTCTCCATCGCTGAAGAGTCCCGCGTTGAAGAAGTAGGGGCTCTCGCGTCCAGACTTGAGCGTGAAACGCCCGAAGCGCAGCGCGTTGCGCCTCAGTGCGAGGTCGATGAAGGTGAGCTGGTATTGCTGCATGCCATATCATTGCGCCATGCGTGTAATCACCGTCAATGTCTGTGGCATCCGCTCGGCGGCCGCGAAGGGCCTGTTCCGCTGGCTGCGGCGGCAGCAGGCCGATTTCATCTGTCTGCAGGAGACCAAGAGCCAGGAACACCAGCTCGCCGGACACGACGTGCATCTTTCCGGCTATCACCGCTTCTTCTGCGATGCCGAGCGCAAGGGCTACGCAGGAGTCGCACTGTACTCACGCATGAGACCCGACCGCGTGGTGCCTGGCTTCGGGGTCGCGGAGTTCGACCGGGAGGGACGTTATCTCGAGGCGCAGGTGGGCGCGCTGTCGGTGGTGTCGCTGTACCTGCCTTCGGGCTCTGGCGGGCCGGAACGACAGGCGTCCAAGTTCCGCTTCCTCGAAGCCTTCACGCCGTACCTGACGCGGCTGCGCCGGCGCGGTCGGCATTACATCCTCAGCGGTGACTGGAACATCGCGCACCGGCCGATCGACCTGAAGAACTGGAGGTCGAACCAAAAGAACTCCGGCTTCCTGCCCGAGGAGCGTGCGTGGATGGACCGGCTGTTCGGTGCGGCCGGCTACGTCGATGCTTTCCGCGAAGTGCGCCCCGAGCCCGATCTCTACACCTGGTGGTCGAATCGCGGACAGGCGCGTGCGAACAACGTCGGTTGGCGCATCGACTACCAGGTCGTGAGCGGCTCGCTCGCAGGCAAAGCGCACGCTGCCAGCATCTATCGGAACAAGCGCTTCTCCGACCACGCGCCGCTCGTCGTGGACTACCGTCTTTGAGCGCAGCTGCGGGCCCGCGCGCTGACACCGCGGCCGGCTGGCTCAGCGCACTCTTCATCTATCGCCAGCCACGCGTTGTGGCGATGCTGTTTCTCGGATTCTCCGCCGGCCTGCCGTTTTATCTCGTGTACTCGACGCTCTCGGCATGGCTGCGCCAGGCAGGCATCCAGCGCAGCACCATCGGCATGCTCGCCTGGGTGGGGATCGTCTTCTCGGTCAAGTTCCTGTGGGCGCCGGTCATCGACCGGGTGCCACCGCCGCTGCTGCAACGGCTGCTCGGCCGGCGCCGCGGCTGGATGCTGCTCGCGCAGCTCGGTATCGCCGTGGGGCTATTCAACATCGGCCTCTGTCAGCCCGCTGCGGGTGTGCGACCGCTGGCACTGTGGGCACTGTTCACGAGCTTCTGCGCCGCCACACAGGACATCGCCCTCGATGCCTGGCGCATCGAATCGGCGCCGCTGCCCATGCAGGGCGCGATGCTCGGGGCCTACCAGATCGGCTATCGCGTCGCCCTCATCGTCGGTGGCGCTGGTGCACTGGCGCTCGCCGGCGAGGCCGGCTGGCACACGAGCTACGCCACGATGACGGCGCTCGTGAGCGTCGGCGTCCTCACGACGCTGCTGGTGCCGGAGCCCGCGGCCGCGGTGCCGCCGGAGTCAGTGGCGCGCGAGGAGCGGGTCATCGCCTGGCTGGAGCGGCGCGCACACTGGCCGCGCTGGCTGCGGCATGCGGGCGAGTGGTTCCTCACCGCGGTCATCTGCCCGCTGACTGACTTCTTCGGCCGCTACGGCTCGGCGCTCGCGCTGCTCATCCTCGCCTTCATCGCCCTGTACCGTCTCACTGAATTCGCCATGGGCTCAATGGTGAACCCCTTTTATATCGACCGCGGTTTCACACTCACGCAGATCGCCACGGTGGTGAAGCTCTACGGACTGCTGATGTCGCTCGTCGGTGTGCTGCTCGCCGGCGTGCTCATCGCCCGGCTCGGACTGCTGCGGTCGCTGGTCCTCGGCAGCCTGCTCATCATCAGCTCCAACCTCGGTTACGCGCTGCTGGCGGGGGCGCAGACACCGACACTGCTCGGCCTCGGTGCCGTCAACGCCCTCGACAATCTCGCACTCGCCATGCACGGCACCGCGCTGCTCGCGTTTCTCTCGGGACTCACGAGCGCGCGTTACACCGCTACGCAGTACGCACTGTTTTCCTCGCTGTACGCACTACCCGGCAAAATCCTCGAGGGCACCTCCGGGATGGTGGTCGATCACATCGGCTACCAGCACTTCTTCATGTACACGGCATCCCTGGCACTGCCGGGTCTGGTGTTGCTCTACGTGCTTCGCCGCCAGGGGGCGTTCGAACCGAACGCCGCCGCGGCACCGGCGGGCGCCACGGCAGGTACCCAGGCATGAGCGCGGAGCTCGACCTCGAGCGAGTCATCTGCCGGCTCTCGGATCTCGCTGCCGGCGCACGCGGCTTCACCATCGGTAGCGGTGACTGGCCGCTCAGGATATTCGTGGTGCAGGTGGTGAATGCGGTGCGCGGCTACATCAACCGCTGCCCGCACGCGGGTCACCCGCTCGACCTGCAGCCGCAGCACTTCCTCACCGCTGACGGCGCACTCATCCTGTGCTCTTCCCACGGGGCGCTCTTCGAGAAGTCTACGGGCTACTGCGTGGCAGGTCCCTGCGCCGGGCGCGCGCTCACGCCAGTGGCGCTCGAGGTGCAGTGCGGTTTCGTGATGCTCGCCGGCAGCGTCGATATCGATGCGCTCGCCGGCATGGCGCCGTAGCGGCGGCGCAGCTCACTCGAACAGATCGATACCGTCGAGGGAGCTGGCGCGCACGTCGCGATCCTCGCCGAGTGAGTCGCCGCCGCGACCTTCGTCGTCACTGCCTTCGACGTCGACCGAGCCGGACCAGTCCTCGGGAGCCTCGGCGGACTCGAGTGCGCCTTCTTCCCACTGCGCCACCCAGTCCTCGATGTCCATCTCCTCGACCGTACCATCGAAATACTGGATTTCGATCGTGCCGTCGTCGTCGTCGAGCGCTACCACCTCGAACAACGCCCCACCGTTGAGGCGATACCAGTCGCCGATACCGGGTTGAGGAGTCGCCATCGTCGCCACCTCCGCGAAGATCGTCTCAGCACCCTTACGATTCTGCGTCCGCTCTGCAATGATGTTGCGCCTCGCCTGTGAGGCTTTCAAGACATTAATTGTGACAGCCACGAGCGCCGCTGAGCGCGCTTTGGCGCACAGCACCAAATGCTCGGGCAGCCGCTGAAGTTTTTCGTGATTTTCTTCGTGGTGGTCGAACCGGTGTCGCTCATTCCGCTGTTCACCGGTCTCACCACCGGAGCCACGAGCGCCTACAAGCGCCGCATGGCACTGCGGGCCGTGAGCGTCGCCGCGGCGATCCTGGTGCTGTTTGCGCTCGGCGGCGCCTCATTTCTCAAGCTGATGGGCATCAGCCTCGAGGCGTTCCGCATTTTCGGCGGCCTGCTTTTGTTCCTGCTGTCCCTCGAGATGGTGTTCGCGCGAGAATCCGGCACGCGCACCTCCTCGAGCGAGGCCGCCGAGAGCCGGCGGCGCGCGGACATCTCGGTGTTTCCGCTGGCCTTTCCGTTCATTGCAGGCCCTGGCGCGCTCGCCACGATCCTGCTGTGGTTCGGGCCAGTCCACCTCACGCAGCAGCCGGCGGTGTTCGCCGGGTACCTGGCAGCAGTGCTCTTGGTGCTCGTCATTGCGCTCATGATGATGCTGCTCGCCGATCCCCTGATGGCCGCGATCGGCATCACCGGCGCCAACGTTGCCGGTCGCCTCCTCGGGGTGATTCTCGGCGCACTCGCGGTGCAGTTCGTGCTCGACGGACTGCGGCAGGCCTTCGGGGTGAGCTGACGCTCAGGTGCGCCGGAAGGCGAGATCCCACACCTCGTGGCCGAGCCGCGCGCCACGCCGCTCGAAGCGCGTCGGTTCGCGCTCAGCAGGTCGCGACACGAAAGTGCCGTCCGGGGCGAGGTTGCGCAGCTGCGCGCTGCCGGCGAGTGTGGCCAGCATCTCGAGCGCATACGGGTGCCAGTCAGTGGCGATGCGCAGCACGCCATCGCGTGCCAGTCGCTCGACGAGGAGCAGCACGAACGCACCCTGCACGAGGCGGCGCTTGTGATGGCGCTTCTTCGGCCAGGGGTCGGGAAAGAATATGAGAATCTCCTGCAACCACTGCGGCGCGATCTGCTGCGCGAGCACCTCCACCGCGTCATGGCAAACGATGCGCACGTTGGTGAGCTGCTGCGACTCGAGCGTGCGCAGCAGCCGACCGACGCCGGGGCGATGCACCTCTACGCCGAGGAAATCCCGTTCCGGATGGGCAGGGGCGAGCGCCGCGAGGTTCTCGCCGTTGCCGAAGCCGATCTCGAGCGTGCGTGGGGCATCGCGGCCATAGAGCGCGGACGCATCGAGTAGTGCGGGCGAGAACTCGATGCCGTACTTCGGCCACAGCTGCGCGAGCGCTCGCTGCTGTGCTTCGGTGATGCGCCCGGAGCGGATCACGAACGAACGGATCGAGCGCGGATGGTCGCTGGCCGCCATGTGCGCCGATCTTACAGCGGCCACGGCTCCCGCCATGGTATAAGCGCGCCCGGTCGGCGCGCCGCGCGCTGGACCCTGGAAGCGAGGACGGGGAGGGCAGATGTCGCAGCAGCTGGTCGCGCGCGTGATGGTGCTGTGGGTACTGGCAGGCGGGGCGTACGCGCAGGAGCCCGCACCTGCAGAAGGTCATGCGTCCGCTGCGCAAGCAGCCGGCAAAGCGCCGCCTTCCGCGGCGCAGGTCTCGCAGTTGTGCCGCATCGACATGAAGGGCGACAAGAAAGATCAATGGATGCGCCTGCCGACAGCGCAGGCGTCGGTGACACAGCATCGACTCAGCCTCGGTGGCAAAGCCTTAGATTACACGGCCACGGCCGGCGTGCTGATCGTCCGCGATGATGACGACAAACCCATCGCCGGCATCGGTTACACCGCCTACACCCGCCACGACTCCAAAGCCGCCGCTTCCCGCCCGGTGACCTTCGCCTTCAACGGCGGCCCGGGCTCCTCCTCGATGTGGCTGCATATGGGGGTGCTGGGACCAAAGCGCGTGCTCGTGTCGGATCCCACGCCGACACCCGCCGCCCCGTTCCGCACCGCAGACAACGACTTCAGTCTGCTCGATGTGAGCGATGTGGTGATGATCGATCCGGTGGGCACCGGCGTCAGTCATGCGGTCTGCGATCACAAGGACGAGGAGTTCTGGGGCGTCGACCCCGACATCGATTCGATAAGTCGTTTCATCGCCCAGTACGTGAGCGACAACACTCGCTGGACGTCGCCGAAGTATCTGCTGGGCGAGAGCTATGGCTCCACGCGCGCCGCGGCGATCGTCAACTACCTGCGGTCACGCCGCTCGCTCACCTTCAATGGACTGGTGCTCGTTTCCGTCGCCACCGACATCGAGGCGATATTCGCTTCGCTCCCCGGGAATGATCGCCCGTATGCGGTGTACCTGCCGGCTTATGCGGCGGTGGCCTGGTACCACCACATGCCGCCGAGTCAACCGCCGGCACTCGAGCCATTGCTCGCCGAGGTGCGGCGATACGCCATGGGCACATTCGCGGCTGCGCTGCAGAAGGGCGACACGCTCCCGGACGAGGAGCGCGATGCGGTCGCGCAGCAGATGCATGAGTACATCGGGCTACCCGTCGAGTACCTGAAGGCGGCCAATCTGCGCGTGTCCGAGAACGAATTCGCGCACGAGCTGCTCAAGGCACGGCGGCTCACTGTGGGCCGGCTCGATGGCCGCTTCACCGGACCTACCAGTGATCCGCTGGCGAAGGAGACCGATTACGACCCGCAGGCTTCGGCGATCAGCGCCGCGTACGCGGCCGCGTTCCTCGACTACTACCATGGCGAGCTGCGCTTCGGTCAGGGCGAGACCTATCGAACCACCAACTACGACATCGGGTCGAAGTGGAAGTGGACCCACCGCACCGAGCAGGGTGAGCAGCCGATCGTCAACTCCGGCGTCGATCTCGCCGACGCCCTGATCAAGGACCCGAATCTGCGCGTGCTGGTGCTGAACGGCTACTACGATCTGGCGACACCCTTCTCGGCGACCGAATACGTCATGATGCACCTCGGCGTCCCGCGCGACGTCGCCGGGCACGTGCAGATGAGGTACTACGAGGCGGGCCACATGATGTACGTTCATCCTCCATCAATCACGAAGATGAAGCGCGATCTCGCTGCGTTCATCGAGTCGACCGTGCGCGCGCAGTGAGCGCGCGCGGCGCTCTTGAGCACCCCGCGAAATTTCGCCGCGACCCCGCTAGACTGCTGCGAAGTTGCGGGCCTCGGCGGTCCAGGCCGGAGCGTTCGCGAGCGCCGCCGGCACCTCCTCGGGCACGCCGACGACCTGCCACATCAGCCGGTGCCGCGGATCCATGAAACGCTCCTCGACCGCACGCTCGAGAAGCTCGAGAAGCGGGCTGAAGAAGCCGCGCGTGTTCACCAGCAGAATCGGATTGAGGTACAGACCGAGCCGCTTGAGGGTAATGGCTTCGAGCAGCTCCTCGAGCGTGCCTGAGCCGCCCGGCAGCGCAATCGCCGCCTGGCTGAGTGTCAGCATCATGTGCTTGCGCGTGCGCAGATCCTCCACCAGCTGCAGGTCGGTCAACCCCTTGTGCCCCCATTCCAGGTCCGCCATGAATCGCGGCAGGATGCCGATCACGCGCCCACCGCGCGCGAGCGCACCGTCGGCGAGTGCACCCATCGAGCCGCCCGCGCCGCCGCCGTACACGATCCCCACCCCCTCATCCGCGAGCACCTCGCCGAGCCGTCGTGCCGCCGCGCGATAGTCAGGATGAGCGATGCGGCTCGAGGCGCAGTACACGCACACCGCCCGCTCGATGGGCGCTGCCACGGGCGGCAGGCTCATGCGTCCACCCCGCGAGCGCCGGCGCAGGAGCGCCCGCGGCAAGAGCCCATCGCGAGCGACGCCCGGGCAGTGGACCGCAGGGGAGCGCTGCGGGCCACCACGACCGGCAGCCGTCGCACCGATCTCCCATTCCCCAACATATGCTGCTGCTGCACGAGGCGCTTCCCGTCGCGTGGTCCTGCCGCTAACATTTTGTAACCGGCTCAGGTGAGCGTCCAGTCGCTGGGCGTGGGAGGAGCGGAAAAAGTGCAACGGGCATGCGTTAATGCCGGGCTGACCCTGGCCTTGTTCGTCGCCGCTCATGTGGCAGACGCCGATGACGCGGCGCCCACTCAATCCTCGCCTCAGCCCTCGACCTCCGGCGCAGCCTCTCTGCAGGAGATCGTCGTCTACGCACGCCGCCGTGAAGAGCGGGCGGAGGACACGCCGCTCGCGGTGAGCGTGCGCTCAGGCGAGCAACTGCGCGAGTCGAATGCGGTGCTGCTGGAGGACGTCGATCGTGACGTACCCAACACGCGCATGGTGAGCTCGCCGCAGTCGGTGTCGGCGCTCGATGTCACGATCCGCGGGCAGACCGTGAACCGCTCGGCGATCGTGTTCGACCCGGCGGTCGGGCTGTACGTCGATGGCGTGTACGTGGCGAACGGGCAGGGTGCGATGACGACACTGCTCGACATCGACTCCGTGGAGGTCCTGCGCGGCTCGCAGGGAACACTGTTCGGCCGCAATAACACCGGCGGCTCGATACTGCTGCTTACGCATCGGCCCGAGCTGCAGCAGCTGTCGGGCGAGCTCGCGGTGTCGGGCGGGAACTACGGCGAGTTCATGGACCGGGCGATCGTCAATCTGCCACTCGGCAGCGATGCCGCCGTGCGGCTCGCCTTCCAGGGAAACAGCCGCGAGGGCTTCGGCTCGAGCGTTTCCTCCGGACAGGGCAACTTCCAGAATCAGCACCGCTACCAGGCGCGCGTCGCTGCACTGTGGAAGCCGGGCGACACGACCGAGCTGTATTTCACCTATGAGCGATTCGAGGCCAACGAGGTTGGAGCAGTGCTGCATCCGCTCACCGGACCGCCACCAGGGACACTCGTGTCGCAGATCGGAACGCTGTTCGGACAGTTCGCCCAGATTCCGGGCCTCCCCACGGTCTCCTTTCCGGCCGATCCCTATCAGACCGACGGCAATTTTCATGCCTTCGACGACGCCCACACCGACAGCCTGCAGCTCACGGCGGTGCAGAAGCTCGGCGGTGACCTCGCGCTCAAGCTCATCCTCGGCTACCGGCATCTGGATGCGAGCACCGCGCTCGATGTCGATGCCTCGACGCTGCCGCTGGCGGATACCACGCTCTACAACACCTCGAACCAGAAGAGCGCCGAGTGGCAGATCAATGACAAGGCGTTCAACCAGCGCCTCGACTGGGTCGGAGGACTCTACTGGTTCCGCGACGATGGCGGCTCGCCCTCGGTTCAGGCGCCGGCCTCGCAGGAGTTCCTCGCAGCCCTGCAGCAGCTCGACGCGGCGACCGGCGGGGCGGTCAACCTGACACCGCTTTTTCCCCCGCTGCCCGTCTACGAACAGAACTGGGTCACCAACAGCTCCTACGCCGCCTACCTGCACGGGGAGTATCGGCTGACCTCCGACTGGGCGGTGGCCGCCGGCGTGCGCCACACCAATGATCGCCGCGAGCTCAAGGAAGACGCCTACGTCGATATCCCGGGCGTCGGTCAGAACTGCACTTTCCTCGACACCTCGCTCCCCCCTCCTTACCAGATCAGCGGCCCGTGCCCCCCGATCGACAAGGTGGCGAAATTCGGCTACTGGTCGTGGGAGCTCACGACCCGTTACCGGCTCACTCCGGAGCTCAACAGCTACCTGCGGGTCGGCCGCAGCCAGCGCTCGGGCGGCTGGAACTCCCCGCTCGCGACCGTGCAGGATCAGCCTTTCCGCCCCGAGCAGCTCACCGACGTCGAGGTCGGCGTGAAGGCCGACCTCCTCGACGGCGCGCTGGCCGTCAACGCCGATGTGTTCTACGGGAAGTACGACGACATCCAGCGGCTGCTCGCCCGGCTCAATCCCGACGGTACTCCCGTGACCCTCATTACCAACGCGGCGAAGGCGCGCATCGGCGGCGCCGAGCTCGAGACGCTCTGGCGCGCCACATCGCAGCTATCGCTGCTCGCGAGCTTCGGCTGGACCGATGCGCGCTACGAGACCTTCCTCTATCAGCCGCTGCCCGGCGCTCCTGCGCAGGACCTCTCCAGTAACGAGTTCTACCAGACGCCGCGGCTGCAGGGGGATGTGGGCGGCAGCTATCGCGTGTCGATGTCCGCGGGCGATCTGCTGCTGCGGGCCGATTACATGTGGCAGGATCGGATCGAGTTCAACGTCATCAACGATTCCAACTATCAGCGCGCCTACGGCACGGCGAACGCGCGCATTGCCTTCTCGAGCCACAGCCGCTCGTGGGAGCTGGCATTGTTTGCCGATAATTTCACCGACAAGCGCTACGCCTATACCGGTGGCACGCTCGGCGCGCCGCTCTCGCCGAGCCCGACCATCGCCTGGCAGATTCCCGGCCCGCGCCGGACCGCAGGACTCGAGGGCACCTGGCGCTGGGCGGCGGCGCACTGACGCGGGGCGTCGATGCGGCGGCGCCGAGCAAAGAAAGGGGGCGCCGCAGCGGTAGCGGCCGGTGCGCTGTGGCTGCTCGCTGCTGCCTGGAGCCACGCGGAGCAGGAAGTACCAGACGCCGCCGCACCGCCTGCACCGGCAGTCCCTGCGGCGTCCGCGAAGCCCCCGAGCGGCATCGCGCGCTGGCTCGACCCGGCCACCGCGCCCTTCATCCCTATTCCCGAAATCGACGTCGATCCGCAAAGCGGAGCGACACTCGGTGCGTTTGCAACGTTCCTCAACGTCAACGACCGTGGCGAGCTCGAACGCATTACGGCTCCCGATGTGTTTCACAGCCAGTACTTCGGCTGGGGCGCGGGCATGAGCGTGTACGGCTTTCCATCCGAGGACAACCAGTGGCTCGTGATCGGCAGCATCAAGCAGCGCGTCGAGAGCGATTTCGAAGCCCGCTACCTCGCCGGGCAGACACGTGCGACGGCGCTCTCCTGGTCGGTCGAAACGCTCTACGACCGCAGCGGCACGGCACGCTTCTTCGGCATCGGCAACGAGACCCCCGACTACAACGAGAGCACCTACGTCGATGACCAGGCTGCGCTCGCCGCGTCCATCGGATATAACTTCACGCAGGCAACGCAGCTCGCCTGGGGCGTGCGCTGGCGGCGCGTCGATGTGCTGCCGGGGGTGCTGAGCGGCGTACCCTCGATCGAGACGCTGTACCCGAACGTGAACGGCATCGGCAACGAGCACGCGCTCGAGCAGACCCTGACACTGACGCACGACAGCCGCGATTCGGCACTCATTCCTCACAGCGGAGCGCGCTACCTCCTCTACGCCGGCTTCGCGAGCCGCAGCTTCGGCAGCTCGGTCGCCTACAGCTTCTTCGGCGCCGAAGCACACGGCTACCTTCCCCTCGGCTCTGACGTCACGCTCGCTTTGCACGCGACCGTGCGCTACATGCCCTCGGCCACGGAAGCTCCGTTCTGGGCCCTGTCGAGCCTCGGCGGCGACCGCAGCGTGACCAACGGCCGTGAGCCGCTGCGCTCGGACGGCGCCAATCGCTACGTGGACGAAAATCTCATCGCCACCGGCGCCGAGCTACGCACCCGAGTCGCGGGCTTCGACGCCTTCGGTACGCGCGTGGCTCTCGAGCTCGCGCCCTTCATCGATGCCGGCAGGGTGTTTACCGATGGCCCCGGCAATCTGCTGTCTGAGATGCATACAGCCTGGGGGGTCGGCGTGCGCGGCGTGGCCAGCCCTTACGTCGTCGGTTATGTCGATGTGGGCTACGGACGCGGGAAAGTCGCGGTGTTCACCGGCATCAACTATCCATTCTGAACCGCCATCGAAGTGATGTAAGGTGCGGCCTTGGCCACTTCCGGAGAGGGAATCCATGTCTGACACCATCGACGGAGCGTTCAACCGGCGTGAGTTCGTGCGTGGCTCGATGTCGGCAGCGGCGCTCGCCGCGCTTCCGGCTTCGCTGCTCGCCGCAGCGGGGGACGCGGAGGCCGACAAGGCGGCCGTGCTGGCGCAGATCCCGAAAATGCACGCCGACAACGTGCGTCGACTGCAGGAGTGGATCGCGCTGCCCTCGATCGCAGCAGAGAACCGCAATTACCCGCAGGGGCCGGAGTACATGGCACAGCTCGCCCGCGCGGCGGGCTTCACCGGGGTGAAGCTCGTGCCGACCTCCGGCAAGCCCGGAGTCTTCGGGCGTCTCGATGCGGGAGCGCGCACCACGGTCGGCATCTACTTCATGTACGACGTGAAGCAGTTCGTGCCCGAGGAGTGGAGTTCACCGCCGCTCGAGGGGCGCCTCGTGCAGAAGGCCGGCCTTGGCACGGTGTGCATGGGGCGCGGGGCCGTTAACCAGAAAGGTCCAGAGAACTCCTTTCTCAGCGCACTCATGGCGTTCCGGGCCGCGGGACGGAAGCTGCCGGTCAATCTCGTGCTGGTGTGCGAGGGCGAGGAGGAGATCGGCTCGCCGCACTTCGCCGAGATCGTGAATAACCCGGAAGTGCTCCCGCAGCTGAAGAAGTGCATCGGCGTGTGGATGCCCGAGGCCGGCCAGGATCGCGATGGCGGGGTGCAGGTGTCGCTCGGCGCCAAGGGTGTGGTGGAGCTGGAGTTGGTGTCGAGCGGGGAGAAGTGGGGGCGGGGCCCGAAACACGACATCCACTCGAGCCTGGAGGCGGCCGTGGACTCGCCCTCCTGGCACCTGGTGCAGGCGTTGAACACTCTGGTCGAGAAGGATGGCCACACCCCCGCGGTCGAGGGGTTCTACGACAAGGTGCGACCGCTCAGCGCACCGCAGAAAAAGATGATCGAAGACTACGCCGCGAAGACTTCCGAGGAGACGGTGAAGCGTACCCTCGGTGTCGAGCGCTGGGTGCAGGATGCGGGCTGGGTCGAGTCGCGCATGCTGCTCGAGTCGCGACCGACGATCAACATCGAGGGGCTGGTAGGCGGCTATACCGGGCCGGGCGGCAAGACCGTGCTGCCCCATCGCGCGGTGGCGAAGATCGACATGCGGCTGGTTCCCGATATGACCGCCGCGGATACGCTCGCAAAGCTGAAGGCGCACCTCGCGAAGCATGGCTTCGCCGACATCGAGGTGAATATGAGTGGCGGCTACGACCCCACTCAGACCGACCCCGACAGTCGCCTCATCCAGACACAGCTAACAACCTACCGCCGTCTTTCAGTCGACCCACTGCTGTGGCCGCGCACGGCGGGCTCGTGGCCTGGCTGCGTGTTCACCAACGCGCCGCTCAGCCTCCCGGCGGGCCATTTCGGCATGGGGCATGGCACCGGCGCGCACGCACCCGATGAGTATTACCTCATCGAGTCGAGCAACCCCAAGGTGCAGGGGCTCGATGGCGCGGTGGCGTCGTTCGTGGAATACCTCTACTCGCTCGCCTGAATGAGAGTGTTTCCGGCGCGTTTCGCAAGTTGCGCAGCGCGCCGCGACGCTCCTAAGATGTCCGCGGGCGCGGGTGTAGTTCAATGGTAGAACTGCAGCTTCCCAAGCTGCTAACGTGGGTTCGATTCCCATCACCCGCTCCACTCCGGCCGTCAGCCCACCGCAGCCGCACCGGTCGGCGACCGGTGCGGCATGCGATGCTGTCCGCTGGGAGAGCCGACAGGCTTGTGATTGATATTGCTGTCTGCTGAACCGGAACGGGACACGCATCTACGCCCGTAGCGGCTGCTGTCAACGCCGGGAAAACCCCCGGTTGGATCGGCGCCCGATGACACACCTCGATGCCGTGCGCCGTTGGCGGACACAACATAGCGGTCGCAGCTGGTGAGATCTGCGAGATGACCGACCGCGGCAGCACCAACGAGGGCGGGCCCAGGGCCGGGCTGAGTGCCGATTTGTGCAGCCCGTCTCTGGCGCCGTGACCATTCGATGACATCCCCCGGGAGCCCATGCGGTTAAGCTTCCGGGATGCACCAGATTGGTGTCGTGGGCCTCTCCTATCGCCATGCAGGGGTGGAGGAGGTCGCACGCTTTGCCGTTCCACGGGCAGAACTGCCCGCGCGCCTGCCGGCATTGCGTACTCTGCTCAAGGCCTCGGAAATCCTCTATGTCGGCACCTGCAACCGCGTCGAGGTGTTGTATTCCACCGAAGACGGCACCCCTGCAGGTGACCTGCGCCAGGAGGTGTTCCACATCCTGACCGGCCGCGCGCCCGAGCCTGGTGAAGCCACACGCGTGCTGCGTGCCTGGATCGGCGAAGCGGCAGTTGAGCATGTACTGCTCGTCGCTTGCGGGCTGGATTCGGCACAGACCGGCGAGCACGAGATCGCCGTCCAGTTGCGCGGCGCCTGGGAGGACTCGCGCGCCGTACACACCTGCGGCCCGATTCTCGATCGCCTCGTGGGCGAGGCGCTCGGTCTGGCGCGCCGCATGCGGCGGCTTTCCGCCGGCGTGCATGCGCCATCGCTCGCGGAGCTGGCAGCCGATCGCGTGCGGCAACACCTCGCAGCGGAGCCAGGCCGGGTGGCACTGCTCGGGGTGTCACCCATGACGCGCCGCTGCGCGGCCATACTGCACGCAGCACGGGCACCACTCGTCATCGTCAATCGCACACTGGAAGCGGCACAGGAGCTGGCCGCGAGCGTCTCGGGCGAGGCACTATCCCTCGAAGCTTTCCGCCTGCGACCGCCGCCCCTCAGCGCACTCGTGCTGGCGGCGGGCGGTGGCACCGCATTGCTCGATGCGGCGGCGCTGACGCGCCTCAAGGCGACAGCGCCGCACGCACCGCTGCTCGTCGATTTCGGTGTTCCGCCCAACGTCGACTCCGCCGTGGCGCGCAGCGCCGGGCTTACCCGCGTCGGCATGCACGAGCTCATCGAGCTCGCGCAGGGACGGCGCCTCGCCCAGCTCGTGCGCCTCGCACCGGTGCGCGCCGCGATCGATGAGCGGCTCGCGCGTCTGCGCACCGAGCTGGCACTGCGCGCGATCGGGCCACGCCTCGCGCGGTTGCGCGAGACATTCGAGCAGATCGCCGCGGCGGAAGTGGCACGTGCGCTCAAGAGCGAGTTGCGTACACTCGATGCGCGCGAGCGCGCGCAGCTCGAGCGACTCGCCGGAACACTCGCGCACCGCCTCGCCCACCTGCCACTCGCGGGTTTGCGGGCGGCGGCGGTGCATGCCGGCAGCGATGCGGTGGAGGCGTTCTTCGATGGCGCGCATGCGCCGCGGCGGCATGCCATGGATGTCGCTGATGAGGGGGAGAGATGAGTCGAGAGCCCGCAATGGTCGAAGGCCGGTCGAACCGGCCTCGCTCGGCCGAGCTGTACGACCGCGCCCGCCGCGTCATTCCCGGCGGCGTGAACTCACCGGTACGGGCCTTTCGCGCCGTCGGCGGCACGCCGCTCTTCATCGCGCGTGGAGCCGGCGCGCAGGTGTTCGATGCGGATGGCCGGGCTTATCTCGACTTCGTCGGATCGTGGGGTCCGCTCATCGCCGGTCACGCGCACCCCGCGGTCGTCGCCGCCGTCACCGAGGCGCTCGCGCGCGGCATGACCTACGGCGCGCCGTGTGCCCCCGAAGTGGAGCTCGCCGAGCGCGTCGTGGCCGCTTACTCCCCGGTGGAGCAGGTGCGCTTCGTGTCCTCCGGCACCGAAGCGGTCATGAGCGCGATCCGCGTGGCGCGCGCCTTCACCGGGCGCGAGCTGATCGTCAAGTTCGCCGGCTGCTACCACGGGCACGCCGATCATCTGCTGGTGGCGGCCGGCTCGGGACTCGCCACTTTCGGCCGGCCCTCTTCGGCCGGTGTGCCGGAGGCCTTCGTCGGCTGCACGCGCGTGCTGCCGCTCGATGACGAGGCGGCCGCCGAAGAGCTCTTTGCCCGCGAGGGTGGGCGCATCGCTGCGGTGATCATCGAGCCATTGCCCGCCAACCACGGTCTCCTGCCGCAGCGGCGCGCCTTCCTTCAGGGGTTGCGCGCGCTGACGCTTCGACACGACGCGCTGCTGATCTTCGATGAGGTGATCTCGGGTTTCCGCCTGGGTCGCGGGGGCGCCGCAGAGCGTCTCGCTATCGCACCGGATCTCGCGACCTTCGGCAAGGTGATCGGCGGCGGCATGCCGGTCGGGGCGTTTGGCGGCGCGCGCCGCATCATGGCGCGGCTCGCGCCTGACGGTGACACCTACCAGGCCGGCACCCTCTCGGGCAATCCCGTCGCCATGACGGCCGGCCTCGCAACGCTCGATCTGCTCGTGCGCGAATCGGGCTGGGAGCGGCTCGAGTCGAGCGGCGCAGAGCTCGAGCGACTGCTCACGCCGGTGCTCTCCGCGGCCCCCTTCCCGGTGCACCTCGTCAGGGTGGGGTCACTCTTCTGGCTGTCGTTTCACGCAGCCGGTGCACCGCGCGTGGCCGCGCCGCTCACCGCCGCGGAATCCGCGCGCTTCGCAGCACTGTTCCACGCCATGCTCGATCGTGGCGTCTACCTGCCACCTTCCGCCTATGAGGCGTGCTTCCTGTCACTCGCGCACGGTCACGCCGAGCTCACGCGCCTGGCGGAAGCGCTGCGCGAGTCATTGGCAACGATCGCATGAAGGCGACGCGGGTCTTCCAACTCACTGCGCTCGCGCTGGTGGTGGTGTCCGCCGTGCAGGTGGGATGGTGGTTGTTCGACCAGCATGCCTATACCGTCGAGAAGGTGTCGGCAGCGCGCACGGCCTACACCGAGCAGGTGGCCGCGGCGCAGGCGCTGCTCGATTCGGGTGCTGCGCCTGCGCGGGTGCAGCAGCTGCTGCCCGGCATCGCCATCAGTACCGGGCACGCTTCGCTCGCCCCAGCGCTCGCCGAAGCGCTCACGACCGAGGAACATCGCCGCTATCGACAGTATGCGTGGGAGGGGTCATTCTTCCTGCTGGCACTCGCGGCATGCATAGCCGTGATCGCGCGCGCGCTGCGCGAGGAAGCGCGCGTGCGCGAGCAGCAGGACAGCTTTCTGGCCCTGGTCTCGCATCAGTTCAAAACCCCGCTCGCGAGCCTGCAGCTCTCGCTGGAGACTCTGGCGCTGCGCGCGCCGAGCCCGGAAGCGGCTCGGCCCCTCATCGATCGCATGCTCGCCGACCTCGCGCGCATGGAGCAGATGGTCACTCAGATCCTCGAGAGCGCACGCCTCGAGCGCGGGCGGGTAGACCTCAAGTCAGAGCCGCTGCAGCTCGCAGGCGCCGTGGCGCGCGTCACCGCGCAGCTCGAGGAGCGCGCCCGCCAGGAGCCCATCTCCATTTCTGTCGACATCCCGTCGACGCTCACCGTGGTGAGCGATCCGCTGGCGCTCGATGTGGTGGTGCGCAACGTGCTCGAGAATGCGCTCGCCGCCGTGCGCAGCGCGGGCGGCGGCCGCATCACGCTCAGCGCACGAGCGAGCGAGCGCGAGGTCGAGTTGCTGGTGCGTGACAGCGGCGTCGGTTTTGCGCCGGCCGAGAGCGCGCGGCTGTTCCAGAAATTCAGCCGGCTGCGCAGTGGCGCGAGCGGCTACTACGGCACGGGGCTCGGGCTCTACATCGTACGCAGGCTGATGGAACTGGCGGACGGCCGGGTCAGTGCGCAGAGCGATGGCCCCGGAAAGGGTGCAAGCGTGCGCCTCATCTGGCCGGCGGCGTTGATGAGTGCCGCCGCCCCGCCGCAGCCGGCGGCCGGGCAGGAGACGCGGCCGTGACCGCCGCGCCGCCGACGCACGTGCTCGTGGTCGAGGACGACCCACACCTCGCGGCAGGTGTCATGGAGAACCTGCGCGCGGAAGGTTACGAGGTGACCGTCTCACCTGACGGAGAGCGGGCGCTCGACTGGCTCGCCCGGCACGGCTGCGCGCTCGTCATCCTCGATGTGATGTTGCCGGGCGCCGACGGGCTGAGCGTCTGCCGTACGCTGCGCGCACGCGGCAACACCACACCGGTGCTGTTCCTGACCGCGCGCGGCGATCCCGCCGACCGGGTGCGCGGACTCGAGGCGGGCGGCGATGACTATCTGGCGAAGCCGTTTCATCTGCAGGAGTTTCTGCTGCGCGTGCGTGCGATCCTGCGCCGCTGGGACTGGTACCGCAGCGCCTCCGCCACCAGCGCCACGGCGGTGCTGCGCTTCGGTGGGAACGAAGTGGACTTCCGCGCCTTCCGCGCCCGCGCCTGGAACGGCGAGCCGCAGGAGCTCACCGAGAAGGAAGCGATGATCCTCAAGGTGCTCGCCGAGCACACCGGTCAGATCGTCTCGCGCGAGGATCTGCTCGAGCGGGTCTGGGGGTACGACGTGTTCCCCTCAACCCGCACGGTGGACAACTTCATCCTGCGCCTGCGCAAGCGCTTCGAGAAGGATCCGGGCAACCCGCGGCACTTCCTCACCGTGTGGGGAGTCGGCTACCGCTTTCTCACCGAAGGCGAGCCATGAGCGGCATGCGCACACTGCGTATCGGGACGCGCGCCTCGGCGCTCGCCCTGTGGCAGGCCCGGGAGGTGGCAGCGCGCGCCGCCGCGCAGCCGGATGCTCCCGCGGTTGAGCTCGTGCACATCCGCACCTCGGGAGACCTGCAGAGCGATGTTCCGCTGTGGCAGACCCGCGGGCGTGCATTTTTCACCCGGGAGATCGATCGGGCGCTGCTCGCCGGGGAAGTCGACGTCGCCGTGCACAGCCTGAAGGACCTGCCGACAGAGCTCGAACCCGGGCTCACACTCGCGGCGCTGCTGCCACGGGCTGATCCCCGCGACGCGCTCGTGAGCCGCAGCGGGGCAGCGCTCGCGGCGCTGCCTATGGGGGCGCGCATCGGCACGAGCAGCCTGCGTCGCAGGGCTTTTCTCGCGCGCCTGCGTCCGGATGCGGCGCTGCTCGAGTTGCGCGGCAACGTGCCGACCCGTATCGAGCGGCTGCAGCACGGAGAGTACGACGCCATTGTGCTCGCTGCGGCCGGTCTCACGCGGCTCGGTCTGGCGCAGCACGTGAGCGAGTTTCTCTCGCCGGAGAGCTTTCCGCCTGCGGTATCGCAGGGTGTGATCGGGGTGTGCGCGCGGAGCGACGATCGGGAGACGCGGCGCTGGCTCGCGGCACTCGATGAGCCCGAGGCGCGCCTGGCTGCGACTGCCGAGCGCGCGCTGCTGCGGCGCCTGGAAGGCGGATGTCAGGTGCCGCTCGGCGCACTCGCCACGGTGCAGGGCGGCAACCTGACCCTCATGGCATGCATCTGTGCTCTCGATGGGGCGCGACACCTGACAGCACGCGGACAGGCACCGGCGGTGGACACGGAGGCGGAAGCGCTCGGCGTGCGCGTCGCGGAGGAGCTGCTCGCCCGGGGCGCCGCGGATCTGATGGAGAAAGAGCGCGAGGCGCGCGCAGTAGATCCGCCATGAGCGTCGCGATGAGGCCGGTGGTTGTCACCCGAGCGGAAGGCAGTGAGGGTCCGCTCAGCCGCGAGTTGCGCGGCCTTGGCCTCACGGTGCTGTCGTGGCCGGCAGTGAGCGTTGTGCGCGCCGATTCCAGCGCGCTCGAGGCAGCCCTGAGCGGCATACACGCTTTCCGCTGGATCGTTTTTGCGAGTCGTCACGCCGTCGCCGCGGTGCTCGAGCGGCTGCCCGCGCCGCCCGCCGACGCGCGGATCGCGGCGGTTGGCCGGGCGACCGCGCAGGTGCTGCGTCAGCGGGGCTGGCCCGTGCACCTCCTGCCCGAGGAGGCGAACGCGGCCGCGCTCATTGCCGCTTTCGCGGCTCGGTGGTCGCCCGAGGATGCCGGCGTGAAGGTGCTGTATCCGGCGAGCTCACGCGCATTGCCGACCATTGCGGCCGGATTGACACAGCTCGGGGCGTCGGTGACGCAGGTGGAGGCCTACCGCACGCAGGGCGCGACACTCGACATCGAGGAGTGCCGCGCCTGGATCGCCCGCGGTGGAATCGGCGCGGTAACCTTCGCCAGCCCATCGGCGGTGAGCGAGCTTGCTCAGGCGCTCGGCGAGGCTGATTTCCAGCGACTGCTCGCGGACGCTACTGCGGTCGCGATCGGCCGCACCACCGCTGCCGAGGTCAATGCGCGCGGCCATAGCGCCGTGGTCGCCGAGTCCGCCACGCTGCAAGGCCTGGCGCTCACCACACTTCGCCTGTTGCAAACGAGAGCCTGACGCCCATGGGATTTCCGCAAGTGAGACCGCGACGCACGCGTACGAACGATGCCTGGCGTCGCCTGGTGCGCGAGACGCGCCTGATGCCCGATGCGCTCATCTACCCCTTGTTCGTCGTGCCCGGCCGTGCGGTGCGCCACGCGGTCACGAGCATGCCGGGGATTGCACAGCTTTCGGTGGATGAAGCGGTGAAGGAAGCCCGTGCGGCTGAAGCAGCCGGCGTGCCTGCGGTGCTGTTGTTCGCCGCCCCCGATCGCAAGGATGTCCGCGCGAGCGACGCCCTGGATGAGCACGGCCTCGCGGCGACCGCCATCGCCGCGATCAAGGAAGCCTGCCCGAATCTTCTGGTGTGGGCGGATGTCTGCCTATGTGGCGCCACCGACCATGGCCACTGTGGCCACGTGTCGCAGGGAGGCGTGATCGACAACGACTCCTCCATTGCGACCCTCGCGGAGGTGGCCCTGAATTACGCGCGCGCCGGCGCTGATGCCGTCGCGCCGAGTGACATGATGGATGGGCGAGTCGCGGCGATCCGCGCACGACTCGATGCGCACGCGCACACCCACATTCCTATCGTCTCTTACGCGGCCAAGTACGCCTCCTCCTTCTACGGGCCGTTCCGCGAGGCGGCGGACTCCGCTCCCGCCTTCGGCGACCGCCGCTCCTATCAAATGGATCCAGCCAATGCACGCGAGGCGCTGCGCGAGGTCCTGCTCGATGTGCAGGAAGGCGCCGACCTCGTCATGGTGAAACCGGCAGGTCCCTATCTGGACATCATTCGCCAGGTGCGCGATGCGGTGCACGTGCCGGTGGTGGCCTATCAGGTCTCGGGCGAGTTCAGTCTCATCAAGGCCGCTGCCGAACGCGGCTGGATCGATGAGCGGGCCGCAGCGCTCGAGACGCTCACGGGTATCCGCCGGGCGGGTGCCGATCTCATCATCAGCTACTTTGCGCCGCAGGTGGCGCAGTGGCTGCGCACATGAGTGCGCCTACCTCTGCCGGCCCGGGTGCGCAGCCAGGTGCCGGTCCCGCGGCCGTGCGTCCCACCGAGAGCACGTTTCTCGCCGCCTGCCGTCGCGAGCGCGTGGCGCACCGGCCGATATGGATCATGCGTCAGGCCGGGCGCTACCTGCCGGAGTACCGGGAGCTGCGGGCGAAGGTGGACTTCGAGGCGCTGACGCGCACGCCGGAGCTCGCCGCCGAGGTCACGCTGCAGCCGCTGCGGCGCTTCCCGCTCGATGCGGCCATCCTCTTCAGCGACATCATGACTCCGCTCCAGGGCATGGGCATCGAGCTCTCCTTCGAACCCGCACCAGTGGTGCGCGAGCCGATCCGCAGCCTGGCGCAGGTCGAGGCGTTGCCGCCGCTCGTGCCCGGCCGCGACGTCCCCTTCGTGCTCGAAAGCATTCGCCTGGTGCGCGCCGGCCTGCCTGGCGGGGTGCCACTCATCGGGTTCGCTGGTGCGCCGTTCACACTCCTGTGCTACCTCGTGTGCGGACGGCCGTCCAAGGAATTCGCAGCCGCGCGCGCCTTCCTCTACGCGCAGGCCGACACCGCGCAGCGCCTGCTTGGATGCCTGGCGGATGCGATGGCCGAGTATCTCGCCGCCCAGGCCGCGGCCGGTGCGCAGGCGCTCATGTTGTTCGAGTCGTGGGCGGGCCTGCTCGCGCCGCGGGAATTCGCACAGTTTGCCTTGCCGGCCGTGCGCCGCACTGCCGCTGCGCTGCGGCGAGCCGGCGTCCCACTCATTTATTACGTGAACCAGGGTGCGACGCTGTTGCCCGCCGTCGCGGGGCTGGAGGTGGACGTCGTCGGCGTCGACTGGCGCTCGCCGCTTTCGCAGGTCCGCAGCATCCTCGGCCCCGGCAAGGCCGTGCAGGGAAATCTGGACCCCGCCGCATTGTTCGCCTCACCCGATGAGCTGCGGCGGCACGTCGACGTGGTGCTCGAGGAAGCCGGCACGGCTCCCGGACACATCTTCAACCTCGGGCACGGTATCTGGCCCGACACCGATCCTGATGCGGTTGCGCGGCTCGTGGACTACGTGCATGAGCGGCGCTAGCGATTTCGCCGCGGACGCCGCCGCGTACTTCCACGACCTGCAGCACCGGGTGTGCGCGGCGTTCGAGGTGTTCGAGCCGCACGCCCGCTTCGCCGCGCGCAGCTGGACCAAGCCGCCCGGGCACCGCCTGCAGGGTGGCGGCGAGTCGCGCGTAATGAGGGGGACGGTGTTCGAAAAGGTCGGCGTCAACGTAAGTCACGTCTGGGGGCTGTTATCGCCCGAGGCGCGCGGCCAGGTGACCGGCGCCGACGCTTCCGACGGCCGCTTCACCGCCTGCGGCATCTCGCTGGTCGCCCACATGGTGAACCCGTACGTTCCAACCGTACACATGAACCTGCGCTACCTCTCGACCAGCCGCGCCTGGTTCGGCGGGGGCTCGGATCTGACGCCCACCTTCCCCTTCGAGGAAGACACCGTGGATTTCCACGCGGCGCTGCGCGAGGCGTGCGAGGCGTACCGGCCCGGGACTTATGCGCAGTTCAAAGCCTGGTGCGACCGTTATTTCTATCTGCCCCACCGCCAGGAGCCGCGTGGCGTGGGCGGGATTTTTTTCGACGATCTCGCGGGAGCGGATCGGGCTGAGGACTTTGCCTTCGTGCGCCGGGTGGGTGAGGCGTTCCTCGAGGTTTATCCGCGGATCGTCGCGCGCCGCAAGGACAGCCCCTATGACGACGCCGCGCGCGAGCGACTGCTGCACAAGCGTGGCCGCTACGTCGAGTTCAACCTCGTCTATGACCGCGGCACACGCTTCGGTTTCAGTACCGACGCAGATCCCGACGCTTACCTGATGAGCCTTCCACCCGTGGTGAAGTGGTAACCCGCACGGGCGCGCTGACCGTGGCGCGTCCGCGCAACCAGCTCGGGGTGGTCGGCGAGAAGAGTCTCGCCGCACGAGTTCTGGCGGCAGCGCGCCAGTGCGCGGTAAGCACGCTCCCGAGGGCTTCCAGAGTCTCCGCGGGTGGGCGCCAGAGGCGGCGCAATTCCCTGTTGCTCGGCACGGTGGGCTCCTTGCATACCTTCGACCTTTCCATAAGTGAGTGCCGCAGGGGACTTCCGGTTCCGGAAAAAAGTGTTGCCGTGCGGCGACGAGGGGCTTAAACGCTTCAGCTCGAGGGCCGCTCTAATGGCTCAGATGGCACACGCGCAGGCCGAGGAAACGCGGGTCGAGTGGGAGGGCGCGCTCGTTCAGCGGGCGCGCGCCGGTGACCGCCGCGCTTTCGAGAGGCTCTATCGCGAGCAGGTCGGGCGGGTCTATGGCCTGTGCCTGCGCATGACGCGCGATGCGCAGCTGGCGGAGGATTGTACGCAGGACACCTTCATCAATGCGTGGCGCGCGCTCGCTAAGTTCGAGACGCGCAGCTCACTCGCGACCTGGCTGCACCGCATAGCGGTCAATGTGAGCCTGGCGAAGCGCCGCAGGAGTACACCGGTCGAGCCGTTACCCGAGGAGGAGGATGGGGTGGTCGCTGCCGAGTGGGCCCTGGAAACGCCCGTGGAGGTTCAGGAAATCGAGAGCGCCATCGACGGGCTGCCCGATGGGGCGCGCGATGCGCTGGTGCTGCACGCGCTCTATGGCTACTCGCATGGTGAGGCGGCACACATGCTCGGTATCGCCGAGGGCACGTGCAAGGCGCAATTGCACCGGGCGCGTAAGCTCCTGCGCGAGCGACTCGGCGTGGAGGTGAACTGACATGACGGGTCCCACGGACGCGAATGGCCGCAAAGTGGCGACGCTCCGCGAGCTGCCGACCTCCATCGAGCCCGCGCGAGACCTGTGGCCACGGATCGAGGCGCAGCTGGAAGAGGTTGTATCCGACGCGCGGGGCGGGGCAAAGCCGCTGCGCCGCCGCGGGGAGGCGCTACGCTGGCTCGCGCTTGCTGCGATGCTGGCAAGTCTCGCGGTAGGCGTCTGGATCGGGCGAAGCCTGTTGCCCGGCGCGGGTGGGGAAACCGCACCCGCGACCGCTGCGAACCGATCCACCGTGCCAGCGCTCGCGCCCACCGCCTTCGATGCTGCGTACGTGAGTGATCCGCGCTACGAGCGTCAACGCGCCGCCCTGGTGCGCGCGCTGCAGGAGCGCCTCGCCGCACTGCCGCTTCCAGCGCGCACCAAGGTGAGCGCAAGCCTCGCCGCCATCGAGAAAGCCAAGAAGGACCTGGAGCAGGCACTCGGACACGATCCGGGCAATGCGCTGCTGCAGGAGCTGCTCATCAACACTTACCAGGATGAAATGCGTGTCCTCAGCGACGTGCACGAAGCCAGTGATCCTGGCAGGGGGATCTGAAGATGCGCATCGCTTTGCGCCTGACGGTTGCTCTGCTCCTGCTGCTCGCGGGCGCTGCAGCCACGGCCTCGAACGACAAGACATTCGACCGGCAGGTGCCGGCGCAGCCGCGCGGGGTGGTGGAAATCTCCAATGTCAGCGGCAGCATCGAAGTGAGCGGCTGGGACCGGAGCGAGGTCAGTGTGCACGCCGAGCTCGACACCGGGGTCGAGCGGGTCGAGGTGGCGAGCGATGGCGGCCGCACGACCATCAAGGTGATCCTGCCGCACATTTCCGGCCACGGCGGTGAGGCACGCCTGCAGGTGAAGATTCCGAAGGACAGCGAGCTCGATGTCTCGGGGGTCAGCGCGGACGTGACCACCAGCGCCGTGCTCGGGGTGCAGCGCCTGAGTGCGGTGAGCGGCAACATCACGGCCGAGCTCGGGGGTGCCGATGCCGAGCTCAAGACGGTGAGCGGCGACCTGCGCCTGAAGGGCCATGGCCTGCCCGCGCGGCTGCACGTGAGCACCGTGAGCGGTGAGGTGCATCTCGAGCACGGCGCGGGAGAGCTGGAGGCGAGCACCGTGAACGGAACGTTGAGCGCGTCACTCGACAGCGCGCGTGGGGTGCGCGCCCGCACCACCTCCGGCGACCTGCGCTTCGAGGGCAAGCTCACCCGCGGCGCGACGTTGGAAGCTTCAACGGTGAGCGGCGACCTGAACGTGCGCGCGAGCGCCGACGGCGGCTACGCCTACGAGGTCTCGAGCTTCGGCGGCGAGATCACCGACTGCTTCAACGCGAGCCCCGCGCGGGCGAGCAAATACGGGCCCGGGAGCCGACTCGAGGGCACGCGGGGCGAGGGCGCCGGCCACGTGCGGCTGAAGACGATGAGCGGCGACGTGAAGCTGTGCGACCGACCGTGAAAGGGTGCAGCCCTCGAGAGGCTAGAATGAGCGTGTGACCGACGCCCATGAACCGGCCGATTCACCGATTGCGCCGCGACTCCTCGACTGGCACACCGGTGCCGGTCGGCACGATCTGCCCTGGCAGCATCCGCGGACGCCGTACCGTGTCTGGGTGTCGGAGATCATGTTGCAGCAGACGCAGGTCGCGATCGTCATCCCCTATTACCGACGCTTTCTCGACCGTTTTCCGGACGTCCGCACCCTCGCGGATGCGCCGGTCGATGAAGTGCTGCATCTGTGGTCCGGTCTCGGCTATTACGCCCGGGCTCGCAATCTGCATCGTGCGGCCGGACGCATACGCGACGAGCATGCGGGCGAGCTTCCCGGGAGCTTCGAGAAACTCGCGGCGCTCCCAGGCATCGGCCGCTCGACCGCGGGTGCAATCCTCGCGCTGAGCGCTGGCGCACGCTTTCCGATCCTCGATGGCAACGCGCGGCGTGTGCTCGCGCGCTACTTCGCCGTGACCGGTGCGCGCGGTGAGCGCACCGCCGAGAAGCGGCTGTGGGAGCTCGCCGAGCGCTGCACGCCGCACACAAGCATCGCGAGGTACACGCAGGCCATCATGGATCTCGGCGCCACGGTGTGCGTGCGGCGAAGGCCGCTGTGCCTGCATTGCCCGCTCGGTGAGGGCTGCCGTGCCCGCCGTGCCGGACGTCAGCATGAGTTGCCGTCCCCGCGCCGCGAGCGGCTGCGGCCAGGGCGGCGCGTGTTCATGGTGATCGCGCTCGAGAATTCCGGTCGGGTGCGGCTCGAGCGGCGGCCGGAAAGTGGCGTCTGGGGCGGACTCTGGTGCCTGCCTGAGTTCAGCACCGCGAGCGCCGCCGCAGCCTTCATTCGCGACACTCTCGGAGTCTGCGCGCGCACACCGCGGGCTCTCGCCGAGCTCGAGCACGCCTTTACCCACTTCGATCTCACGATCAGCCCGCTACTGGTTCATTGCAGCGGCAGCACGCGACTCGTGGAGGAGGAGCGGGGCCTTTGGTATAACCTGCGCGAGCCGGCACGCATCGGCTTGCCCGCGCCGATCAGTGCACTGCTGGCGCGTCTGGCCGATGAAACCCTGTTCGAACGGAGAACTTAAGAACATGGCACGTATGCTGCAGTGTGTTCTGCTGAAGCGCGAAGCCGAAGGGCTCGATCGGCCGCCCTATCCGGGTGAGCTCGGCCGCCGCATCTACGAGCAGGTCTCGAAGGAGGCCTGGGCGCAGTGGCTGCGGCACCAGACGCTCCTCATCAACGAGTACCGGCTGACCCCGATCGAGCCCAAAGCGCGCAAGTTCCTCGAGGCTGAGATGGAGAAGTTCCTATTCGGCACCGGCTCCCAGGCGCCGCAAGGCTATCAGCCGCCGGAGCACTGAGAGGGAAGCCCGTGCCACTCGTGACGCTGACGGTTCGTCAACCCAAATCGGCCGAATTCAAGGCAGGGGTGTGCTTCAAGGAAACCAGCTGGGAAAACTGGTCCTTCGGCGGCGGCCGCCTCATCCACACCTGACCGTCGCTCAGGAGGCCCGTTTCAACATGCGCACGCTGACGCGGGTACCGCGACCGGGCTCGCTCGCGATCTGCCACTCACCGCCGATGGCGCTCGCGCGCTGGCGCATGCTGGCGAGCCCAAACCCCTGACGTGCGGAGAGCTCCGGGCTCTGCTCCATGCCGAGACCGTCATCGGTCACCGCGAGCTCCCAGTGCTCGGGCTGATCGGTCATGGTGATGCGCACCGTGTGCGGCCGCGCATGCCGCACCGCGTTGCTCAGCGCTTCCTGCGCGATCCGCAGCAGCTCGTGCTCGTGCTCGGGCTTGAGTCCAGTGGTGATGGCGTCGCCTTCGAAGGTGCAGCTCACACCGCCCGGGACCGTCGAGCGCTCGGCGAGCTGACGCAGCGCCAGCTCCAGTCCCGCACGGCGCGTCTGGTCGAGGCGCAGCGCCATGACCGAGCGGCGCGCTTCGGCGAGCCCATCGCGCGCCAGCTCACGGATGTTGGAGAGGGTGGTGGCGAGCTCCGAGCCGCGCTTGCGGCAGGAGGGAAACTCTTCCACCGCACCGAGCTGCAGCAGGATCCCGGTGAAGGCCTGCGCGAGACCGTCGTGGATCTCCTGACCGATGCGGGTGCGCTCCATGAGCACGGCGGCTTCCCTGGCCGAGTGGGCAAGGCGGGTGAGCTGCACCGCGAGGGTGGCCTGCTGCGCGAGCGCCACCAGCAGCTCGCTGCGCGTCACCTCCTCGGCGTTGCGCCGAAATGTCATCGCCAGGAAGCCGACGCTGCGGCCGCCGAACATCATCGGGTAGACCACGGTGCCGACCTCGCCGTGGGCACGGTGAAACTCCATGAGTCCAGGCCAGGCGTTGGTCTCCTGGCGTGCGATGTCCACGTAGAGCACCTGGCGCACGACATCCCCGAAGAGTGCGGTGAACGACGAACCAACCAGGGGCACGCTGCTCGCATACGGCGCCGCTACCAGCTGGTCGTCGTGCACGTGTGCGACGACGCGCCACTCCTGCAGCAAATCCTCGCGCACCACGACGTCGCCCGAGCTCGCCCCGAACTGCCGCGTCGCCTCGAGCAGCATGTGCCCCATGAAGCTGTACAGGTCGGTCTCACCGGCGAGGCGCTCGAGGTTGCCACGGATCACCGCGTTCGCCTTGGCGAGCTCGGCCACGCGCTGCTCGGCAGCGCGCTCGCGCTCGCGGCGCACGTCATCGACCAGCCGCTCGCGATGGAGTGCCGCGCCGATCACCCCGGCCGCGGTCTCGAGTGCGGCCAGCTCGGCGGCGTCGACGGCGCGCTGGCGGTGAGTATTGTCGAATCCCACGATGCCGTTGAACTCACCGGCGACGAAGATTGGCACGATCGCTTTCGTTTGCGTGCCGGCTCCCTCGATGGCGGAGACGTGCCCGGTGGAACTCTCGCCTTTGCTGAAGCAGACGCTGCGACCCGCGCGCAGCTCCGCGAAAACATCCGGGTAATTCGCCTCGTTGCAGGTGCGCACGGCTGCTTCGGGCAACGAAAACGTCCCTTGCTCGGCGGTCCACTCGCTTACCACGATGAGCAGCCGCTCGCCGCCGGGGCCCGTGCGCGTCTGCATGAGGTTTACACGATCGACCCGAGCCGCTTCGCCGATCAGTCCGAGGACGCCCGGAATCGCGGCGCGCACATCGGGCGCTTCCAGCAGCAGGCGACTCGCGCGCGCCGAGGCGGTGAGCAATCGCTCCCGCGCCTGCAGCGACTCGTTGATCTGCGTCAGTGTCTCCGCACAGCGCGCAGTGGCTGGCTGCGGCTGCAGCGCGGTGACGTTGGCGTTCATGCGGAAACCCATCCTGGCCCGCAACGAGGGATGGAAGTCTACCGCGGCCGGCCACAAAGGCCGAGCGGATCTACTGAATCAATGACTTGGGCTTTCCGGGCTCTACAGGTGGATCAGGCCACGCTTGTGTGCCACGGCGACCGCTTCGGTCCGGCTGATGGCATCGAGCTTGGTGAGGATCGCCTTCACGTGTGTCTTGGCCGTGCCCTCGGTGATCGACAACCGGCGCGCGATATCTTTGTTGCTGCGCCCCTCGGCCACCAGCTGCAGCACATCGAGCTCACGCTGCGTCAGGCTCGGTTTCGCCATGCGCTGCAGCGCCTTGGCAGCCACGGTGGAGGAGGTGTAGGGGCGATCCTCGCTCACCGCACGGATGGCGGAGAGAATCTCCTGCCGCGGCGCATCCTTCAGCAGGTACCCCTTGGCGCCCTGCGACAGGCACTGAAAGATGTCCTCATCGCCGTCATAGGTGGTCATGATGAGGATGCAGGCCTTCGGATTGATCTCGAGCACCCGCTGCACGACGGCCACTCCGTCACGCCGCGGCATGCGCAGATCGAGCACCATGACGTCCGGGCGGTGCTGCTCGTAGAGAGCGATCGCCTCCTCGCCATCGCCCGCCTCGCCGACGACCTCCATGTCGGCCTGCTGGTTCACGATCGCCGCCAGACCATCGCGCACCACCGGATGATCATCGGCGAGCACGACACGGATGCGATCCTTCAGCACGGTGGCCACTCAGGAGGCTCGCTTCAACATGCGCACGCTGACACGCGTACCACGGCCCGGCTCGCTCGCGATCTGCCACTCACCGCCGATGGCGCTCGCGCGCTGGCGCATGCTGGCGAGCCCAAACCCCTGACGTGCGGAGAGCTCCGGGCTCTGCTCCATGCCGACACCGTCATCGGTCACCGCGAGCTCCCAGTGCGCCGGTTGATCGGTCATGGTGATGCGCACCGTGTGCGGGCGCGCATGGCGCACCGCATTGCTCAGCGCTTCCTGCGCGATGCGCAGTAGCTCGTGCTCGTGCTCGGGCTTGAGCCCGGTCGCGATACCGGCACCTTCAAACGTGCAGCTGACGCCACCGGGCACGGTCGAGCGCTCGGCGAGCTGACGCAGCGCCAGCTCCAGTCCCGCACGGCGCGTCTGATCGAGCCGCAGCGCCATGACCGAGCGGCGCGCTTCGGACAGCCCATCGCGTGCAAGGTCACGGATGCGCGAGAGCGTGACCGCGAGCGATGAACCGCGCTTGCGGCAGGAGGGAAACTCTTCCACGGCACCGAGCTGCAGCAGGATCCCGGTGAAGGCCTGCGCGAGGCCGTCGTGGATCTCCTGTCCGATGCGGGTGCGCTCCATGAGCACGGCGGCTTCCTTGGCCGAGTAGGCAAGACGGGTGAGCTGCACGGCGAGGGTGGCCTGCTGCGCGAGCGCCACCAGCAGCTCGCTGTGCGTCACTTCCTCGGCTTTACGCTGGAAACTCAGTGCCAGAAAACCGACACTGCGCGCGCCGAACACCAGTGGGTACAACACCACGCCAACGGCGGCTTCGCTGCGATGAAAGGCCCGCAGACCGGGCCAGATCTCCACCATTGAGTTCTCGATGTCGACATAGAGGGGCTCGCGCAGGTCCGCGAACCGGGCAGTGAACGTCGAACCCGCGACCGGCACGCTGGTGGGGTACGAGGGCTGCGCGAGCTGGCCGTGGCGCACGTGCGCGACGATGCGCCACTCCTGCAGCGAGTCCTTGAGCACGATCACGGCGCCGGAGATGGCACCGAACTGCCGCGTGGCCTCGAGCAGCATGTGGCCCATGAAGCTATGCAGGTCGGTCTCCCCGGCGAGACGCTCGAGGTTACCGCGGATCACCGCGTTCGCCTTGGCGAGCTCGGCGACGCGCCCCTCGGCGATGTGCTCGCGCTCGCGGCGCACGTCATCGACGAGCCGCTCGCGATGCAGCGCCGCACCGATCACGCCGGCCGCGGTCTCGAGCGCCGCGAGCTCCGCGGCGTCGATGGCCCGGTGCTGACTCGTATTGTCGAACCCCACGACGCCGATGAACTCTCCGGCGACGAAGATCGGCACGATCGCCTTGGTCTGGGTGCCAACGCCCTCGATCGCGGAGCAGGCCCGGCCCACGGCGCTATCGCCGTTGCTGAAACAGATGCTGCGCCCGGCGCGGAGCTCGGCGAACACGGTGGCACAGCTTGCCTCATCGCAGGTGCATACCGGTCTTCCCGGCAGGAAGACCAACCCCTGCTCCGCGGTCCACTCGCTCGCCACAGCTAGTAGCCGCTCGCCGTTGGGGCCGGTACGGGTCAGCATGAGGTCCACGCGGTCGACGCGTGCGGCTTCGCCGATCAGTCCGAGGACTCCGGGAATCGCGGCGCGCACATCGGGCGCCTCCAGCAGCAGACGGCTCGCCCGCGCCGAGGCGGTGAGTAATCGCTCGCGCGCCTGGAGCGACTCGTTGATACGCGCGAGCTCCTCAGCGCACGGGCCGGCTCGGTTCTCAGGTTCCAACAGGGCGACGTTGGCATTCATCGTGGTAGATGCTTTTCCCGACTGGCGCAGGGCGGAGAGTCTACCGCGGCGGAGCCCCGAGCGGCCCGTCTCGGGCGGGGGCTCTATCTTAAGAGAGAGTCGCGGGGCAGCCGGCGGGGAGGCAAGACCCACTTCCATGCCCCCATCACCCGAGCGGGCGGAGCGCTGCTGTCGTCGGTGAATCAAGGGCTTAGCCTCCCGCCTGACGGACATAACGCGGCAGTGGCGCACCCTGCCAACCTCCGCCGAGGGCTTTGTAGACGGCGACCAGGCTCGTCGCGGCATCGGTGCGCGACTGCGCGAGGCGATCCTCGTCCACGAGCTGTGTGCGCTCGGCGTCGAGCACTTCGAGGAAGTCGGCCGCTCCACCCTCGTAGCGCGTGCGCGCAATACGTGCGGCCGTCTGGCTGGCGGCCGCAGCGGCCGCGGCATCACCCAGGCTGTCACGAGTGCGCGCGTGCGTGATGAGCGCGTTCTCGGTCTCTTCCAGCGCCCGCAACACGGTCTGCTCATAGCCCGCGAGCGATGCGTCGGCGCGGGCACGGCTGCCGGCCACTTCGGCCCGCACGCGCCCGAGATCGAATGCTGCCCAGGTTATCCCAGGCCCTATGGTGTAGCCGCGGCTCGCCGAGGTACCGAGCTCGCCCGGCGTGGTAGCGGCGTAACTGAAACTGCCGGTGAAAGTCACTTTGGGAAAGAGATCGGCGATGGCGACACCGACGAGGGCGGTAGAGGAAGCAAGCTGGCGTTCGGCGACGCGGATGTCGGGGCGGCGGCGCAGGAGTCCCGCCGGGTCGCCGATCGCGGTCATCTGCGGCAGGTCCGGCAGCTCGCGGGGCGGCGCCAGCAGCTCACGCAACGCGCCGGGTTGCTGCCCGGTGAGCACGCTCAACCGGTGGATGGAGCGCGCGATGGCCGCCTCGAGCGGACCAATGGTCGTCAGCGTAGCGGAGAGTTGCGCCTGGGCGCGCGCGGTGTCGAGCTCTGTGCTGCGGCCGGCCTCGAGCCGCGCCTGTGCCAGCTGAAGTGTCGCACGCTGGTTTTCCACATTGCGCCATGCCACGGCAAACCGCGCCTGCTCACCGCGCAGCTCGAAGTACGTCCGCGCCACCTCCGCGGTGACCGAAACCTGAGCATCGCGCAACCCGGCTTCCGCGCCCTCGACCTGCGCGCTCTTCGCTTCGACATTGCGGCGTATGCGGCCGAAGAAGTCGAGCTCCCAGAAGGCGTCGAAGCCTGCATCGTAGAACTGCTGACTGAACGTCGCGGCGGTCGGGCTGCTGACCGCCGGGAACCTCTCCTTGGTATAACCGCCGGAGGCGGTGACGGTCGGTGCAAGGTCGAACTGCGAGTGATGACGGTCCGCACGCGCTTCGACCAGATGAGCGAGCGCGATGCGCAGATCGTGATTTGCCGCGAGCGCCTCATCGATCAGCCGATCGAGGGTGGGATCGCCGAACTGCGTCCAGAACTCCGCCTGCGCGTCCTCGGGGGAGTAAGTGCCTTCCGTTGCGCCCGCGAACTGTGGGGCGACCGGCGTCGCGGGTTTCACGTAGTTCGGTCCCACCGCACAGCCGGCGAGCGCGGCGGCGAGAGTAGCGAGAGCGATGAGCGCGACGAGCGTGGCAAAGGTCACGCCACGCCGCTTGTTGATGTCAGTCATGCGAGCCCTCCGGGGCGGGCAGCGGCGCCAGGGGCGCATCCGCGGCCCCCTGCGCGGTCGTCGTGCGCGTGGCGTTGAGGCGGGCGGTGGCGCGGCGCACCAGCACATAGAACACCGGGGTGAGCAGCAGGCCGAAAGCAGTGACGCCCAGCATCCCGGCAAACACCGTGACGCCGAGCGCATGACGAACTTCGGCGCCCGCGCCCGTGGCGAGCGCCAGCGGCACCACGCCCATGACGAACGCCATCGAGGTCATGAGAATCGGCCGCAGTCGCAGGTGCGCCGCCTCGAGCACCGCCGCGCGCGCATCGCGCCCCCGGTCCTCCTGCAGATGCTTGGCGAACTCGACGATCAGGATGGCGTTCTTGCAGGCGAGGCCGACGAGCACCAGGAGGCCAATCTGCATGAAGATGTTGTTATCGCCGTGATCGAAGCGCACCGCCGTGATCGCCGGCAACAGGCACATGGGCACGATCAGCACGATCGCGAGCGGCAGGCTCAAGCTCTCGTACTGCGCGGCGAGCACGAGGAACACGAACAGCACGCACAGCGGGAACACCAGAAACGCGGTGTTACCCGAGATGAGCTGCTGGTAGGCGAGATCGGTCCATTCGTACGCCATGCCACGCGGCAGCGTCTGATCGAGGATCTTCGCCATCGCCGCCTGCGCCTGTCCGGAGCTGAACCCCGGCGCCGGCCCACCGTTGATGTCCGCCGAGGCGTAGGCGTTGTAGCGCTGCACGACATCCGGTCCGAAGGACTGTGAGACGTTGATCACCGAGCCGAGCGGCACCATCTCGCCGCTCGCATTGCGGGTCTTCAGCGGCAGGATGTCATCCAGCTGCGAGCGGAATGGCGCGTCCGCCTGCGCCACCACCTGATAGGTGCGGCCGAAGCGATTGAAGTCATTGACGTAGAGGGAGCCGAGGTAGACCTGCAGCGTCTCGAATACGTCCGAGAGCCGGACGTTCTCGCGCTTCACCTTGACGCGGTCGACGTCGACGTTGAGCTGCGGCACGTTGATCTGATAGGTGCTGAACGCACCACCGAGGGCCGGATTCTGGTTCGCCTTGCCGAGGGCTTCGGACAGCGCACTGAAGAGCGCTTCGGGACCTGCGGCCGTGCGATCCTCCACCTGCAGCTTGAAGCCGCCGAGGGTGCCGAGGCCGATCACCGGCGGTGGTGTCACCACCAGGACGAACGCGTCCTGGATGGAAGCCATCTTGGCGTTGAGCGCTGCGGCGATAGCCGGACCCGACAACGCACGCGAGCTGCGCAGCGAGAAGTCATCGAGCGGAAAGAAGATCAGCGCTGCACTCGAGCTCTGCGTGAAGCCGTTGACCGACATGCCGGCGAACTCGACGGCATGTGAGATGCCCGGTTGCTTGAGGGCGATCTCGGCAATGCGCCGGGTGACCGCTTCGGTACGATCGAGCGAGGCGGCGGGTGGCAGCTGCGCGACCGCGACCAGGTACTGCTTGTCCTGCGCGGGGATGAAGCCGTCCGGCACGCTCCGAAAGCTGAATGCAGTGAGGACGATCAGTCCCGCATAGATGGCGAGCGCAATGGCGCCGTGCCGCATGGTGAGGCCGAGTGCGCGCGAATAATTGTCGCCACCGCGGGTGAACGCCCGGTTGAAGCGCCCGAAGAATCCACCGAGGATCCGCTGCATCACCCGCGACAGCGCATCCGGCGCCGCGCCATGGGGTTTCAGCAGCACCGCCGCGAGCGCCGGCGAAAGCGTCAGTGAATTGAACGCCGAGATCACCGTGGAGATGGCGATGGTGAGTGCGAACTGCCGGTAGAACTCCCCGGTGAGGCCGCTGACGAACGCCACCGGCACGAACACCGCACACAACACCAGCGTGATGGCGATGATCGGCCGGCTCACCTCGCCCATCGCGACCTTGGTGGCTTCGCGCGGGGAGAGACCCTCGGCGATATGGCGTTCGACGTTCTCGACCACGACGATGGCGTCATCCACCACGATGCCGATGGCGAGCACCAGTCCGAACAGCGACAGCGTATTGATCGAGAAGCCGAACGCCAGGAGCACCGCGAAGGTGCCGATCACGGACACCGGGACTGCGATCAGCGGGATGAGCGAGGCGCGCCAGGTCTGCAGGAAGAGAATGACGACCAGCACCACGAGCGCCACCGCCTCCAGCAGCGTGTGCAGCACCGCATCGATCGACTGGCGCACGAACTGCGTGGGATCGTAGAGAATCCCGTAGTCCATGCCCTCCGGGAAGTTCTTCTTCAGCTCCTCCATCGTCTTGCGGACGGCGTTAGAGAGCTCGAGCGCGTTAGCGCCCGGCGACTGGAACACCGGGATGGCGAGCGAGGGCTTGTTGTCGAGGAGGCTCCGTACGCCATAGGCCTGGGCGCCGAGCTCGACGCGTGCCACATCGCCGAGGCGCACGACCTGGCCGTCATCGCCGGTCTTGATGATGATATCGCGGAACTGCTGCTCATCGGTCAGCCGTCCGGCGGTATTGAGCGCGATCTGAAACTCGGTGTTGGAGGGTGGTGCGCCGAGCTGACCTGCGGCCACCTGGACGTTCTGCTCGCGGATCGCCGTCACCACATCGCCGGCGGTGATGTTGCGCGCGGCGAGCTTCTGCGGATCGAGCCAGACGCGCATCGAATAATCGCCGCCGCCGAACACCTGCACATCGCCCATGCCGGGCAGCCGTGCCAGCACGTCGCGGATGTTCAGTACCGCGTAGTTGCGCAGGTACAGCGAGTCGTAGCGCCCGTTGGGGGAGGTCAGGTTGACGACGAGCGTGAGGTTGGAGCTGGCCTTGACGGTGTTGACGCCGAGGTCGCGCACCTCCACCGGCAGGCGCGGCAGGGCCTGCGCGACGCGGTTCTGCACCTGCACCTGCGCGCGATCGATATCGGCACCTATGCGGAAGGTCACGGTGAGCGTCAGCGCGCCATCCATCGTGGAGGTCGAGGACATGTAGAGCATGTCCTCGACCCCGACGATCGCCTGCTCGAGGGGGGCTGCTACGGTATCGGCGATCACCTTGGGATTCGCGCCCGGATACGAGGCGTGTACGACCACCTGCGGCGGGACGACCTCGGGGTACTCACTGATCGGCAGCTTGAACAGCGCGAGCAGACCCGCAATGGTGATGAACGCCGAGATGACCCCGGCGAAGATCGGCCGCTCGATGAAGAAGTCGGACAACGACAATTTCACGGATGTGCCTCGCCCTCTCGGGCAGCGTTATTACCAGCGAGCAGCCGCGCCCCCTCGCCGTTGGCACGCTCGCCCATGGCGACGTGATGCGGTTGCACCTGTGCGCCGGGGCGCACGCGCTGCAGGCCATTCACCACGACGGTCTCGCCGGCCGTAAGTCCCGACTGCACCACGCGCAGCCCGTCAATTACCGGCCCAAGCTGCACCGGCCGATATTCGACCTTGTTGCTTGCGCCGACGACCAGCACGTACCGCACCGTCTGGTCAGTGCCGATGGCGCTGTCGTTGACGAGCACCGCCTCATGTTGTGCGCTATCGAGCAGCCGGATGCGGGCGAACAGCCCCGGAGTGAAGAGGCGCTCATGGTTGTCGAGGAGCGCGCGGCTGTGGATGGTGCCGGTGGCGGGATCCAGGGCATTGTCGAGGAACACCAGCGCGCCCTGGTGCGGATAGCCGCTCTCGTTGGCGAGGCCCACGAGTACGGGGTTGCGCGCCGCTTCGTTGGAGGCGCCGTGGGCGCTGGCGCGTGCGAGCTTGCTGTACCGCAGATACGCCTGCTCATCGCCATCGAAGGTCACGTAGATCGGATCGAGCGACACCAGCGTCGTCAGCGGCGTTACCCCGCTCGCAACGTAATTGCCGCTCGTCACCAGCGCGCGGCTGATGCGACCGGCGATCGGGGCGGTGACGCGCGTGAACTCGAGATTGAGCGCCGCGGAATCAAGTGCCGCCTGCGCCGCCTCGACGCTTGCCTGCGCCTGCTCATTGCCGGCGCTGCGGGTGTCGAACTCCTCCTGCGAGATGGCGTGCTGGCCAAGGAGCTTGGTGGCGCGTTCCCGCTCGGACTTTGCCAGCGCAAGCTGAGAGCGCGCCTGCGCGAGCTGCGCCCGCGCCTTGTCGCGCTCGGCGACGTACGGCCGCGGGTCGATGACGAAGAGCACGTCGCCCTTACGGACCTCATCGCCATAGGTGAAATTGACGCTCGAGATATAGCCGGACACTCGCGGCCGAATCTCGACGCGCTCGACCGCCTCGAAGCGCCCGGTGAATTCGTCGAACTCCGTTACCTTGCGTGAGACAGCTGCTGCCACCGTCACCTGAGGTGGCGGCGCCGCCTGCTGCTGGGCCGCTACATTGCGTGCGCAGCCGCTCACGAGCAGCGCGGCGACAGCGGCGGCGAGCAATAGATAAGAGTGGCGCATGGGATCCTCCCGGGGACTGGTTGTCCAATTTCGAGCGGCAGCCGCGGCAGCGGCGTCACGTGCAGCATTGTTGGGTGCGCAGCGCGATCGCGACATTCATCACAGGGAGAGCGTCGAACGTTTCCGCCGGCAGGTATGCGCCTCTCTCGCTTGGGCGAGCCCGCAGAGCAGTGGAGCGGGTTGCGAGCAGCTGCACGCACCGCTTCGCGCGGCCTTCCCCTCGTGAATCAAGGAGTTAGCTCGGTGATTGCTTGACGGGCCGGGGCTCAGGCCGTTCTAATACGCGCCCCACCCGGCGGCCAGGTAGCTCAGTTGGTAGAGCAGCGGACTGAAAATCCGCGTGTCGGTGGTTCGATTCCGCCCCTGGCCACCAA
>DATMPW010000004.1:0-9412 GCA_035566915.1 Steroidobacteraceae bacterium
AGCAGGTCCTTTACAGAATGCACCTGCTGGGAGATAGGACCGGTCCTACTCCTCATTGGGGCCTTGCCGCGCTTGTTTCGGCTCATCTTCTTCGGCATATTGCCTGAAGCTGATTGAGCAAACCCGCTGAAAGGCGGGGACGCAAAGCCACCGGTCTAAAGCGAGGAGCCATGACAGCGGGGTTGCCAGCAGCGGCGCGCGAAGACAAGCAGAACGGGGCGATGCCCACCAGGTGCTCGCCCGCGCGCCCGAGAGAGCGCGGCCCGCCAGAGGACATAATTGGTTTGGTGAGCGGGGCATGAACGTCATTTTTCTATCCAAGCGTGAGGGCAAGGCCCGGCAGCTCGATCTCGCGCGCCCGCTTACGTTAACTGCCCTCGCTGCCCTCGTGCTCGCGTTCCTCGGCAGCGCTTTTGCGCTCGGCCTGCAACTCGGCCGCGGCAGCCATGAACGGCTGGTGCTGAGTGACACCACGCGATTCGGCACGCTGCTCGATGAGCAGAAAAAGCAGATCACCGACCTCAAACAGCAGCTACAGTTGCGTGTCGATGCCATAGCCATGCGCCTCGGCGAAATGAACGCGCATGTGATCCGGCTCGATGCGCTCGGCCGGCGCCTTACCGAGATGGCGGACATCGACAGCCGCGAGTTCAATTTCGATCGCGATCCCCCCAGTGGCGGCCCCGAAGGGGAGGGCACGAGTGCCCAGATCCCCGACCTCTCAGCCGAGCTGGCAACGCTCGAGCAGCGCGTGGATCTGCGTGAATCGCAGCTCTCCGCGCTCGAGAATGTCATCCTCGCGCGCGAGCTCCACCAGGAGATACACCCCGAGGGGCGGCCGGTCGCCAATGGCTTCATCTCCTCGTACTTCGGCGAGCGCGCCGACCCCTTCGACGGCCGCGACGCCTTCCACAAGGGTGTCGACTTTGCGGGCGCGCAGGGCTCGAACGTCACGGCGGTCGCCGCGGGTGTGGTGACCTGGGCGGGTGAGCGCTCAGGCTACGGCAGGCTCATAGAGATCAATCACGGCGATGGCTTCGTCACGCGCTATGCGCACAACGAGCGCACGCTCGTGACGGTCGGCCAGACCGTGAAACGCGGTGAGCCGGTCGCCCTCATGGGCTCCACCGGCCGCTCGACCGGCCCCCACGTCCATTTCGAAGTGCTGCGCAACGGCCGCCAGGTCGACCCGCTCTCCTTCATCGGCCGCTGAAAAAGAACCACCGTCGCGCCTCTTGGGACAACTCAGGGCGCGATGAGGCTGCAGCGCCCGCTCTCGAGCCCTCTCCCCTTGAATTGCCTGAGGCGCGAACCAATTGGGCGGCTCACACGTCTCATGGGTACAATACGCCGCTTTCGAGTGCCCGCCTGTACATTAAGTGCTTGTCGGGAAAGAAGTTTTCCCCCAGGCGAGTCATACTTTGCGACATCTTCTCACCCGCGTTTTCGGCAGCCGCAATGAACGGATCGTCCGCGGCCACGGCCGCGCGGTGCGCGCCGCCACTGAACTCGAGGCGCAGATCCAGGAGCTCAGCGATGAAGCGCTGCGCGCCAAGACCGAAGAATTCCGCGAGCGTCTGAAAGAGGGCGCGACGCTCGATCAGCTGCTGCCGGAGGCCTTTGCGGTCGTGCGCGAGGCGGCGCGGCGGACGCTGAAGATGCGCCACTTCGATGTGCAGCTGATCGGCGGGATCACGCTGCACAAGGGGATGATCGCCGAGATGCGCACCGGTGAGGGCAAGACGCTGGTGGCGACGCTGCCCGCCTACCTCAATGCCCTGAGCGGCGAGGGCGTGCACATCGTGACGGTGAACGAGTACCTCGCGCAGCGCGATGCGGACTGGATGGGCCCGGTGTATCGCTTCCTCGGTCTCACCGTCGGCGTCATCAAGAACGCGCAGAACGCCCAGGAGAAGCGCGCCGCCTACGCCTGCGACATCACCTACGGGACCAATAACGAGTTCGGCTTCGACTACCTGCGCGACAACCTCGCCTACCGCCTCGATGAGCGCGTGCAGCGGAGCCTCTCCTTCGCCATCGTGGACGAAGTCGACTCCATCCTCATCGACGAAGCGCGTACGCCGCTCATCATCTCGGGACCCGCGGAGGAGAGCACCGAGCTCTACCTGCGCATCAATGAACTCGTGCCGCGCCTCACCCGCCAGATGCAGGAGGAGGGGCCGGGCGACTTCGCGGTAGACGAGAAGACCAAGCAGGTCCACATCACCGAGGCGGGTCACGAGCACGTCGAGCAGCTCATGCTGCAGAGCGGGCTTCTCAAGGAGGGCGAGAGCCTCTACGACCCGGCGAACATCCGCCTGATGCATCACCTCAACGCCGCGCTGCGCGCGCACGCGCTCTACCGGCGCGACGTCGAGTACATCGTGCGCGGCGGCGAGGTGATCATCGTCGATGAGTTCACCGGGCGCACCATGCCGGGGCGCCGCTGGTCGGACGGGCTGCACCAGGCGATCGAGGCGAAGGAGGGCGTGCGGGTGCGCGAGGAAAACCAGACGGTTGCCTCGATCACCTTCCAGAACTACTTCCGCCTGTACAAAAAGCTCTCCGGCATGACGGGCACTGCCGACACCGAGGCGCCGGAGTTCCTGCAGATCTACGGGCTCGAGGTGGTCGTGATTCCCACCCACCGGCCGATGGTCCGCAAGGACAACCCGGACTTCGTCTACCTGACGCAGAGCGACAAGTTCAAGGCGATCATCGAGGACATCCGCGATTGCGTGACGCGCGATCAGCCGGTACTGGTCGGCACCACCTCCATCGAGACCTCGGAGTTCCTCTCCGGCCTGCTGCAGAAGGAAGAGGTGGCCCACCAGGTGCTGAACGCCAAGCAGCACGAGCGCGAGGCGCACATCGTCGCCCAGGCCGGACGCCCGGGCACCATCACGATTGCCACCAACATGGCCGGCCGCGGCACCGACATCGTGCTCGGCGGCAATCTCGAGGCCGAGCTCGCCGCCGCGGAAGGAATCGATGACCCCACACGCGAGCGACTGCGCGCGGAGTGGCAGACGCGACACGACAAAGTGGTGGGCGCCGGGGGACTCCACATCGTCGGCACCGAGCGTCACGAGTCGCGCCGCATCGACAACCAGCTGCGCGGCCGCTCCGGAAGGCAGGGCGATCCGGGCTCGAGCCGTTTCTACCTGTCGATGGAAGACAACCTCATGCGCATCTTCGGCGATCCGCTGCGTACGCAGCGCCTGCTGAAGATGGCCGGCATGAAGGAAGGCGAGGTGATCGAGAGCGGCATGCTCACACGTCAGATAGAAAAGGCGCAGCGCAAGGTCGAGTCACACAACTTCGACATCCGCAAGAACCTGCTGCTGTTCGATGACGTGGCCAACGACCAGCGCAAGGTCGTCTACGCACAGCGCACCGAGATCATGGGCACCGAGGACCTCTCCAACGCCATTCGCGGGCTGATGGAGGACTCGGTCGGTACGCAGCTCGATCAGTACCTGCCGCGCCAGGCCTCACAGGATGACTGGGACCTCGAGGGTCTGCGCAACGCGGTGCAGAAGGATTTCAACGCGAGCGTCGATCCGAAGTGGTGGCTCAAGCAGGAACCGGAGCTCTCGGCCGAAGCGCTGCGCGAGCGGGTGGTGCGCACGGTGCACGAGGTTTACGAGGCCAAGGTGGCGCGCGTCGGCGTGCCGATCATGCGCCACGTAGAGAAGGAGGTCATGCTGCGCAAGCTCGACCAGCACTGGCGCGAGCACCTGGCGGCCATGGATTACCTGCGCCAGGGCATCCACCTGCGCGGCTACGCCCAGAAGGACTACCGCTTCGAATTCAAGCGCGAGGCGTTCGAGATGTTCGCCGCGATGCTCGAGCGCATCAAGTACGAGACCGTCTCCCTCATTGCCACCATCGAGGTGCGCACTCAGGAGGAGATCGAGCGCGAAGACGAGGAGCGCCACCGCCGGCTGATGCGGGCACTCCAGGCGCAGCACGTGGAAGCCGCCTCGGCGCTCGCCGCCGCCGGGGGCGCTGCCGAGCCTGCCCCGGGTGCGGCGCCGCCGGCGCCCGAGCGTCGTGGAGCGGGCGCGGCCGGAGTCTCGCCCGCGGGCGCATCCTTGCCGCCGTCGGAGCTTTCCGGCACCTTCGTGCGCAGCGAGCGCAAGGTGGGGCGCAACGAGCCCTGTCCGTGCGGCTCGGGAAAGAAGTACAAGCATTGCCACGGCGCACTCTCGAGCGTCGAGTAGGCGGTCCTCAACCCGCGTGGCAGACCGTGCCGTCCGGCCCCCGGTGCTCGTGGTGGCAGCCGCGCTCTTCGATCGTGCGGGGCGGGTGCTGATTGCGCAGCGGCCGGCCGGCAAGGCGCTGGCCGGGCGCTGGGAGTTCCCGGGCGGCAAGGTGGACGCGGGCGAGAGCGAGCACCATGCCCTGCGGCGCGAGCTACGCGAGGAGCTCGGCATTGAAGTGCTGGCGGCACGTCCCTTCATGCGCCTCGCGCATGCCTACGAGGATCGCGACGTGGAGCTCTCGCTGTGGATCGTGGAGCGCTTCGCAGGAGAGCCCCGCTCGCTTGACGCCCAGCGGCTTAAGTGGGTGTCTCCGGCGGCGCTGGCGGCCGAGGACATTCTCGAAGCCGACCAGCCTTTCATAACAGCGCTGCGGGAGAGCTGCGCGCGCCGCCCTGAGGGCGGGTGAGCGGGTCGGGGCGTGTACAATGCTTGGCGGACTTGAGGCGGAACTTCCATGGCAGCGCAGAACGAACTTCCCGAGATCCAGATCGATCCCAAGGGGCTCTACCGTGAGGATGTGTTTACGGATCGGCGGGCGGGCAGCATTCGCCGGCTTACCCCGGTAACACTCGACGGCGCACCCGATCCGACACGCCCGGTGCTTTTCTCCGGCCAGACGCAGCTGCTGACCCCGGCCGGCGTTCTGCCGCTCGGGTTCGAGATCGAGGCGCGGACTCTGGAGGAGGCGCTGCAGAAATTCCCCGAAGGGGTGAAGGCGGCGCTCGAGCAGGCAATCGATGAGGCGCGCGAGCTGCGCCGCGAAGCCGCCTCGCGAATCGTCGTGCCGGACGTGGGTGGTGCCGTGGGCCCCGGCCCCGCCCCGGGTGGTGGCAAGATCAAATTCCCCTGAAAGGGGGCTGCGGCGCCGCGATGAGGATGCCCCGTAGCGTCACGACGGTCGCCACGCGCGCGACCGCGATGGGTGTCGTCTGCCTCCTGAGCGCCTGCGGCCACACGCTGGTGAGCGACGGACCCCACGCCATCCCGGGCAGCGGGCCGGGTGGAAAGCCGATGACTACGGTGACGGATCAGGCCGTCGGCATGCCACCGGTACCGAAGACCATCGTCTACCCGGTCACTGCGCGCATCGAGGCCTCCGACACCTACTTCGGTACCAAGGTCCACGATCCCTACCGCTGGCTGGAAAACCTCGATTCCCCGGAGGTGCAGGCCTGGGTGAAATCGGAGAACGCGCTCACGCAGCCGCGGCTCGCAGAGCTGCCGGCGCGGCCGTGGCTCAAGGCGCGACTCGCGCAGCTGTGGAACGACGAGCGCTACGAGGTCCCGGTGAAGCGTGGCAACCGCTACTTCTACCTGCACAACGACGGCCGGCAAAACCAGAGCGTGCTGCAGGTGGCCGATACGCTCGACGCACAAGGCCGCGTGCTCATCGATCCGAACGGTGCGCGCGAGGACGCGACCGTCGCGATCTCGGATTTCATGCCGGACCCGGCCGGAAGCATCGTCGCGTACGCGCTTTCCGATGCCGGCGGCGACTGGCAGGTGTGGCGCTTCAAGCGCGTCGCCGACGGCAGCGACTACACGGACGAGCTGCACTTCACCAAGTTCTGGGGTGTCTCCTGGGCGCGCGATTCCTCGGGCGTCTACTACAGCCGTTACCCCGCGCTTCCGGACGGGCGCGGCGACGACGCGGGGCGGCCCGCGGTGTACTTTCACGCACTCGGCACGCCACAGGATCGCGACCGCGTGGTGTACGAAGTCAGCAACCACCCGACCCACGTGCCGACCGCGCGCGTCACCGAGGACGGCCGCTACCTGATCATCACGCTGTTCGAGGGCTACGAGAGAAACGGCGTCGATGTGATCGACCTACGCGAGGGGAGCGGGAAGCCGCACTCGGTGTTCGCCGATTGGGATGCGCTCTATACCTTCGTCGGCTCGCGCGGGCACGAGCTCTACTTCCAGACCACCTACCGCTCCCCGCTCGGGCGCGTCATCGCAGTCGACGCCCGTGCCCCGGTAGCCCGGCGCACCATCGTGCCCGAGGGCAGCGCCGCGCTCGCGGAGGCCACCTATGTCGGCGGACGCTTCATCGCCAAGTACATCGAGGATGCGCACGCGGTGGCTCGCGTCTTCGAGCGCGACGGTCGGCCGGCGGGCGAGGTGCCACTGCCCGGGCTCGGCCGTATCGAGGGCTTCGAGGGCGAGGGTACGCAGACGGAGACCTTCTTCTCGTATACGGACTACCTGACTCCGCGCAGGATCTATCACTTCGACGTGCCGGCGAAGCGCCCGTCGCTGTGGCGCGAGCCTCACACCTCCGCGCTCACCGCGCAGTTCGTCACCGAGCAGGTGTTCTACGACAGCAAGGACGGCACGCGGGTGCCCATGTTCATCACCCACCGGCGCGGCAGCACCCGCGATGGCAACCAACCGGTGCTGCTCTCGGGCTATGGCGGCTTCGATGTCTCGCTCACCCCGATGTACCGGCCCTCTGTCGAAGCGTGGCTCGAAATGGGCGGCACCTACGTGGAGGCGAACCTGCGTGGCGGCGGCGAGTACGGTGAGACCTGGCACAAGGCCGGTACGCTCACCAACAAGCAGCACGTGTTCGACGATTTCATCGCGGCGGCGGAATTCCTCGTCAACGAGAACTACACCCGGCGCGCACGGCTCGGCATTTACGGCCGCAGCAATGGGGGGCTGCTCGTGGGTGCGGTGCTCACGCAACGGCCGGACCTCTTCGGAGCGGCGCTTCCCGCGGTCGGCGTGCTCGACATGCTGCGCTACCAGACCGCGAGCGCCAACGCGCGCCAATGGTCCTCCGACTACGGGGTGTCGGAGGATCCGGAGCAGTTCCGCGCGCTGTACGCCTATTCACCGGTGCAGAACGTGAAGAAGGGCGTGTGCTATCCGCCGACGCTCATCACCACTGCCGACCACGACGATCGCGTGGTGCCCTGGCACAGCTACAAGTTTGCCGCGGCGTTGCAGGCGGCGCAGCTGTGCCCGAACCCGATTCTCATCCGCATCGAGACGAGAGCGGGGCACGGTGCGGGCAAGCCCATGTGGATGCAGATCGAGGATTTCGCGGATCAGTGGGCGTTTCTGGCGAAGTGGCTGCAGATGACGGCGCCAGCGCCGCCAGCGCAGTAGCTCAATCCGCTTTGAGCAGCGCCTTGAGACGCAGCGTGGCGGGGTCGAAGACGGCCAGCACCCGGCGCGAGGGTCCCCACATGATGAGTGCGTTGCGCTCATTCGGTGCCAGGCCCAGTTGACTGAGGCGCGTCCGTAACGACTGCTTCTCGGGCTTACTGAAGTATTTGATGTCATCGAGCCGCATGAGCTCATCGCGCAGCTTGGGCAGGCCCTGATCCCAGGGCTTGAAGTAGCGCGGCATGTTGATGACGTCCTTGCCGCCGAACGTCACGCCTGCGATGATCTTCGCGGCTTCTTCCGGATCGTCCGGCAGCGGCACCCAGACCCAGCGGGGCAGGCTGTACCAGCGCGGCGCCAGCGAGGGGGTCTGCCGCAACGACATGGCAATCTCTCCTCCATCGAGGTCCGACGCCTGCACGAATTCCAGCCGGTCGATCGAGAAGGTGTAGTAGAGCGGGCGGCCAGCCCAGAGCGTCACGGCGCCATAGACCAGCGCGGCGAGCTGCACGGTGACGATCAGGGCAATGTCCCGCGCGAGTACGCGCCGTGCTTTGTCGGGATTGGAGACGATCAGGGTCAGCGTCGGGCCGATTACGACGTCGACCAGTACCACGATGCCCACGACGTGCAGTACCTCCGACAGGTACCAGCCCGGCCAGCGGTACCAGCCGAGATACAGTAATCCGAGAACGAGCATGAGCGCGCTGACGCTCCCCAGCACGTGCAGGCCGAACGCCGTGAGCCGAAAACGCATGGCGCTAAGTTTCGTCGTTCGGCGGCCCATCTTCCGTGACGGACTTCTCCGGCGGTGGTGCGCCCTCGCCGGGGATCGCCCGCTGCCCCGAGAGCCAGGCGCCGAGATCGATCAGGCGGCAACGCTCGCTGCAGAACGGGCGGAAGGGGGCGGTCTCCCAGTCCAAATCACGGTGGCACGTCGGACACTTGACGCGGGCCGAGCTCATACGGAGGTACCTATCCCAGGCGATCGGTCAAGCGCAGCAGCTCAGCAAGAAGGTAACGTCATTCTCCGCCTGCGTGGGGCGCGTAGTGATGCCGTGCCAGGCGAGGAAGCGCACGCTGCACCGATGGTGACTGCCGCTGATCTCCGGGTACAGACCGGCAGACGCCGGCAGAGAGATCCTCAGCAACTGGAGCGGATTCTCCCGCTCGAAGGTGATGTTGAAGGTGCCGCCGGGAGCAACCTCCTGGCGCGTGCGCCCGTTCTGGCGCGTGAGCCAGAGGAGCTCGGCGATGGCATCGCACATCGGGCGCAGGAGTCCCAGCCACTGGTTGAAGCTGCGCATGCGAGTCTCGTCCGGCTGCGTCAGCCAGAAGTAGTAGTCCGGCAGATCGAACTCGCAGGTACCGCCCGGGATCGCGCTGCGGTGCTTGATGGCGTTGAGGAACTCCGAGTCCCGCAACGGCTGCAGGAACGCCGAGCCCGCGCTCATCAGGTCCGACCGCAGCCGCAGCAGGTTCGAGACCAGGGTCTTGAGCCGTTGCGCGTCGACCCCGGGGCGCGACTGAAACTCGTTGAGGATGGCGAGATGGCTCTCGAGCTCCTTGAGCACGTCCGAGCGCACATCTCCGCGCGTGGTAATCGCCAGGATGTCGATCAGGCTTGCCATGGCCGCCCGGCTTCCCCAGGGACTGGCCATCTCGTTGTGGTGCAGCGCCTGGTTGTAGAGGAAATCGAGCCGCAGGAAGGTGCGCATCCGCTCGTTCAGCGGCTGCTCGAATACCAGCATCACGGGCTCGGCGGCCGGTGCCGCGGACGTCTCTGTCTCGGGTGCAGCAGATTGCATCATCGCTATTTTGCTTGACGCCGGCGCCGCACGTAAACGGCGATTCTCCGCTCAGCTACGCGGGCGGGCCGCCAGCTCCAGGTAGCGCGCATGCAGCGTCGCTACCTGATTGCGCACGGCGCTCATGTCCGTGTCGTTGTGGATCACGTCATCCGCCGCCTTCAGCCGTGCGGCACGCGGAGCCTGTGCCTTGAGAATGGCCTGCACCTGCGCGGGCGT
>DATMPW010000005.1:0-31990 GCA_035566915.1 Steroidobacteraceae bacterium
TGGCACCGGCGCGCTTTGCCATCATGCGTTCCTGCTCCGGATTGATCGACCGGTCTGCGCTGGCCACCATGTACCAACTGGGCTTGCTCCTCCAGGCGGGCGTCGTGACCTTGTGGGCAAATGAGTCGGTGGAGATCGGCACCTGGGACACGGCCATAAATGCCGCCTGAGCCGGCGGAATATCCGCCGCGAAGTCGGCCGCGAAGTGCTTTTGGTCTATCCACCAGTTGCCGTTGCTATCCGGCTTGAACGCCTTGGAGGCTTGCGGCACCGCCGCTTCGATCGACGCGCAACTTTCACCCGCATCGAGTTCAAAGGCTGCAACGTAGACAAGTGCCGAGACGTTCTGATCGTTGCCGGCCTCCGTGATAATCGACCCGCCGTAGCTGTGGCCTACCAGGACGACGGGCCCGCCCATGGCGTCGATTGCGGCCCTCGTGTACTTCTGGTCATCGGCGTACGAAGTCTCGGGCGGCTGCGCCACCGACACCGTGTAGCCATCTTGCTCCAGGATCTTTGCGACGGCTTCCCAGCCCGAACCGTCGGCGAATGCGCCATGTACCAAAACCACGTTTTTGATGCCTGTGGGCGGCGCGGCGACTACCTTCTGAATACTCCCCAGCAACAGGGTCGCGGTTATCAGCAGCGTAGCAACTTTGCTGAAGCGCGAGCCGTCGGCCCAGATTCCGTGGGCGAACACGATGCTTGGTTTTGATTGCGTGGGTTTCATTTGTTCCTCCTGCTTATCGGCTACCAGGCGCGCGGATATGGTTGGCGGTGCAGGCCGCAAGCATCGGGCATGCATGCGGGGGAGGGAATTTGGCAATTCCACGTATCGTAGAACCACGTAATCGGCCGCAGCGAGTTGCGCTGGTAGAGAATTAGGTAGAGAGGGCTGCAATGCCCCCGACAGTCCCGGACGTTCGAGGCGTTGCTCGATATCTATCGTGCAAGTCGCAGAGTAAGAAATTACAGATTTGAGATCAGTGGCTTATCGTGTGCTCGTTTTGCCGTTGGCAGTGCAGCACGAAGCTAGGCTCCAGGTACGCCAGTAGAACCCGCTGCCGAGCTCGGGCGAGAGAAGCCCTTTGCCTCATTCAGTGCCCGGCCAGGGTCCACAGTCTTACCGCCTCTGCCATGGTGCGCACGCCCAGCCGTCTTAGTATACGGGCACGATGCACCTCGACCGTGCGGATACTGATCCCGAGATTGAACGCAATCTGTTTGCCCGGCAGCCCGCCGCCGACACTCGTCAGCACTTCCCGCTCACGTTGGCTCAGCGAGCCCACTCGATTGGGGACGTCCAGCGCGTCCGCATTGCTGTCGGTCAGAGGCGCTTCTATAACAGCCCACTCCTTCTGCCGCTTTGCCAGCGCCACCTGATGCGCGCGGATGACTTCAAACATGTCTCCCGCCTTGCACGCCGAAAACGGATAGGTGCAAAGCACCACGATGGGTCTGCCGGCTATTACGCGGTTCAGCTCGTTTTCGTACTCGAGAAACGCGTGCCAATCCCTTCGCTCCAGCCAACCTGTGTCGCCGGTGGCGCGTAGGCCCGAATGGCTGGTCGCGATGGCCTGATGCAGTTTCTCATTCCAAAAGCGGACGATCGGCCCGCTTTCGAAGGACGCCCCTTGCAGATAAAATTCGCGGCTCGCGTAGAGCTCAGTGCCGAATTCAGTGAGGGTTTTACGCGCACTGGTTCCGGCCGTGTGCTCATCGACGTGGTCCGGCATCATCCACACGCACAACTCGCCTCGCTGGGAACCAGCCGCGCAGAATGGGACCACAAGCTCGAGCAGATCGTCTTCGGTCTCGTAAAAGGCGCAGAGGTGTGAGCCATGCCGTATAGCAGCGAGAGTCGCTGCATACGGAGGTTCCAGTGGGGCGGCTTTGGACATGGCAAAGCAGGAAAATAGCACCGTGGATGCCCGCCTTACAATTACACGCCGCCGCTTGCTCTACCGCTTCTCTACCGGTTACGACGATCACCCCGCCCAATCCACTCATCTCAAATCTGTAATTCCTTACTCTAGGACTTGCACGACAAGTATCAGGTTAAGGCACGGGTACGGACTCGCGTGCGTTCAATGTCCGGTTTACGGAAGTCTGATTCGCGATACCAGGACCCGGTGTTGGCCCGTGAGCGGAAGTTAGCCTTCGAGTTAATCTTCGGCGAGTCGCTCAGTGGGTTGGCTTCTATTGTTTATTTCCGTGGGATATACCTATACCCCCGGAGATTAGATGAGCGCCCCATTGTTCCCCATGTCCGGCTGTCGACTCTTCGCAAGGGATTATTCATGATAGAGAGCGCCGAGGTAAGAATTCCGCCGAGATCCCCGCGGCTGCGAAGCCGCGAATTCTAGGTCGGTCGATTTTCGCTAGACGCCAACCGCGCCGCGCGCGCTAGATAAGCGACTCAGATCGGACGAAGCGCACCGGTCTCGTCGTGTGGGTGAGGATTGATCCGCGCAGCCTGCTTGCCCACCTTGTCCTTCGCCATTTCGAGGTCGAAATGCGCTTGCAAGTTGATCCAGTAGGCATCTGAAGTTCCGAAGTACGTCGACAGCAGTACCGCCATCTCGGGCGAAATCGCACGCCTTTCCCGCACGATGTCATTGACCCTCGGCAACGGCACAGCAAGGGCCTTCGCCAATGCATACGCAGACAAACGCACGGGCTTCATGAACTCCTCCCGCAGGATCTTCCCCGGATGCGTGAGCTTGATCTTTCGTGCTGCCATGAATTCATCTCGTCCTAGTGATAATCAGCAATCTCGACATCGGAGGCGTGACCATTTTGCCATCTGAAACAGATCCGCCATTGCTTATTGACCCGAATGCTGTACTCACCCTTTCGATCGCCCTTCAGCACCTCGAGTCGATTCAATGCCGGAATCGATAAATCCTTCAAGTCTCCTGCGGCGTTCAGCTGCTGTAGCTTCATGAGCGCCCGCTCCTGGATATCTCGTGGAAAACGCTTTGAGTACTCGCGTCTCCAGACCCTTTCGGTCTCCTTGTCGCGAAAGGACTCGATCACATCTTATAGTAACGACAGGCATTAGTATCGTCAAGCGTTACTACAGGTGTCCTTGCTGGGGACGAGGATTGTGCTTGCTCAGCATGGGAATCGCTTGTAGCCAGAAGTCCAACAACAGTCATAACCGCAGTACATGCGCGAGAATCCTTCCCCGCGGACTTTCCTAAGACCAGAACACCGGTAGAATTCCGGTAGACTTCAGCGCCGAAAACAGCCGCCATTCTCCTGCAGAAATCCGCAGGGTCTTGGATCCTTCAGCTTGTACCCCTCTGGCGTCCCGCAGAAACCGGGGTCACTCCGCAGACTACGCCTTCTCACCCTCTCGTAACCCCGCAGAACCAAACGAGACCCCGCACGAGTGATCCGGGCAATACCCTGCCGGGTTCTTCGCAAGATACTGCTGGTGATAGTCCTCCGCGTAGTAGAACCTCGGCGCATCGAGGACCTCGGTGGTGATCGTGCCGCGACCTGCGGCAGTGAGACGCGCCTGGAAGATTCGCTTCGATTCCTCCGCCGCAGCGCGCTGATCCTGGTCGAGCGCGTAGATGACCGAGCGATACTGAGTGCCCACATCGTTTCCCTGGCGCATGCCGGAAGTCGGGTCGTGCGCCTCCCAGAACTGCTTCAGCAGTTCCTGATAGGAAATCTTCTGCGGATCGTAGATGACGCGCACCACCTCCGCGTGCCCGGTGTCCCCGGTGCAGACCTCCTCGTAGGTTGGATTCGGCGTGAATCCGCCGGCATACCCGACCGCCGTCGAATAGACGCCGGGCAACTGCCAGAAGAGCTTCTCCGCACCCCAGAAGCAGCCGAGCCCGAAGATGGCTTCGCGCAGCCCCGCCGGGAAAGGCGGGACGATCCGGTGACCGTTGACGAAATGCGCTTCCGGCACCTTGAGCGGTGTGCTGCGTCCGGGCAGCGCCGTATCCGCGGCCGGCATGGTGGACTTCCTTCGGAACAGCGCCATGGTGAGGTCTCCTCGAGGGGGGATGCAGAGTGTGGGGACGGGCGCTGCATGACTCAAGAGTTGCACTGGGCACGGCCGGCTGCCCTCGGCTTGCGGCCCGCGCTCCGGGCACCGTAAGCTCTCGGCCGCCATGGGAATCAGTCAGCCTCAGAACCTGCGCATCCCGCCGATCGAAAAACTGCGTCCCTACGGGATTCGCGTGAGCCTCCCGACCGGGGATCCGTTTCGCAAGCTCCTCGGGCCCGACTGGCAGCGGCTGCACTGGTACTCGAGTCCGGCCGAGCGCGATGCGGCCATGGCAGAAATGAGCCGTCGCCACGAATATTCCCGCGCCGGTGACAAGCCTGCGCTCGTGTTCCAGAAGATCGAGAACCTCGCGGAGAGCCGCGGCCTGTAGTCAACCTGCCGCCGCAGGCCCCGGCCGGTCAGTGCGGGCCGCCGTAGAACGGCCGCCCGAGGAACAGATAGAACTGTTGACTGCCGTGGGTATCGAAGCCGGTGGCGATGTAGATCGGGCCGATGAAGGTGTCGAGCCCCAGCCACACACTCGCATCCTTCTCGGTGTTCCCGAAGCTCGTTTCGCTGCGGGTCTGCCACACGTTGCCCATCTCGAGTGACAGGCCGAGATAGGTGGGCAGGTCGAAGTATCCCGGGCCGCCGCGCCCGATCTGTCGGTAGTAGAGCGCTCGCGCGATGCCGTAGTTGGGTCCGAGCAGCGAATCAGCACGCAGACCCGAGAGGTTGAGGAAACCACCGAGCGGGAACTGCAGATTGAGGTCGGTGACATTCGCCTGCAGCGTTGTGCCGCCGGCGGCGGAGAAGGCCAGCGTGTCGCGGCCGAAGGAGTAGGCGCCGATGTAGCTGCCCGTGACCTGGTCGGCAGTCTGCACGATGCCACTCGCATTGCGATAGGCGCTGTATTGCAGGGCCGCCTGCTGACCATGCCGCGGGAAGTTGATGTCGTCGAGCCGGTCGTAGGTGAGACGCACGAAGTACTGCTGCAGTCTGTAGGGAGTGAAGCTCTGCACCGGCAGGTTCGGGTCCGTAGGATCGCCGGTCGCGAGCACGTAGTGACCCTGCTCACGCACCGCGCCGAGGCGGATCTCCCCCCAGTTGCCGAACTGGCGCCCGAAATCCACGCCGTAGTCGAAGGTGTGCAGGCGGTACTTCGCGACCAGCGTCTGCTCCTGGTACACGTACAGGTCGCGCGCCAGGTCCGAGATGTGCGGCATGACGAACCAGCCGGAGTACCGTGCGAGGGGCAGGAACAGCTCCGAGGAGATGCCGGAGGTGCTGCCGATCGCGAGATCGGTGACCCATTCGCCGGCGTTGCGGGTGATGTCGGACATGACGAAGCGCATCGCCGCCGTGTAGGTCGAGTTACCCTGGAAATCATCCTGGAGACTGAGCCCGAAACGCAGGTAGTTCGAGCCCTGGGAGCTCGGCCGCGCATCGATGGCGAGCCCGTAGTGGCCGGTCTCGCCGACCACCTGGTAGTCAAGCGTATCCAGCGCCCCGCGACCGTAGAGCGCGGTCATGCGCCGCGCCACTGCGTCCGGATCCAGGGGCCTGCCGATGAGGTCACCGAACAGTGTGTTGGCCGCGCCAGCGTAGCGTTCCGAGCCCGGCTGGACGGTCACGAAGTCGATGCGCGGCGGCGGGACGCGCAGCGTCTCGCGATGCAATGCATAACCCTGGATTTGCTGCTCGCTCACCGCGAGCACTGCAAGCTGTGACGCGCTCTCGCGCGCCGCCTTCTCGCCGACTCCGATGACGCGTGCGACATTGCCGAAGTCGAAGGAGGACGCATCCCCCAGGGCCGGACGTATGAGCACGTCCTTCGGCGTGAGGGTAGCCAGCTGCGCCTGCGCGTTGCGGTTGATGAGGATCGCCAGCATCTGATTGGAGATCACGGGCGCACTGGTGAGCCGCTTGCGCGGCAGCAGGCCCGAGCCCACGTCCACGACGATCAGCACATCGACACCCATGGTGCGCGCGATGTCAACCGGTACGTTGTCAGCGATGCCGCCATCGACCAGCAGCTTCCCCTCGCGCTCGACCGGCGCGAACACGCCGGGCGCCGACAGGCTCGCGTGCAGCGCGCTGGTCAGATCGCCCGAGCCCATGACGACGCTCTCGCCGCTCTCGAGGTCGGTAGCCACGGCGCGGAAGGGAGTCGGCAGCTCATCGAAGTCGCTGATGCGCGCCACGGGCAGTGTCAGTCGCCGCAGCGTCTCGATGAGCTTCTGCCCCTGGATCAGTCCCTTCGGCAGCGCGATGCGGCCATCACGCAACCCGAAGTGGTACTTGACGAGGAAAGTCTCGTCTTCCTCCTTGCGACGCAGGTCAAGATCCTCGCGCGGCGGGCGGTCGCGGAAGGCGTCCTGCCAGTTGATCGAGGTCATGACCTTCTCGATGTCGCGTGCCGAGAGGCCGCTCGCATACAGACCGCCGACCACCGCGCCCATGCTGGTGCCCGCGATCGCGTCGATCGGTACGCGCATCTGCTCGAGCACCTTCAGCACACCGATGTGCGCGGTACCGCGGGCGCCGCCACCGGAGAGCACGAGACCGATGCGCGGGCGATGGTGGGTGTCGAGTGACGCCGGCGGCTCGGGAGTTGCCTGTGCGTCGGTGATGGCGGGCGCCGCGAGACAAGCTGCCAGGAATAGACTCAGCGCCCGAAGACGGGACACGACCGCCCGTGTTGAACTCACGCGGCGAAGAATACCAGCATTGTCGGCGAGGGCGCGCCTCGAGACTCGCCGGCCGCGCACGCCATCACAGATAATGGCAGGCATGAGCGGACATTGCCTGGTGCGTCGAGTGCACCGTGCCTCCGGTGCGCAGCGCGCCCGGCACCGGTCGCAGGCGCTGCGCACCGTGTCGGCATTGTCGATAGCGGTCCTGTCGAGCGCGGCATTGGCTCAGGCGCCGGGCTCGAGCGATTGGGGTTATTACGGCGGCGATGCGTTAGGCCAGCACTTCTCCACTCTCGATCAGATCAACCGCGGCAACGTCGCACGCCTCGCCCCTGCGTGGACTTATCGCACGGGCGAGCTGGGCGCAGGATTCGCGAGCGCCAGAAAGCTCACCTTCGAAGCGACGCCGGTGATCGCTTTCGGTCTGCTCTACCTCGAGACCGCCACCAATGTCGTGATCGCGCTCGACCCGGAGTCGGGCCGTGAGCGCTGGCGTTTCGATCCGCACATCGATCGTGCGCGCCGCTACTCGGAAGCGAGTGCGCGCGGCGTGAGCCTGTGGTCGGCCGGCGGCGCGGCCGGTGGTGGCGCCTGCCGCCATCGGGTATTTACCGGCACGCTCGATGCGCGTCTGCTCGCGCTCGATGCCGACACCGGCCGGCCGTGCGGCGACTTCGGCACGGGCGGCCAGGTAGACCTCACCCGTGGCCTGCGCATTCGCGATAGCGGAGAGTATCTGGTTACCTCGCCACCGGCGGTCTTCGGCAAGGTCGTGATCGTCGGATCCGCTATCGGCGACAACCGTGCGAGCGAGGTCGAGCGCGGAGTCATTCGTGCTTACGACGCCGAGAGCGGGGCGCAGCTCTGGTCCTTCGATCCGCTGCCCGATTCTCCGGCGCATCCTGCGGCGGCCGACTGGAAGCTCGAGCAGGCTCAGAGTACCGGCGCCGGAAACGCCTGGGGCGTGATGACGGTCGATCAGGAGCATGGCCTGGTGCTGGTGCCCACCGGCTCGGCGAGCCCGGATTACTACGGCGGTCAACGCCTCGGCTCCGATCGCTTCGCCGATTCGCTGCTCGCGCTCGATGCGCGCAGCGGCCGGCTCGTGTGGCAACAGCAGCTCGTTCATCATGACCTCTGGGACTACGACCTTGCCGCCCAACCGGTGCTGGGCGATGTCGAGGTGCAGGGCATGCCGGTACCCGCCGTCATCCAGGCGACCAAGACCGGCATGTTGTACGTATTCGAGCGCTCACGCGGCCAACCGCTTTTTCCGCTCACGGAGCGGCCCGTGCCAGCGAGCCGGGTGCCGGGCGAGCAGGCCTCCCTGACACAGCCATTCTCTTCCCTTCCGGCCCTGGCCCCACAACACCCCGTGCTCCCTGAGGATGCGTGGGGAGTCACCTTCTACGATCGCATCAAGTGCCGCCAGCTCATCGCGACGCTGCGCAACGAGGGGATCTTCACGCCTCCGGACCTGCACGGTACGCTGCTCACGCCAGGCTATATCGGCGGCGTGAACTGGGGCGGCCTGGCGTTCGATCAGGATCACGGCCGCGTCATTGCCGCGGTGAACCTGCTGCCCATGGTGGTCACGCTGCTCACGCGCGCGGAGTACGAGCGCGAGGTGCGGTCGGGCGACTACCCGCATTCCCAGTTCGGGCCTCAGGCGGGCACACCCTATGCGATGCGCCGCGAGCCGCTGCTCTCGCCGTGGGGGCTGCCGTGCACCGCGCCGCCCTGGGGAGCGCTGGTGAGCGTCGACCTGCGCCACAATCGCATCGCCTGGCAATCGCCGCTTGGCTCGACGGAAGGCTTCACTCCCTGGTTCGTGCCGGTGCGCGACTTCGGCATGCCTAATATGGGCGGTCCGATCGCCACCGCCGGCGGGCTGGTGTTCGTCGGAGCCGCTATCGACGGCTACCTGCGCGCTTTCGACATCGAGACCGGGGCCGAGCTCTGGAAGCACAAGCTCCCCGCCGGTGGTCAGGCGACGCCGATGACCTATCGCGCCGGGTCGAGCCAGCGGCAGTATCTCGTCATCAGCGCCGGCGGGCACGGGCCGCTCGGGACGCCGCGCGGTGACTATGTGATGGCGTTCGCGCTGCCGCCGCCGGCACGAGCGGCGCGCTAGCTTACGCGGAGGGACCGGATGTCGCTGCTGTTCATCGTTTCGCTGCTGATCCAGGCGGGTTTCATCATTCACGTCATCAAGACGGGGCGCAATCAGCTGTGGATCTGGGTGCTCATCATTCCCGGGCTCGCGCTCGCGGGCGTCCTCGCCTACATCGTCGTCGAGATCCTGCCGGAGCTGTTCCGCAGCCGCACCGCACAGCGCACCGCACGCGGTCTGCGCAAGGCGATGGACCCTGGCGCGGAGCTGCGCCGCTACGAAAGCGAGGCGCGCGTTGCGGGCAACGTCGCCAGCCGCCAGCGATACGCCGACGAGCTCGTGCGTCACGGGCGCTTCGATGAGGCCATCGGTCAGTACCGCGAGGCTCTCACCGGGCTCTACCAGCACGATCCTAACCTGATGCTGGGACTCGCGCAGGCGCAGTTCGGCAAGGGCGATGCCGCCGGTGCACGCGCCACGCTCGATGAGCTGATCCGTCTCAACCCGGATTTCCGCTCGCCGGTGGGTCATCTGCTGTACGCACGTGCGCTCGAGACCGAAGGCAACGTGCACAAAGCGCTCGAGGAGTACCGCGCGCTGGCGAACTCCTATCCGGGTGCCGAGGCAGCGGTGCGCTACGCACAGCTGCTGCAGAAACAGGGCGAGCGTGCCGAGGCGCAGCGAGTAGTGAGAGAGCTGCTCGAGCAGGCGCGTATCGCCCCCGGACATTATCGCCGCGCGCAGCGTACCTGGCTGGAGGCCGCGCAGCGGCTGCTGCAAGGCTAGACGAGGTGCTTTAGCGCGGCGGGGATGACGGAACGACCGCCATCGGCCGCCGCACCGCCGCGGCGGCGAATGTGGTACCGGCGAGCGACAGCAGGGTGAGGAGATCCAGCGCACCGCCGCCGCCGTGCCCACCGCCACCGCCGGCGGCACCCGCACCGCTCGCAGGCGGAGGGACGGTGTAGGCGACCGCAGCCAGACACGCACCGCTGCCCGCGGCCACGGGCGCAGTCGTCTGCACGCTGCTCGAGGTGAGGACCACCGTTGCGCTGTCCATGCGCCCCTGGTTGTCGGTCACGGTCAGCATCAGCGTATACGTGTTGGGCGCTGTCGGTGCGACGATGCTGGCGCGGGCGCTGTTGGCATTCTGGATAGGCGGCGGGTTCGCGGCCGGCTGGGTCACCGTCCATGCGTAGCTCGCGATGCTGGCCTGGCAGGCGGCCGCACTACCGCCCGCATCGAGCGTCGCCGGGTTGCCGGCCCGCACGGTGCCGGACACCGCCACGGCAGCAATAGGCCGCAGTGCTTCCTGGACCGCGCCGCTGGCATTGGCCATGCCCGCGCCGCAGGTTTGCGTCGTGCAGCTGCACTCGTTGGTCTGCAGATCATTCGGGCCGGTCGGCACGTGACACATCCCGACCCCGGGCGTGGCGGAGACCGGGAAGGGCTGGCTCGACTTCTGCAGCCGTGCGATGAGCTGGTCGGGAGTGAGGTTGCCGTTCAGCGCCAGCATCAGTCCGGCGATTCCCGCGACGATCGGTGCGGAGAAGCTGGTGCCGACGTTGAAGTTGTATTGGTCGGTATAGGTGTTGCTTGCAGGGACAGTGGTGCCGGTGTTGGTGGTCGTCACGATCGAGAAGAGACACGGCTGGCCCGCGCCGGTGTTGACGCAGTTCCCCGCCGGGGCGCTCAGGGCGATCTCCGGGCCGAGGCTGCTGTAGCCAACCTTAGTGCCCACCTGCCGCAGGCCCGCGATGCCGGCGACTCCCGCGCAGTTGGCCGGTGCGTCTACGGGCCCGCCTTCATTGCCCCCGGCGACCACCACCAGGACTCCCGCGCCAACCAGCTGGTCGACGATCGTCTGATAGCTCTGCGGGCAGGACCCGCTCGAACCGAGGCTCATGTTGATGATTCTTGCCGGATAGGGATTCGTGGGGACATCGGCGACCGGGAAGCCCGCCGCCCAGGCCATGGCGGCGAGGATGTCGGAGTCGTAGCCGCCGCACTTACCGAGCACCCGCACAGGCTCGATCCAACCCTGCCAGCTCATGCCGGCGACGCCCTGCATGTTGGTGTCGGTGAGTGCGCCGAGGATCCCAGCGACGCGCGTGCCGTGCCAGCTGCTGTTGGAGACGGTGCAACCACTGAACTGCTGCGTCTTCGCATCGGCTGCGGTCACCCAGTCGCCGGGGTCGGAGGCGTCCGCATCGCGCCCACCGCCGTCGTTGGAGACGGTGACGTTGGAGATCATGTTGTAGCCAGGCAGCAGCCGATTGGCCGAGGCGTTGCGCAGATCGGGATGATCGAAGCGCACGCCGGTGTCGAGATCGGCGATCACCACGCCCGCTGACCCGGTCGTCACGTCCCATGCGGCGACCGCGTTGACCGCGGCGGGTTCCGAGCTCTGCAGATACCACTGCTCGTTGAACAGCGAATCATCGGGCGTGCGCAGTGCGTGCCGGCGCTCGTCGATTTCCGCGTACTCGGTTTCCGGATCGGCGCGCAGCCGGACGAGCGTTTGCGCCGTGCTCTCACCGGTGCGGGGAGTGACCCGCAGCAGGTGCAGACCCGAAACGATGTGCCGCGCCTCGGCCATGGCGAGCCCATGACGCGCAGCGAGCGCCGCCACGCGCGCGGGCGCGGCCTCATAGGCTGCGGATTCGGGCATCGTGCGCAGCCTGACGATGAAGCGTTCGACGGGTGCTGCAGGAGCCGCCGCCGGCGCGGGCGCCGGTGCGGCAGCCAGCGCGTACGGCTGAGCAAGCGCCGCGAGCAACACTGCGCCGAGCAGGCGCGGACGCGCGTGTTTGCGATGCATGAGGGCGACGATACCCAAAGGTGCTGCCCGAAGCTTCCTTCAACGCGCAGACGGTGACCGGCTTCGCGTTCCCGCGGGGATCTGCTGCGTGATGCAGTGGATATTGCCGCCGCCGAGCAGGATCTCGCGCGAGGGCACGCCCACCACGCGACGCCCGGGAAACAGTCGCTTGAGTCGCGCGGCCGCGACAGCATCGGTGCGGGGATCGAGCAACGGCATGACGATGCCGCCATTGGCGAGGTAGAAGTTGACATAGGTCGCCGCGAGTCGCTCGCCGGCGACGCGCGGCCGGCTGCCTTCCTTTGGGATGATGCCCGTGGCCTCACTCGCGCGCATGTAAAGAGGTCCCGGCATCGGCAACCGCACGACTTTCAGGCGCCGGCCGCGGGCATCACGGGCTTCCTGCAGCCGCTCGAAGGCATCGAGCGATATGGCGTATTGCGGATCGCCCCGGCGATCGGTCCAGGTGAGACACACCACGCCAGGACGCACGAAGCAGGCGAGGTCGTCGATGTGGCCGCCGGTTTCATCGTTCACGATGCCCTTGCCCAGCCAGAGAATCTTGCGCACGCCCAGATACTCGCGCAGATGCCGCTCGATGTCGCTGCGCTCGAAGCGCGGATTGCGGTTGGGGTTGAGCAGGCATTCCTCGGTGACGAGCGCGGTGCCCTGCCCGTCGACGTGGATGGCGCCGCCCTCGTTCACCATCGGTGCGCGGTAACGATCGAGACGTTCGGTCTCGAGCACCTTGCGCGCGACGAGATCATCCTGATCCCACGGGAAATACAATCCGCCGTTCAATCCGCCCCAGGCATTGAAGCGCCAGTCGACCCCGCGCACGACCCCACCGCGGTTCACGACGCCCGTGGGACCGACGTCGCGCATCCACGCATCATCGTGCGCCATCTCGAGGACGCGTACGCGCTCAGGGAGCAGCGCCCGTGCCGCCTCGTAGTGCGCAGCGGAGACTCCCACTGTGACGAGCTCGAACTGCGCGATTGCCGCGGCCACCTGCGCGAATGCGAGCTGCGCCGGGCGCGCCGCCGCGCGCCAGTTGTCGGGACGCTCCGGCCAGAGCATCCAGCAGCCGGCGTGCGGCTCGAACTCCCCGGGCATGCGGAAGCCGTCCGCGGCGGGCGTGCTCGCGAGGGTGCGCGTCATTGACGCAGGCGGCTGTGGCGGAATCCGTAGAAGCCGTAGATGGACATACCGAGGATGGTCCACACCACCAGGCGGATCCAGGTGCCGTTGGACAGTGCCAGCGTCATGGCGAGACACACGAGGGCACCCAGCACGCAGGTGACCGGTGCCCACGGCACGCGAAATGGCCGGTACGCGTCCGGTCGTGTCTTGCGCAGCACCAGGACCCCGATGCATACCACGGCAAACGCCAGCAGGATGCCGATGGAGATCAGGTCCGCCAGCACGTCCAGCGGGAAGGCCGCGGCAATCAGCGCCGCACCAATGCCCGTCACGACCGTGGCGACGTGCGGTGTCTTGAAGCGCGGGTGACAGCGGCTCATCACCGGCGGCAGCAGGCCGTCATCGGCCATCGACAGCAGAATGCGCGGTTGGCCGAGAAGCGAGGTGAGGATGACCGAGGTCATACCGGCAATGACCCCCACCTTGAGCAGGGGGGACAGCCAGGAGAGCTGCGGATGTGCATCGAGTGCCACCGCCACCGGCGCGTCCGAGTCGAGCTTCGGGTACGGCACCATGCCGGTCAGCACCGTCGCCATCGCGACATAGAGCACCGCAGATATGACCAGCGCGCCCAAAATGCCGATCGGCAGATCGCGCTGTGGATTGCGCGCCTCGAGCGCGGTCGTCGAGGCCGTGTCGAAGCCCACGTAGGAGAAGAAGATGATGGCGGCACCCTGCAGCACGCCGCTCCAGCCGAAGTGCCCGAAGGTGCCGGTATTGGGCGGCATGTACGGCCGCCAGTTGGCGGGGTTCAGGTAGGAGAGGCCCGCCAGCACAATGATGATGATGATGCCGACCTTGAGTGCCACCATGACTGTGTTGGCGCTGGCGGACCAGCGCACCCCCACGTACAGCAGCACCGTCATGGCGGCGATGATCAGTACCGCCGGCACATTGACGATCGCGCCGGTCGCGATGAGGTGATCGTGCGCATCGACTCCGAGCGGCGCGTTGACGAACTGCTGCGGCAGATGGATGTGCGCATCGGCGAGCAGGCTCACCACGTAAGCCGACCAGCTCACCGCCACCGCGGAGGCTGAGATCGCGTATTCGAGCAGCAGGTTCCAGCCAATGAACCAGGCGAGCGCCTCACCGAGGGTCGCGTAGGTGTAGCTGTAGGCACTGCCTGGCGCCGGCAGGAACGCGGCGAACTCCGAGTAACACAGCGCCGCGAGTCCTCCGCCGAACGCGGCGATCAGCAGCGAGAGCGTGATCGCCGGGCCCGAGTGGTTGGCGGCGACCGTCCCGGAGAGCACGAAGATGCCCGAGCCGATGGTGGCGCCGAGGCCGATAGCGATGAGCGCGCGCGCGCTCAGCACCTGTTTCAGCCGCGCTTTGCCGGCGGGCGTCGCATCGATCGGCCGCACCGCCAGCAGCTGGCGCAGCACCGAACGCTGCGCAGAGGGCACCCCCCCACTCTTATTAATATTGACGGCGTCGGACATCCGCTGCTCGTTTCACGTTCATCCCCGGCATGCCGGCCGCGGTGCAGTCTCTCACACGCGGCTGCAGCGCGGTACGTACCCGGCTCGCCGGGTGCGCCTGTGCTAGCATTTCGCGCCCGGTGCGCCCATGCGCCCGGGGTTCCCCTCCAGGAGTGCACCCCTCATGTCCACGGCCGCCACCCCGAAGATCACGCCGCCGCCGCAGGGCGCGAAGATCGCCATACAGGACGGCAAGCTGCGCGTCCCGGAAAATCCGATCATCCCCTTCATCGAAGGCGATGGCACCGGGCCGGACATCTGGCGCGCGAGCGTACGGGTGATGGACGCCGCGGTGGCCAAGGCCTACGGCGGCAAGCGCCGCGTCCACTGGATGGAGGTGTTCGCGGGGGAGAAATCCAACAAGCTGTTCAACACCTGGTTGCCCGATGAAACCGTCGCCGCGTGCCGCGAGTATCTCGTGTCCATCAAGGGACCGCTCACCACGCCGATCGGTGGCGGCATCCGCTCGCTCAACGTGGCACTGCGCCAGATGCTCGATCTGTACGTGTGCCTGCGCCCGGTGCGCTGGTTCAAGGGCGTGCCCTCGCCCGTGCGGCATCCGGAAAAGGTCGACATGGTGATCTTCCGCGAGAATACCGAGGACATCTACACGGGCATCGAGTTCGAATACGGCACACCCGAGACCCAAAAGTTTCTCGAGCTGTTCCGCCAGGCCTTCCCCAAGGCCTATGCCAGGATCCGCTTCCCGGAGACTTCCGGCATCGGCATCAAGCCGGTGTCGAAAGAGGGCTCGGAGCGCCTCATCCGTGCGGCCCTCGCCTACGCGATCACCAACAAGCGCCGCAGCGTGACCCTCGTCCACAAGGGCAACATCCAGAAATTCACCGAGGGCGCGTTCCGCAACTGGGGGTATCAGCTCGCCGAGCGCGAGTTCGCCGCCAGCACTTACAGCTGGGAGCAATGGGAGCGCGCCAAGGCCGCAAGGGGCGAGCAGCAGGCCAATGCCGAGATGGATGCGGCGCGCAAGTCGGGTCGCGTGATCCTGAAGGATGCGATTGCCGACATCACACTGCAGCAGGTGCTCACGCGTCCCGATGAGTTCGATGTCATCGCCACGACCAACCTGAACGGTGACTATCTCTCCGATGCGCTCGCCGCGCAGGTCGGGGGCATCGGCATCGCTCCGGGGGGCAATATCAACTACCTCACCGGACACGCGGTCTTCGAGGCGACGCACGGTACCGCGCCCAAGTACGCCAACCTCGACAAGGTCAATCCCGGCTCGGTGATTCTCTCGGGCGAGATGATGTTCCGTTACCTCGGTTGGGCAGAGGCTGCGGATGCGATCATCACCGCCATGGACCGCGCCATCGGACAGAAGATCGTCACCTACGACTTCGCCCGTCTCATGGAGGGCGCGCAGGAAGTGTCGACCAGCGCCTTCGCCGATGCGCTGATCCGCAACCTCTAGCGCGCATCACCGCTGCGGATCGAGCAACGGACCCGTCCCCGCAGAATGCGCGGCCTGATTCACCTGTTCGCGACTCGCGCGGCGCAGTCGGCCCGTAGCCCATGAGCTCGCCCCCTCCCCGCGACCTCCTCGAGTGGGCCCGCAAGGTGCAGGCGATCGCGCAGAACGGGCTCGCTTTCACGCGCGACCCCTTCGACCGCGAGCGCTACACGCAGCTCACCGAGCTGGTGGCACTACTCCTCTCCCGCGCGCTCGAGATGCCCGTCGGCGCGGCGCGCGCCCTGTGGGCCGATGAGCACGGCTATGCCACCCCGAAAGTGGACGTGCGCGGCGGGGTATTCCGCGATGAGCAGGTGCTGCTGGTACGCGAACGCGCCGATGGCCGCTGGACGCTGCCCGGAGGCTGGGTGGACGTGAATGACGCGCCATCCGAGGCGGTGGCGCGCGAGATCTACGAGGAATCCGGTTACCGGGCGCGCCCGGTGAAGCTCGCCGCACTCATCGACAAGAACCGCCACCCGCATCCCCCGGGCGTGCATCACATCTACAAGCTGTTCTTCGTCTGCGAGCTCCTTGGGGGCGCTCCGGCAGCGAGCAACGAGACCGATGCCGTGGAATTCTTCCCGGTGCACAATTTGCCGCCGCTCTCCACCGGGCGGGTGCTGGCCTCGCAGATCGAGCGGCTCTACCAGCACCGCATCGATCCGTCCCTGCCGACAGACTTCGACTGAGCCTGCGGCGCTCCATGGACCTGCCAGCCGTCCTCACCCCGCGCGATTGTGCCCGGCAGATCGTCGATGCCTTTGCCCACTACAACGCGGAGTTTCGCGCCATCACGCGCCGCGCACCGCAGCGCTTCGACGCGCGCGACTGGAAGGGCAGCCAGCGCGATGCGGTCGAGCGCATCGAGCTGTATGACCATTACGTCAATCAGACGATCGCGGCGCTGCGCCTCGCGCTCGGCGTGCAGGCGGCCGACCGGAGCCTGTGGCAGGAGCTGCGCGCGGAGTTCGCCGCGCAGATCACCACCCTTCCCGACCCGGAGTTCACCAAGACCTTTTTCAGCTCCATCAGTCGCCGGCTCTTCGGCACCGTGGGCGTGTCGTCCGATATCGAGTTCGTGGCGACCGATCTCGATCCGCTCGCCAACATCCACTTGGGCGTCGGCACCAATACCTATGTCAATCACGGCTCGCTCGCGCTGCTCATCGAGGACCTGCTCGGCGATGTGCGCTTCCGTTCTTCCTGGCGCGACCTCGACAGCAGCATCGCGCACGTCACAGCCGAGGTGCGCAGCTACCTGCACTCGCGCGGCGAGCGGCGCGGGATCGAGCGCGTCGAGGTGATCCGCGCCGTCTTTTACCAGATGTCGCGCGCCTACATCGTCGGGCGCGTCCTCGGCCGCGGCTTCCTCGTGCCGCTGGTCATTGCACTGAAGAACACCGACGGCGGGGTGCTGGTGGACGCGGTGATGCTGGCCGAGGCCGACGTGAGCATCTTGTTCGGCTTCACGCGCTCCTACTTTCACGCCGATCTCGAGCGCGTGGCGGAGGCGGTGGTGTTTCTCCGCTCGCTCATGCCGCGCAAGCCGGTGAGCGAGCTGTTCACGGTGCTCGGCCGCGCGCGCCAGGGCAAGACCGAGCGCTACCGCGAGCTGATGCGCAACCTCGAACACACGGATGACCACTTCGTGCAGGCCGCGGGCGAGCGCGGGCTCGTGATGGTGTGCTTCACGCTGCCCTCCTTCGATGTGGTCTTCAAGGTGATCCGCGACCGCTTTCCCTACCCCAAAACCGTGCTGCGCGAGGAGGTCATCGAAAAGTATCGCCTGGTCTTCATCCACGATCGCGCCGGCAGGCTGGTGGACGCGCAGGAGTTTCGGCGGTTGCGCTTCCCGCGGGCGCGCTTCGCGCCCGAGCTGCTGGCGGAGCTGCGGCGCGAGACTCCCGGGACCGTGCACGAAGATGGCGACGACCTCGTGTTCGATCATCTTTACATCGAGCGGCGCATGACCCCGCTCAATCTGTACGTGCGCAGCAGCCCCGCCGCGGAGGCCGAGCGGGCGGTGCTCGATTACGGCCAATGCATCCGCGATCTGGCCTATACCAACATCTTTCCCGGGGACCTGCTGCTGAAGAACTTCGGGGTCACGCGCCACGGACGGGTGATCTTCTACGACTACGACGAGCTCTGCCGGGTCACTGACTGCAATTTCCGCGACGTGCCGCCAGCGACGCACGAAGAGGACGAGATGCGCGGGGAGGCCTGGTTCTATGTCGCCGAGAACGATGTCTTCCCGGAGACCTTCCTCAACTTCCTCGGTTTCAGCGAAGAGCAGCGCGCGGCGCTGTTGCGCGTGCATGGCGAGATACTGACCGCCGCCTTCTGGCGCGGGGTGCAGCAGCGCCTGAACGAGGGCGAGGTGCTGGAAGTGCTGCCCTACCATCCGCACCGCGTGCGGGTCGCCGGCAGCCTGTGAGGCAACGCGCCCTCCGCAGCTGTGCCTTCACCTCGACGCGAGCGGCGCAGGCCGCGCCGAACTCACGGCATCCCGAGACCGCGCGCCCGCGCTGCCGGCTCCGCGGTGAGGCGCGATCGTGCCGCAAGGCGCTGCTCGCTTCCCGCCACGAGCTCCGCGAGGGTGCGATTCGCGGTATCCCAGTTGACCAGTTCCTCGAGGAAGGCGTTGACATACGCACTGCGGCGGTTCTGGTGATCGAGGTAGTAAGCGTGCTCCCACAGGTCGAGTGCAAGCAGCGGCACGTCTCCGCGCACGAGAGGAGTGCCGGCGTTGCTGGTCGTGAGGATCTCGAGCGTGCCAGCCCGCCACACGAGCCACAGCCAGCCACTGCCGAAGTGGGCGCTCGCGGCATCGGTGAACTCGCGCACGAACCGCTCATGCGAGCCGAAGCGCTCGTGCAGGCTCTCGCCGACCAGTCCCGTGGCCGGACCGCCGGCGCGCGGACCCATCGAGTTCCAGTAGAGGTTGTGGTTGTAGACTTCCGCGGCGTAGCGATACAGGGCGTGCTGCGCCGGGTTGCGCTCGGTAGCGCGGATCAGCTCGACGAGGCTCAGCGGCTCGAACTCCGTGCCGCGAAGCATCGCGATCATCCGGTCGAAGCACACGCGCTGATGGCGCAGGAAGTGAAACACCAGGGTGTCCCGCGAGATCGCCGGTTCCAGATCGGCGAAGTTATAGGGCATTGCGGGCGACTCGATGTTCATGCGGCGTCCTTCCTGCAAATGAAACTCGAATGCGATTGATTGGACCGCGCGAGCGCCGCACCGGTTCCGTGGCGGTGAAGTCTCGCTCGCGACTGAATACGCCCACCGCGAGCAATGCGCAAGAGGACAAGTCCGCATGTCCGGCCGCGCGTGCGGCCCTCGCTCAGGGCGCGCCGCCGAGCGCCCGCAGGCCACGAAGCGTTGCCACGCCCACAAGCTCGAACTTGTCGGTGAGCGCTTCCTTTCGGGCGCTGTTCTAATCGTTCGATCGAGGACCGCGCCCCGGGGTCCCCGAGAAATTGCGCGTCTTGTCCGACGGAGAAAGCTCGCCGAGCGCGACGGGCGCAATTTCTTGGGGTGGTCACGGGGTCCCCGAGAAATTGCGCATCTTGTCCGACGGAGAAAGCTCGCCGAGCTCGACGGGCGCAATTTCTTGGGGTGTTTTTCAGCCGGCCGCTGCCGCGAGTGCGCGCTCGAGATCCGCGAGCAGATCGTCCGGATCCTCGAGCCCGATCGAGAGGCGGATGGTCCCCTCGGTCACCGCCGACAGCCGTTGCAGATCGGCATTGAGCTCGCGGCCGCCCGTCATCTGAGCGGTCACTACCAGCGACTCGGTGGACCCGAGACTCGCGCTGAGTGCAAACAGCTCCAGTGCGTCGGCGAAGCGCCGTGCCGAGACCTTGCCGTCGCGGAGGTCGAAGCTCACGATGGTACCGAAGTCCTCCATCTGCTGCGCGGCGAGCGCATGCTGAGGATGGGTCGGAAGCCCGGGATAGTGCACACGCGCGACCACGGGATGCTCCGCGAGGCGCTGCGCGATGCGCAGCGCGCTCGCGCACTGCGCGTGATAGCGCACGAAGTAGGTCTTGAGCCCCCGCAGGATGAGAAACGCGGCATGCGGGTCGAGCGTGCCGCCGAGTACGCCGAAGTCATTGCGCAGGGCGCGGATCAGCTCGCCACGCGCGATCACGGCGCCGCCCATGACATCGCCGGTACCGGAGGCGTACTTGGTAAGGCTGTGCAGGTAAACGTCCACGTCGTAGCCGCCGTGCTGGTGGAAGCCGGCAAAGGTGTTGTCGAGCACGCTGAGCGCGCCGGCGGCGCGCGCGAGGCGTGTGAGCGCGCCGATATCGGCGATCTTGGTGACCGGATTGGTCGGACTCTCGAAAATGACCAGCCGCGTCGGCCGCTCAGCGAGCGTGCGTTCCACGCCCGCGAGATCCTCGATCGACAGCAGCGTGTGCGTCACGCCGAAGCGGCCGAGGACGCGACGGATGAGATAGCGCGTGGGGTTATAGCTCTCGACGAAACAGATGATGTGGTCGCCCTGGCGGGTGAGCGCGAGCAGAGTCTGCGAGATCACGCCCACCCCGGATGCGGTGACCAGGCAGTCCTCGCGCCCCTGCAGCTCCGCGAGCAGCAGCTCGAGCTGACGCGTGGTCGGGTTGGAGGAGCGCGAGTAATAGAAGCCGGGACGCTCGCCGCGCAGGTAGCGTTCGGTCTCCTCGACGGTGTCGAACTCGAATTTCACCGACTGGTAGATCGGCGCCACCAGGGCGTGATTGTCCGGTGGCAGCTCGACGGGCGGCGGATGATTGACGCGCGTGGATTTCTTCATGGTTCTTACCGCTCCCACGCGAAGATGCGACAGCTACTTTCCACGTCGGCGCCCACGCGCTCGGTGCCAGCGCCCTTAGCTCGCCGGCCGCGCCGCAGGCATCTGAAGCTCCGTTTGGCGCGCTCGCCTCCGTCTTCGCGTCCAAGCAATGATCCGCAGCAACCAGGCAGCAAGTAACAGACAGGCCACCCCGAAATATAACGGATTCCAATGACTGCGAGTGTCATCCAAATAAAAGAACGTGACCACAAAGCAGATCGTGTATACACCCGTCTTGTGAAGACGACGCCAGTTCGCAAGGCTCAAACGACGCGCGAACCGCCGGAAGGAAGTCAGGGTCATCGCGAGCAGGAAGGAAACGGCGACAAAATCCAGGGTCAGGTCCCTCCGACTCACGTGGTTCCCAAAAGCGATCGTGGCGTAAGTGACAAAGGTAAGGTGCCACGCCATGCCAAAGGCGAATGCCAAACCGAAGTATCGGCGGTTTGACAACAACCATCGAGTGCGTCGGCTCGGCCACAGTGTCGCGAGCGAGGATGCGGTGAAGGCCACGAGGAAGAATGGAAGCGCGCAAAGTACCGCGTGCAGGATGATGAACTCCGTCCCGCGCCAGGTATGAAAGTCCGCAAAGGGAAGTCCGAGACAGATCGCCGCGGACACTGTGAGCGCCAGCATCCAAAACAAGCGCCAGGATTCAAAGCTTTTCGCCATTCTGAAGTCCTCAAAAATACGCCGACTCCTGAGCAGCCGATTAACGGGTTACGGCGTGGGTCTGCCGAGTTTCCCGAGGCGTCTTGCCCGTCCGACGCTTGAACGCGTGCGTGAATGCGCTGATTTCCTCATAACCAAGCAGCCACGCAATTCGCGATATCGCTAAGTCGGGGTCCGATAGATATTGCCTCGCCAGATCGGCTCGCAGGCTCTCAAGAACCTCCGAAAACGTCTCGCCCTCCAATGCGAGTCGGCGCGCTAAAGTTCGCTGGCTCAAGCCGAGTCTCGCGGCGATCCCCGACGCGCGCACCTTCCCGTGCGGCAGCAGCGGAACAATTGCATTCTCTACCGCCGACCTCAACGTGCCTCGGTTCTTTGGTCTATGAGAAAGAGCTTGCTCGCAATTCGCTACCAAGATCTCGTTCAGGTAGGGGTCAGCACTAGTGATTGCGATGTCCTTGATGCTCCTAACGAAAGTCAGTTCATCTGCTCTTGCTCCAAAAGTTATGCGGCCGCCAAAGTATTCAGCGAGTTCGGAACCGCCGTGGTTGCTGCGGCGATGCGTGAGTCGCGCCCGGCTCGGCACCAGGCGCAGGCCCGTCAACTGCCGCCATAAGCGGATCAGCACTGTCATGGAGAACTCGATCTGATGCCGATCCGAGTGACGGGCGATACCGACATAATCGAACACCATCCGGATATCGTCGTCCTCGAGGCACTTTAGCGACAATCCCTCATTAGTAATTGAGCTGTAGCGAGCCGCTCGCTGCAGAGCGTCGCCCAACGTCTCAGAGGAGGCCGCAACATAAAAGAGCAATCCTAACTCTCGAAGATCACATAGCTGCGCGAGGTGAAAACCGAGAAATTCGTCGTGCAAGGCATTCGCCGCAAGATTTAAGAACTGGATCTGATGCTGGACTGGGAGTCGAGAGCCGCGGTCTTTGATCCGTTGATCCGTCAGTCCCGCCTTCTTCAAAAGCGGCTTTAGCTCAATGCCAGCCCGTCGGGCGCGTGCATAGGCAAGCCGAGCAATCCCCCCTGTGGCAGTCGGAAGCGCGCCGAGACGCTTGGTATCGAGATCATTCACGATCTTCGCGCTCAATAGTTGCGGGTTGCGGTTGGCCTGCACCGACAACACTTTGGCACATGATAACAAGACATGAACGCCAGCTCCCACGTATAAAGCTGCCCGCCAGAAACCTTAGCTCGAGACGGCGCTCGGGCTTACGACCACGTCGGGCGCCCGACCCGGGCGGCCGCGTTCCCGACCACCTATTCGTGAAAGCAAAGCCTAAAGTTGTTGCGGTAATCGACGGTGACCTGGGCGTCCGCGGCGCCATAAGCCGTTTGTTGTGGCCGCTCGGATACGACACAGAGCTCTATGCTTCGGCTAAAGAGTTCCTTGATGTTGCGATGACTACTAAAGCGATCTGCCTCATTGTCGATATTAAACCTGGTGAGAGTATTGAATTTGCGCAACGCCTGGTAAATGCGGGCTTCACAAGACCAACCATAGTCACGACTGCAGATGACAATGAATCGTTCAAAAGGCGGGCTATGGAAATGGGCTGCGTCGCCTTTTTACCTAAGCCAATTTCCGCGGACGCCCTGATCGAGGCGTTAGGTGATATTCCCAGCCATGCCCGGTTGGGAGCGGATCAGACATCACAGGGTCGTGTAGTGGACGCTCGCCTGCTCGCGCGCTCGAGCAGCCCTCGTCTCGCCGCAGCTCTCGGGGTCTTGCAGCAGACGATCCTGCGCATCTGGCGCGCCTTTGCGTCGTAGTGTGGTTACGCGAGCTCGGTCGTTCACGCCGCGCAAAGCGGAAATTGGCTAAGAGAGCGCGCTGGCAACGACTCCGCGCGCTCAGGCAATGAGCCGCGACAACCCTCGAGTGGAAGTTGTCTGACGAGATTTGGAGTCTCCGTATGTCCCGATGGACCGAGAATATGGAATCGGCGCTGGTGCTCGACGCACGCTGCAGAAATCGAATCAGAGGGGATGCGCCATCATGCTCATTCTGACCAGACGTCCCGGAGAGTCTGTCAAGATTGGCGATGAAGTGACCGTCACTGTGCTCGGTGTGAAAGGCGGACAAGTGCGCCTCGGCTTCACCGCGCCGCCAAACGTCCCCGTGCATCGCGAAGAGGTGTACGAACGCATCCAGGCCGAGACGACCACGAGCATCTCGAAAGACAAATCGTCGGCACCCTAGGTTCAGGAGCCCTCATTCGTAGGTTCCGGCTCACACCAGCGTCGCGATCCCAATCAACTGAACTAAAGCTCCAGCGTAAAGCGATCGGCATCCAGGTGCGCCGGGAATTTCTCCCGAAAACGCATCAGCGGCTCGCGCGGCAGCTCCACGGTGAGGAGCGCCGCCACGTTGCCGGCATCGGCAAGCGTGCGCCCGCGGAAGTCGATGGCGGCGCTGTCGCCCGTGTGCGGTACGTCATGGCCATCGTTCCCCACGCGGTTGACGCCGACCACGTATGCCTGGTTCTCGATGGCCCGGGCGCGCAGCAGCTGCCGCCAGGCATCGGCGCGGGGCGCGGGCCAGTTCGCGACGTACAGCAGCAGGTCGTAGTCGAGCTGCGCGCGGCGGCGGCTGAAGACCGGAAAGCGCAGGTCGTAACACACGAGCGCACAGATGCTCAGACCGCGCCAGCTGACGCTCCAGGCTGAGCGGCCGGCCGTGAAGTGCTCGTGCTCCTTTGCCATGCGGAACAGGTGACGCTTGTCATAGTGGCGCAGCTCACCAGGGGGTGCTGCCCACAGCAGGCGGTTGTAGTAGTGCCCGCCGTCCTGGGTGATGACGCTGCCGGTGATCACCGCATCGAGTTCGCCCGCGAGCCGCAGGAGCCACTGCGTCGTCGGACCGCCGGGAGGCTCGGCGAGCCGCTCGACCTCCATGCTGAAACCGGTCGTGAAGGTCTCGGGCAGCACTATGAGGTCGGTCTGACCTGCGAGCGGGTGCAGCAGCTGCTCGAAGCGCGCGCGGTTCGCCGCGCCGTCCTGCCAGAGGAGCGGCTGCTGTATCAGCGAGACGCGTAGCGTGCGCATCAGCTGCGCAGGGCGCGCGCAGCGAACGCGCAGAGCCTCGAGGCCGCCTCATCGAGCGTGCTGTCGCGCTTGGCGATGCACAACCGCACGAAGGGAAGCGGCTCTGGGCGGGCGTAGAACGGCGACAGCGGGATGGTCGCCACCCGCGCCTCGGTCAGCAGGCGCTCGGCGAAGGCGCGATCATCGGGCGGTGCGAACGCGGCGAAGTCGAGCAGCTGGAAATACGTTCCCTGCGCCGGCGGCAGCACGAAACCGGAACCGTCGAGCGCGCGGCGCAGCCGGTCGCGCTTGGCCTGGAAGAAGGCGGCGAGCCCGTCACCGCACCGCGGCTGCTCGGTGAGATAAGCCGCGATGGCGTGCTGGAGCGGATGCGAGATGCTGAAGGTGTTGAACTGATGCACCTTGCGCAGCTCGCGCGTGAGCGGCGCCGGCGCCACACAGTAGCCGACACGGAGCCCGGTGGCGTGCAAGGTCTTGCCGAAGGAGAACGCCGCCAGGCTGCGGCCGGCGAGCCCCGGGTGCGTGAGCACTGAAGCATGCCGCGCGCCATCGAATACCACGTGCTCGTAGACCTCATCGGAGAGCACCGTGACGTCGCCTCGGTCGATGATGCGCGCGAGCTCGTCCAGGTCCTCGCTGCGCGCAATGGTGCAGGCGGGGTTGTGCGGGCTGTTGAACAGTACCAGGCGCGTGCGCGCGCTCAGCGCGCGCCGCACTCGCTCCCAGTCGTAACGGAAGCCCGGCTGCGCGAGCGGCAGACGGATGCAGCGTCCACCCGCGAGCCGCACCGCCGGCTCGTAGGAATCGTAGGCGGGGTCGAATGCGAGGGCCTCATCGCCTGGGCCGATGAGGGCTTGCACTGCGGAGTAGATGGCCTCGGTTGCGCCGAGGGTGATGGTCACCTCCGCTTCCGGGTCGACCTGCAGGCCATACGAGCCGGAGAGCTTCGCGGCGATGCGCTCCCGCAGCACCGTCAGGCCCTCCATCGGCGCGTACTGGTTGTGCCCTGCCTTCATGGCGGCGGCGACCAGCTCCGTGAGCCGCGGGTCGATATCGTAATCAGGGAATCCCTGTCCGAGGTTCAGCGCATCGAGCTCGCGCGCGCGGCGCGACATGACGGTGAAGATCGTCGTGCCGACGTCTTCGAGCTTGCTGCGCACGGGCGTTCAGGGCCCTTCGCCGGGCGCCGCGGCTGCGAGGGCGGCACCCACCACACCCGCCTGGCCGGCGAAACGGGCTGGCCGGATCTCCGCGGACGCGCGCAGCAGCGGCGCGAATTCCTCGAAGCGCTCGCTCACGGCGCCCCCGAGGATGAACACGTCCGGCCACAGCAGCCGGTGCAGCTCCGCCAGATACTCGTTCACGCGTGCGATCCAGCCGGGGAAATCGAGACCCTCGGCCGTGCGCACCTGCGCGGAAGTCCATTTCTCCGCGTCCATGCCGCGCAGCTCGAGGTGGCCGAGCTCGGTGTTGGCAAAGAGCTTCCCGCCGGTGAAGAGCGCAGTCCCGATGCCGGTACCGAAGGTGAGCATGATGACCGTGCCGGTGCAGCCGCGACCGCTGCCGAAACGCATTTCCGCGATGCCGGCGGCATCGGCGTCGTTCAGCATCAGCACCGGCCGCCCGAGTGCCTCGGCCGCCAGAGCCGCACCATTGGTACCGATCCAGCCGGCATCGATATTGGCTGCGGTGAACGCAGTGCCGGCCTTGATGACGCTCGGGAAGGCGACGCCGACGCGGCCGGAGGCGCCGCCGAGGCGTGCCGCGAGCGCAACGAGCACCGGCGTCAGGGCTGCGGGCGTGCAGGGATGCGGAGTCGGTGCCGAGATGAGGGTGCCACTCACCGTGCCGCGCTGCGCATCGACCAGCCCGGCCTTCACGGAGGATCCCCCGACATCGATGCCCAGCGCTTCACCTGACATGTGCGTACTCCCCTCGCCGTGCGCTCACAGGTTAGCCGCCGCGGCGAGCTGCAAGTCCCGTTCCCGGCGCTGCTCGCGGTAACGCATCCACACCGTGGAGAACGCGATGCCGGTTGCCACGATGAGGACCAAGATCGTTGCGAGTGCGTTGACATCCGGCGTCACGCCGAAGCGCACCTTGGAGAAAATGACCATCGGCAACGTGCTCGACCCGGGTCCGGCGACGAACTGCGTGATCACCAGATCATCCCACGAAAGCGTGAAGGCCAGCAGCCAGCCGGAAGCGATCGCGGGCAGAATGAGCGGCAGGGTGATGCGCCCGAACACCGTCAGAGGGCGCGCGCCGAGATCCATCGCCGCCTCTTCCAGCGACTCATCGAATCCGGCAAGGCGTGACTGCACCACGACGGTCACGTACGCCATGCAGAAGGTGATGTGCGCGAGAGTGATGGTGACCGCGCCCGCGCCGCGCGGCCAGCCGATCAGCTGTCCCATGGCGACGAACAGCAGCAGCAGCGAGAGGCCGGTGATCACCTCCGGCATCACGATCGGAGCGGTAGTCATGCCGGCGAGCAGCAGGCGGCCGCGGAAGGGCCCGAAGCGCGCGAGTGCCATGCCGGCGAGCGTGCCGAGCACCACCGCCGCGGTCGCCGACATCAGGGCGATGCGGATGGAGAGAAACGCCGCGCCGAGGATCTGCTCGTTGGAGAAGAGCGCCTTGTACCACTTGAGGGTGGGCGAATGCGCCGCATCCCACACCGTGACGAGGCGCGAGTTGTTGAAGGAGAACACCATCATCGACACGATCGGCACGTACAGGAACACGAGCCCGAGCACGAGCGCGCTGCGCGCGAAGAGTCCCCGTGACCTCACGGTTGCGCCTCCAGCTCGCGCCGCTCGAGGCGCTGGAACAGGATGATCGGTACCACCAGCAGCAGCAGCACCACGATCGCCACGGCGCTAGCGACCGGCCAGTCGCGATTCTCGAAAAACTCATCCGAGAGCACCCGGCCGATCATCAGCTGATCGGTGCGGCCAAGCAGTGTCGGAATGACGTACTCGCCCACCGCCGGGATGAACACCAGCAGGGAGCCTGCGAGGATGCCGGCGGCGGACTGCGGCAGCGTAATGGCAAGGAATGCGCGCAGCGGACGCGCGCCGAGATCCGCGGCCGCCTCGAGCAGTGTCGGGTCGTGCTTCTCGAGGTTGGTATACAAGGGCAGGATCATGAACGGCAGGTACGAATAGACGATCCCGACATACACCGCGAAGTCGGTCTGCAGCAGCGTGAGCGGCTGGTGGATCACACCGAGATACAACAGCACGTTGTTGATCACGCCGTTGTTCTTCAGCAGACCGATCCAGGCATACACGCGCAGCAGGAATGAGGTCCAGAAAGGCAACACGACGAGCATGAGCAGCACGGAGCGTGTGGCCGAGCGCGAGCGCGCGATGGCGTAGGCCATCGGATAGCCGATCAGGAGGCAGCACAAGGTGGATACTGCGGCCACCTTGAGCGAGTAGAGGTAGGAGCTCACGTACAGCGGGTCGGTGAACAGGAACGAGTACGCCGAGGTGTGCACGTCGAGTGTCGGCGTGCCGTGGTGCCAGGAGATCAGCGGTGTGTACGGCGGAATCGCCAGGCGCACCTCGGAGAAGGAGATGCGAAAGACGATCAGGAAGGGGATGAGGAACAGCAGCAGCAGCCACAGGAGCGGGATCCCTGCGACCAGGCGCCGCCCGGAGGCCTGCGTGAGAAGTGCCAAACGTCCCCCCTTACTCGGTGAGCACCACCGGACTCGACCCGTGCCAGGAAAGCCACACGCTTTCCTCGCGCGCGATCGGCCGCTCGCCGCCACGCGTGGTGTTGGGCAGCGTCACGCGCAGCATCTTGCCGGAGGCGATCTGCACCAGGTAGATCGACATGTCCCCCATGTAGGCGATCTCGCGCACCGTGCCGCGCACGGCGTTCTCGGGGACGCCCGCGCCGGCGGAAAGCGGCGGCTGGCGGCTGATGCTGATCTTCTCCGGGCGGATCGCGGCCCACACCGTGGCGCCGCTCACACAGCTCACCGTGCGCTCGGCGCGCAGCATGCAGCCGAGCTCGCCGACTTCGAGGCGCAGGCCCTCCGCTCGCTCCTCGCTCACGCGCCCTTCGAACATGTTGACCGAGCCGATGAAATCCGCCACGAATCGCGTCGCCGGCGACTCGTAGATGTCGGACGGCGTGCCGACCTGCGCGATGCGGCCGTGGTTCATGACCCCGAGCCGCTGCCCAAGCGTCATCGCCTCCTCCTGGTCGTGGGTGACCACGATGAAGGTCACGCCGAGCCGCTGCTGAATGTTGAGCAGCTCGAACTGGGTGCGCTCGCGCAGCTTCTTATCGAGCGCGGCGAGCGGCTCATCGAGCAGCAGCAGCTTCGGGCGCTTCACCAGCGCGCGTGCGAGCGCGACGCGCTGGCGCTGCCCGCCGGAGAGCTGGTGTGGTTTGCGCGCCCCCAAGCCGCCCATCTGCACGATGTCGAGGATCTCCCCCACCTGGCGGCGGATGGCGTCGCGCCCGAGCCCCTCCTGCTCGAGTCCGAAGGCGACGTTCTTCTCGACGCTCATGTGCGGAAAGAGCGCGTACGACTGGAACATCATGTTCACTGGCCGCTCGTAGGGCGGAATGGTGCTCATGTCGACGCCATCGATGTGGAGGGTGCCGGCACTCGGGCGCTCGAAGCCCGCGAGCATGCGCAGCAGCGTCGTCTTCCCCGACCCCGAGCCGCCCAGCAGGCAGAAGATCTCGCCGCGGCGGATGTCGAGCGAAACGTCATCGACTGCCACGAAGTCACCGAACTTCTTGGTGACGTGGCTGATGCGCACGTAGGCGGACGCGGGATCGGCGCTCGCGAGTCCCCGGGGGTCGTTGCTCGCAGGCAGGGCGTTCATGTCCTTCATTGCAGGGGGTTCACTTACCGGTCTTGAAGCGCGTCCACATGCGCGTCAGCAGCCGCTGGAAGTCCGGTGGGCGCGCAGGCTCGGGCGTGAGGCGCGCGCGCACCTCGGCGGGCGGATACACACCCGGGTCGTTGCGCACCGCGGGGTCGAGAGGCTGAATCTCGGGAAGCACGGAATTGGCGTACTTGATGAAATTGGAGCTGCGCGCGGCGATCTCCGGGCGCAGCAGGAAATTGATGAACAGGTGCGCATTCCTCACGTGCGGCGCGTCCGCGGGGATGGCGACCACGTCGTAGTTGGCGATGGCGCCCTCGCGTGGGATGGCGTACGCCAGCTCCACCCCCTTGCCCGCCTCCTGGGCGCGATCGTGAGCCTGCTTGACATCGCCCGACCAGCCCAGCACGAGGCAGAGATCGCCATTGGCGAGCATGTCGATGTAGCGCGAGGAGTCGATGAGGCGCACGTAGGGCCGCATCGCGTGCAGCACCTCCTCGCCCGCCTTGAGGTCCTCGAGTGAGTTGCTGTTGGGGTTGCGGCCGAGGTACAGCAGCACGGTAGCGAGGACTTCCGAGGGTGCGTCGAGTACCGATATGCCGCAGTCGCTGAATTTCGCGGCGAGCGCCGGATCGAAGAGCATCCGCCAGCTGTCGACCGGGGCATCGGCAAGGCGTTCGCGGATGGCGGCCTTGTTGTAACCCACGCCCGAAGTGATCCACATGTAGTCGACGGCGTACTGGTTGCCGGTGTCGTAGAGCGCGGTGGCGCGCGCCACCTGCGGATCGACGTTGGCGAGATTCGGCAGCAGCACCTTGTCGAGCTTCTGATAGATGTCGGCGTGGATCTGGCGCTCGAGGAAGGGGCCCGAGGGGGCCACGATGTCGTAATTGGTATGTCCGGTGAGGAGCTTGGTCTCGAGGATCTCGTTGGAGTCGAACACGTCGTAGTTCACGCGGATGCCGTACTCCTTCTCGAAATCGGCGATCACCGAGGGCTGTATGTAGTCCGACCAGTTGTAGACGTTGAGAACTTTCTCCGTCACCGAGGCAGCGGTGGGCTGCGCGCTGCTCCGCCCGCCACAGCCGCTCACGGTCGCGATGAGCGCCGCCACCAGGGCGCACGGGCGTAAGGATCGGGGAGCGCGGATCACGGCTTCTTCTTATATATCACCCGGCCATCGCCTGAGAAGGCGCGGGATCGGCGGCGCCTGCCTAGACGTTCAGCAGCAGATGCTCGCGCTCCCAGGAGCTGATCACCTGCAGGAACACCTCGTATTCCGCCTGCTTGACGATAGTGAAGGCCTCGACGAACGCCTCGCCGAGCAGCTTCACCAGCGGCTCACAGGCGCGCAGCTCGCGCAGCGCCTCATCGAGCGAGCGCGGGAGGCCAAAAGGCAGATCGTGCGCGCTGCCGACGATCGGATCAGACGGCTGCACCCCCTCGATCATGCCGAGGTAGCCGCAGGCGAGCGAGGCAGCGATGGCGATGTAGGGGTTGGCATCGGCACCGGTGACGCGGTTTTCGACCCGGCGGGCCTGCGCATCCGACATGGGCACGCGCAGGCCTGCGGTGCGGTTGTCGTAACCCCAGTGCACGTTGATGGGCGCCGACAGGTAGCGCGTCAGGCGGCGGTAGGAGTTCACGTTGGCGCAGAGTAGCGCCATAGCTGCCGGCAGGTACTTCTGCAGGCCGCCGATGTGCGCGAAGAACAGCGGCGAGGGCGTGCCGTCGGGGTTGCTGAAGATGTTCTTGCGCGTCTTGACGTCCACCACGCTCTGGTGGATGTGCATGGCACTGCCGGGCTCCTTGGCGTGCGGCTTGGCCATGAAGGTCGCGTACATCTTGTGACGCAGCGCCGCCTCCCGCGCGGTGCGCTTGAAGAGGAACGCCTGGTCGGCCAGATCGAGCGGCTGGCCGTGGATCAGGTTGATCTCCATCTGCGCTGGACCATCCTCGTGGATCAGCGTGTCGATCTCGATGTCCTGGTCCTCGCAGAACTGGTAGATGTCATCGAACAGCGGGTCGAACTCATTCACCGCGGCAATGCTGTAGGACTGACGACCGGGCTCTGCCCGCCCCGAGCGGCCCACGGGAGGCTTGAGCGGGTAGTCGGCGTCCTTGTTCTGCTCGACCAGATAGAACTCGAGCTCCGGAGCGACGATCGGCTCCCAGCCGCGCTGAGCGTAGAGCTCGAGGACGTTGCGCAGCACGTGCCGCGGCGCCATCGATACGCGCCGGCCGTCCGAGTAGAAGCAGTCATGGATCACCTGTGCGGTCGGCTCCGCCGCCCACGGCACGCGCCGCACCGTCTTCGGATCCGCCTTGAGGATGATGTCGATCTCCGCCGGACTCATGGCATCGCCGGTCTCCGGCGGGTAGTCGCCGGTCACGGTCTGCAGAAACACGCTTTCCGGCAGGCGCATGCCGCCGTCCTCGGCGAACTTCTCCGCCGGCATGATCTTGCCGCGCGCGATGCCGGCCATGTCGGGGATGATGGCTTCCACCTCCGAAATGCCGTGATCACGGAAGAATTGCCGGATCTCACTTACCATGGAAAACCCTTCACTTTGACTGCGCGCGCGCCGCCGCCGCCTGCCCGAAGGCCGCGAACAGCGCGCGTGAAAACGGATTGCTCATCACCTGCCACTCGGGATGCCACTGCACCGCGACCGCGAAGCTCGGCGAGCGCGCCACGCGGAACGCCTCGATCACCCCATCCGGCGCGCGTGCCTCCACCGCAAGCTCGCCCCCGA
>DATMPW010000006.1:0-30111 GCA_035566915.1 Steroidobacteraceae bacterium
CGGTTCGAGGGTCCTGGTACCGGCGTCATACCCAACCAGTGGGACCGCGGCTTCCAGCTTCAGGCCTCGGCGATGATCGTCCCGCGGACTTTCCAGGCTTATCTGGCGGGGTCGTATGTCAACGGCAATTACGGCTACCCCTGGGACGTGCGCGCCGGAGTCAACTGGCACCCCTGGCACAACCGCGTGTTCCGCTGGAATACGCAGGTCATGTATCTCAACCACTCTCCGGTGGGTTACACCTCCCTTACCTACAATGTCGGCAGCAAGGGTGTCGTGTTCAACACCGACTTCGAGTTGGCGCTGTGAGGTGAATCATGATCAGCCTCCTGCCCGCACTTCGCGACCTGTGGCGCGCCTTGGTGATCGGAGCGCTCATCGCGGCGATCGTCGGCGGCGGGAGCCTGGCGCTGTCGGCGGCCAAGAAACGCGCCCCCGATCCCGACTACCTGTTCAACGATTCGCACTTCCATCTGACGAACTACGTGCAGAAGGGCACGGACATCCACCGCTACCTCGAGATCATGGGTGACAAGGTCGGCCGCTCGACACTCTTCGGCATCCCGCTGCAGCAGCAATGGTCGTATGCCAACTCGGGGGATTTCGCGCCCACCTACTACCTGCAGTCTGACGCGCCGCTCTACTACTACTCCTTCACCGACGCCTACATCGCGCGCGTCTACCAGGCTCTGCCCAAGGAGCAGCAGGCGCGGCTCGATCCCATGATCACCGGCTTCAATCCCACCGATATGTACGCGGTGGATCACATCCGCCGGGTGCTCGAGCTCTTCCCGGGGGTGTTCAGCGGCATCGGGGAATTCTCGATTCACAAGGAGTTCGTTTCCTCGAAGGTGGCGGGTGAGACGGCGAGCCTGACGAACCCGGCGCTCGATCGCATCCTCGATTTTGCGGGCGAAGTGGGGCTCGCGGTCATCCTCCACAACGACATCGACATGCCCTTCGCCAAGACGGGCAGCGAGCCCATATACCTCAAGCAGATGAAGGACTTGCTGGGCCGTCACCGCAGTACCACTATCATTTGGGCGCACATCGGGCTCGGCCGCGTCGTCCACCCCGTGCAGGGCCAGGCGACCGAGGAAGCCGCCGAGCGTAGCCCCGCATACCGCGAAGTTGTCGAGCAGCTGGTGGCAGACCCGACGCTGGGCCACGTGTATTACGACATTTCCTGGGACGAGGTGGCGAAGTACGCCATCGCGAACCCCGAGGTGGAAAAGCGCGTCGCGGACACGTTCAACAGCCATCCGGACCGGTTCCTCTTCGGTACCGACAATGTCGCGCCGCAGGACCAGGCGACGCAGCTGCGCGTCTATCACCTGTGGGATCCGGTGTGGGCGCTGCTGACGCCCGAGGCGAGCCTCAAGATCCGCAAGGGCAACTACGAGCGCATCTTCGACGCCGCGCGCGCTAGAGTGCGCGCGTGGGAGAAGGCCAACGTAAAGCCGCTGTGAGCTGCGCCATGGCGGCGACCCATCAGCGATGATGCGCACTCGCCGTCCCTACCGCGCCCTGGCGCCTCAGCTGCTGCTGCTCTGGAGCGCCTTCATCTGCGGTCTCGCCTGGGGCTACGCCCGTGACAAGACCGACGTCGTGACGCTGCGCAATGGCGACCGCCTGAGCGGCGACATCGTCTCGCTGGAATTCGGCATTCTCACCCTGAAAACGGACAACATGAGCACGCTCAGCATCGAGTGGCCGGCGGTGCGCTCGGTGGCGAGCAAGTTCGAGTTCGCGATCGAGCGACTTGACGGGACCAAGTATCACGGCGTCCTCGCCACCAGCGCGGATGGCGCCGAGCTCATGGTGCAGAGCGCGGAGGGCGCGGCCCGCATCCCGATGCAGGAGGTCGAGCGTATCTCACGCTTCTCACCGCGGTTCTGGGATCGCATCAATGGAGCACTGTCGGTCGGCTTCAGCTACAGCAAGTCGAGCTCGATCCAGGTCAGCAGCGTGAACTTCAACGCCAACTATCGCTCGACGACCATCGATGGGGCGCTCGCTTTCAGCTCCAACACGACCAAGGACTCTTCGGGGACCACGACCAATCGAGACCTGCTCACCGGGGAGGTCATGTTTCTGCAACAGAGCCGCAATTTCTGGAGCCTGCTGGCTTCGGTGGAACGCGACCAGTCGCTCGGCATCGACGCGCGCATCGTGGGGGGTGCGGCGCTCGGCCGGCGCTTCGTGCAGGCTTCTTACACCGAGGTGACCGGTATCGCAGGTCTCGTCGCCACGGAGGAGTGGATCGTGGACAACCCCACGCCGAAGGCAAGTGTCGAAGCGGTGCTCGGCGGGACCTGGCAGGTGTTCAAGTTCATCGCGCCGAAGACGCGGCTCGACCTGGGGCTGTACGTATTTCCGAGCCTGACAGAGAGCGGCCGCTATCGCAGCACCGGCAACCTCAATCTCACCCATGAGTTCCCCCACGACGTCACGCTCGGCCTCACCGGCTACCTGAGCTACGACAACCAGCCCCCCGAGCCGGGCGCGCAGAAGAGCGACTACGGCGTGACGCTGAACGTGGGCTACACTTTCGGACAGTAGGCCTGCCCCAAAGGGCAGTAGGCGCGCGTTGGTGCGCTTGTTAGCGTGGATCGGTAACGGGGTGCCAGGGAGAGCCAGTGGCGATCAGCGCAAATCTCTTGAGGGCCGATCTCACGCGGACCCTTCCGAGTCGGCGGCGTGAGCGGACCTATCTGGCTGGGTCGGTCGCCTGCTCGGCCCCACGCTCACTGTTGGCGTCGGTCACGCCACTTCCCTCGAGTCTCGATGCGGGCCAGCCGCAGGTGTCGATCCTCGATAGCGATCAGGCCGTCGCCCAGACGATGGCGCGGATGCTCCAGGCGGAAGGCATTACTGCGCGAGCCTGGTCATCGGCGAGGGAGTTCATGTCGCAGCCCGAGCCCGCACACGATGGATGCCTGGTGGCGAACGCCAACATGCCTGACATGACGGGTCTCGAGCTGCAGCGCGAGCTTGCCGCCCGGCACTGGTCGCTGCCGGTCATCTTCCTCACCGCGGCGAACGACATCACGACGGCAGTCCGGGGCATGAAGGCGGGGGCGATCAACTGCCTGCCGAAACCCGTGCAGCAGCGCGAACTGCTGGAGGCGGTGCGCGAGGCGTTCGCCGAGAGCAGGGCAGTGCGCGCGCAGCATGCGGCCCAGCTGCGCGTGCGCCATATGCTCGATTGCCTCACGCCGCGGGAGCGTGAGGTGCTCGATCTCGCGGTCACCGGGCTCCTGGTCAAGCAGATCGCCGCGCGGCTCGGGACGGCGGAGAAAACCGTCAAGACGCAAAAGGGCCGCCTGATGCGCAAGATGCAGGTACGCTCGACGCTCGCCCTGGTGCAGCTGATGATCGCGGCCGGGCTCTCGCCCGTGCCGTCGGTGCGCTAAGCGCGTCGTGCGGCACCCGCCTGATGGTCAAGACACCCTTCCCGGATAGTTAGCTAAATACCTAACTATCCGCAGGAGCACCCTGGAAGGCGTGCCGGTGTACGAGTCACCGGCTGCGTCCGAGGACCGCGCTGATCGGCGGCGCCGCAGCCGGCACGGCCTGGCGGTAATCCTTGCCGAGGAGCGCGGCGACGGTCGCCGCAATCTGCGCCTGGTGCACCTCGGTCGTGTGGCCACGTTCACCGAGGGGCGGTGTGTCGGGTCCGAGTACCGCGATCCAGATGTTCTCGGAGCCCTTCTGCTCGACACCATGCTCCTTCCACTCCGTAGGTCCGCTGCCGCGGCCGTGATCGGTGGTGATGATGAAGGTGGTGCTGTCGCGATAGGCCGGCAGCGCCTGCAGTCGCTCCCATAGCTCGCCGACGAAGCGATCGAAGAGGTGGGCGCTGTGCAGCAGAAGATCGTAGCGGCCGGCGTGCGCCCAGTTGTCGGTCTCGCCGTATCCCACGAACAGCACGCGCGGCTGTTGCTTGTCGAAGGACTCGAGCAGTGGCACCTGCAGGAACGCGTTGTAGACGTCCTCATCATCGAGACGGGTCGTCGACTCATACAGGCGATTGAGCAGCTCCTGTCGCGGCGTCAGTGAACCCTGGTAGGGCGGATCCCAACCCACCTGCAGTGGCAGATGGCTGCGCGGCACGTTGAGGATGTCCTTGAAGATTGCCCAGGTTGCATACACGCTCACCTTGGCGTGCAGGTCAGGCAGGGTGTTGAGCCATTCGAGCACCGAGATGTTGGGATTGGGGCCGAATTCGTTGGAGTCGATGCGCGCATCGGGGTGTCCGGTGAGCATCTCGTTGTAGCCCGGGTAGGAGAACGCCAGCCCGTTGGTGACGCGCGCGACGCTTCCCAGGGCCTGGTTGCCGAAGATCTGCCCGCGCACGGCGACCGTGTTCCAGAGGAAGGGGAGGAGTGCGCGGCGGCGCTCGCCCGGGTCTTCGCGCCAGAACTCGCGACGCAGGTCCGCCTCCTTGTCCCATATGCCGCCATTCGCTTCGTTCAGCAGCGTGGGGTCCGCACCCGTGAACACCTCCTGCCAGCGAAGACCGTCGCTCACGATGAGGACGACGTTGCGCGTGCGGAGAGGCGGCTGCGCGTACAGCGGCGCACAGGTGAGTAGTGCCAACAATACTGAGGACAGGACACCGCTGAGGAGGCGTGAGATCACGCGGTACGGCATTGCTGTTCAGCTCCCGCCCGCGAAACGGCCGCGGGCACATGACAGGACGATCCCGCGACAGCCGGGTGCAGCTTCCGGGCAGCTACAATAGCCGGGCAACAGGCCGGGGATCCACCTCTTCCTCCATGCATTGCCGCTCAGACGTGCAGATCCTGAGAGTGGTCGCGACGCGCGCCGCGGTTGCGTTGCTCGCCTGCACGGCCGTGCTGTCAGATCCGCCGCTCTCCGCGGCAGCCGCCCCGGCCTCGGCTGCCAGTTCCACACTGGAGGTGGGGCGGCTGACGCTGCATCGCTGCGCACACGACGCGTGGTGCGGCATCCTCACCCGTCCGCTCGATCCCACCGGGAGGGTTGGCGGAACGGTGCCGATATACTTCGAGTACTACCCACGCACCACGGCGGCTCCCTCAGCCGGCACCCTGGTCGCCGCCGAGGGTGGCCCCGGCTACCCGACCACCGAATCCCGCGACGACTACCTTGCGCTCTACGGGCCGCTGCGTGCGAGCTACGACGTGCTTCTCATGGACTACCGCGGTACCGGTCGCTCCGGTGCGATCGATTGCAGGGAGCTCCAGCGCGCGCCAAAGCTCACCGAGCACAATTATGGTGCGTGCGGGCGTGCGCTCGGGCGCGACGCGCCGCTCTACAGCGCGGCGCTCGCTGCCGATGATCTCGCCGCCCTGCTGGACGCGCTCACTGTTGCAAGCATCGGTCTGTATGGTGACTCCTACGGAACCTACTTTGCGCAGGTGTTTGCGCTACGTCATCCCGAGCGGCTGCGCTCGCTGGTACTCGATGGGGCGTACCCGCTTTCCGGTGCCGACTATGCGTGGTACCCGAACTACGCGCCGGCGACGCGCCGCAAGTTTGACACCGCCTGCGAACGGGCACCCGCCTGCCGCGCGATTCCCGGCAGCTCGATGGATCACATCGCCCCGGCGCTCCAGCTGCTCCGCACGCAGCCGTTCGCAGCCCACGTGCGCGACGGTGATGACCGCGTGATCGATTTCACCGCCGATGCGACCGCGCTGGCGATCGTCATGTTCAGCGGCTCCCCGGCCTATGCGAGCGTGCGCGAGCTCGATGCGGCAGCGCGTGCCTTCAGCGCCGGTGATCGTCTGCCGCTGCTGCGTCTCATGGCGGAGACGCTCATTAGCGTCGACTCGCGCGATCCGACGCTGGCGCCGGCAGAGTTCAGCGAGGGTTTTGCGGCAGCCGTGTTCTGCCAGGACGCCCCGCAGATCTTCGATATGCACCTCCCGCCGGCGGAGCGTGTGGCGGCGCGCGACCGAGTCATTGCCGCCCGCAAGGTGAGCGCGCCGGACACTTATGCGCCCTTCACCATCGATGAGTACCGCCGCATGCCGCTCGACTACGCCTTCATCGATGAGTGCGTGCGCTGGCCGGCCCTGGCACCTTCGGCCGCGCCGCTGACATTCGATGGGACGCGCTATCCGCAGGTCCCGGTGCTCGTGATCTCGGGCGAGCTCGACAACATGACGAGCGTCGCGGACGGAGAGGCGGCCGCGGCGCGCTTTCCCCACGCGCGTCACATCGTCATCGCCAACAGCTTTCACGTCAATGCGCTGCCGCGCGCGCGCAGCGAGTGCGCGGCGACGCTCGTGCGGCGCTTCATGTCGGAGCTGGCAGTCGGGGACGACCACTGCGCGACGAGCGTGCCTCCCGTGCCGCTCGTGCCACGCTTCGCCCGGCAGCTGGACGAGCTCGATCCCGCGCAAGCTATGCCCGGCCATGAGGCCGGAGAGGAGGCGTTGCGTGTCGTGACCGCGGCACTCTTCACCTGCGCGGATGTCATCACGCGCGCCGCGGAGAACGCGATGGGGCGTGGGGTCGGTCTGCGCGGCGGGGCATTCACGGTCGCAAAACGGGATGCCGGCTATCGGCTCACGCTGCACGAGGTGCGCTGGACGGAAGACCTCGCGGCCTCAGGGAACATTGACCTGTCGGAGAGCGGCGGCGGGGGACGGGCGGATCTCCAGGTGCAGACGCCTCAGGCGCGCGGCGAGCTCCAGCTGACCTGTCCGGAGGGTGTGAGCGGTGCGCGAATCAGCGTGCGCGGCGCGTTTGGCGGCAAGGCGATCGCGGCGGAGGCTACCGCACCCTAGAGACTCACGCGGCGAGTGCGATGTCAACCATTCGCCGCCGCGACGCTCCCCCGCGCGGCGCCTGGGATCGCCGCACGGGTCGGATCGACCATCAGCCATAAGGCCGCGCTCACCGCAGCAAAGCCGGTACCGATCAGGAAAGCCAGCGTCCACGCGTGGTGGCCCGAGAGGTAGGCGACGATCGGAGTGCAGATGAGTCCCCCCAGGTTGCCGCCGGTGTTGAGAATCCCCGACGCCGACATCGTGTCGGCACGTCCGATGTGCATGATGGCGGCCCAGTAAGGACCTTCATTGAACTCCACCGCGGCGAAGCAGAGCGCGAGCGCCGCCACGGCCATGTAGGCGTTGGTCGCATCGACGGCCGCGAACTGCAGCACACCCGCGGCTGGAATCGACACGAGCGGAATGATCCGCAGCCCCGAGCGCACGCCGTAACGCTCTGCCAGAAGGCTCGCGAGGTACCCTCCGATCCCCGCGCCAATCGCGGCGGCGAGCGGCGGCGTGCCTGCGAGCCACCCGCCCTCGAGCCTGGTGAAGTGCCGCTCCTGTACCAGATAGAGGAACGACCAGTTGGCGAGCAGGTAGAACACATAGTTCATGCAGATGTAGGAAGCGGTGAGGGCCAGGATGTCGCGGTTGCGGATGAGGACCCACAGTCCAGCCCAGGAAATGGCCTGATCGACGCGCGGGCCGGCCTGTGAGTCGAGCTCAGCGAGCTCGGCGGTGCTGACCCGCGGATGCTCCTCCGGTGTGTTACGCCCATACCATGCCCACCCGCCGATCAGGGCGAGCACGGGCAGCGTGCTCCAGGCAAGCGCCCGCTGCCAGCCGATACTCACCATGAGCGAGGCGATCAGTGGCGGGGTGAGCGCCGCGCCGAGCTGCAGACCCATGCTCTGCAGGCCCTGCACGAGCGGCCATTGCCGGGACGGAAACCACGCCTCGAACACCCCGGCGGAGACCGGGAAGATTGGTCCCTGCGAGGACCCGAGCAGCAGCTGCGCGGCGAGGAGCGCGGCGTAGAGCGCAGTGCCGGTGAGAAAGATCGGGGCGAGCGGAGTGCTCATCGTTGCGGCGAAGGCGATGAGGCTGATGATCACGAACATCCAGCGCGCCCCGATACGCTGGCCGATGACGCCGCCCGGGAACTGCAGCGCTGTGTAGCCTAGAAGCATCCACCACAACAGCCAGCCGATCTGCATCTGCGTGAGATGAAGTTGCGGCATCATGTCGTAGCTCGCGACCGTGATACCGCGCTGCTGGAAATAGGCGACGAAGCCGAAGCCGAAAAGGTAAAGGAAAATGTTCCAGCGCACGCGCACGCGCGGCGGGGAATGATGCGGGGATAAGGGGTCCGGCTCGCCGCTCACGCGCCATCGACCGCGTCGCCGATCCGCTCGAGGACGTAGCGACGGATGTCGAGGTTGTAGTCTTCCATCGGTGCATAGTAGCCGCGCTCGTGGACGCGCGCGCTGATCCCCTGTTGCACCGCCTCGCAGATCGCCCAGTCCTGGCGGTTGACGAGATCCCAGAACTCCACCGTATCGAGCGGATCGAAGCCCGGCTGCTCGATCTCGTAGGGCTCGAAGAGGAAATGACAGTCGATGCGCGTGTGCGTGGCATCGCGGGGCTGCAGGACGAAGGCCGCGACGTGATCGCAGGCGAGACTCAGGAAGAGGTTCGGATACACCAGCTCGCCCTTGTGGCGCACGCGCTCCTCCTCGCTGAGTGCGGGGAAGGGGCGCCGGCGCGTCGTGCCGGAGCTCGTGAAGGTATAGGCGCCGGCGCGATGCGGTATGCCGCTCAGCCAGTCGAGACCCGCACCGCCACGCTCGCGGAAAGCGGGCACCACCTCACACAGCTCGGGATGCACGCCTGCGCAGTGGTAGCACTCGTTGTAGTTCTCACAGAGCACCTTCCAGTTCGCGCCCACCTCGTAGCGGATCGAATGACCGATGCGCAGCTCCTCGAGCGGGTAGCGTGCAATGCGGGCGGGAATGGGGCCGAGCTGCTGCGGGAGCGATGCCGCGGTCGCCGGAGTCAGATTGAGGAACACGAAGCCGCCCCAGCAGCAGATGCCAACCGGATAGAGGCCGAACTGCGACTTATCGAAACCCGCAACGCCCGCCATGTGCGGAGCACCGATGAGCCGGCCGTCGAGATCGTAGCTCCACTGATGGTAGGGGCAGGTGATGCGCCCCCCGCGGATCCCGCCGGCGAGGTGTGGCACACCGCTGCCCGCGGCAATATCGCTGCACAGGCGCGAGCCCCGATGCCGGCAGGTGTTGTAGAAGGCGCGGAGCTGCTGCGCGCGGTTGCGCACCAGGATGATGCTCTCGCCAAGAACCTCGAGCAGACGCCAGGCGCCGGGCTCGCTGGCGAGCTCCTCATCGCGACCCGCGCACAGCCATTCGCGGCAGAAGATGCGCTCTCGCTCGGCGGCCCACACGCGCTCGGAGCGGTACCAGCTCGAGGGCAGCGCCGGCTCGAGTGCGGGAAGCGGTGGCAGCTCGTGCGCGCTCACGCGTGCCTGGGCAGCGGCGCGTCGCGCCGGTAGCTCACCGTCTTGGGGTCGGCTTCGAGCTCACGGGCGTAGCGGTGGCCGCTGTACACCGCGTGCACGATCGCCCCGGGCGCGAGCGCATCGCCAATGCGCGTCACCGAGCGGATCGCAGCGTCAGCAAACTCGGGCTCGCGTGCCATGAGCTCAGCATACAGCGCATCGTTCGCGAAGCGGGTGCCGACGATCACGAGCGATGCGCACGGAAGAAGCGTCTCCTCACTGGTAAACTGGTTGGCGAGCGTGACGGTACCGGCAGCGAGAGCCGTCACGCGCGACAGGGTGCGCAGGGCAATGCCCGAGGCTGCGAGTGCGCGGTGAACCTGCGGCTGCTCATTGCTCATGATGCCCCAGGCGGAGGCGTGACCCGCCGGCGTCACGTAGCTTACCGTGTGTCCGGCTTTGGCAAGGTGCTCTGCCAGAGCGCTGCCCATGTAGTAGTTGTCAAAGTCATAGACCACTACCGGGCTCGTCAACCGCATACCGGCGGCGATATCGTCGGGAGTGAATACCCCGGGAGCCGAGAGCTCACCGACCGGGATCTCGAGCGGCGAATACAAGAGGCGCGCCCAGCGGCCCCCGGTCGCGATCACGACGTGCGTCGGCTGCAGCTCGAGAACGTCCGCGGCGGTGAGAAAGTTGCCCCGGTAGAGGTTGACGTTCGTCAACCGCTCGAGCTGCCCGCGCCGCCAGTCGAGCACCCGTCCCCAGGCGGCGAGCCCGGGCAATCGCGTCTCGAAGCGCAGCCGTCCGCCGATCTCCTCGGCCGCCTCCGCCACGCTCACTTCATAGCCGCGCCGGCCAAGTGACAGCGCGCACTCGAGGCCGGCGGGGCCGCCACCGATGATGAGCACCGAGGCGTCGCTCGCCGCGGGCTCGATGCGCTCGGGGTGCCAGCCGCGGCGCCACTCCTCACCCGCAGTTGGATTCTGCGTGCATCTCACCGGGACACTGTCGTGCCAGCTCGAGATGCAGATGTTGCAGCCGATGCACTCGCGGATATCCTGCTCGCGGCCGCCGTCGATCTTGCTGGGCAGAAAGGGGTCCGCGATCGAGGGGCGCGCCGCGCCGATCAGATCGAGCACGCCGCGGCGGATCTGACCCACCATGGCGTCCGGAGAGGTGAAGCGGCCGACACCGACCACCGGCTTGCGCGTGAGCTTCTTCACGAAGTCGATCACCGGCTCGTGACTTCCTTCGGGGGCAAAGCGTGAGGGCGGGCAGTCGGTGGGCGAGGAATCCAGCTTCACATCCCACAGGTCCGGGACATCGGCGAGCAGCGCGACCACTTCATGCGCCTCGGATGGCGCATGCTCGCTCGGCCGTGCGCGCAGCTCCTCGAGACTGATGCGCAGTGCCACCGCGCACTTGCCGCCGACCGCATCGAGCGTCACCTCGAGGAGCTCACGCACGATGCGCACGCGGTTCGCAACACTGCCGCCGTAGGCGTCGGTGCGCATGTTCCACTCCGGCAGCAGGAACTCGTACGGCAGGTAGCCCATGCCGGCGTAGACGTACACGATGTCGAAGCCTGCCTGCCGCGCCCGCCGCGCCGCGGCCGCTTGGGCTTCGAGCAGCAGGCGGATGTCGGCGGCGTCCATGGCGCGCGGCCGCTGGTTGCCCATGAAATTGACGTGCGTCGCCATCCAGGAGGTGCCCGAGGGCGACATCGTTGGCAGGCGGCTCGTGCGGTTCATGACCGACCCACCACCGTGCCACAGCTCGATGCCGGCGAGTGCGCCATGCCGGTGGACCGCCTCGGTCATGAGCGCGTGCGAGCGGATGTCATCATCATCCCAGAGCGTCGCGAAGGGGAGTGGTGAATCGTCCGAGCCCGGATCGATCGAGACATAGCCGGTGCAGACCACCCCCCAACCGCCCTCGGCCTTGGTGCCGCGGAACGCGGCGCGCATGTGCGGCATGGCGTTGGTCATGCCGGCGGCGTGCGGCACGGCGTAGAAGCGGTTGCGCGCAGTGACCGGACCGATGCGCACCGGCTCGAACAGCACGTCGTATCTCGGGTTGCGCGCCATGCGGCGAGTCTGCCCGTAGTTGAGCGAATGCTCAATAGCGTAGGATGGCTCCTGCTGTCGGAGCGAAGAAACGCGGCAGTATCACGGGGAAATCGCTCATGCGTCAGGCACGCGTTACGTTTCTGGCTCTCGTCATCTGCTTGCCGCAGCTTGCGGCCGCGCAGTCCTCCGCACCGGACACTCCCGAAGCGGGCTCGGTGGAGGAGATCGCAAAGGCGACGACGGAGGGTCGCTTCCTCTCACCGTGGGTTGCCTACCTCCCGGCCTCGAGCGGGGTGGTGTCGCCGCGCACTTTCCTGCACCGTATTCCCGGGGCGCCGGGGGAGCTGGTGAATTCCGCCACCGCGTTCGCCTATTGCCGCGCGCTCGCCGGCTCCTCACAGAGGGCGCGCCTCTTCACCATCGGCCGCTCGGAAGAGGGCCGCGACATCGTGCTGCTCGCCATTGCGGATGAGGCGGGCATCCGCGACCTCGAGCGCCTGAAAGCGGCGACCGCGGCGCTCGCGGATCCGCGGCGCACCGATGCGTCAGCGGCCGAGCAGCTCATTGCGACCGCGCGACCGATCTACTACTTCAACGCCGGGCTCCATTCCGATGAGAGTGGCTCGACCGAGTCGGTGCTCGAGCTCGCCTACCGGCTCGCGGTGTCCGAGCAGCCGATGATCCGCCGCATCCGCGAGAACCTCGTGGTGCTCATCAACCCGGTCGCCAATCCCGACGGCCGCGACAAGCAGGTCGAGTGGTTCTATCGATATCTCAAAGGCAAGACCGAGCAGGCGAAGCTGCCGCGCCAGGCGCCGCCCTACTGGTCCCATTACGCGTTCGTCGACATCAATCGGGACGCGCACCAGGCCGTCCACGAGACCACCAAGGCCGTGTTCCGCATGATGTTCGACTGGCATCCGCAGGTGATCCACGACCTGCACGAGAGCATCGCGATGCTGCTCACGTGGAACGGCACCAACCCCATCAATGAGCACGTCGATCCGCTCACCTACGCCGAGCGGCTCGAGCTCTCCTTCCACGAGGTGCAGACGCTCACCGGCTTCGGCATGCCCGGGGTATGGACGTGGAACTTCGGTGATGACTGGGCGCATCTCTACCTCGATGCGATCGGCACCAACCACAATGCCGACGGCCGCGGGTACGAGACCTTCGGCAACGGCAGCGCCGAGACCATGCGCTCGGAGCAGCCCGATGCCAACACGAGTGTCGAGTGGTACCGGCCGCTGCCGGCACCGCCGGTCGCTTCGTTTCTCTGGTCAGCGCGCGATAACGTCAACTACAACGAGACCGCCATGCTCGCGGCGCTCGATGACACCGCGCAGCAGGCGAAGACGCTGCTGCACAACTACTACCTGAAGGGTCTGCACTCCTACCAGAAGGGAATCGACGCGGCGCCTTTCGGATTCGTGATACCGGATGGCCAGGGGGATCCGACGCGCGTGGCGCAGCTCGTCGCGAGACTCCTGTCGCTCGGTATCGAAGTCCATCGCGCGACTTCCACGCTGACGCTGAAGGAAGGCACGTGGCCGCCTGGCACTTACGTGGTGCGGCTCGACCAGCCCTACCGCAACTATGCGGTCGACCTGCTCGCCCCGCAGCAGTTTCCGAAGGATGCACCTGAAGCCTACGACGACATCTCCTGGGCCTTCCCCGCCCACTATCACCTGGCGGTGATCGCGACCGCGGATCCGCAGGTGCGTGCCGCGCCGCTCGATCGGCTCACCCAGGCACCCCGTATCGCGGGCACGGTGGCTGGCTCAGGCCCCGTGTTCCTGCTGAAGGACAGCGGCCAGGAGGGACTGCTCGAGGCGCGTTATACGCTGCGCGGCTTCCGCGTCGCCATCGCCGAGCATGCTTTCAACGTCGCCGGGATGGACTACCCGGCGGGCTCGTGGATCCTTGCTGCGCAGCCGGGGCTTGCGGCTGCGGTGCGCGATACGGCCACGAAGCTGGGACTCGATTTCGCCAGCACTTCGGCCGTACCGGACGTCGTCCGGCACGAGGCGCCGGTGCCGCGGCTCGGCGTGTGGATTCCATGGGCGGACACCGACACGGCGGGCTGGACGCGCTACACGCTCGACCAGAGACACATCCCCTATACCTACACGCGCGATGAGGACATCCGCGCCGGCAAGCTCCGCGACAAGTACGACGTGCTGCTCTACCCGCACGTCGATCTCGAGCTCGCCGAGCAGATCGAGGGTCTGCACAAGGAGTGGGGGCCGATGCCATTCAGGAAGACCGCGAGCACGCCGAGCTTCGGCACACCGGCCGCCTCCGATGACATCACCGGTGGCATCGGTTACGGCGGGCTCGCCGAGCTGCAGAAATTCATCGACTCCGGTGGGCTCCTCATCACGCTCGGCAACGGCTCGATGCTGCCGCTCGAAGGCGGTCTCGTCCGCGGCGTGCGGCGCGAAGCGGGCGGTGTACCGCGGAGTACCCAGGGCGGCGGCGCGGCGGCGGCCGCAGCGTCGGAGAATGCCGTGACCCGCACGCCGGGTGTGCACTTGCGCGTTTCCTTCGCACGCCCGGAGCACCCGATCGCCTACGGCTACTCGCCGCGCACCTGGGTTTTCCGGCAGAACTTCGCGCTCTATTCCACCCCGCGGCGCTGGCTGCGTATGGCGTACTGCACCGTGTGTCTCGATGGACCGATCGATCGCAGCGGCATTGTGCTCGAGTGGGGCGACAGGGAGGGGGCTGCGTTCGTGGTGAGCGGCCAGGCGTGGGGCGAGGAGAGTCTCATTGGCCGCGCTGCCATCCTCGACATGCCAGTCGGCAAGGGTCACGTGGTCACGTTCAACTTCAACCCGCTGCACCGCGATCTGAATCGCGGCGATCAGCGCATGCTGTGGAATGCGATCATCAATTGGCGTGCGATCGGTGGCGCGCCGCGATAGAGCACGTGAAAAAGCCCGGTGGCCCGAAACTGTGGTCGTAATGAGGCAGGCTTACAAGGTGGTTCTGCGGATAGTTAGGTAATTGCCTAACTATCCGCAAAACATGTGTTGACTGCGGGAGTGCAGACCTTATCGCTGCTCCGCGTCTGGTCTTCAGCGCACCAGGCGATTGTACTTCGCCAGCACCGCACGCAGCTGATCGTGCGGCAGCCCGCGCACGTGGTGGCCGTTGATGCCGGTCATATCGGTCGCCGCGACCATGGCGTTGACGATGGCTTCCTCGGTGGCTTCGACCGTTGCAGCGAACAGCGGATCGAGCTTGTCGTTCGGCACCATCTGCACATCGACGACGTGATCGACGTCGCTTGCGCCCGGATTCGCGGTCGAGAAGGCGATGAAGATGTCGCCCGAGCCGTTGCCGGCAATGCTCCCCGTGCGGCCGATGCCGAGTGAGACACGCCGCGCGATGCGCTTCAACTGATGGGGCAGGAGCGGGGCGTTGGTCGCGACCACCACGATGATCGAGCCGTAGTCGGCAGCGTCGGAGGGCAGCCAGGCGTAGGGATCTTCGCTATCGATCTCGCGACCCACCGGAATGCCGGCGATGCGCAGGTTCTGCCGCCTGCCGTAATTACACTGGACGAGTACACCGACCAGGAAGCCGCCGTCTTTCTCAATTAGTCGCCGCGAGGAGGTGCCGATGCCTCCCTTGAAGCCGTTGCACACCATGCCCGTGCCGCCGCCGACCGCCCCTTCGTCGACCGGGCCCGAGTGCGCGCTGTCGATGGCGTGAAAGACGTGCTCGGGCTTGACGTGAAAGCCGTTGATGTCGTTGAGCCATCCGTCCCACGTTTCGGCGACAACGGGCAGTGACCACCACGACTCGGTCGCGTCCGCGGGTCCATGGGCGACGCGCCACGCGATGACGGCGTCGCGCACGAGTCCCACGCTGTGGGTGTTGGTGATCATGACCGGACCTTCGAGAAATCCTGATTCCTCCACCCAGGTGGTCCCGGTCATCTCGCCGTTGCCGTTCTGTGAGTACCAGCCTGCGAACGAGAAGCGCTCCATGGAGTGGCTGCCCCGGGGCAGCACGGCGGTGACACCGGTGCGGACCGGGCCCTTGCCGACGACGAGCTTGCCGTTGCCCGAGATGAGCGTCGTGTGCCCGACCAGGACTCCCTCGACGTCCGTGATCGCGTTGTACGGGCCAGGGGTGCCATCGAACGGGACGCCGAGATCGCGCGCGCGCGGGCGTGTCGCCTGGTCGGCGGCGTCGGCAGCTCCGCCGGTGAGGGCAGCGAGCAGCAGCATGAGCACAGAGAGGGTCATTGCCAATCGTGGCATCAGTTGTCTCCGCTGAAAGTGAATCGTGCTCGGATCAGGCTCGGGCAGCGACGGCGCTGCCGCGCATCGCATACCACCAGTAGACCGGTATGCCGAGGACGCACAGGCCGAGCGCCCACAGGAGGGACTTCCCGCCGATGCCGATCGAGGCCCATACGCAGTAGATCGCCGCGAGCGCGGCGGCGGCGATCCAGCGCGACTCGCGCGCGCCAGGCTTCGGGATCTCACCGCGTCGCCAGAGCACGAGCACGGCGAGCGCGCAGCCGATATAGATCGGCAGGTTGGCCGCAGTCACGACGACGCTCATCCAGGTGAATGCCGCCGCCATCGAGTCGTTGTAGTTGGTGAGCATCATGAGGCTCGCGAGGATCCCGGTGAGGACGAACGCACGGGTGGGGGCGCGATGCGCGTTTACCTTGCCGAGCCACGGCGGAAAGCCGCCGTGCCTGGCGAAGCTCACCGTCAGCTCACCGAGGATGAGGGTCCAGCCGTTCAAGCACCCGAGTCCGCCCACGATCACGAACGCCGCCAGCAGCTTTCCGGAGCCGGCGCCGAGAAAGCGGGCGAAGAGGTCCGCGAAGGGTGCATCCGAGTGCTCGAGCTCCGCCTGTGGAATGAGCAGCATCGGGACGAGCGATACACAGATATAGATGACCGCGACCAGCAGGGTGCCGGCGAAGGTGGCGCGCGGAATGGTGCGGCCGGGATCCTTGACTCTGCCGGCTGGCATCGCAGCGCTCTCGACGCCGAGCATCGCATAGAGCGCGAGCGTCGAGGCGGCAATCAGGGCAGAGAGAGACGGAGGCGTCGATGGCACGTGCACCACCGGATGCGGGTGGGGCGCAAGAAAAGCCCAGACTCCGAGCGCGATGATGCCGAACTGCGGTACGAGCTTCAGCGCCGTGGTGAGCACCTGCACCCAGCCAGCGGTGCGCGCGCCGCGCACGTTAATCAACACGAAGAGCCAGACGAGCGCGACGGCGGTTGCCGCGGCGAGCGAGCGGTTGACAGCGAGCACCGGGAAGAAAAACGACAGGTAGCCCACGACCCCGGTCGCGAGCACGGCATTCGTCACCCAGGTCGAGATCCAGTAGCACCACATGAGCACGAAGGCGACGCCGCCCCCAAACGCTCGGGCGGTATAGGCGTATGGCCCGTCATCATCCGGAAAGGTCCGCGCGAGTCCCGCAAAAACCCAGGCGATGAACACACAACCGACCGTCGTGATCACCCACGCGGGCAGGGCGTTCATGCCGTAGGGCGCGAGCGATGCCGGCAACATGAAGATGCCGACGCCGATGGTGTTGCCGACCACGAGCGCCGTACACATGACAAGGCCCAGGGCGCGGTCGGAGTCGGCAGCGGCGCGCACGGTCGTCGGCTTTCTCAGCTCATCGCCAGCGCTTCTTTCAGCGCGGCTTCGAGCATCCCCATGGCTTCATCGACGTGGGCGCGGCCGATCATGAGCGGCGGGATGAAGCGCACTGTACTCAGGCCACAGCCGAGCAGCAGCAACCCCTGGTGGTACGCACGCGTCAGTACGGCGTCAGACAGCGCTCGGGCGGGTGCCTTCGTCGTTGGGTCCGTGATGAGCTCCATCCCGATCATGAGTCCCTTGCCGCGGACATCGCCGATGACGGGGTAGCGCGCCTTGAGGTCGCGCAGACGCGCCATGAAATATTCGCCCACCGCCGCCGCGTTGGCTGCGTACTCACGCTCGACCAGGTCGAGCGTGGCGAGTGCCGCCGCGCAGCAGAGTGGATTACCACCGAAGGTGTTGCCATGCGCACCGCGCTTCCACTGATCCATGTGGCGGCGCCGCGCCACCACAGCGCCGATCGGGAGGCCTGAGCCCAGACCCTTTGCGAGGGTCATGATGTCGGGCGTCACGCCCCAGTGCTGGCTCGCGAACATCTTGCCGGTGCGGCCGATGCCCGACTGTACCTCATCGAAAATGAGCAGCATGCCGTGGCGATCGCAGAGCGCGCGCAGCCCGGCGAGGAACCCATCCGGCGGCACGATATAACCGCCCTCGCCCTGGATCGGCTCGACCAGCACCGCCGCCACCTCGTTCGGTGGAAGGTTGTTCTGGAAGAGGACGTTCTCGATGAAGTCGATCACCGCCTTGCCCTGATCGGCGCCGACCAGGAGCGGCCGGTAGGGATTGGGGTAGGGGACGTGAGTGACCCCCGGCATGGTGGGGAAGAATCCCGCCTGCTGGGTGTACTTGCTCGAGGTGAAGGCGAGCGAGCCCATCGAGCGGCCATGAAAGCCCCCGAGGAAGCCGATGAACCGCGGGCGGTTGGTGACGTAGCGGGCGAGCTTGAGCGCGCCTTCGACCGACTCGGTGCCGCTCTGGCAGATGAGCACCTGCGCCGGCTCACCGACAGCATTGAGCGCGTTGAGGCGCTCGGCGAGGCGCGTCATGCGCTCGTGCCAGTAATCGGAGGAGATGTGCAGAAAGTCGTCCGCGGCCTCCTTGATGGCCTGCACGACCTGCGGGTGTGCGTGGCCCGTGCTGCACACTCCGATGCCGCTCATGAAATCGAGAAAGCGGTTGCCATCGACGTCCCAGACCTCAGCTCCTCGGCCCTTCGCCATGACGAAGGGATAGTCGCGTGGGTAAGAGGGCGTAGTGACCGCGCGGTCGCGCGCGATGAGCGCCTGCGCCTTCGGCCCCGGGAGCTTCATGGAAATGTGTGACGGGCTGGTGCCGGTTTTCATGGGTGAACTCATGTCAGTTACCTCACCGTCGCTGTGAATTCACGACGGCAGCTTGATATGAACGGGCTGCGCATGCGCCGCTTCGGTGCGCGCGTGCAGGTCGCGCAGCACTTCGAGCTCGCGCGGCTCGGGTGGCCCGATAACCTCGAGAGTCTTCGCCACCCGGAGTGGCCAGCCGGTGGCGGCGCGTGCGGCCTCGACGCTCACGCCCGGATAGAGCGCGGCCAGCTCGAGCTCCTCGGTGGCGTCGTTGGGGCGCAGCACGCCGTAGTCGGTGATCACGGCTTTGGGTCCCGCGCCCGGCAGGTGACGCGCGCGACGCGTGCCGCCGCCCTCGAGGTAGCCGCAGGAGGTGCGGAAATCGAGCCGCGCGACGAAGCTGCGCGGTGTCTGCTTCATGAGCACCAGCACCTCGTGGGCGTAGCTGGCGATTTCCGGTGCGCCACCGGCGCCCGGCAGGCGCACCTGCGGATGGGCGTATTCCCCGATCACCGTGCTGTTGAGATTCCCGAAGCGGTCGATCTGGGCGGCCCCGAGGAAGCCCACATCGATGCGGCCCCGCTGCAGGTAGTGGGCAAAGATCTCCGGCAGCGGCACGATGCAGGTTGCCGTCTCCGCGAGCTCGCTGTCGCCGATCGAGAGCGGTAGCACCACGGGCTGCGTGCCGACGGTGCCCGACTCGTAGATGAGCACCAGATCCGGCGCGTGGGTGAGGCGGGCGAGATTGCAGGCGGCGCTCGGCAGCCCTATGCCGACGAAGCACACCGCACCGTTGCGCAGCTGCCGCGCAGCGGTCACCGTCATGATCTCATCGCGGCTGTAGGCGGGCGCGCTCATGGACTTTCAGCCGGCCACACCGAGTTTGCGCAGAAGCGTGGCGTGATCCGCTACCTGGAGGACATGGCGCTCCATCCAGGCGCGGTAATTCGTGCGATCGCGCGCAATTTCATCCCACGCGAGGTAGAACGCGTTATCGCGCGGATAGTAGCCCTGTGCATAGGAGGGATAGGCGCCCCCTGGCACGACACTCGCCGCCGTGATCACCCAGGACGGCAGGATCAGCGCGTTCATGTCGGCGTGCAGCGTCTCGACCTGCTCTTCCACCGTGACGAGCAGCTGCCGAGCGGCCATAGCCGCTTCCTTTGCGGCCCCGACGATGCCGCGGATGAGCACGTTTCCGCGCGCATCGATCTGCTGCGCGTGCAGAACGCAGACATCGGGATTGATCGCCGGCACGAGCGCAAGGGCTGCACCGGTGAAGGGGCAGTGGAGCTCGCGCACCGTGGCTCCCGGAACTGCGGCAAGGTCGGTGGCCACGTGCTGGCGCATCACTCCGCACGGCAGCCCACTCGCTCCTGCCTGGTAGGCGACCGCCATTTCGGCGTGGGTGAATTCCGAGAGCGCGAGCGGCTGCGGCCAGCCACGCTCCACGGCGTCACGCAGACGGTGGAGTGAGCCGACGCCCGGATTCCCGCCCCACGAGAAGGTGAGCCGTGCGGCACAGCCCATACCGATCATCTGGTCGTACACCAGATCGGGCGTCATGCGGATCAGGTGCAGCCCGCGCCGCTGCTGGCGGATGATCTCGTGCCCCGCGGCAAAGGGGATGAGGTGCGTGAAGCCCTCGAGCGCAATGCTCGTGCCATCCTTCACATAGGTGGCGATTGCCTCGCGCAGTGACAGCAGCTGCATCCGCTCACTCGACGATGGTCTGTGACTGCTCGCGCAGATACTGCGGCAGGTAATAGAACGAGCCGATCGCCTTGCCGGTCGACCCCGAGCCCTTCCAGCCGCCGAACGCCTGGTAGCCGGGCCAGGCGCCAGTGGTCGCGCCCTGCGGGCGGTTGGCATAGGTGACGCCCGCTTCGATGTGCTCCTGAAACCACGAAATCTCATCGCGGGCCCCGTAGAAGCCCGCCGTGAGCCCGAGCGGCGAGGCATTGGCGAGCGCCATCGCCTCATCGTTCGAAGACACCCGCTGCAGCATCACGATCGGCAGAAACATCTCCTTCTGCCACAACGGATGCTGGGCCGGCGCCTCGACGAGCGTCGGCCGCACGAAGAAGCCGTGCGCGAGCGGCCCGTCGCGCAGCTGCTCACCGCCGCAGAGGATGCGTGCGCCGCCCTCGCGCAGCTGCGCAGCGTAGCGGGCGTAGTCCTCGTAGCCGGCGCCGGTCGCGACCGGGCCCAGCCAGTTCTCTCGTCGCGCGGGATCGCCGATGCGCACTGCGGTGATCTCTCCGAGGAGCTTCTCGGTGAGGGCGTCGGCGACCTTGCGGTCGACGTACAGGCGCGAGAGCGCCGAGCACTTCTGCCCGCCCATGCCGAAAGCCGAGCGCAGGATGCCCGCGGCCGCACGCGAGAGGTCCGCGCGGGCGGTGACGATGCAGGCATTCTTCCCGCCCATCTCGGCGATGCACGGCCGCGAGTAGGGACCGGACTGGAGCTTGAGCGAGATCTGCCGCCCGACCTCGTAGGAGCCCGTGAAGGTCACCCCGGCGGTGAGCGGGTGGTCGACGAGCGCGCCGCCAATCTCGCCGCTCGAGCCACTGAGGTAATTGAACACTCCGGCGGGCAGGCCCGCATCGCGCAGGCAATCAGCGAGCAGCCGGCCCGCCCAGGGGGTCGCGGTCGCACCCTTCAGCACCACGGTGTTGCCGGTGATGAGTGCGGCGGCGGTGGGACCCGCGGCGAGCGCGATCGGGAAATTAAAAGGCGTGATCACGACCCATGCGCCGTAGGGCTTGAGCACGCTGCGGTTGCGCGAGGTGTAGCCGCTCAGCGGATCATTTGGCAGCTCGCGCGCGAAGCCGCGCTCGCGTTCGAACTCATCGCAATACACGTGGAAGAAATCCGCCGCCTCCTGGGCCTCGCCGAGCGCTTCCATGCGGTTCTTGCCGACTTCGAGCGTGAGCGCAGCCGCGATGTCGTAGACGCGCTCCTCGATGAGACTCCCGGCATGGCGCAGCAGCCGGGCGCGCTCCGCGGCGGGAGTGTCTCTCCAGCCCGGCCACGCAGCCTGCGCTGACCGCAGCGCGGCATCGGCATCGGCGCGGGTCGCCGCGGCGAATTCCCCGAGGAGCTGCTGATCGTTCGCGGGATTCATCTTGCGCAGCGCTTCGGCGGTATCGCGGTCCTCGCCGCCGACATAGAGGAGGTGCCGGCGGCCGAGGTCTCCCGAGACGCGCGCCATCGCAGCTTCGAAGCGCCGATGCAGCTCCTCGGGCGGGTCGAACATCGTGGCGTACGTGAGCTTGAAACTCATGAGTGCCTTCCTTCCAGGTCGCGGTTCAGCTCTCCGAGCAGCCGATCGAGCAGGTCGAGCGCATCGATAAGCTCGCGCTCGCGGATGACGAGCGGTGGGGCGAGCAGCAGCAGATTCCCCCGTGCCGCGAAGGAGACCTCGCGGCGCAGCGCCTCCTGCAACAGCTTCCGCAACGAGGAATGCAGCTGCGGCCAGGGGGCGAGTGGCTCGCGCGTGAGCCTATCACGTACCAGCTCGACCACCGCGAAAAGTCCATGCCCGCCGCGCACGTCGCCGATAATGGCGTGCCTCCCCTGCATCGCTCTCAGGTGTCCGAGCATCACAGCTCCGAGCTCGCGCGAGCGCGCGATGAGATTCTCCTCGAGGTAGCTCTCGAGCGCGGCCACGCCCGCGGCGCAGGCGAGCGGATGCCCGCAGTAGGTGAGCCCGGTGTAGAGCATCTGCGGCTCGAGCAACCGGGCGATGGCGGGCGACAGCACCACGGCACCGAGGGGCAGGTGGGCACCGGTCAACCCCTTGGCGAGGGTCATGAGATCCGGCCGCGCCTCCTCGCCGTAGCGCTGCCAGGCAAACCACTCGCCGCAGCGGCCGAAGCCGCTCATCACCTCATCGGCGATCAGATAAACGCCGGCCGCACGCGTCGCCCGCCGCAGCGCCGGCCAGAAGCTATCCGGTGCAATGATGCCGTTGGTGCCGGCATTCGGCTCCATGAGCACCGCCGCGATCTCATCCGCGCCACGCTCGGCGATGAGCGTCGCAATCTGGGCCGACGCGGCTTCGCCGCAGTCGGTATCGGTGCGCGTCCCGAAGGGGCAGCGATAGGCATAGGGCGGCGGCACGTGGAGCACGCGGAACGCCTGCGGATCCGCCTGTGCTGCGGTGCGCGCATCGCCCGAGAGCGCCATCGCCGCGTAGCTCGCCCCGTGGTAGGAGCGGTCGCGGGTAATCATCCACCCGCGGGGCTTTCCGGATGCCTGCCGCGCGAACTTCACCGCGTGCTCGTTGGCATCGGTGCCTCCGAGCGTGAAGAACACGCGGCCGCCCTCGAAACCCGAGCGCTCGAGGAGGAGCGCGGCGAGCCGTGCGCGCGGGTCGGCGCCCCAGGCGCTGGTGACGAAGCAGATTTTCTCCGCCTGGGCGCGGATCGCGGCGATGACGCGCGGATGCTGGTGCCCGAGGTTGCTGCATTCGGCAAGGCTGCTCATGTCGAGGATCGAGCGGCCATCGGCGCTGTGCAGCCACGCGCCCTCGCCACCGATGATGGTCGGCGCGTCCCACTCGTGCTGCACGCACCAGCTGTGCAGCACGGTCTGCCGCTCGGGAAGGAGTCTCACAGCACGGTTTGCATTCGCCGCCATCGTGCTATTATCGAACATCAATTCGGATAGCGAATCACATTAGACGCGCGTGGACCTCTCGTCAACGACGGTCGAATTCGCCGGCAGCCCCGATTACGTACAGTCCCTCGACCGGGGACTCGCGGTGGTCCGGGCATTCGATGCCGAGCATGCGACCATGACACTCTCGGAAGTTGCCGCACGTGCGCAGCTCTCGCGCGCGGTCGCACGGCGGCTGCTGCTGACGCTCAGCTACCTCGGCTATGTGCGCCAGCAGGGACGGCAGTTCTCGCTCACCCCGCGCGTGCTCGAGCTCGGTTTCAGCTACCTCTCCTCGCTTACGGTCGCGATGCTGGCGCAGCCGGTCATGGAGCAGGTGGCGCACTCGATCGATGAGTCCTGTTCGCTGGCGGTGCTCGATGCCTACGACATCGTGTACGTGCAGCGGGTACCGGTGCGCAAGGTGATGACGATCACGCTCGGTATCGGCGCGCGGCTGCCGGCCTTCTGCACCTCCATGGGCCGCATGCTGCTCGCCGGTCTCGAGCACGAGGTGCTCGATCGCTGGCTGCGGGGACTGCGGCCGCAGGCGTGGACGCGTCTGACGCTCACCGACAAGACCGCGGTGCGTGCCGCGGTTGAGCGCGCGCGTACGCAGGGCTACGCCTACGTCGAGCAGGAGCTGCAGGAAGGGCTGTGCTCGCTCGCGGTGCCGGTGCGCGATGCCCGCGGTCGGATTGTCGCGGCGCTGAACGCAGGCATGCCGTTTCGGGTCGAGGCGCGTAGCCACGCGCTCAAGAAAGTGTTGCCGGCGTTACGCAGCGGGGCCCGCAACATCGAGCGCAGCCTCCTCGCCGGCGGCGTCGCTGCCACGGCGCGCGCGTAACCGATCAGCCGACAGTCGCTGGCGTCGGCCGTTGGAAGGAACGCACGGCGAAATAGTAGACCGGACTCACGACGGCGAGGCCGACCATCCAGGAGAGGTCGACGCCGCCGAGCGCGCGGGCGAGCGGACCCGTGTAGAAGTCGGTCGCAATGAATGGGATCTGCACCACGACGCCCACGAGGTAACAGACTAAAGCCGTGACGTTGTAATGCCCGTAAACACCGCCGTCGGGCGCGAAGAAGGACGGCACGTGGTAGTCACCGAAGCGGATGAGGTAATAGTCGATCAGGTTCACCGCGGTCCAGGGCACCATGAGGTACAGGAGCAGCTCGTTGAAGTGACTGTAGAGGGGAAGGAAATTCGCGGCTCCGGCGATGCTGATGAGGAGAGCGACGAGGAATATTCCAGAGGCAATCACGATGCGCGCGCGGTGAGTAATGTGCCAGCGCGGCAGGAGCGTGTGGCCCAACGTGATCATCGCCAGCGAGCCGCCATAGAGACAGATGGAACCGGCCACTGCGACGCCCGGTGCGAGCAGGAGCATGACGATGAAGCTCACGTGGCGCTCCGTGAGATGAGCGATCGCGGTGACCACGTTGCCGTCGATGACGGCCGGTCCGATCATGGCTCCAAGGATCATCGGCAGGACCGCGCCGAGGGTTGTGCCCCAGTAGCAGGCCCAGAACGCCTCGCGCGGTCCGGAGTCCGGCGGCAGATAGCGCGAATAGTCGGAGACATAGGGGGCGTAGCCGAGCTGCCAGAGCGCGCCCATGGAAACCATCTTGAAGAAGCCCACCGCCGAGAAGGAGCCCTGCGTCAGGAAGTATCCCGGTATGGGCGTGATGAACAAAAGCCAGAGGTAACAGAGTAGCAGCGCGCTGCCCGAGACATAGGTCATCATCCGGGTGCTGAAGTGGATCAGATCGTGTCCGTAGATCGCACCGGCAAGACTGACGGCCGCAATCGCGATGATCGCCGCGTCCTCGCTGAGTGAGGGGACGATAAAATGCACCGACTGGCCACCCGTCACGAAGGCGGTGCCGGCGTATCCCACGTACATGAATGCGACCAGGGCGACGACGAAGCCGGCTCCCTTCGCTCCGAACTGCCCGCGGCTCTGAACCATCTGCGGCACGCCGAGCCGCGGTCCCTGCGCCGCGTGAAGCGCCATGAAGATCGTGCCGATCAGGTTTCCAAGGAGTATGGCAACCACCGCGGAAAGAAAGGACTGATGGAAAATCGTGGTCGCGAGGGCCCCGGTGACGACGGTCAGCACGTTCAGATTCGCGCCGAACCAGAGCGTGAACAGCTGGTGTGCCTTGCCGTGACGCTGGTCGAGCGGGATCTGGTAGATCGTGTGCTGTTCGATGCGCGATGATTTGTTAGTGGGCTGCAAGGCGGCACTCATCCAGGGCGGCGGCCATTGCCGCGGACAGGAGGCGATCGACTCTAACATGGGCTAAAGTGAATCGATGACAGCCTTTCCGGACTTCGGCCTTACCCCCGCAGAGCGGCACGAAGCGGTGTTTGGTCATCGCTACGAGCGCCCCGGCATGGGCGGCGCACGCGGCGAGATCTGGTGCTACACGGATGCGATAGCCTACCCACCGGGAGCGCTCGTGCGGTTGTACGTAAGCTCCACCGTCCGCAGATATCAGCTTGCGATCGCGCGCGATGGCGCGAGCGCGCTACCCGTTCTCGAGCGGCAGGTCCGCGACGCCCGCTGGCAGGATACTCCCGAGCAGTGCTCGGTGGTCGGGTGTGGCTGGACACCGTCGCTGGAGTTTCGCATCGGCGAGGATTGGCCTTCCGGTGCCTATCGGATCACGTTGACGGCCGAGGGGCCCGCTGGCGATGAACTCAGCGCACACCATCTTTTTATCGTGCGCCCACCGGCCGGCCGAAAGCCGGACCGGATTCTCCAGGTCGCGGCATCGGGGACCTGGATGGCCTACAACACCTGGGGAGGGTCGAATCACTACCAGGGAATCACCGGGCCGAACCGGAATCAATATGCGACGACCGTGAGCCTCGAGCGCCCATGGTGTCGCGGCTTCGTCGTTCTGCCGCACGGCGCGCCCCGGGTGCCATTGGAGTTCGATCCGCCGCCCGGCGCTGCGCCGCGCTATCCACACACGGAGTGGGCGTTCGCCAATGGTTACTCCAACAAATACGCATCAGCCGGCTGGGCGAGCTATGACGGACACTTCCTGCACTGGGCGGAGCGCGCGGGCTTTGCCATCGATCTCGCCAGCCAGCACGAGTTGCATTTCAATCCGGAAATTCTCGAGGGCTACGCCTGCGTCGTCTTCGTCGGGCACGACGAATACTGGACCTGGGAGATGCGTGATGCGGTCGATGGATATCTCGATCGCGGCGGACACGTGGCGCGGTTCGCAGGCAATTTCATGTGGCAAACGCGCCTCGAGAGAGGCGGCAAGACACAGGTTTGCTACAAGTATCGGGCACGCGCCGAGGATCCGGTGTACCAGTCTGCCGATCGGTCGCGCACGACCAACTCCTGGGAGGCGAGCGAGACGGGACGTCCGGGCGCGTTGACCTTCGGCCTCAACGCCACCAACGGTCTTTACGCTGGCTGGGGCGCCTGTGCGCCGCGAGGCGTGCGTGGTTTCCCGGTGTATCGGCCCGAACATTGGGCCTTTGCCGGCACCGGGCTTTGCTACGGAGATCTGCTCGGGGCTCAAGGTCACGCGTTCGGGTACGAGGTCGACGGGCTCGACTACATCATCCGCGGCGGCCTGCCCGAGCCAACCGAGACGAGCGGTGCGCCGCCAGGATTGCAGATCCTCGCGCTCGGCATGTCATCTCTCAAAGAGGAGAGCATGCAGGTGCCGCTCGACGATCGATTTCTCTCCGACGACGACGCCAAGTACGTGGCGGAGATCCGGCTCGGAGACAGCGGCGATGCGGCCGTGGATCGAGTCAAGCGTGGCGCAGGGATGATCGTCAACTTCGCACGTGGCAGCGGTGAAGTGTTCCACGCCGGAAGCTGCGAATGGGTGGCCGCTCTCTCGAGGCGAGATTCCATGGTAGAGCGCGTGACCGGGAATGTACTCGCCCGCTATCTGGGACGATAGGACGAACTCGGGAGAAGAGGGAGGCGGTGCAGATACTCCTTTGACGATACTTAGGCAGTTACCTAACTTTCCGTGGAAGGGGCTGTGGTCGCGCACCGCTCAGGGCGCGCCGCCGAGGTACTCCTGCATCCAGGCGAGGTAGCGCCTGGAGCGATCGACGAGGAAGCTGGGCCGCGTCAACACGTGGTATTCGCCCGGATAGACGACGAGTTGTGTCGGTATCCCAAGGGTGCGCAGCGCCTGGTACATCTGCTCGCCGCCGGCAACCGGGACGTTGAAGTCCTTGTCACCACCAAGGAACAGAGTCGGCGTGCGGATGCGGTCCGCATGAAAGAAGGGATAGGAGACCTGCAGCCATAGCGCGGGATTGCGCCAGGGCGCACCGAGCTCGGCAGTGTACTCCACGATGTACTCATCGGTTCCGTAGGTGGTGAGCTGATTGCCGCTGCCCGCACCGCTGATGGCGCTTTGGAAGCGCGTGTCGCTCGCAATGACGTAGTCGGTGAGGATGCCGCCGTAGCTCCAGCCGCCGATGCCGAGATGCGCCGGGTCGGCGATGCCCCTGGCGATAGCGTAATCCATGCCCGCGAGGAGATCTTCCACCTCCTTGTGGCCCCAGTCCGCCACGATGCTGCGGGCGAAGGCCGCGCCGCGTCCCGTGCTGCCGCGGTAGTTGACCGCGAGCACCACGTATCCGTGAGTCGCGAACAGTTGCCGCTCGAGCGGCGGTCCGTAGCCCTCGAGCACGAGCTCATGCTGGTCCTGGCCGTTGGGTCCACCGTGGATCCACAGGATGGTCGGATAACGGTGGCCCTCCACGAAGTCCGGCGGCTTGACGATCTGACCGTGAATCTCGGTTCCGTCACGGCTCGTGACGACGATGTTCTCGACCGTGCCGAGTGCGAGCTCATCGAGCAGCGCGCGATTGTGAGTGCTGAGCGGCCGCAGCTTCCCCGCCTCGAGCGCATAGACTTCGATCGCGGACTGATCGCTCGTCGCGAGCACCGCGGTGTGCCCTCCCGCGGAGGCCAGTTGCGAGACAACGGTAGAATCCGCGAGGTGGGTGATCGCGCCGGTGGCGAGCGTTACCTGCGCCGGGTACTGGAAACCATCGTCCTCGATGGCGAACTCGATCGCGCGGCCGTCCGAGGTAAAGACCGGTGAGACGACCGCGCGGTCGAGTTTGCCCGTCAGGTCGCGCACCCGGGCCGAGGCCACGTCCACCACCGCAAGATCGTCCAGGATGTAGGCGTTGTATCGCGGCTCATCGCCGATGAGGAAGGCGATTGACCGCCCATCGGGACTCCATTCGAGGTGTTGGTGGTTCGGGGTCCAGGTCTTCAGCAGCCGCCGCGGTTTCGCGCCTGCGGTGGCAGGCACCAGGTAGAGCTCATCGATGCCGGCATCCTCGGCGCCGCCGCCGGCCTTGCGGCTCACGTAGGCGATCTGGTGTCCGTCGGGGGAAAACGCAGGACGTGTATCCGCGCGCTCCGGATCGGCAGTGAGCGCTTCGACGGCCCCGCTGCGCACATCGAGAAGGTAAAGGTGCGAGTGCGATGCGGCGGTCAGGTAGCCGACCTCATCCTCCTTGAACTGGTAGGCATCGATCACCAGCGGCTTCGCCGCTGCCTCGGGTGTGCGCGGCTTGCTCGCCTTGCCCATCTTTCCGGGCTTCCCGCTGCTCCCTTCCTCGAGACCGTGCATGACGAGCACGATGTGTGAGCCATCGGGAGCCCACGCGTAACTCGTGATCTCACCGTTCACGTGCGTGAGCTGGCGCGGCTCACCCCCGTGCCGCTCGAGAAGCCATAGCTGCGTATTCGTACTCGACGGCCGCGCCGACAGGAAGCTCAGGTAACGCCCATCGGGGCTGAAGCGAGGCTCACTCACGCTTTCCCCCCGGGTGAGCGGCTCGCTGTGCTGCCCGGCCCAGTCGACCGTCCAGAGCGCCGCGCGGCTCTCATCCGAGGCTCTGTCGTAACTCGTCACGAGATAGGCAACTGCCGCGCCATCAGGTGCAATTTCGAGATCCGACACGGCCTGGAATCGATACCAGTCCTCGGGTGTCAGCGCGCGCCGTGCCTGCGTGGCGAGTGGCGCGAGTGCAGCCATCAGGGCAAGAGTCAGGAGCAGCAGGCGTTTGGCGTGCATGGCTTGCAGCACTGTTTGGACGTACCGGCTCGGTACGCGAAGGCGGCAGTGTAGCCGAGAGCCACAGGGGGGTGTTAAGACGGGTAAGCCGGTGAATGCGGGGCCGAGCGCGTGTTACGCTCCTCTGCGCGCGGCTCCCCTGCCGCCCGCGCATGAGCCCATGGGCATCGCACCCAACCGACACGCCGAATTCACCGAGAGCATTCGCCGCGCACACGCGGCGCTGCGCGCGGGGAGGGCGGTCACTGCGGAAGCGTGCTTGCGGGCGCTCGAGGCGCAGTATCCGGGGGAGGTCAACTGTCTGTGGCTCATCGGCGTTTCACTCCTCGACCAGGACAGGATCTCCGAGAGTATTGCCACGCTCGAACGGGTGCTCACTGCCGTTCCCGATTTCGCCAACGCCCGCGTGGATCTGGCGCGGGCCTGCCGGCGCGACGGCGGCGCCGATAAGGCGCGCGAAGAGGTGCGGCGGGTGCTGCAGGCGGCGCCACATCACCATCACGCGTGGCTTGCGTACGGCGATGCGCTCGTCGACCTCGGGAAGTTCGCGGATGCACGCGTGGCCTTCGAGCGCGCGCGTCTCACCGATCCACAGCGGGCGCGGGTCGAGGTAGCGACTGCGGCGCTGGTGGCCGATGAGCGGCGCAAGGCCGAGGAGCTGTTCCGCGAGATCCTGCGGGAGGATCCGAGTCATGTCGCCGCACTTTGCGGTCTCGCAGCGCTCTCCCTGGTCGCCGACCGCGCGCAGGATGCGGAGCGGTTGCTGCGCCATGCGCTGAAGCAATCCGCCCACATCCCGCTCGCGTACCGCGGACTCGGCCCGGCACTGGTGCAGCTTGGACGACTCAAGGAGGCGGAGGCCGCCGCGCGCTATCTCGGGAAGATCGAGCCCGAGAGCCCGCAGACCTGGGTCATGATGGCCGCGGTCGCCACGCGCCTCATGCGCCAGGAGGAGGCGCTCGAAGCTTATGAGCGCGCGGCGCAATTGAAGCCCGACGAGGTGGGCCTGCGCATGTCGG
>DATMPW010000007.1:0-3894 GCA_035566915.1 Steroidobacteraceae bacterium
CTATCTGGAAGTCCGGCTAGGGTAAGCTCTCACGCCCACGGCTAAGTCGTAAATGCGGCTTTGGCCTCTCGCTTGTGGCTTGCGACCGCGCCGCGCAATGTCCGCGCCATGAGCGCCGACAGGCCGCTCGACCCCGAAGCCATGCGCTTCGGCCGCCGCTTCGAGTTGTTGCTCGTTCCTTACCGAGAGCTCGTGCGCGACGCGCTGCGCATCGCGGACCGAGAGGCTCACAAGGTGAGCCACCGATCGAGGTCAGGCCGGCGGGTGTAGACTCACCGGCCGCGTGACGGGCCTCCAGCAGCACAGCCTCGATCTCCTCGTCGGTCCTGCGCCATGTGACACGTGCAGATGGCGTGATCGGTGTGCCGCTAGCCTCGCATGTGAGCGATTCGGCTTGTTTTCTCGGCGGTGCCGCTGAGCGGCAGTGGATGAAAGCGCCGTGCGCGCCAACCGCAGTGCGTTATTCGGCGATGTTGGGGCTGGAAGGATTCACCATGAAAGCCAAGCGGATCAAGCCAGGCGATGGCATGCCGGTTTGGGCCATTCCCTACGCGACGCGCCGGTTGTATGGGCAAGGGGGAAACAACCTCGTGCACTTGTGCATTCCTGACGGTGGCAGCACCACGCTTTGCGGCCGAAATGATGCCGACAATTACGCGTTGGCGTGGGACTCGGAATACGAATGGCGCTTGTGCGGGCGCTGTGCGGCGCTCGCGCGAGCGGAGGATGACACACATGATTAATTTCCGCTTGGCAGCGCCAAGCGGGCGAAGGCGCGGGCCGAAGCGCGGCGTCTCGCACGGGAGAAGCGCAAGGACAAGACGCCCAGGACGAGCGCAAGCGCAAAGAGCGACGTGGTAGAGGGCTCTGGCACTGACGTCACGAGAGAATACGAAACCTTCCCGAATCCGAGCGGGCCGCTGTCGCTGTACAAGAAGCCTACGGCACCCGGTGAGGCTAACCAATCTGTGGAAGGACTGTTAACCGTGCAAGCCAACGCAATGCAATCGTCCCCAAAACTAAAAAAAGTTAGGTGCCCCTTGGAGTTGAATGTTAGCCAGCCGGTGTTGGCGGTACTCGCGTTATAGGTGATGCCGTCCCATCTGAAGCTCAATGCGGTAAGAAGGTTGGTTGCACCAGCAGTTCCCCCGCCGGACGGAATCGTGCCGCTATCGAACGTGAAATTGCCAGAGGCGGTGTCCCCGGACAAAACGCCCGAGGTAGCGTCGACCCTGAAGTCGTACATAATCGATGAGCCGCTGGCTGCTCCGCTCATGACCATCGTCGCTATTGCGCATGACAGGGTGCTCCTCGTCGTCATTCGAAGTACCACCACATAAGCGTCGCCACAAGTCTATGCCTATTCTGGATGAGTAGATCAAACGTTCCACTGACGGCATGCTTGCCGGCATGGGCGATGAACCGCGCCGCGCAAAGGCTCTGACCTTCGAAATCGAGGGCCAGCCCGTGCGCTGCATCGAGACGGATGACGGCAAACGGACCTGGCTGTGCGAGTGCGTCGATTTCCAGGAGCGTACCACGAGGCGTCCCGAGGGCTTCTGTGCTCACACCGCGCTTGCGATCTGGCGGTGCATCGACGACGGATCGATCGACATTCGGAGTGGACCGCCCAGCCGTCGTCTCCGCCCTGAAGGTTCCGATGGCATTCCGTCATTACTTGCCGCCATCCCTCGGCAACAGAAGCGGAAACTTCGAGCGCCGCGGTCGAGTTGATTCGGCGATGTCCAAGCACCCCCACGCGCGCGGCTCTCCGGTCCCTTGCTCGATCGGCTGGATCTCCACGTGCGCGTCACGCCGACCGAAGTCGCGACGCTCCTCGACTCGCGCCGGATCTCAGACTCGAACGCGGTGGTGCGGCTCCGCGTCGCGCGCGCCCGCGCTCGGCAACTCGATCGTCAAGGCGCACTCAACAGCGCGCTCACTGGGAGCGACCTCGAGCGCTACGCACTCCCGGACCGTGAAACCTGGGACCTGCTGCAGTTCACCGCGCGCCGCTTCAACCTCTCGGCGCGCGCCTACGGGCGGATCCTACGCGTCGCACGTACGAGCGCTGACCTCGCGAGCGCAGACGCCATCGACGTGCACCACGTCAGCGAGGCACTGCTCTTGCGGCAGTTGGACGGCGAGGGGCTCGACACTCAAGCGCCGGCATTGCCTTACGGCCGCCCGCTCGATGAGCGTCCCGGCGCGGGCATTCACGATCAAGCCTCAGAGGTCTTTTTGTCAATACATAAGTATTGACACATGGATCAGGACTCCGGCATGCTCGGCGGCATGGGCGATGTTGCGAAAACCTCCCAGATGCAGATCCGCGTGTCGGGACAGGAGAAGGCCGCGATCCGGCGCGCGGCGAAACGCGCGGGCCTTCCCATGTCTGTCTACGTGCTGCGCCGCGTTCTCTCCGTCCCCGCCGATGAGTTTTCCGCGTGCATTAAGGCCTGCGTAAGTTCCGCGCCGGCTTACGCGCTCGCCGAGCTCAACACGCTCCTGTCGGGCTTCACTGCCGGCGAGTTGAGCGAAGCGGTCGCCGCACCGCCGGCGCTCGCCTTGCCGCCGTTTCTCGCCAACTACATCGCCGCAATGGTCGAATACGCCTGCGCGCAGCGCGGCGTGGCGGTGCCGACCTGGACGAAGGCGATCGCGCCGCTCACCGAGCCGGCGTTCGGCTCGGAGCTCCTCGGCCTGCGCCTGTACCTCTTGACGCACTCACCGGCCCCCTTCAGGCGGCGCAACATTTTCATCGACGCCTCAGTCGGCGCCAGGGTCTGAAGCGCCATCATGGCCGTCCTCACACCGGCGGATCTGCGGCGGCTTTTTGCACTTTTGAACGAGGAGCTGCGCGCTTCGGGGACCGAAGGGGAGTTGTTCTTGGTCGGCGGCGCGGTCATGTGTCTCGCGTACGCGGTGCGTCCCTCAACAGCGGATGTCGATGGCTGGTTTCGCCCCCCGGAGAAGGTGCGCGAAGCGGCGGCAAGGGTTGCGCTGCGGGCGCATGTCGCTCCCGACTGGCTGAATGATGCGGTCAAGGGCTTCATGAGTACGCAGGGAGATTTTGCACCCTTCATGGAGTTCGACCATCTGCGCATCATGGTGGCGCAGCCGGAGTATCTCCTCGCCATGAAGGCGCTCGCGATGCGCATTGGAGCTGAGTTCCATGACGAGGAGGACGTGCGCTACCTTCTGCGCCATCTCGATGTCCGCTCGTACGAGCAAGCGCTCGCCATCCTTACCAAGTACTATCCGCTCGAGCGTTTCCCGCAGAAGACGCTCTACGCGCTCGAAGAGCTCCTGGGGACGCGGGGTTGAGAGGGCGAGACCCCATCATGCGCTGAGTCTGATCGGGGGCGGTGCCCGAAGTCCGGTCCGTGCGCCACTGTGACCCCGGGGCGACCGCCCCTCGCAAATTCGCATAGTGCGGGCCGATTCAGCGCGTGGACCCCCGCTGCTGGCGGCGTAAACTCGCGCCTCGATCGCATGGAGACTATGCTCTCTCGGCCGTGCAACCCGCCCTCGCTCGAAGTCCTGGAGAAAGCCGCCGTGCCCCGGCGCAGGCGCGCGCTATCGTGCAGGCGATCGAGATGCAAGACTGATGTAATCGAACGTGCGCAGAGGCTGCATTCTGTCCGCGTGGTCCCTGCTTGGTGCGCTCGTCAGCGTGAGCGCGGACTCACTCGCCTCGCCCGCATCTGCGTCGGGTGAGACTCGCCGGACACTCCAGATTTACTTCATCGACGTCGAGGGAGGGCAGTCGACGCTCATAGTCACGCCCGAGCGTCACTCCCTGCTCATCGACACAGGATGGGCGGGCGATGGCTCAGGATTCCGGCCTGGCGACCCGCACGAGGCCCGCGATGCGAACCGGATCGTTGCCGC
>DATMPW010000008.1:0-25763 GCA_035566915.1 Steroidobacteraceae bacterium
TGCCTAACTATCCACGCGGGGTGTGCACAGCAGCCGGCGTCATCTCTCGCGGCGGCGGCGCGCCTGCCTGCCGTCTAACTCTTGTGCGCGTGCTCGCTCAGGTACTGAGTGAAGCTCTTCGCGAGCGTCACGAAGTCCGACAGGATAACTTCAAAGAGTCTGCAGGTCTCGGTCGCACCACTCGGCGCGGTCATCGCGCTCGTGGCAGCGGCAGCTGCAACCCAGCTGAGCGGCTGCGTCACCCGAGTCGCGGTCGCTGCCCCGCCGCCTCCGGCCGCGCAAGTAGACGCGCAGGTGTACGAGGCGCCACCGCCGCTGCCCGTGTACGAGCAGCCGCCCTGCCCCGTCGAGGGTTATATCTGGACACCGGGCTACTGGGCGTGGACGCCCGGTGGGTATTACTGGGTGCCCGGCACCTGGGTTGCGCCGCCGCGCGTCGGACTGCTCTGGACTCCGGGTTACTGGGGATTCGTCGGCGGCGCGTACGTCTTCCACGCCGGCTATTGGGGTCCGCACGTTGGCTTCTATGGCGGCGTCAACTATGGATTCGGATACGGTGGTGTCGGCTTCGTCGGCGGCCGCTGGGTCGGAAACTCCTTTGCCTACAACCAGTCGGTTACCAACGTCAACGTCACGGTGGTGCACAACACCTACAACGACACCGTGGTCAACAACGTCACGGTCAACCGTGCGAGCTACAACGGTGGGTCCGGTGGCATCACGGCCTCGCCGAGCGCCCAGGAGCGCATGGCAGCCGAGGAGGCACACGTGCCACCCACGCAGCTGCAGCGGCAGCACGTGCAGCAGGCGGCCGCCAACCCGGCACTGATGGCTAAGAACAACGGCGGACGTCCCTCCATCGCCGGCACTCCGCACCCCTCGGCATTCAACGCCCCGGGTGTGGTCGGAGCGCACGCCCCCCCATCGCCACCGCCGCATGCGCAGCCGGTCTCCTATGCGAACCGACCCCATGGCGCAGCGCCCGCAAATGGTGTCGCCGCGGGCCACGGCCAGGCTGCCGCTGCGACGACCGGAGCCGCCCCGGCGAACGGCAAGCTGCAGGCCGCCAAGTCGACGCCGCACCCCAAGTCGCCCGAGGCCGGCAAGCACGAGGAAAAAGCGGCCCAGCGCTGAGCACTGCAGCGCCGCTCCCGGGAGACATGTTTCCAACACGGGCGTGGCTTACGCCGGACGCCTGCCCCTCCCGCGCCGCTCGCGTGCTGCCCCTGCCGCGACGGCGGGCTGCGTCACCGGTGGCAGGATCTCCGGCAGGGGCTCATCGGTCGTGAGCCCGGCCTTGATCATGCGGATCAGCTCGGCGTCGACCAGAGGATCGGTCGGCGGGGATGCGTACGCTGCGAGCAGTCGCTCGACCTCCCCCTTCACGCGCTGATCGAGGATCCGGCCGCCTTCCTGGAGCCAGGTCTCGCGATTGACACGGTCGAAGACCGCGCCCGGTAAATACAACTCCCGCGGCCAGTAGCTCAGGGTATGGGTCGCAGTGAGCAGATGCTTCTCGTGCAGCAGCTGGCGCACCAGCTCGACGGTCGGCAGATCATCCATGACGGCAAAGTCGCGGCAGAAGTGGAGCGCCTGCCCACAGAGCTCGTCATCGAACACCAGCTTCTCGAGACTGAAGGTCAGGACGTAGTCGAGCATCCCGGGCCCGGACACTGAGTTGACTCCGCTGATCGCCGCGAGCAGCGCACCCGCGAAGGTCTCGGCTCCGGCCTGGGCATCGAGGAACTTGCCTTCGCTCAGTGCCATGTAACTTTGAGTCGGGAGCTGCAGGTGCTTCGCGATCTCCACGTACGCCGCATTCAGGTGCAGCGTCTCGATCGCGGCCATCGGCGACATTGCGGTCTTCATGTGGAAGGTCGCCGGCGCGCCGCCAAAGAGCACCGGCGTGCCCGGTCGCACCATCTGCGCCATGGTGATGCCGGCGAGCACGTCGGCAACGTGCATCACCGTGGCGCCCACCAGGGTCACGGGTGCGATCAGACCCATCAGCGTCACCGGCACGATCTCCACCGGAATGCCGAACTCGGCGCAATCGAGCAGGTTCTGGCACGAGTCCTCGCTGTAGCGGTAGAAACCGCTGGCGGTGACCGTGAAGATCGACATCGGGCGGGCGATGAGATCGGCCTTGTCGCGCCGGAAAAGCTGCATCATCTCCGCCATGCGCGGCACACCGTGCTCGGTGAACGCACCCGAGACCACCGGCTTCAGCGAGTTGGTGAGCACCAGGTACAGCCGCCAGGCGTCCGAGACCTGCGGCTCGATGTCATTGGTGGAGAAAGCGGTGGCGAGATAGCCCAGGTTCTTCAGTCCATCGGCGACGCGCACGTACTCGATGAAGTCGCGTGTCTTGGAATGGCGCGTCTCGCCGGTGCGATGGTCGAGCACCTGCAATCCGCTCGAGCCGGGCACGAAATGCACCTTGTCGCCGCCGAGCTCGGTGTAGGGCGAGCCGTCGCGGTCGTGGAGCGGGATGGTCTTGGGCGCGCTCTCGATGGCGCGCTCCACATACTCCGCCGGAACCAGCACGCGCTCGGCATCGTCGGCGGTGCGCGCGAGTCTCAGGCCATGCTCGAGCAGCCGCTCGCGCAGCCGCGCGCCACGCACCTCGATGCCGATCTCCGCAAGGATCCGCTTGGCTTCATCGAGGATCGGCCGTACGAGATCATCGGGGACGACGCGTAGTCGCGGTCTCATCACTCCACCCTGGGGCTCCGGTCCAGCCCCGGGGAGGATGACGAACGTTTGCGGAACGCACAACCCCGGCGGGCGCCGGGGCTCCGGCGGCACCCCCGGTTCAGCGCCGCGGCCAGCGCCGCTCTTTATCCTGCTCGCGCCGGAAGAGCTCGGGAAACATCATCTGCCGGAGCGTCGGGCTCCAGTGTCGCGTCATCCGCTGATAAACCTCCAGCTCCGCCTGCGAGGGCGGCCGCCTGCGAAACGGGACGACCTTGTTGTCGCTCACGAGTAACCTCAGCGTCGCTATTGCCGCAGAGATTATGCGTGGCACACGCGCACCGGTTTGTGCGCGTGTTCGCAACTTTGCGCGTCAGTGAATGGATGGCCAGCCCAGCCAGCCGTACTGCCACGAGGCGAAGATCGCCCGGTAGTTGCCGCCGTAGCGGACGTAGGCGCCGTCGCTGTAACTCACCTTGATGGAATGATGTGCAGTGAGGGGGATGGAGGCGGTGATGCCAACGCGCGAGCTCCGTTGATAGGTAGCGGCGTTCGACACGCCGTTCACGCTACTCTCCCCGCCCGCCCAGAAGTTGGCATCGAGTGAGATCCACAGGCGGGGCCGCACGTCGTAGCTCAGGTGCGCCTCGACGGAAGTGACCGGACTTTGCGTCTTCGACTGAACGCCGGGGAAGAGCTGGTTGTGCGAAAAAAACTCGGGATTGGTCGTGTAGAACCACAGGGCCGCGTAGCCGTCCAGCACCCAGTGATTCCAGCGCTGCGAATAGCCGATCTCGGGTTTGAACGCCCAGCGGTTGGTACCCCAGTTGATCAGCTTCGTCGGGTCGTACTGCCCCGTGGGCGCCACGATCTTCAGGCTGACGCCCAGAAGGATATCCTGCTGCCACTTGGCGAACTCCTGCGGCTCCATCGCCGGGCCGCCGATCAGGTTCACGGAGAATCGCACGGAGGAATCCGCGAATCCCGAGCGCCGGGCATGCCTCGGTGCTTCGGCCACGATCCCCGCAAACTCCCCAACTGCGTATGGAATGGCCAGGGCGAAGTTGGCCGACCGGCCGAGCAGACCGCAGCTGAGGTAGTAGCCGAATGCGGCCAGGTCGACAGTCCCATCAGCCTCGGTAATGGGCGCGGCGCCGGCCACGTCCGGGTTGCCTTGGAGGTGCGAATACCCGAGGTTGATCGCGTTGGTCCCCACTGGCGTGATGACGTACGCGCGCGGATTCAGCTCCTGCGCTCCCGCGACGTGAGCCGCGCCGAGCAGCGCGGCGGCGAGCACGGCGCAAAGGCTCGGCGGACTTCGAGCGGCCACCACCCCTCACCTTCCGGTTGGTCCCTGCGCGACAGCGCGGCCAGAGGTCTATTTAGATGACTTCATCATACAAAGCCAGAGTCCACCGCTGCCCTTTGGTGCAGTGCCCGAGCGCTGCGCCGTGCGACCGTGTCGGGCTCGGTGCTCGAGGTCGGCCGCGGCTCAGCGTGTCCTGCGGGTTCCGGCACGCCGCCGCCGCGGCCGCGCGCGCGGCAGGCGCGACTCGCGCTGATAAGGGTTGGCGTCCGTGCGGTACTCGATGAATACCGGCGTGGCAAAGAGGTCGTACGTCTTGCGGAAGACGTTGGCGAGATAGCGTGTGTAGGCGTCGGGCACCGCGGCGGTCTGGTTGCCGTGGATGACGATGCGCGGTGGGTTGCGCCCGCCCTGGTGAGCGTAGCGCAGCTTGATACGGCGGCCACGCACCAGCGGCGGCTGATGCACGCTGAGTGCATGCTCGAGCGTGCGGGTGAGCTCGCGCGTCGGCAGGGCGCGCATCGCCGCCTCGTAGGCGCGCACGGTCGAGTGCATCAGCTCACCTACCCCGGTGCCGTGACGCGCGGAGATGAAATGCAGCGGCGCGAACGGCACGAAGTCGAGCTTCAGGGCGAGCTGGCGACGGATCTGCTCGCGCTGCTCCTCGGGTATGCCGTCCCACTTGTTGACCGCGATGATGAGCGCACGTCCGCGCTCGAGGGCGAGCCCGAGCACGCTGGCATCCTGCTCCGCCACCGTGTCGTGTGCATCGAGGACCAGGATCACCACGTGCGCCTCGTCGATCGCCTGCAGGGTCTTGGCGACACTCGCGCGCTCGACCGCATCCGCCACCCGCGCGCGTCTGCGCACCCCCGCCGTGTCGATGAGCAGAAAATGGCGCCCCTCGCGCTCGAAGGGCACGAGAATGCTGTCGCGGGTGGTGCCGGGCTCCTCGCTCGCGATCACACGCTCCTCACCGAGCAGTCGGTTGACGAGCGTCGACTTGCCGACGTTCGGCCGGCCGATGATGGCGATGCGAATTGCGCCGGCCTCCTCCTCCGCGGCGGGCCGCTCTGCCTCGAAGCCCGCGAGGACGTGCGCCATGAGCTCCTCGCAGCCGCTCCCGTGGCTCGCCGAGATGGCGACCGGCTCACCGAAGCCGAGTGCATGGAAGTCGGCGGCGACCGTATCGGGGTCGAGCCCCTCGGACTTGTTGAGTGCCAGCGTGACGGGCTTGCCCGAGCGGCGCAGCTCGCGTGCGACGAACTGATCCTGGGCCGAGAGTCCGCCGCGCGCGTCGGCGATGAATATCAGCCGGTCCGCCTCCTCCAGCGCGCGTTGGGTCTGCGCACGCATCTGCGCCTCGATACCGCGCGGATTCTCGATGAGTCCGCCGGTGTCGATCACCACGTACGGGATCGGGCCCACTCGTCCGAAGCCGTACTGACGATCGCGCGTGAGCCCGGGCACATCCGCGACGATCGCGTCGCGTGTCGCGGTGAGCACGTTGAACAGCGTCGACTTGCCGACATTCGGCCGCCCCACGAGCGCGATGACGGGCAACATGGCCGCGCTGACCGCGCTGCGCGCCGCTACTTGTTCTGCGGGGGCGCGGGCTTGCCTGGCGTGGCGGCCACCGCCAGCGGCTTCACGCGATAGGCGTTGATGTGACCCCGGTCGTTGGCGACCACCACGATGTCACCGGCCACCAGCGGCTGGGTGCTGATGCGGCCGGAGCCGCTGCCGATGCGCGCCGCGAGCGCTCCACTCGCTTTGTCGAGCCAGTGGACATAGCCCTGAAAATCCCCGACCACGACCGTATCGTCCATGACCGCAATGGGCGAGAGGCCGCGGTGCAGCAGCACATTCTGACGCCACACCTCCGCGCCGGTGCGTGCTTTCAGCGCCGCCACCACTCCGTCGGCATCCGCCATGTACAGGGTGTCCTCATCGAGCGTGATGCCGCGGTAGCTCGATTCCTCGTGCGACCACCAGACCTGCCCGGTGTCGAGCGCGAGCATGGCCACCTTGCCCTGGAAACCGACGGCGTACACGTCACGGCCCGAGACGCGCACCGGCGAATCGATGTCATCGAGCCGCTCGAGCTCGGTACGTCCGTGCGGCGGAGTCACGGTGGCTTCCCACTGCAGCGAGCCATCGGCGGCATTGACGGCCACGACCTTGCCGTTATCGAACCCGCACAGCACCAGGTCCCCGGTGATCACCGGGCTCGCAGTGCCGCGCAGTGACAGGCGCGGTACCTGCTGCTCGGTCGCCCACAACTCGTGCCCGTCCGCGGGACTCAGCGCGTGCAGCTTGCCATCGACCGTGCGCACCGCGACCAGCCGTGCGGAGATCGCCGCCGGTGCCAGCACCTCGCCATTTACGCGCACCTTCCAGCGGCTGTGGCCGTTGGCGGGATCGAAGGCGAACACCTGCCCGTCGCTGGCGCCGGCCACCACCAGCTCGGAGCTCGAGGCAGTGCCGCCGGAGAGCGGCGCGCCGGTTTTCGCACGCCATAGCAGGTGGCCGTTGGCGAGGTCGAGCGCCACGACCTCGCCTTTGTGGCCCGCGGCGTAGACGCGCTGCTCGGCGATCGAAATGCCCTGCCCGAGCCGAAGCACAGCGGCACTCTTGTCGCCCATGTTGTGGCCCCACAGGTGCGTCACGCGCACACTGGGGTGGGGTAGCGGCGTCAGCTTGGCCGGCTCATCGATGTTCTTGTCCTTCGAACAGGCGGCGATCAGCACGAGCGCCACGAGCACAGCGGCCGGCGCAAGGGCGTGTGTTGGTTTCACGGGTTGCCGTACTCGCATGATTACCTGGCAGCGGCCGGGGCGGGAGCGACCGGAGTGTTGGCGGCCGCGGCCGGTGCCGCAGGCGCTGCGCCATTCTCGAGGTCGGCGATCTTCAACCGCAGGAGCGCAGTGTCGGTGCCTTCCCCTCCGGCGCTCTGCGCGGCGCGATACGCGCTGAGCGCTCCCGCCTTGTCGCCCTTGGTGTAATAGGCATCGCCACGCACCTCGTGGTAGCGTGCGGCGAACGCCCCGGCTTCGGCCACGCCGCCGAGCGTGGCGAGCGCGCTGTCGGGCTTGCCCTGTGCAATCTGCACGCGTGCGAGCCGCAGGCGCGCGACGAGCGCGAGGTCGTGATCCTTCGAGTGCTCGGCTACGGTCGAGAGCTCGCTCGCCGCGTGATCGAGCTGCGCCTCATCGACATACACCCGCGCGGCCAGCAGCCGGGCCTGATCGGTGTAAGGAGAGCCGGCGTAACCGCGCTCCAGCTCACCGAGCAGCACGAGTGCCTGCGTGCGATCGTCGCGCTCGAGCGACTGGACCATCTGCATGTACTTGCCTCCGGCCTCCATATGGCGCGTGTCCTGGTGGCCCTGCCACCAGCGCCAGCCGAAGACCCCGGCGGCAACCACCACGATCGCCAACAGGGCGGCCGGCGCGTTCTCGCGTACCTGCGCCTTGAGCCACTCCCATTGCTCTTTCTCAGACAGATAGTCGTCCACGCATCCTCCCCAGACTTCAGCGTCTCGCGGCGGCGGCGCGCGCCGCAGCGAGTGCCGCATCGAGCCCGGCCGGCAGCTGTGCAATGGGGCACTCGCTCTGACCGGCGGTGTCGCGCAAAGGTTTCAAGCCGACCACGGCGCGCGCAATCTCATCTTCCCCCACGATCAGGGCCAGCACGGCTCCGCTGCGGTCGGCCCGGCGGAACTGGGCTTTGAGGTTGCCACCGCCGACGTTCAGCTCGAAGCGTACCGCGGGGCGCTCGGTGCGCAGCCGCTCGATGAGCTGCAGCGCCGGGGTGATTGCCTGCGGGCCGCCGACGACCAGGTACACGTCCGGGTGCGCCGCGGGCGGGGTGCGCCCGGCAGCCACGAGCAGTGCCACGAGCCGCTCCACGCCCATGGCGAAACCGACCGCGGGGGTCGCATCGCCGCCGAGCTGCGCGATCAGCCCGTCGTAGCGACCGCCGGAGCATACGGCATTCTGTGCGCTGGTGGAGGCGGTGACCCACTCGAACACCGTGCGGTTGTAATAGTCGAGTCCCCTCACCAGGCGCGGGTTTATCTCGTACGGCACGCCGATGGTGCGCAACATGTCGCACAGCGAATCGAAGTGCGCGCGCGACTCGGCATCCAGGTACTCCGTCAGGCGCGGCGCGCCCCGGATCAGCTCCTGCATGTCTGGGTTCTTGCTGTCGAGCACCCGCAGTGGGTTGCCGCTGAGCCGCCGCCGGCTGTCCTCATCGAGCTGCGACTCGTGCGAGCTCAGGTACTCGACCAGCCGTGCGCGATAGTCGCGGCGACTCTCCGGAGTGCCGAGGGAATTGAGCTGCAGCATCAGGCCCTCGATACCCAGCCGTCGCCATAGCCGCGCGCTCATCGCGATGAGCTCCGCGTCCACATCGGGGCCCGGACTACCGACTGCCTCGACGTCAACCTGCCAGAACTGCCGGTAGCGGCCAGCCTGCGGCGCCTCGTGGCGGAACATCGGCCCAAGGCACCACAGCTTGTGGCGCTGTCCGCGCAACATGCCGTTGGAGATGAGCGCACGCACGATGCCCGCAGTCGCCTCCGGTCGCAGTGTCAGGCTGCGACGCTCGCGGTCGTTGAAGGTATACATTTCCTTGCCGACGACGTCGGTGTGCTCACCGATGGCGCGCTGAAAGAGCTCGGTGTGCTCCACGACGGGCACGCGGATCTCCTCGTAGCCGTAAGCGGCGAGCACCTCGCGCGTGCAGCTCTCGAAGTACTGCCAAGCGCTGACCGCCTCCGGCAGCACGTCGTTCATTCCGCGGACCGGCTGGATCTGCTCGCCCATGTCAATCACCGTGGGCGAGCCGCGGCGCGGCCGCACTCACGCGGCCCGCAGCGTCGATCAGCAGGTGCGCACTACCGTCGCGCCGTACCAGTGTCCCGGGCAGAACGGGTTGCCCGTTGAGCCGCAATGTCACTGCGGGCGCGTTGCCGAGCACCACCAGGAGCGGCGCGCTTCCCATCAAGGTGCGGGTACTCCCTCCCTCGATGAGTCCGTGCAGCAGGCGTCGGCCCTCCCCATCCGAGATCTCCACCCAGCTCCCGGCGGAAAAGATGAGCTCGAGGCGTGCCTGCGGCCCGGTGCCGGGCAATGCAGCGGCAGGGGAAGAGCTCGGGCGCGCAGCGCTGCTGCCTGCGGCGGCGGGTGGTGCGGGGGGCTGTGTGCCGGGTGTGTCGGTGGCGGCTGCTGCGTCTGATGCTGCGGCCGGGGTGCGGTCCGCGGGTAGCGGGTGTGCCTTCTCTCCGGGCATCGTCAGCAGCCACCACAGCAGTCCCGCCACCGCAAACCCCACCACCAGCAGCAGGGCGGGCAGCAGCAGCCGCGCGGACGTTTTCCCGGGCTCCCCGCGGGGGATGCGCGTGAGATCCGGCCGCGACGCGTGGGGGCTCTCCGAGTACAACTGCTGCAGCTGCGCGGGCGACTCTCCGACCGCTTCGGCGTAGCGGCGCAGGTGTCCGCGTACGTACACATCCGCGCCGAGTGCGGTGAAATCCTCCTCCTCGAGCGCCTGCACGCTGCGCGCATCGAGGTGCAGCCGTTCTGCGGCCTGCAGCAGCGTGAGTCCGCGTTTTTCACGCGCAGCGCGCAGCCGCGCGCCGATGCCGCGCAGCTCACCGCCGCCCGCTTCAGCCGTCATGCGAGTCAACCGGGGCCGAGTGCGGCCAGAGCGCGCGCCTGATCGGTTCCGGGAAAATCCAGCTGCAGCTTGCGAGCGTAGCGCTGCGCGGCGACGCGATCGCCCTGGGCCCGGGCGACGCGCACGGCGAGCAGCAGCAGATCGGGCGTCGCGTTGTAAGTACCGATGAAGCCGTCGATGCCATTACGCGCCGGCACGAACTCGCCGTGGTCGAACTGCAGGTTGGCGAGCTGGAATTGCGCCTCGGCGAAGTTCGGCTTGAGCTGCAGCGCACGGCCAAAGTTGACTCGCGCCTCCTCATCGCGCTTGGCGGAGCGCAGGCACACTCCGGCGTTGGTGTAGGCGGCTTCCGGGGTCGGGTACATGGGGTTACGCGCCGCCTCGAGGAAGCGCTTCACGCCGTCATCCGAGCGGCCGTTCTGGCACAGGTACACGGCATAGTTGTTCACCATGCGCGGATCCTGCGGTGCAAGCCGCAATGCGGCGCGGTACTCGGAGTCCGCCTTGTCCTTCTCGCCGAGCCGCGCGAACAGCTGCGCGCGCGCACTGTGCACGTCGGCGCTGTCCGCATCCTGGCTGAGCGCGCGGTCGAGCTTTTCCTTCGCGCGCTCGAGATCGCCCTGGCTCATGTAGGCGAGACCGAGCTGCACATTGTAGATGGCCGCTTCGTGCGCCTTGTCGACTTTTTTCGCGTGGCTGGCGCAGGCGGCGAGCAGCAGCGCTGCAGCCCCGCCGCAGATCAGCCGTGCGCGTGCACGCGCGCCGCGAAGAGAGTTGCCGTGCTTGCTCATGGTTGGACCGCGACACCGATGACTTTGTTGCCGAGCCGCACGGTGGTGCGATCGATCACCCGGCCGGCGAGCTGTCCGCAGGCGGCGTCGATGTCGTCACCGCGCGTGCGGCGGATGGTAGCGAGCAGCCCGCGCTGCAGCAGCTCGTCGCGGAAGCGCTGGATCACATGCGCGGGCGAGCGCCGGTAACGCGTGCCGGGAAACGGGTTGAAAGGAATCAGGTTCACCTTGGCCGGGCGCCCCTTGAGCAGCCGTGCCAGCGCGCGCGCCTGCGCCGGGGAATCGTTGATGCCATCCAGCATCACGTACTCGAAGGTGACGCTGCGGCCGTTTTGCTCATCGAGATAGTGCCAGCAGGCCTGCAGCAGCTCGGCGATCGGATGCTTGCGGTTGATGGGCACGAGCTCATTGCGTAACGCGTCATCGGGAGCATGCAGCGACACCGCCAGCGCGACGTTGGTTTCCTCTGCGAGCCGGTAGATCTGCGGGACCAGTCCCGAGGTCGACAGCGTCACCCGGCGCCGCGACAGGTCGAAACCGAAGTCATCGAGAAGAATGCGCAGTGCCGGCACCACGTTGCGGAAGTTGGCGAGCGGCTCGCCCATGCCCATCAGCACGACGTTGGTCACATGCCGCTCATCGTGCCGGCCGTCCTCGACCGCAACGCCTGCGGCGAGGCGCGCACGCTCCTCCTGCTCGAGCTCGCGCGCCGCGAGCCACACCTGGCCGGCGATCTCGGCGGTCGTCAGGTTGCGGTTGTAACCCTGCTGCGCAGTGGAGCAGAACGAGCAGTCGAGTGCGCAGCCGACCTGCGAAGAGATGCACAACGTGCCGCGGTCGGGCTCGGGGATGAAAACCATCTCGAACGCCTGGGCGGCGTCGGCCTTCAGCAGCCACTTGCGCGTGCCGTCGGCGGAGCGCTGCACCGCCACGATTTCCGGCGCGCGCACCTCGGCCGCGAGCGCGAGCCGCGCGCGGAAGTCCTTCGCCAGGTCGCTCATGTCGGCGAACGAACCCGTCCAGCGCTTGTAGATCCAGTTCATGAGCTGCCGTGCGCGGAAGGGCCGGCTGCCGAGCTGCGCGACGAACTGCGTGAGCTCGCTGCGCGGCAGTCCGAGCAGGTTGGTGCGTTGCGCGGGGTCGGTGGTCATGGGCCTGTGTGGCTGGCGGCTTCAGCCGCGCGGGTGCAGCCCGGTGGTGCTGAAGAAGTAGGCGATCTCGCGTGCGGCAGTGTCAGGCGCATCGGAACCGTGCACCACATTCTGCTCGATGCTGGTCGCGAGATCTGCGCGGATGGTGCCGGGCGCAGCCTTCTTCGGATCGGTGGCACCCATGATGTCGCGGTTGCGCGCGATCGCATTCTCGCCTTCCAGCACCTGCACGACGACCGGACCCGAGCTCATGTAACGCACCAGGTCCTTGAAGAACGGACGCTCGCGGTGCACGGCGTAGAACCCCTCGGCCTCGCGCTGCGAGAGCTGCAGCATCCGGGCGGCGATGATCGAGAGGCCGGCTTGCTCGAAACGGCGGTAGATCTCGCCGATCAGATTGGCCTTTACGCCGTCGGGCTTGACGATCGACAGGGTGCGCTCGAGCGCCATTCGCTTTGACCTTTCGAGGATGCAGACGAGTGGGAGATGTTCCGGCGGCGGACGCGCCGCCCCCCGCAAACCACCCCACGAAATTGCGCTTGCCGTAACCGACGAGCCTGCACCGGTCGGTAAGACGCGCAATTTCGCGGGGGCCCCGGGGCAGGCGGGGCAGTTTACCTTGGCCGCCGAGCCGCCGGCAATTTACCGCACGCTGGAAGTGCGCGTCCGGTAAGGAGTTTTTCTGGGCGCCACGACGGGTCGCGGGCGGTGCAGGCGCGCGGGCGCCCGGGCCATCACACGGAGAAGCTCTCCCCGCAACCGCATTCGCCCTTGACGTTCGGATTCCTGAAGCGGAAGGCCTCATTCAGCCCCTGCTTCACGAAGTCGACGACCGTCCCATCGATCAGCGCCAGGCTCTCGGCATCCACGAAGACCCGGACTCCGCGGTCCTCGAAGATCGCATCGCCCGGCTGTGGGCCGTCGGCGTAGTTGATGACGTACGCAAAGCCGGAGCAGCCCGTCTTGCGCACCCCAAGCCGTAATCCCGTACCGTGTGCGCGCACGGCGAGGAAGGTCCTGACGCGGTCGGCCGCGGATTCAGTCAGTGAAATGCTCATCGCTCCTCGTATTCTAGCGCCTCGGTCCAGTGCGCGAGGCACGCGCGCAGGGCATCTTCGACCACCAGCAGCCGGCCGAGTTTCTCGGCCGGGACGCCATGTTCCCGTGCCCACCCGCCCGGCGAGCCCGGAATCAGCGCCTGCCGTGTCCGTCCGCGCAAAGCCTCGCAGAGCTGTGCGGCCACCTTCGTAGTATGGGGGCAGGCAAAAGCCTGAAAACGTGCCTCCTTCACAATGTCGCCGGCGACGAGCAGGTGAAAACGCACCCAGGTGTCCTGCCCCGGCCCACCCGCCTCGCCGGTCACGAGCGCTGCACCCGCGGCGTCCTTCGCGATCGCCCGTCCATCCCTGCGTGCCTCGCCCGCAGGACCCGCCGGTGACAGCGCGCGCAGCCGCTCCAGAGCCTCCCTCACCGCGGCCGACGCGGAGTCCACCTCGCTCTCGCGGGTAGCGCGGCCCAGGCTGAAGCGCAGCGAGGCCTGCGCCAGCTGGGTGTTGCGCCCGAGTGCGCGCAGCACGTACGAGGGATCGGCGGACTCGGAGCTGCAGGCGGAGCCCGTGGATATGGCGAGTCCCGTCAGTGCGCCGATCAGGCTCTCGCCGTGAACACCCTCGAAGGAGACGTTGAGGATGCCGGGCAGGCGCGGTGCCGCCGCGCCATTCAGGTGCGTGCCGCCGAGCGCTTCGAGCTCTCGCCACAGCCGCTCGCGTAATCGCTGCAGACGCGGCCCCTCCTCCGGCAACTTGCGCGCGGCAAGCTCACAAGCGGCGCCGAAGCCGACGATCTGGTGCGTCGGAAGCGTGCCCGGCCGCAGGTTGCGCTCCTGCCCGCCACCGTAGGTGAGCGGCTGAAGCAGCGGACGTGCAGCGCCGCGCACGTACAGTGCACCGATCCCTTTCGGTCCATAGAGCTTGTGGGCGGTAAAGGCAGCGAAGTCGATGGGCAGCTCATTCAGCGCCAACGGGACTTTGCCGGCCGCCTGCGCGCAGTCGCAGTGAAAGGCGACGTGGCGCTCGCGGCAGAAGGCGCCGATCGCCGCCACGTCCTCGAGCACCCCGGTCTCGTTGTTCGCGAACATGAGCGCTGCCAGCACCGTGTCGGGACGCAGTGCGGCGGCGAAAGCCTGGGCGTCGATACGGCCGCCGGGCGCGGGAGTGAGCCAGCTCACGCTGAAGCCTTCCTTCTCCAGGCGGTGAAACGGATCGAGCACCGACTTGTGCTCGGTGCGTGAGGTGATGAGGTGACGGCCGCGGTCGGCATTGGCACGCGCACAGCCGAGGATTGCCAGGTTATTCGATTCGGTGGCGCCGGAGGTGAACACGATCTCCTCGGGCCGTGCGCCGATGAGTGCAGCGACCTGGGTGCGTGCCCGCGCCACCCGCGCCGCGGCGGCGCTGCCGTACGCATGCGTCGAGGAGGGATTGCCGAAGTCACCCTCCGCGGTGAGGCACTCAGCTATCGCCTGCGCCACCTCGCGGTCGACGGGCGTCGTGGCGGCGTAGTCGAGGTAGATGGCCGCGGAACTCACCGGCGCGCTCCGCCTGCGGTCCGGCGCTGGTTCTGCACTGCGGTCAGAATGCCGCGCAGAATGTTGACCTCGTTCTGATCGGGCTCCGCACGCTGCAACAGCCGGCGGATCCGCGCCATCAGGTGCGTGCCGCTCTGCGTGCGGTCACGGAAATCGATTTCCTCGAGCACCTCGGTGAAATGCGCGTAGAGGCGCTCCATTTCCTGCGTGCTCGCCAGCGGCGCCGCGAGCGGCACCGAGACCGGCGCAGGCGCGCCCTGGGCCCGGTACAGCTCGTACGCGACCAGCTGCACCGCCATGGCGAGATTGAGCGAGGCGTACTGCGGGCTCGCCGGGATGCGGATCAGCGCATGGGCCATCTCCAGCTCTTCGTTGCTGAGGCCGCTGCGCTCGGCACCAAACACCACCGCGGCCGGCGTGCGCCGCGCCTCGGCCACCAGCCGCGCCGCTGCCACGCGTACGTCGACGACGCGGTAGTACTGCTCGCGGCCGCGTGCCGTGGTCGCCGCGACATAACCGCAGCCCGCGAGCGCCTCCGCCAACGAAGGCACGACGTGGGCCGCCCGCAGCACGTCGTCCGCTGCCGACGCGCGCGCGCTCGCCTCCGGGTGCGGAAACTCGCGCGGGTTCACCAGCACCAGCGCCGAAAGCCCCATGTTCTTCATGGCGCGCGCTGCCGCGCCGATGTTGCCCGGGTGCGAAGGGGCCACCAACACAATGCGAATGTCGCAGGATTCCATGTGTGTCTCGCTCGTGGAATCTTAAGCCTGATCGGGACCCGGTAGTACGCGCAGCCCGCCGGGCATGGCGAGCTATACTGCCCGAGCCTAGGATCATTCCGGCGCCTCATTGCCGGGCACGATAGCTTGGCGGCCCAAATGGCGCGCATAGGTTTCCGCTCCACAACCGTCGCGGACGAATCCGCCATAACGGCTCTGCTGCAGCAGGCCCACGGCGTAGCTCGCGCCCACCCGATGTTCGAGCGTCGGCACCTGTACTGGAAGTACTGGGCACCGCGCGAGGGCTGGCGGGGTTCGCGCTCGTACGTGCTCACCCGTAATGGTGAGATCATCGGTCATGCAGCGGTCGTGCCGGCGGTCTGCAGCTCGGGAACCGACCGGCTCAAGCTGCTGCATGTGATCGACTGGGCCGCGCGTGCGGACACACGCGGCGCGGGCAATACGCTCATGCGACACATCGGTACGCTGGCAGATGCGATCGTCACCTCCGAAGGTGGCGATGCGGCGTTGCGCCTGCTGCCTTTCATAGGATTCACGCAATCCAACACGGTCGTGACCCTGTACGCGCGGCCGGTGCGCCCGCTGCTCTATCTCAACGGCGCGGAGCGTCCGCGCTGGCGGGCGGCCGCGCGCTGCATCCGCAACACCATTTGGGCGCTGCGCGCGCCTGCCGCGGCACCGGCGGCCCGGCGGGCGCGCCCCGTGCCGAGCGGGCAGGTCGCAGCGGCATCGATCCCCTGGCCGGTGCCAAAGCATGGCACCGCAGTTCTCGAGCGCTCGGCCACCGTGATGAGCTACTGGTTGCAGTGTCCGGCGACTCCGATGGAGCTGTACGTGGTGAACAATGGCTCCGCCACCGAAGGTTATTTCGTGCTCGCGTTCGCACCGGGTCAGGCGCGGCTCGCCGATTGCTGGCTCGACTCGGATGCTCCCGCCGCATGGGAAGCGCTGGTGCACCTGGCGGTGCGGCAGGCTACCCGACATGAGGAAGTGGCGGAGGTCGCCGCCATCTGCAGCGAGCGGCTGCTGGCGAGCGCGCTCGAGCGTTGCGGCTTTCACGCACGCGCCGCCCGACCTCTGTTCGTGTGCCCGGCCGACGGCATCCGGCTGCCGGCTGCCACGATTCGCATCCAGATGCTCGATGACGATGCGGCGTATCGCCACAACGGCTCGAGGCTCTTGTGGGCCTAGAGAGGGAGGCTCCCATGGACTGGAGGGCCGACTCATGCAGAACAGTCTGTTGCCCGGAGTGCAGCGCGCTTTTCAACGCGCCTTCGGTGTGGATCCTGGCTCGATCACGCTCGCGACCGAGCCGAGCGACCTACCGCAGTGGGATTCGCTCGGGCACGCGACGCTTGCGTGCGCTCTCGAGCGTGAGTTCAGCATCAGATTCGACATCGATGAGCTGATGGCGCTCGAGAACGTGCGCGAGATCGTGAGGGTGGTGCGGTCCAAACTCGGCGCGGCGGCGTGACGGCGGTCGGCAGAGCGCGCCGGGCGTTGCTATGATGACGGGCGTCCATGCAGCCGCTCCTCAACATTGCCGTGCGTGCCGCGCGCCGCGCCGGCGAACTCATCGTGCGCAGCATGAATCGCCTCGACTCGATCACCATCGCCTCCAAGGGACGTAACGACTTCGTGACCGAAGTGGATCGCGCGGCCGAGCAGGAGATCATCGCCAGCATCCGCCGCCACTATCCGCAGCACGCCTTTCTTGCCGAGGAGAGTGGGCGCACGGGTGAGCACGACACACTCTGGATCATCGATCCGCTCGATGGCACCACCAACTTCCTGCACGGCTTTCCGGTATTCGCCGTTTCGATTGCCTGTCAGGTGCGCGGCCGTCTCGAGCACGCCGTGGTCTACGACCCGCTGCGCCAGGAGCTGTTCACTGCCAGCCGCGGCGCCGGGGCACATCTCGACAATCACCGCATGCGCGTCAGCAAGGGTCGTACGCTCGAAGGGGCGCTGATCGCCACCGGTTTCCCCTACCGCGCCAACATGCGTCACCTCGACGCCTATCTCGCGATGCTGCGCGCGGTCACCCTGCAGGCGGCTGGCGTACGGCGTCCCGGAGCCGCGGCGCTCGACCTCGCTTATGTCGCGGCCGGCAGGGTCGATGCGTTCTGGGAGATCGGCTTGAGCGCCTGGGATACCGCGGCCGGTACGCTCCTCATCCAGGAGGCGGGCGGCCGCATCGGTACCCTGAGCGGCGAGGAGTACCTCCAGGGCGGTCATGTCGTCGCCGGCACCCCGAAAGTCTACGCCGCGCTCATCGAGCTGCTGGCGCCGCATGTGCCCGCGGAGCTGCGCGCGTCCTGAGAGCCTCGCGCGCGCCTGGCGGGCGCGGCTGCCCGCTCGCTTTCCACAGAGTGCTTGTTGTAGAGTCCTCGGCACGAAAAACCGGGGGTGCTGTGCCGAGTCAGCTTCTTGCGACCAAGTCGATTGCCGAGCTGCACGAGCAGGAATCCTCCGGTAACCAGCTGCGGCGTGCGCTCACCGGCACACAGCTCACGCTTCTCGGCATCGGTGGCGTCATCGGCACGGGAATCTTCGTGCTCACCGGGGTCGCCGCCGCCCAGAATGCAGGCCCGGCGCTGCCGCTATCCTTCATCGTCGCGGGACTCGGCTGCACGTTCGCCGGACTGTGTTACGCGGAGTTCGCTGCCATGATCCCGGTCTCCGGCAGCGCCTACTCCTACTCCTACATGACCCTCGGCGAGGGTATCGCCTGGTTCATCGGCTGGAACCTGGTGTTGGAATACCTGTTTGCCGTCGCCACCGTGTCGGTCGGCTGGTCCGGGTACGCCATCAGCCTGCTCGACCAGCTGCATATACACATTCCGCCCGCGCTGTCGCACGCGCCGCTCGATCAGGGCGCCGACGCGCTGCACCTGGTGCGTACCGGGGCGATCATCAACCTGCCGGCGATATTGATCGTGGCGGCGATCGCCACCATCTGCTACATCGGCATCAAGCAATCGGCCTCGTTCAACTCCGTCATCGTGACCATCAAGGTCACCGTGATCGTGCTGTTCATCCTCTTTGGCGTCGGTTACATCAACACCGACAACTGGCACCCGTTCGTGCCGCCCAACGCGGGCTCCTGGGGCGTCTACGGTCCGAGCGGCGTCCTGGCTGCCGCGGGAGTCATCTTCTTCGCCTACATCGGCTTTGATGCCATCTCCACCGCCGCCCAGGAAGCCAAGAACCCGCAGCGTGACATGCCCATAGGTATCCTCGCGAGCCTTGTCATCTGCACCATCCTCTACGTGCTGGTCTCTGCCGTACTCACTGGCATGGTGAGTTATCGCGAGCTCAACGTCCCGGCGCCGGTGGCACTCGCTCTCGATAAGTACGCGGGGCTGCACTGGCTGGGAATTCCCGTCAAGCTGGGTGCGGTGGCGGGCATGACCTCCGTGATGTTGGTCATGACCATCGCCCAGGCCCGTATCTTCTTCGCCATGGCGCGCGACGGCCTGCTGCCGCCATGGTTCGGCCACGTTCATCCGCGCTTCCGCACGCCTTCGACGGGCACGGTGGTCACCGGCTTGTCGGCCGCACTCATCGGCGGCCTGTTCCCGGTGGGTCTGCTTGGCCACCTGGTTTCGATTGGCACCCTGGCCGCCTTCGTGACCGTATGTATCGGAATACTCATACTGCGCGTGACACGTCCGGAGCTGCCGCGCCCATTCCGCACGCCGTGGCCGTGGTTCACCTGCATTGCCGGCGCGCTCGTGTGCGGGCTGATGATGGTGTCCCTGGGGCTCGCGACGTGGATTCGGCTCGTTGTGTGGACGGGGATCGGCGTCCTGGTCTACGTCTTCTACGGCTACCGTCACAGCTGTCTGCGCAAGGCCGCGAACGGTGCTGCACCCGCCCCCCGCACCGCCTGAGGCGGTGTCGGCCATCACTCCCGCGGCTGCTTCCCCGGCTCCCGGCGCTGCGCACCACGCTCGCCGACGCGTGAGCGCAGCCGCAGGTTGATCAGCTCCACGCCGAAGGCGAAAGCCATGGCGAAGTACAGGTAGCCCTTCGGGATCTCGAAGTGCAGCCCCTCGCCCACCAGCGCGACGCCGATCAGCAGCAGGAACGAGAGCGCCAGCATCTTGATGGTCGGGTGGCGCGTGATGAAGGCGCCGATCGAACGCGACACCAGCATCATGACCAGGATCGCCACCACGATGGCGGCCACCATGACCGGTAGCTCCCGTACCAGCCCGACGGCGGTGAACACCGAGTCGAGCGAGAACACGATGTCGATGACAGCGATCTGCGCCACCACGGCAGCGAAGCTGTCGCGCAGTCGACGGCGGTCTGCCTCGGTGGGCTGACCCTCCAGTGTCTGGTGGATCTCCAGCACGCTCTTGCCGAGCAGGAACAGTCCACCGGCGAGCAGTATCAGGTCGCGCCCGGAGAAGCTGCGCCCGGCGAACTGCAGCCACGGCCGCGTGAGGTGCGTGATCCATACGATCGAGAGCAGCAGCGCGATGCGCGTCAGCATGGCGAGTGTGAGCCCGGTGATGCGCGCGGCCGAGCGCCGCGCTGCCGGCAGGCGCTCCACCAGGATGGAGATGAAGATGATGTTGTCGATGCCGAGAACGATCTCGAGCAGCGACAGCGCGAAGAAAGCCAGCCAGAGGTGCGGATCGGCGATCAGAGCACGGGGCTCCGTTACGGCAGGTGGTCGAGCGCGGCCTTCTTGACCGAGGGGAACAGGTGCTCGGCGGTGAGTCCGAAGTCGAGCGCGATGGCACTGGAGATGTAGATCGAGGAGTAAGTGCCGGCGATGATGCCGATGAGCAGCGCCGCGGAAAAGCCGCGCAGCACCGGGCCGCCGAGGAACAGCAGCGCCACCACCACGATCGAAGTCACCACCTTGGTCATGATGGTGCGCGACAGCGTCTGGTTGATCGACTGGTCGAGTATCACGTCCGAGGGGGAGCGGCGGTTGCTCTCGAAGCGCTCGCGGATGCGGTCGAACACCACCACCGTGTCATTCAACGAGTAACCGATGACGGCGAGGATGGCCGCGACCACAGCGAGATCGAAAGACATCTGCGTGAGCGAGAAGAAGCCGATCACCAGGATCGGGTCGTGCAGCACCGCGAAAATCGCGCCGAGTGACAGCCGCCAGGTGTGGAAGCGGAAGGCGATGTAGAGAAATATCCCGAGCAGCGTGAAGAACAGCGCCCACATGGCGCTCATCTTGAGCTCGTTGCCGACCTGCGGGCCTACCACATCGAGCTGCGTCACCTGCGCCCCGGGGTCGACCGCGTGCAGGGCGGCCTCCAGCCGCGTGCGCACCTCGCCGGGACTCTGCTGCGGGTCGGGAGGCAAGCGGATCTGGATGTCGCGCGATGAGCCGAAGCTCTGCACCTGCGGTTCGCGGAAACTGCTCGCGGCGAGTGCGGCGCGCACCGCATCGACGTTGGCTGCGCGGGGGAAGCTGACCTCGGCGCTCACACCACCGGTGAAGTCGATGCCGAGGTTGAGCCCGCGGATGAAGAACGAGCCGAGCGACACGACCATCAATATGGCCGAGAGCGTGTACCACACCTTGCGTGTGGCCATGAAGGGAAAGTTGGTCTGGTGGCTGAAGAATTCCACTTACTGGTCCTTTGCGGCGGCTGGCGGCGGCGCTCAGATCGACAGGCGCGCCACCTTGCGCTGGCCGCCGTACATGAGAGTGAGCAGCGCCCGGCTGCCCATGAGCGAAGTGAACATTGAGGTCAGGATGCCGAGTGTCAGCACGATGGCGAAGCCGCGGATCGGGCCGGTGCCGAGCACCCACAACACGACCCCGGCGATCAGCGTGGTGATGTTGGAATCGGTGATCGCCGACAACGCCTTGTCGAAGCCGGCGCGGATCGCCGCCTGCGGGGTCACACCCTTGCGCAGCTCCTCGCGGATGCGCTCGTAGATCAGCACGTTGGCATCCACCGCCATGCCGACGGTGAGGATGATGCCGGCGATGCCCGGCAGCGACAGTGAGGCGCGCATCATCGACAGCAGCGCGGTGAGCAGCACCACGTTGGCGAGCAGCACCAGGTCCGCCACCAGGCCGAAGGTCTTGTAGTAGACCCACATGAACAGGAACACCCCAAGCATGCCGACGATCAGCGCGGTCACGCCCTTGTCGATGTTGTCGCGACCGAGGCTCGGGCCGATGGCGCGCTCCTCGATGGGGTAGAGCGGCGCCGCCAGCGATCCGGACTTGAGCAGCAGCGCAAGCTCGCGCGCCTCACCGGCCTGGAGCCCGGTGATCTGGAAGTTGTTGCTGAACACCCCGCGGATGGTGGCGTCGTTGACCACCTGCTCGTCGGTGACCTCACGGCTGATTTTCCTGCCGTTCACCTCGCTGGTCTCGCGGCGTTTCTCGATCAGCACTACCGCCATGCGCCGGTTGAGGTTCGCCCGCGTCGTGCGCAGCATGGCATCGCCTGCGCGCGCATCGAGCCTGATGTTGACCGCGGGACCTTCCTGCGACTGACCGCTGGTGGCGTTGGTCAGCTGGTCGCCGGTGGCGATCACCTCGCGCTTGAGCAGCACCGGCCGGCCGAAACGCGTGTTGGTGTATAGCTTCGAGCCGAGCGGCACGCGCCCGGTCTGCTGTGCCTCGTAGGCGTTGTTCTGCATGTCCTCGAGGCGGAACTCGAGCGTGGCGACCCGCCCGAGGATGTCCTTCACCTCGGCGGAGTTCTGGACACCGGGCAGCTGCACGTTGATGCGATCGACTCCCTGGCGCTGCACGATCGGCTCCGAGACCCCGAGCCCATTGACGCGGTTGCGCAGCGTCGTCATGTTCTGCTCGAGAGCGTAGTCGCGCCGCTCATGGATCTGCGCGTTCGTCAGGCTTGCTGTGATCGCCGAGCCGCTGGGCAGGCTTATGGTACTCACCGTGAGGCCCTGCAGGGCGCTGCCGAGCGCGCCGCGCGCGGAGTTGACGTCGGCTTCCGGCGGCAGTACCACGCGCACCGCATCCGCACCGCCGCCGCCGGTCGCGACCGTGCTCACTTCCTTCACCGGGATATGAGCCGCCGCGAGCGCACGGCGCGCATCCTGCGCATAGCCCTCGAGCGCCTGGCTGACGGCGGCGTTCACGTCGACCTGGTAGAGCAGGTAGAGGCCGCCGCGCAGATCGAGTCCGAGGGGCATCGGGCGCAGTCCGAGCGCGCGGAACACGGGAGGGGTGCGCGGGGCGAACGACAGCGCCGTGCGGTAGGTGTCGGCGTACTGCGCGTTGACCGCATCGCGCGCCGCCAGTTGGTCGGGGACGCTCGTGAAGCGCACCATGAGGCGCCCGCTGTCGATGTAGCTCTTGCCGTAATGCACGTCGTGCTGCGTGAGGAATGTCTCGACTGCGCGCTGGGCGTCCGCCGTGACGGCCGTATGGTCCTTGCGCTCGACCTGCAGCGCCGGGTCCTCGCCGAAGAAGTTTGGCAGCGCAAAGACCAGCGCCAGCAGCAGCACCGCGGCAACGAGCAGGTATTTCCAGCGGGGGTATTCGAGCATCGTCAGGCGCTCTTCAGCGTGCCCTTGGGCATGAGCTGCGTTACCTGCGCCTTCTGCACCTTGACGCGCACGCCATCGGCCACCTCGAGGGTGACGAAGGTGTCGCCCACGTCGGTGATGCGACCCAGTAGCCCGCCGCTCGTCACCACCTCGTCCCCCGAGGCGAGCTTCGTTAACAGTGCCTGGTGCTCCTTGGCGCGCCGCTGCTGTGGGCGAATGAGCATGAAATAAAACAGCGCGATGAACGCTGCCATCAACAGCGCGAACTGGAACTGCCCGCCGCCAGCACCGGGGGCCGCCTGCGCCCAGGCATCCGTGATCAAGCCATTCATGTGTGTGGTCCAGGAAGCGAAAAGGGCGGCATTATGCCACAGCGTCAGCTCCAAGCCGGGCTGCGAGGAAGTCCCTGGCCCACGCCTCCAGGCTTCCGGCGCTGATGGCTGCGCGCAGCGCGCGCATCAGGCCGATGTAGAAGTGCAGGTTGTGGATTGTGTTGAGGCGTGAGCCGAGGATCTCCTTGCAGCGGTCCAGATGCCGCAGGTAGGCCCGGCTGAAGTGGCGGCAGGTGTAGCAGTCGCAGGCACCATCCACCGGCGCGAGATCGGCGGCGTAGGCACTGTTGCGGATATTGATGACGCCGGTAGAGGTGAACAGGTGACCGTTGCGGGCGTGCCTGGTCGGCATGACGCAATCGAACATGTCGATGCCGCGCAGCACCGCGGCCACGATGTCCTCGGGCCGGCCGACGCCCATCAGGTATCGCGGCCGCTCGGAAGGCATGTGCGGTACCAGCGTCTCGAGGACGGCGAGGCGTTCCTCTTCGGCCTCTCCCACCGCGAGTCCGCCGACCGCGAGCCCCGGCCACGGCAGGCGCAGCAATGCCTCGAGCGAGGCGAGCCGCAGCGGCAGGTGCATGCCGCCCTGCACTATCCCGAAGAGCCCCCCCGGAGGTGCGCCGCGCTCGGCGCGGTGGTAATGCGCATGGCTGCGTACCGCCCAGCGCATCGAGCGCTCCATGGAAGTGCGCGCCTCCGCCTCGGTCGCGGGGCACGGGGTACAGTCATCGAGCACCATGGCGATGTCCGAGCGCAGCGCGAGCTGGACGTCCATCGAGTCTTCGGGAGTTAGATGCACCTCGCGCCCGTCGACCGGCGAGCGAAAGCGCACGCCCTCCTCGCTGATGCGGCGCAGGCTGCGCAGGCTGAACACCTGGAAACCGCCGGAGTCAGTGAGCAACGGATGCGGCCAGTGCATGAAACGGTGCAGCCCGCCGTGGGCGGCGATGATCTCCGGTCCGGGGCGCAGCAGCAGGTGGAAGGTGTTGCCGAGAATGATCTGCGCACCGAGTCCCTCGAGCTCCTCGGGGGTCATGGCTTTCACCGTGCCGTAGGTACCCACCGGCATGAACGCGGGCGTCTCGACCACCCCGTGCGCGGTGCTGAGGCTTCCGACACGTGCGGCGCCATCGCTTGCGCGTACGGTGAACGTCGGGTTCAAGCGGAGGCTTCCCGAGTGATGAGCATCGCATCGCCGTAGCTGAAGAAGCGGTATTGCTCCCGCACGGCGTGCGCATAAGCCTCGAGCACCGCGCGCCGCCCGCCGAACGCACACACCAGCATCAACAGTGTCGATTCCGGGAGATGAAAGTTGGTGAGCAACGCATCGCACACCTGGAAGTGAAAGCCGGGGATGATGAACAGGCGCGTCTCACCCTGCCAAGGCGCCAGAGCCGGAGCTTGCCACTCTTCTCTTGGCGCAGGGACGGAAGCATCTCCGGCGGCGAGCGCCGCAGACTCGAGCGCGCGCACCACGGTAGTGCCGACCGCGACCACCCGGCCACCCGCGGTATGCGTCGCAGCGATGGCTTCGCAGGCCGCGGCCCCGACCGAGGCACGCTCCGGATGCAGCACGTGCGCGGCGACATCATCGCCGCGCAACGGCAGAAACGTGCCTGCACCGACGTGCAGCGTGACGCAGGCGCGGCGAACACCGCGTGCGTCGAGCGACCTCGAGAGCGCCTCATCGAAATGCAGGCTCGCGGTCGGTGCCGCCACTGCGCCCGGCTTGCGCGCGAAGATGCTCTGATAGCGCTCGCGATCGGCAGGCCCCGGTGTGCGGTGGATGTAGGGCGGGAGCGGTACCTCGCCGAAGCGCTCGAAGAATTCCAGCGCAGGCCCCGGCAGCTCGATGCGCCACAGCTGCGCCTCGCGCGCGAGGACACGTGCCACCCCGCCCGGCGTCGCCACCTCGAGTCCGGCGCGGATCGGCTTGCTGGATGAGAGCTGCGCGAGCGCCTGCGTCCCGGCGAGCGCCCGCTCGAGGAGTATCTCTACGCGTCCCCCGGAGGGCTTGTGGCCGATGAGCCGCGCGGCAACGACGCGCGTGTCGTTGACGACCAGCAGGTCGCCCGCCCGCAGCTCGCCGGGCAGGTCGCGGATCGTGCGGTCGAGCACCGCACCGCTCGTTCTATCGAGCACCAGCATCCGGCCTGCCGAGCGCTCGGCGGGCGGCTCCTGGGCGATCAGATCGGCGGGCAGGTGGTAAGCGAAGTCCTGGCGGCGCACGGGTGCATGTTACCGTTCACGCCCGGGGCGCCCTATACTGCCCGCGCCTCTCGATGCCCGAGTGGCGGAATTGGTAGACGCAGCGGACTCAGTCGAACAACTTGAGCCCTCGCGGAGAAATCCCCGGGGTGAAGCCCGTCAAACTCGGTGAAGGCCCTGGAGCGCCAGCGGCCCGAGCTGACGCCGAGCCAAGCCCTGCGGCAGTACGCAGGGAAGGTGTAGAGAGCAGACGGCGGGCACCTAAGGCCGGTACGGCTACGGTGAAGGCGTGCTCCAGACCACGAACCCGGCGCGGCGAGGCGCCCGGGGCGGCGAAAGCCGAGGTGGCACGAAAATCCGCCGCCCTGAAAAGCGTGTCGGTTCGACTCCGACCTCGGGCACCACCCCGCCATCACCGAGCCTGCGCGTGTCGGGGAGCTGCTGCGGGCGATCGATGGCTACATCGGCGACCCTTCGACGGTTTCGGCCTTGAAGCTCGCGCCACTCCTTTTCGTGCGGCCAGGGGAACTGCGGGGCGCGCAATGGTCCGAGTTTGACCTCGAGGCCGCCGAGTGGAGGATTCCAGCTGCCCGCATGAAGATGGGAGAGCAGCACTTCGTGCCGCTACCCCGGCAGGCGCTTGCAATTCTGCGCGAGCTTCAGCCGCTCACCGGCCACGGTCGATATCTGTTTCCGTCGCTGCGCACGCGCGAGCGCCCCATCAGCGAGAACACGCTGGGAGCAGCACTCC
>DATMPW010000009.1:0-32924 GCA_035566915.1 Steroidobacteraceae bacterium
CGCGCCTCGCCGCATCGAGCGTTGCATTGATCGCCGCCGCGTCGGCGAGTTCGCGCTCGACGTAGCAGCGACCATCGATCGGGCTGATTGTTCGGAGGCGCGCGTTCATCTTTGAGATCGCCGCTTGCGGCTGCAGACCAGGATCGACAGAGAATACCGGAGCATTCTCGCCCCCGCAGCCTCCGGTCGCCACGTCCGCCGCGCCATGTGGTGCGCCGGCGCGAGTGTAGCCGGCCAGCGTGTGTCATTCGTCGTGGCCCTGTGGCAGAGTCGAGTCTCGCTATATTCCACTCGCCAACAGGGGGCAACTTGAGCAGCACGGCGAATGACCTGCCGGCGGCAGGCACCGCGGCGCAACCCAAGGCGTCCGGTCTCGAGCGCGGCATCGACTGGACGGGGGCATTCTGGGTGGCGAGCGGGGTGCCACCGCTCGTGCTGTTCTCCATCGGCGCGGTGGCCGCGACTGTCGGCAAGCCCTCGTGGGTAGTGTGGATGGTCTCGATCGGTCTCGGCTTCATCCAGTCGATGACCTACGCGGAGATTGCCGGTCTCTTTCCCAACAAGGCCGGTGGCACCTCGGTGTATGGCGCGATCGCCTGGGTTCGATACAGCAAGCTCGTCGCCCCGGTGTCGGTGTGGTGCAACTGGTTCGCCTGGTCGCCGGTGCAAGCCATCGGCTCGGGGCTCGCCGCCGGTTACATCCTCAACGGGCTGTTCGCACCGGACTCGGTCATCAACACCTGGCAATGGACGCTGCTCGACCTCGGCAACCTCAAGAGCGGCCTGAGCCTGCGCATCAACGCCACCTTCATCCTGGGCACGGTGATTCTGCTCGCCGTCAAGGCGATCCAGGACGGCGGGATTCTGCGTTCTGCCAATACCACCAAGATCCTCGGCATCTCGGCCCTGATCCCTTTGATCCTGATCGGCGTGATGCCAATACTGACCGGCGACATGGTGCGGACGAACTTCTTCCCACTCGTGCCGATCGCGCACGACGCCGCGGGCAACCTGGTGGATGGCACCTGGAATCGCGCCGGCTGGACGCTGATCGCCGGCGGCATGTTCCTCGCCGCCTGGTCGACCTACGGCTTCGAAACAGCAGTGTGCTACACGGGGGAATTCAAGAACCCGAAGACCGATACCTTCAAGGCGATCTTCTACTCGGGCCTGCTGTGCGTGTTGGTCTATACGCTCGTGCCCTTCGCGTTCCAGGGATTCCTCGGCCTCGGTGAGCTGGTGAAGCCCGCGGTGCTCGATGCGCACGGTGCGGTGGTGACTCCCGCCGAGTACTCCGGGATGCTCGCCCCCGATATCTATAGCGGCATGGGTGTGGCGAAAGTGATGGCCCGGATGGTGCACGCGGGTCAGCTGATCGGTGCAGTGCTGGTCGTCATGCTGATCCTCTCGATCGTTCTGTCGATCATGACTTCCATGGCCGGCTCGTCCCGCACGCTCTATCAGTCGTCGGTGGACGGCTGGTTGCCCAACTACCTGTCGAAGGTGAACACGCACGGCGCGCCGACCAACGCCATGCTGACGAACCTCGGCTTCAACCTGCTGCTGCTGCTCATGTCGGACTACGTGTTCGTGCTGGGCGCATCCAACGTCGGCTACCTGATGTTCAACTTCCTGAATCTGAATGCCGGCTGGATCCATCGCCTCGACCGGCCGCGGCAGGAACGTCCGTGGCGCGCGCCCACCTGGCTCATCGCCGCCGGCGCCGTGCTGTCGTTCGTCAACCTCACCTTCATGGGGATGGGAGCGGACGTCTACGGGGCGGGCACGCTGAAGACCGGGCTGCTGTTTGCCGCCCTGATCGTGCCGGTGTTCGTGTACCGGCATTATGTGCGCGACAAGGGCGTCTTCCCCGCCGCCATGGCGGAGGATCTGGATCTTGGCTCAGGAGAAAAGGTCGTAAACCGCGCCGGCATCTGGCCGTACGTGACACTCCTCGCCGGTGCGGTGGTCGTGTACGTCAGCCACCGGCTCGCGGTCTACTGACCTTGGCCCGGCCAGGAACGGCTGGGATGGGGCGCGCGCCTGACAACGTCGTGCTGAACCGGCAGGCAGCGGCCGCCCTGTGCCGCGAGTTCCTCGGCTGGCAGTGCCGCCTCCGGCAACTGGCGGTACGTCAGGAGGGCGGCCGACCCTCCTCGGGCATGCGCCCGAGGGTCATGAGCCGCGGCGGCGAGGCGCTTTCTGATGGGATTGTCACGCTCATCATCGAATCAGATCCCGAGGACAACACGCAGCTCTTCCGCTACCAATACCTGCGCACGCCCGATCCCAACGAGCGCTATGACAACATGCTCGAGATCCTGCAGGGGAGTTATTTTCAGGAGCCGGCGCGCTTCTCCGATCTCATCACGGCGCTGTTCGGGCCGCAATCGAGGCTCGCGGCACAGCTCCTGAGCGAAGAGCGGTGCATCCTCGACTTCGAGCAGTACACGCAGGGCTACCGACTTCCCTGTGCGGTCACACGGCTTGCGGAGTCGCACCCTTTCCACCGCGCGACGCTCTGGCACAACCGCATGTTCAATCACAAGCTGCCGGCAACAGTTCAGATTCTCGCGTTCCGGCCGGACTGGCCCCACGCATCGGCCTACCGCAGCGCCGACCACTAAGCCTGCGACAGGTCGAGGTGCGCCGGATGAAGTCCCTTTTCGAGATAGTTAGGCAATTGCCTAACTATCCCGCGAAGGACCTATAAGCAGGGCCCACCCGGTTCAGAACTTCCGATACGCGTTGTTCAACTCGACGAGCGGATGCCTTGGGGACATCTGGAACTTGATCAGCAGCTCGCGTGCGAGCATGTCGCGGTCCTGCTGGTTGTCCGGCAGCTTCACACCCTCGGGGACGGTGACCCAGCCGTTCACGTTGCGGTCGAACACCGCGGCTTTGCCTTCCTCGTAGCCGAGGTGCACGTCCTCCAGCCAGTTGAGGTCCGACCACCCCATCACTTCGAGGTACTTCTTGAGAAAGGGCGTAAGGCGGCCGTAGTCCGGGACCAGGTTGACATCGTAGCGATAGCCGATGTGCTGCCCGATCTCCTTCTCGCGCCGCGTGTCGAGACCTGCGGTCTTGATGAAATGATCGATGTCCCTGGCGCCGGTGGATGCGCCGTTCCTCGAGCCTGCCGGCCGGGCAGTGCCCTTCACGGCGGACTTGGCTGAGGCTTTGGCCGCCGGCCTGGCGGACTTGGCCGGCTTCTTCGCGGCGTATTTGCTGAGATCCGTGACTTTGGCCATGGTCGTCTCTCACATCTCAATAACGGGTCATGTCGGGCCGGCCGACCGTGTGCTGCGAACCGGCGAGCGGCACCATGGCGAGCGCGGAAGCCTCCATGGTGAGCGCAGCCAGATCCTCGGGCTCGAGGCTGTGGACGTCGGTCTTGCCGCACGCGCGCGCCATCATCTGACATTCGATCGTCAGGCAATGGAGGAAGTTGTATACGCGCTCCGCCGCGCTGTCGGGGTCGAGACGCTTGCGCAGCACCGGGTCCTGGGTGGTGATCCCGACGGGGCAGCGGCCGGTGTGGCAGTGATAGCAGTAGCCGGGCTCGACGCCGATCTCCTTCTCGTAGTCGGCCTCCGGGATATCCTTGTTGCAGTTGAGCGCCATGAGCGCCGAGTGACCGATCGCGACCGCATCGGCACCGAGCGCGAGGGCCTTGGCGAGGTCGCCGCCGTTGCGGATGCCGCCGGCATACACGAGTGAAATCTCCCCGGTCTTGCCCACATCATCGAGCGCCTTGCGCGCCTGGCGGATTGCGGCGATGCCCGGAATACCGGTTTCCTCCGTCGCGATATGCGGGCCGGCGCCGGTGCCACCCTCCATGCCATCGATGTAGATGCTGTCGGGTCCGGTCTTCGCCGCCATGCGCACATCGTCATAGACGCGCGCCGCGCCGAGCTTGAGCTGGATGGGAATCTCTCCGTTGGTCGCCTCGCGGACCTCCTGGATCTTGAGCGCGAGATCATCGGGTCCGAGCCAGTCAGGATGCCGCGCAGGGGAGCGCTGATCGATGCCGGCCGGCAGCGAGCGCATCTCCGCGACCTGATCGGTCACCTTCTGGCCCATGAGATGGCCGCCGAGACCCACCTTGCACCCCTGGCCGATGAAGAACTCGCACGCGTCCGCGAGGCGCAGATGGTTCGGGTTGAAGCCGTAGCGCGACTGGATGCATTGATAGAACCACTTGGAGGAGTAGCGGCGCTCATCGGGAATCATGCCGCCCTCGCCCGAGCAGGTCGCGGTGCCCGCCATGGTGGCGCCGCGGGCGAGCGCGATCTTCGCCTCGTAGCTGAGCGCACCGAAGCTCATGCCGGTGATGTAGACCGGGATGTCGAGCACCAGTGGCCGCTTGGCGCGCGGCCCGATCACGGTGCGGGTTTCGCACTTCTCGCGATAGCCCTCGATGACAAAGCGAGTCAGCGTGCCGGGCAGGAAGGTCAGATCGTCCCAGCTCGGAATCTTCTTGAACAGCGAGAAGCCGCGCATGCGATAGCGGCCGAGCTCGCTCTTGATGTGGATATCGTCGATCACCTGCGGCGTGAAGAGCGAGCTGTGGCCGAGCACATGCGTGTTGCGGCCGAGCTTCTTCTTCGCCGCGGGTATCGCGTCCGGAACCTTCTTTTCCTTCGCCATGTCGTGTCTTCCTGTCCGCGCGAGCCTTAAGCGGGCGGCGCGGAACAATGGGTTGCCAGTGAATTTCAGAGGATCAGTTTCTTCTCCGCGGGCTCGAGATTGTCGTAGTTCCAGAGCTGCCGGCCCGCGGCGACCTTTTTCAGGTTGTTCACGCCCTTGGGAGCTGCGAGGCCATACATGTTCAGCTTGCGCTCGAGCCACTGCGCTTCGAGGTCGGTCATCTCGGCCGGTACCGCGTCCACTCCGAGGCCTGCGATCTTGCCACCGACGTAGATGGTGCCGTCGTACATGGAGTCGCCGAGGTTCTTGCCGGCATCACCGAGGATCACCATGCGCCCGCGCTGCATCATGAAGCCGCAGAAGGCGCCGGCACGGCCGCCGATGATGATCGTGCCGCCCTTCATGTCGATGCCCACACGCGCGCCGACGTCGCCTTTGCAGACGAGGTCCCCGCCGCGCAGGGCAGCGCCGAAGGTCGAGCCCGCATTCTTCTCGATCACCACGGTGCCGGCGAGCATGTTCTCGGCGCACGACCAGCCGACGCGGCCTTTGATGCGGATGTTGGGTCCGTCGATCAGTCCGCAGCCGAAATAGCCCAGGCTCCCTTCGATGGTGAGATTGAGGCGATTGAGAATGCCGACCGCGAGGGAATGCTTGGCACCGGGGTTCTTCATGACGATGCTGCCGAAGCCCTGACTCATCAGCTCGCGCAGCTTGAGGTTGACTTCGGTCGGCGACAGGGGTCCGGCGTCGAACTCCGCGCGCTTCTTGACGTCGACCTCGAAGGCCTGCGGATAGGTGAAGCGCTCCTGCTCCTCGGGCCTGAAGAACCGCTGTTGGGTGCGCCCCGCGAGCTGCTCGGTGTGCATACCGAGGCCGGTCGCCTTTGTCGTGACTGCCATGACTGCTCTCGTGATTGGCTCGATGGTTAGGGACAAGCTCAGTTGCGCCACACGCGCACATCACCCTCGTACGGATCGAAGGTATCGATCTCGTGGGGGAAGACACTGCGGATGGCGACTTCCTCGGAGGCGAGCGCAATGAAGCGATCGCTTTCGTACAGCACCATGGGTTTTGCGGCCATGACGTCCTTGGCCATCCCTAAGCTGTCGGAGGTCGCCACCAGGTAGGTGAAGACGCCATCGAGCTCCTCGATCGAGGCTTTCATGGCGTCCTTGAGGGTTGCCCCCTGCGCCATGCGGTCGGCCAGGTACACGGCGATCAGCTCGGAATCGCAGTTGGAGACGAAGCGATGGCCGCGGCGCTCGAGCGCGCGGCGTCCCTTCCAGTAGTTAGTCAGCTGGCCGTTGTGTACGACGGAGACATCCGCGAACGGATACGCCCAGTAGGGATGCGCCGAGCGGATGTCGACGTCCGATTCGGTCGCCATGCGCGTGTGGCCGATGGCGTGCGTGCCGAGGAAGCCGCGCAGCGAGTACTGGCTCGCGACGCGCTCGGCATCGCCGAGGTCCTTGATGAGCTCGAGCCCGTGGCCGATGGAGAGGATCTCGGCGCCCTCGACGTCCTCGATGTAGTCCGCGAGGCGGCGCAGATCACCGTCGTAGCTGATACGCAGCCGGAAGGCGTACGGCGTCGCCTCCTGCTCCTCGAGGATCTTCGCACCGAGCTCGCCGAGGCGCCGCTCGACCTCGGCGCGGCGCTGCTTCACCTGGGTCTGAATGGCGAAGCCCTTGGACATCTCGTCCTGCTCGGCCACCTTGAAGCGGATGACGAGCTCTTTGCCGTGCGGCTTGCCGTAGAGCGCGTAACCGGTCGAATCCGGACCGCGGTGCTTCAGCGACATGAGCATCGCGGTCATCTCCTGACCGACCTCGCCTGTCCGCCCACGATGAATCAATCCTGCAATTCCACACATGCTCTCGTCCCCTTTGCCGTGTCAGGCCCGCACCGCCTTCAGGGCAGATAGTCCCAGTACTGATTCAGGTCCCACTCGGTCACGGTGGCCATGAACTTCTCCCACTCGTCGCGCTTGTAGTGCGTGAACACGCGGTACATCTCATCCGGCAGCGCCGCCTTGATGGTCTCGTCCTTGTCGAGCTCTCCAAGCGCCTCACCGAGCGACATGGGCAGCTTCTTCACCTTCTTGCCGGCGGCGAGTGCGGCATAGATGTTGCGCTCCTCGGGTTCCCCCGGATCGAGCTTGTCGCGGATGCCATCCTCGAATGCCTTCAGCAGGCCCGCCGCCATCAGATAGGGATTCACGGTCGAATCCACCGAGCGGTACTCGAACCGGCCTGGGGCCGAGATGCGCAGCGCGCAGGTGCGGTTCTGGTAACCCCAGTCGGCGTACACCGGTGCCCAGAAACCGGTGTCCCACAGGCGGCGGTAGGAGTTCACGGTCGACGAACCGAGCGCGGTGAGCGCGCCAACGTGCTTGATAACCCCGCCGATGCAGTGGAGGCCAATGGGGCCGGGCTTGCTCTCGCCCTTCAGCGGCATGAAGGTGTTCTCGCCGCCCTGCAGGTACGTGAAGTTCTGCTCGAGGCCGGGGAGATCCTTGTGCCCGAGCCTGTTGAGCTTCTCCTCTCCGCCGCGCCACAACGAGAGGTTGTGATGGCAACCGGAGGCCGAGACGCCCATGAACGGCTTCGACATGAAGCAGGCGATGAGGTTGAACTCGCGCGCCACCTGCGCGCAGATCTGCCGGTAGGTGGTGAGCCGGTCGGCGGTGCGCAGGCAGTCATCGAACATCCAGTTGAGCTCGAGCTGACCGGGCGCGTCCTCGTGATCGCCCTGGATCATGTCGAGGCCCATGGCGCGGGCGTAGTCGATGACGCGCATGAACACGGGGCGGAGCGATTCGAATTGGTCGATGTGGTAGCAGTTGGGCTTGCTGAAGCCACCGGCCGGGAGTCCGTTCTCGCCTTTCTTCAGCCACATCATCTCGGGCTCGCAGCCATGGCGCAGATGCAGGCCGTTGTGCGCCTCCTTGAACGCCTGGTGCATCAGGCGCAGGTTGCCGCGGCAGTCGGAGGTCAGATGGCCGCCGGGGTTGACCTTCTCCTCGCGATTGCGGAAGCAGGTGCAGAACACCCGCGCGAGGCGCTTGTCCCACGGCAGCTGCACGAAGGTTTCCGGATCGGGGATGCCGATGAGCTCCGAGGCTTCCGGCCCGTAGCCGATGTAGTTCCTGTGACGGTCGACGAAGAGGTTCGCGGTCGAGCCATAGACGAGTTGGAAGCCGCGCTCCGCGGTGCGCTCCCAGTGATCCGCCGGGATGCCCTTGCCGACGATGCGGCCGGTGACCGAGACGAACTGAAAATAGATGTACTGGATGCCGAGCTGGTCGATCTTCTCGCGCACCTGCCTCACGAGCTCAGCGCGGCCCGCGGCACTGACATGGGCTTCCAAATCGGTCATCGGCGTCCCCTTCGTGCGATGCGGTGTCGGTACACCGTCTCCTCGCTGTTCACGTGTATGGCGCGGTGATCCTGGACTTCAGCTCCACGGGAATGGACTGTTCGAGGTCGGATGCAGTCTACCCGCGGCGAAGCGCGAGAAGCGAAACGGCTGCAACAACTCGCTCGGGCGGCCGCAGATGTCCTCGGCGACGAGCGCGCCGACGCCGATCATCTTGTAGCCGTGATTCGAATCGGCGATGACGTAGACGTTGTCGCAAAAGCGGTCGAATACCGGGAAATTGTCGGCGGTGAACGAGCCGATGCCGCCCGAGGGCTCGCGCTTGTACTGCGCGAGCTTGCCCTCGAAGCGCTTCTGGCAGAAAGCGAGCGCCGAGCACCACATGTGCGCGAAGTCCGCGCCCACGACGAAGTCGGGTGACTCGGGGCCATAGGGGTCGATCTTCACTGCGGCCGGATCGGCTTTCACCTTGAAAGGCATGGCGCCGCCCTGCACGCCGCCGAAATTGAAATCGGGCTTGTAATAGATGCCCCACAGCCGATCGGTGATCAGGGTGCGGTCGACGTCGGAATAGAGCGTCGCATCGGTGTCCACGTGGATCACCGGCGGCATCCTGCCGTCGTTGGTACGTTGCAGTTTGGGGTCGACGCCGAGCGTCCCCTCCTGCAGCGACCAGAAGGTCCACATGGGGACGTTCTCGTGCAGCTTGCCGTCGCGCCCCTTGATGGTGATCGCGGCGGGGAGTTCCAGCATGTCCCAGATCTGTTTCACCCAGGGGCCAGCGCCGATGACGACCTCATCGCAGTCGATGTTGGCCTTGTCGGTGATGACCGTGCGGACGGCGCCGCTCGCGTCCTTGCGGAAACCGGTCACCTTGACGCCGGTGAGTATCCGTACGCCTTCGTTCTCGGCCTTGCGCGCGAGGCCATGGACCGAGGCCGTGTTGTTGGCATAACCGCCTTTCTTCTCGTGCAGCACGGAGGTGATGCCCTTGGCCTGCCAGTCATTGAACAGGCCCTTCATGTAGGTCATCGAGTCCTTTTCGCCTTCGATGAAAACTGACTCGTAGCCGATCTCTTTCTGCTGCGTGGCGATGCTCGCCACCTGCTCGTGCATGACTTCGGGGCTGATCTGCATGTAGCCGACGGGGTGATAGCTGAATGCCTCGGGATCGCTCTCCCACACCGAAACGCTGTGCGCCATGAGGCGGCGCATGGCCGGCTGGTAGTAGTTGTTGCGGATGACGCCGCACGCGATCCCCGAGGCGCCGGAGGCAATCCCGGTCTTATCGATGACCAGGATGTCACGGCCGCTGCCGCGGCCGCTTCGCCGCAGCGCTTCCCCGAGGTGCCACGCCGTGGAGAGGCCGTGGATGCCGGCTCCGACGATCACGTACTTGGCAGTGGTGGGGAAGGCCATCTGTTGCTCCCTTGCGAAGACCAGGGGCTTGACTCGCGCGGGCGATAGTGGCACATGCCTGCAACCAAGTTCAAACCAATTGTGATCCATCCTGCGCTACGGGATGTTAAGATGTCTAAAATTGGTCTGACCAATATAGGTGCGGCGCTGACCATGACAGCCGACCCAGCTGGAGCAGAAGCGGCAGACGCTGCCGTGGCCCTGGCGGACCCCGTCCACGGCTCGGTGTGGATCACGGATCAGCTGCGGCAGGCGATCCTGGAGGGACGCTATGCGCCAGGCGAAAAGCTGCCGGCGGAGCGCCAGTTCGCGAGCGCCTTCGGCGCGGCGCGCGCCACCGTGCGCACCGCGCTCAGCCGTCTCGCGACCGAACGCCTCGTGACGCGGCGCAAGGGCGCGGGCACCTTCGTCAGTGCTGCCCTGCGCGAGGGCAGCGAGGAGGACATCGCCGAGCTCACAAGTCCGCTCGAGCTCATCGAGGTGCGCCTCGGACTCGAGCCCAACATGATGCGGCTCGCGGTGCTCAACGCCACAGGTCGCGACATCGAGCGCCTCACGAATGCCATCGCACGCATGGAGACGGCGAGTGCCGATAGCGAGAGCTTCACGCTCTGGGACAAGGAGTTTCATCAGCTGATCGCGGAGGCGACGCGCAATCCGCTCATGGTGTGGATCTATCGCAAGATCAACGATGTGCGAACACAGCGGCAGTGGAACGCGATGAAGTCGAAGGTGCTCACTCCGCAGCGGATCGCGGAATACAACGAGCAGCATCTGGCGCTCTACGAGGCGATTCGCACGCGCGACCTCGAAGCCGCGGTGGCGGTGATCACCGATCACCTGCAGTACGCGCGGCGCCAGTTGATGGGCGCGAGTCTGCCGGAGGGTGACCCGACCTAGCCCGAGCTGTCAGCGGTGGAGCAGATGCGCATCGCCCGCCGGAGCGTTGCCGCGGTCGTAGGGCTTGGCGAGGACCATGTAGAGCATGCCGAGCACCAGCACGGCCGCCGTGGTCACCATCATTCCGTAGTTGCTGTACCACGGGTCCTGAGGGCCGCGCGGCCAGAGCATGTTGATGATCGCGAAGATCCCGTAGCCGAGCGCCAGCACATTGATGGGCCAGCCCCAGCGGCCGAGCGTGAAGGGGCCGGCGGGTTTCCAGCCCCGGGCGCGGGCGTAGAGCGCCCCGAGCACCACCATCTGGAAGGCGATGTAGATGCCGGCCGAAGCGAAGCTGATGATGGTGCTCACTGCGTTCTGCAGCCGCAGGCCGCAGAGTGCAATGGCCGCGCCGAGCAGTGCGCCAGTGATGAGCGCCGCCACGGGCACGTGGGTGCGCGGTGACATGCGGCTGAAGAACTGACTCCCGGCGATCATCTCATCGCGCGCGTACGCGAACAGCAGCCGGCTCGCGGCCGCCTGGATGCTGATCAGGCAGGAGATGAACGACACGAGAACCACCACGATCACCGCGCGGAAGGCCAGCTCGCCCCCGGCGGCGCGCAGCAGCGTCGGAATGGGATCAGAGTCCGTGCCGTCAAGCACCGAGCGCATGTCGGGCACGGCGAGGATGAGCGCGAGGCACACCAGCATCGCCGCGGCGCCGCCGACATAGATGGTCATGCGCATGGCCCTGGGAATCTGGCGGCTCGCATCCGGAGTCTCTTCCGCCACATCCCCACAGGCCTCGAAGCCGTAGTAACAGAACATCGCCGCGAGCGCCGAGGCCAGGAACGCGGGAAGGTAGCTGCCACCACTCTGGATGCCGTAGGTGTTGAACAACGTGCTGAAGGGGTGATGCCGCACGAAGAGCAGCAGCCAGGCGCCGACCACGAGCGCGCCGGCGAGCTCGCAGATGAAGCCGAACATCGCCACCCGCGCGAGCGTCTGCGTGCCGCTCACGTTGCAGAGCGTTGCGAGCGCGATCATGCATAGCGCCACCGTCGTGGTGGTCGCAGGCTCTGGCGTGAAGCCGAGCAACTGTGCGAGGAATGGCGCACCGCCGGTGGCGACCGCGGCGATGGTAACGATGAGCGCGAGGCCGTAGACCCAGCCCGCCATCCACGCCCAGCGCTTGCCGACCAGGCGCCTCGACCACGGGTACAGGCCGCCCGAGATCGGAAACTGCGAGACCACCTCACCGAATATGAGGCACACGAACATCTGGCCGATGCCGACCAGCAGATACCACCAGAACATCGGCGGGCCGCCGGCGGCGAGCGCAAAGGCGAACAGGCTGTAGACACCGACCACCGGCGAGAGATACGTGAAGCCGAGCGAGAAGTTCTCCAGCTCGGTCATGGTCCGGTCGAACTTCGAGGTGTAGCCGAGCGCCTTCAGCTGTGCGGCATCGGCGTCAAGCGTCGCTCGGGTCCTCTCATCCATGGCCGCTGCCGCTCGGGCTGTCTCGTTCATTCGGAGGCTCCGCTGGCGCCGCTGGCGTAAATGATGATGGAGAGCATACGGATCGGCATCTTGATGAGCCGTTCGGGACCGTGGGCGATGTCACCGCGAAAGGTGAGCGAGTCGCCTTCCCTGAGGAGATAACTCTCCCCGCCGTGGCGGTAACGCATTTCGCCTGCGAGCATGTAGATGAATTCGGTCCCGGCGTGCTGAAAACCGGGGAATACCTCGCTCTTGTCCGTCATCGTGACGAAGTACGGCTCGAACTCCTTGCGCGGTCCGCGCGGCGCGGCGAGCAGCTGATAGGTGTGCCCACGCCGCGTGCCGCGGCGCACGACCTCGAGCCCCTGACCGGCAGGGGTGTGCTGCGCGCCGCTTTCGGGCGAGCCGACATCCTGCAGCAGCAGCGCGGGACGGATGCCGAGCACCTCCGCGAGCGCCACGATCGTCTCGAGGCTCGGACTCACGCGACCGGTCTCGAGGCGGCTCAGCATCCCGGGGCTGATGCGCGCCTGCTGCGCGACGTTGGCGAGGGTGAGGCCGAGCTCATCACGAATGCGCCGCGCCACGCGACCGATGCTCGCGGCATAGTCGAAGCTGCCGGCCGCGACCGCCGCCGCCGCGGGAGTCGCTTGAGGCTTGCGCCGCGCTCTCACGCGCCCCCGGTTCTTGGTTGTTTGATCGTCCATACGAGCACGCCGCCGCATTCTATGTCGGAGATTCGGGTGCGCGTCCATATTCTTACCATGCAAGTCTCTTGCATGCCAGTAAACCATGTGATACCACGGAAAAAAGCAACGTCTGGCGCCCGCGTCGCCGATGCCCCTAGGCCTCATCAAGTTCGCTCTCTCGCGCCGGCATCCCGAGCCGCGGATGTTCACGCATCACGAGCAGCTCAAGTCGAGCTACGACGTGGTCATCATCGGCGCCGGCGGCCACGGCTGCGCGGCGGCCTACTACCTCGCGCGCGACCACGGTACCCGCGACGTCGCGGTCCTCGAGAAGGGCTATCTCGGTGGCGGCAACACGGCGCGCAACACCACCATCATCCGCTCGAACTATCTGACGCCCGAGGGCGTGCGGTTCTACGATGAGAGCGTGCGGCTGTGGCAGGACCTGTCGCAGGATTTCGACCTGAACCTGTTCTACTCGACGCGCGGTCACTACACACTCGCACACACCGACGCCACACTGCGCACGATGCGCTGGCGCGCCGAGGTGAACCAGCACTTCGGCGTCGCGAGCGAGGTGCTCGACCGTGAGGCGGTGCACGAGGCACTGCCCATGATGGACATGAGCTGCGGCGGTCACGCGCCGGTGCTCGGCGCGCTCTACCATGCACCCGGTGCGATCGCCCGGCACGACGCGGTGGCGTGGGGGTACGCGCGCGGCGCCGACCGGCGCGGCGTCGAGATCCACCAGAACACCGAAGTGCTCGCCATCGAGCTCGAGGATCGCGGCTCAGGTCCCGCGGTGGCGGGGGTGGTCACGAATCGTGGCCGGATCGCGACCCGCAAGGTGTTGTGCGCGGTGGCCGGCTGTACGCCGCGGGTGCTCGCCATGGTCGGGCTGCGCTCGCCGATCTACATCCATCCGCTGCAGGCGATGGTCTCGGAGCCCTTGAAGCCGTGGCTCGATCCGATCATCGTCTCCGGCTCGCTGCACGTGTACGTGAGCCAGAGCGCGCGCGGCGAGCTCGTCATGGGCGCATCGCTCGATCCGTACGAGCTGCACTCCACGCGCTCGACGCTCGACTTCGCGGAATCGCTCGCCGCACACATGCTCGAGCTCTTTCCCTTCCTGTCGGATGTCAAGATCAACCGGCAGTGGGCCGGCATGGCCGACATGACGCCGGACTTTGCGCCGATCATGGGCCTTACTCCCGTGCGCGGCTTCTACCTCGACTCGGGCTGGGGTACGTGGGGCTTCAAGGCGACCCCGGTGTGCGGCAAGACCATGAGTCACACGGTGGCGAACGATGCCGCCCATCCGCTCATCGCCGCTTTCGGCCTGGATCGCTTCGCGCGCTACGCGCTGACGGGCGAGAAGGGCGCGGCGGCAGTAGGTCACTGAGGGTGCGGGACTCATGAAGCTCATGACGTGTCCGATCAACGGCCGCCGCGCGATCAGCGAATTCGCCTACGGCGGGGAGCTGCGGGAGACGCAGGACCCAGCGACCGCCAGCGATCAGGCCTGGGCCGACTACGTGTTCAACCGCAGCGGCGTACCGGGAGTGAAGACGGAGTGGTGGTGTCACACGCCGAGCGGCGTGTGGTTCATCGCCGAGCGCGACACGACAACCGACACCATCCTGCGTACCTATCTCTACCAGCCGGCCGCGAGCGCACGGCCGGAGTCTGCATGAAGCGCCTGCCCCAGGTAGAGGGCGAGCTCATCGATCGCTCGCAAGCGGTGCAATTCCTCTTCGAAGGGAAGCCGGTGCGGGGCTACCGCGGCGACACGGTGAGCGCGGCGCTCGCGGCGAGCGGGGTCCGGGTGCTCGGACGGTCGTTCAAGTATCACCGCCCCCGGGGAGTGTTGAGCGCAGCCGATCACGACGCGAACGCGCTGATGCAGCTGCAGCTTCACGAGCGCAGCGTGCCCAACGTACGCGCCGATGTCGTGCAAGTCGAGTCCGGCTGGGAAGTGAGCGCGGTGAACACCCGCGGCGGCCTCAGGCACGACTGGCTCGCGGTGCTCAACCGGCTCTCTCCGTTCCTGCCGGTTGGCTTCTACTACAAGGCGTTTCACAGCAAGCGCCTGTTTCCCCGCTGGGAGCAGATGTTCCGCCACCTGAGTGGGCTCGGGAGGGTCGATCTGCACGCCGGCCGGCGCGTAACGGCAAAGGCTTACGATTTCTGCGACGTGCTGGTGATCGGCGCGGGGCCTTCGGGACTCGCCGCCGCGCTCTCCGCTGCCGGCCGCGGAGCGCGCGTGCTGCTCGTCGATGAGAATCCGGCCGCAGGCGGCAGCGGCCGCTATGCGCGCGGCGGCAGCACTGCAGCGTTCAGGAAGACCACGGCGCTGATCGCCGACGCGCAGGCTGACCTGCGCATACGGCTGCTCACCGGGGCCTATGCTGCCGGCTACTACGCGGACCACTGGGTCGCGGTGGTCGCCGATGAGTGCGTGGTGAAGGTTCGCGCACGCAGCGTGGTCATCGCGCAGGGCGCTTACGAGCAGCCCGCGGTGTTCCGCGGCAACGATCTGCCGGGAGTCATGCTGGCGAGCGCCGCGCAGCGGCTGCTCTACCACCACGCCGTTGCGAGCGCGCGGCGCGTGGCGGTGCTCACCGCCAACGCGCACGGCTATGCCGCGGCGCTCGATGCGCTTGCTAACGGCATCGAGGTCGCCGCGGTGCTCGATCTGCGCACGACTGCAGGCGCGCTTTCGGCTCCCGCGGCGCAGGAGCTCGCGCGGCGCGGGGTCGCCGTGCACTACGGCGCCACGCCCATCGAGGCCGTGGCGCGCCGCGGTGGCGAGGTCGGCGGCCTGCAATTCGAGACCGGCAGCGGCGCTGCGCGCGCGCGGCACCGCATTGCGCTCGATGGGATCTGGATGAGCGTTGGTTTCGCACCGGCCAATGCGCTGCTGCACCAGGCAGGCGCGCGTTTCAGCTACGAGCCGGCACTCGAGCAGTTCCTGCCCGCGACGCTGCCGCCTGCGGTGTACGCCTGCGGCAAGGTGAACGGCATGTATGGGTACGATGAGCGCCTCGCCGACGGACGCGCGGCGGGCGATGAAGCCGTGGCAAGCCTCGGCTTCGGCAGCGAGCCAGTCAGCCGCCCGCCTCGTGCGCCGGAGGAGTGCCCGAACCATCCCTATCCCATCTTCCCTCATGCCCGCGGCGGGGAATTCGTCGACTTCGACGAAGATCTGACGGCGAGGGATCTCGCCAACGCCTGTCAGGAGGGCTTCGACAGCAGCGAGCTGCTGAAGCGTTTCTCCACGGTCGGCATGGGGCCGAGCCAGGGGAAACATTCCAACTTGAACGCGCTGCGCATTCTCGGCAGGATTCGCGGCGAATCGCTGGCGGCGCTCGGCAGCACGACCGCGCGGCCCATGTATCATCCCGTGCCGCTCGCGCATCTCGCGGGGCGCGGTTTCACTCCGGAGCGGCGCACCCCGCTCGATGAGGAGCACGCAGCGCTCGGGGCAGTGTGGATGCCGGCGGGCAACTGGCGCCGCCCCGAGTATTACGCGCTGCCGGGGAAATCGCGCGAGGCAGCGATCCTCGCCGAGGTGCAGGCGGTGCGCACGCGGGTCGGGCTCGTCGATGTGGGCACGCTCGGCAAGATCGAGGTGCACGGCCCGCAGGCGGCCGAGTTCCTCGAGCGGGTGTACACCGCGCGGTACGCCAACCTCCCCGTCGGCATGACGCGCTATGCACTCATGCTCGATGAATCGGGCGTCATCGTGGATGACGGGGTGGTGGGACGGCTCGGCGCGCAGTCTTTCTACTTCACCACCACGACCGGTAACTCGGCGACGCTGTTTCGCGAATTCGGGCGGCTCGCCAGCTGGTGGGGGCTGGCGGTGGGCCTCGTCAATCTCACCGGCCACTACAGCGCGTTCAACCTCGCCGGGCCCGACTCCCGCGCGTTGCTCGCCGAGCACACCACGCTCGACCTCAGCAACGAGGCCTTTCCGTACCTCGGCATCCGTGAGGCTTCGATCGCCGGGGCGCCCTGTCGCATCATGCGAGTGGGTTTCGTAGGCGAGCTCGGTTACGAGATCCATCTGCCGGCCGAGTACGCACTCGATGTGTGGCGCGCGCTGCACGCCACGGGTGCGCGCTATCAGCTGCAGCCCTTTGGCGTCGAGGCGCAGCGCATTCTGCGCCTGGAGAAGGGCCATATCATCGTGGGGCAGGACACCGACGGGCTGACGAACGCGCTCGAGGTCGGTGTCTCCTGGGCGCTGCGGATGGAGAAGCCCTTCTTCATCGGCCAGCGCAGCCTCGCCATCCTCGCCAAGCAGCCGCGGCGGCAGTCGCTCGTAGGATTCAGCGTCCCGCCGGGCTCGCCCCGGCGGCCGCGCGAGTCGCATCTCATCCTCGATGGCGGGCAGATCGCCGGACGCGTCACGAGCACCTGCTTCTCGCCCACACTCGGGCGTTGCATCGGGCTCGCGCTCGTGACACCGGCGCTCGCCGCCGGCCGGCGGTTGCGCATCCGTGTCGATCGGGGTGAGGAAATCGATGCCGAGATCGTCGCGCCGCCCTTCTATGACCGCGACGGCGAGCGGCAACGACCGGCGCAGCCCGTTGCCGTGGCGGATGCGATCCGGCCGCACGCGGCACTCTCGAGCGCGCGCCGCCGCAGTCCGCTCGAGGCGGCTCGTGCCAGCGCAGCGCCCGGCCGCGCCCCAGCGAACGCGCGGCTGCGATTCGAGGACCTCTCGGCGCGCGAGCGCTTCGGCTGCAAGGGTCCCGGCGCCGAGGCGTGGCTCAGCGCGGCGGGGTTCACCGTGCCGCGCTTACCCAATAGCGCGCAGGTTGACGCGAGTGGTGTGCTGGTCGCACGCTTGGCCGCCGCGGAGTTCCTGATCGAGGCCGTGGAAGGCGGAGCGGAACGCGTCGCCGCATCGAGGGGGCAGCTCGGATCGGCCGCGCGGCCGCCGCAGGTGTACCCGGTGGCGCGGTCGGATCTGGTGATCGGCATCAGCGGCGCCGCTCTCAACCTGCTGCTGCGCCAGATCTGCAGCGTCGATTTCGCACCGCTGCTCGAGTCGCGGGCCGCCGCGTCGGGTCCGATCACCCTCACCTCCATGATCGGGGTGAGCGTCGTGGCGCTCGTGCGCGAGGGCAGCGACCGGGAAGCCGTCCTCACGCTGTGGGTGGACCCGAGCTTCGCGCATTATTTCTGGACGACTCTGCTCGAGGTCGGGCGCGACCTCGGCACAGTCGCGGTGACTGAATACAGCGGGGCGCCCGTGCGCGTAGAGGCGTCGAGCCACGCAATACACCAGAGGGGATAGGGTTATGGCACGCGATCCGAAGCACGACGTACTGTTCCAGCCCATCAAGATCGGGCCCAAGACACTGCGCAACCGGTTCTACCAGGTGCCGCACTGCATCGGCGCGGGTTCCGACCGCCCGGGCTTCCAGGCGGCGCACCGCTCGCTCAAGGCCGAAGGCGGCTGGGCCGGAATCAACACCGAATACTGCTCCATTCATCCCGAGTCCGACGACACCCATCGCCTCTCCGCGCGCATCTGGGACGCAGGCGACGTGCGCAACCTCAGGGCGATGACCGACCATATTCACAAGTACGGCGCGCTCGCTGGGATCGAGCTGTGGTACGGCGCTTCCCACGCACCTAACATGGAATCGCGTGCGACTCCGCGCGGGCCGAGCCAGTACGCGTCCGAGTTCGAGACCCTCACCTACTGCAAGGAGATGGATCTCGATGACATCGCCATGGTGCAGCAGTACTACGTCGATGCGGCGCTGCGCGCGCGCGATGCGGGTTTCGACATCGTCTATGTCTATGGCGCGCACTCGTATCTGCCGCTGCAGTTCCTCTCGCCCTACTACAACAAGCGCCGCGATGGCTACGGCGGCTCGGTCGAGAACCGCGCGCGCTTCTGGATCGAGAGCCTCGAGAAGGTGCGCAAGGCGGTCGGCAAGGACTGCGCCATTGCCACGCGTTTCGCCGTCGATACCCTGTATGGATCGGCCGGCGTCGAGGTGGAGCGCGAGGGCGTGAAGTTCGCGAGCATGGCAGACCCGCTGGTCGACCTCTGGGATATCGACGTCGGCGACATCGCCGAATGGGGCGAGGACGCCGGTCCCTCGCGCTTCTACCTGCAGGGACACCAGGTGCCGTGGACCAAGATCATCAAGCAGGTGGTGAAGAAACCGGTGCTGGGGGTCGGCCGCTTCACCGACCCGGAGAAGATGACGGAGATCGTCACCAAGGGCATCGCCGATATCATCGGCGCCGCGCGTCCCTCGATCTCCGATCCCTGGCTGCCGAAGAAGATCGAGGAAGGCCGCTACGATGACATCCGCGTGTGCATCGGCTGTAACGTGTGCATCTCGCGCTGGGAGATCGGCGGGCCGCCGATGATCTGCACCCAGAACGCCACCGCCGGGGAGGAGTATCGGCGCGGCTGGCACCCGGAGAAGTTTCCCAAGAAGACTTCCGAGGATTCGATCCTCGTGGTCGGCGCGGGCCCCGCGGGCTCGGAGTGCGCGCGCGTACTCCTCGAGCGCGGCTATGCCGTGCACCTGTATGACACGGCGGCGAAGATCGGCGGCCACCTGAACCAGATCGTCACGCTCCCGGGGCTCGGCGAGTGGGGCTATCACCGCGACTACCGCGAGCTGCAGATCGGCAAGCTCGTGAAGAAGAACAAGCAGGCCCAGGTGGCGCTCGGACAGAAGCCGATGACCGCGGCTGCGGCGCTCGCCTACGGCGCGGAGAAGATCGTCGTCGCCACGGGCTCGAGCTGGGACACCGATGGCACGAATTGTTTGACGCACGAGCCGATTCCCGGCGCGGATGCTTCGAGACCGGAGCAGCTCACCCCTGAGCAGGTGCTCGAGGGCAAAAAGCCGATCGGCAAGCGCGTCGTGATACTCAATGCCGATACTTACTTCATGGCGCCGAGCCTCGCAGAGAAGCTCGCCCTTGCCGGACACGAGGTCACCATCGTGACGGGCGTGCACCTCGCCAACTACATGCATTTCACCCTCGAGTACCCGAACATGATGCGCCGCCTGCATGAGCTGCACGTCAAGGAGCTCGCCCACACCTTCTGCTCGCGCGTCGAGGGGAAGCGCCTCGAGGTCTACGACGTCTACGGCGAAGGCTCGAAGCGCAGCTACCGGGGACTTGGCGTGCCCCCGCGCGATGAGAACCGCACCCATCGCTGGGTCGATTTCGACTCGCTCGTGCTGGTGACCGGGCGCCACTCGGATGACGCGCTGTATCGCGAGCTGCAAGCGATGAAGGCGAAGTGGGCCGAGAACGGCGTCAAGGCGGTGTATCTCATCGGCGATGCCGAGGCGCCGCGTCTCATCGCGGATGCGACCTTCTCGGGTCAGCGCCTGGCGCGCGAGATCGAGGAGCCGAACGCGCAGTTCCCGAAGCCCTACCGGCGCGAAGTCGCCGTGTGGGGCGTGTCACACATGCCGGAGGGCAAGACGCAGGTCGAGTATCAGACCTGACTAGTCCTGGGGACGGAGGATTCATCGCCGAGCCTGCGCATGACTGACGTGAATGCCGCGACGCGCGTTCTGTTCGAGGACTTTGCGCCGGCGGCGATCATCGCCTTCTACGTGATTGCCTACACGGCGATCGCCGTGTTCTTTTTCGGCGTCTACATCGCGGTGCGCAAGTACCGCCGCGGGTCGGCGGCCGAGGTCGGCGGCGACCTCTCCGCACGCTTGCGGGCGATGGTCGGCACGGTGTTGAGTCATCGCACCATAGCACGCCGCGACCGGCCCGCGGGTGCGGCTCACCGCCTGATCTTCTATGGCTTCGTCCTGCTCTTCCTCGGCACCGCCACCATCACGCTGGATTACGACATCGTGGGTCCGATCCTCGGCGTGCACTTCTGGCACGGCGCGTTCTATCTCTGGTTCTCGCTGGTGCTCGATGTGGCGGGCGTGCTGCTCGGCGGCGGACTGCTCTACATGATGTATCGGCGCGGGTGGCTGAAGCCCCCCAAGCTCGACTACTCACGCCCCGACCGTAAGCCGGGAGATCTCGACTACGACCGCAGCGGCTACCGGCGCGAAGACTGGGCCTTCCTGTGGACGCTGCTGGTGATCGCCATCACCGGATATTTCCTCGAAGCCGTGCGCCTCGTGTGGCTTCAGGGGCGCCCCGATGTCTGGCAGGCGCGCTGGTGGTCACCGGTCGGGGGGGTGCTCGCGGAAGGGATGCGGGCGGCGGGCATGAGCGCGGCCGCGGGCGCCGCCTGGCGCCAGGGGCTCTGGTGGTTTCACGGCGTGCTCGCGCTCGCCTTCATCGCGCTCATCCCTTTCACCAAGGTCAAGCACATCTTCACCGCCACGGGTTCGCTCATGCTGCGCGATCCGCTCGCCGCGCAACGGCTGCCGAAGGTGCCGACGGAGCAGCAGCGTGTCGGAGCGCAGTACATCACCGACTTCACGTGGAAGCAGCTGCTCGCCCTCGATGCCTGCACCAAGTGCGGCCGCTGCCACGAGGCCTGCCCGGCGCAGGCCGTGGGAGCGCCGCTCTCGCCCCGCGATGTCATCCTGTCGCTGCGCGAGTTCGCCAACCGCACGCTGGAAGCGCGCACGCTGCCTCCACAGGCCGAGCTCGACGTGCACGGCAAGGGTCCGGGTCAGATCATGATGGAGACGCTCTGGTCCTGCCGCACCTGCATGGCCTGCGTCGAGGTGTGTCCGGTGGCCATCGAGCACGTGCCGATCATCGTGCAGCTGCGCCGCAAGCTGGTGGAGGAGGGGCAGATGGATCCGCAGCTGAAGAGGACGCTGCAGACGATCCACAAGACCGGCAACTCCTTCGGCGAGAGCAAGCGCAAGCGCGCCGCCTGGACCCGCGGGCTGCCGTTCGCGGTGAAGGATGCACGCAAGGAACCAGTGGAGGTCCTGTGGTTCGTGGGCGACTACGCTTCCTTCGACCCGCGCAACCAGAAGGTGACGCAGGGGCTGGCGCAGCTGCTGCACGCGGCCGGCGTCGATTTCGGGATTCTCTACGAAGGCGAAGCGAACGCCGGCAACGACGTGCGGCGGGTGGGCGAGGAGGGGCTGTACGAGGTGCTGGCGAGCGCCAACATCGAGGCGCTGTCCACGGCTTCCTTCAAGTCGATCGTGACCACCGATCCCCATTCCTACAACACGATCCGCAACGAATACCCGGATTTCGGCGGCCGCTACGCGATCGAGCACTACACGACGCTGCTGCTGCGCCTGCTGCAGGAGGGGCGGGTGAAGGTCGCCCGTGAGCTCGGCCTGCGCGCGACTTTCCACGATCCCTGTCACCTCGGACGCTTCAACAAGGGCTACGACGCGCCGCGCGAGATCCTGCGCCTCATCGGCTGCGAGCTGATCGAGATGGGACGCTGCCGCTCGAACTCCTTCTGCTGTGGCGCGGGCGGCGGGCGGATCTGGATGCCGGATCCGGTCGGCGCCGACCGGCCGGCACACAACCGCATGCGCGAGGCGGCGGCCATCCCCGGACTCCAGGTGTTCGTGGTGAGCTGTCCGAAGGACCTGACGATGTTCGAGGATGCGCTCAAGGCGACGGGCCACGAGGGACGCTTCGTCGTGCGCGAGCTCATCGAGCTGGTGCAGGAAGCGCTCGAGCAGCGGCCCGCGGAAGCTTCTTCGGGAGTGGCGGCATGACGAGGATGAAGCAATGAAGGTGCTGGTGGCGGTGAAGCAGGTGGCCGCGCTCGATGAGGATTTCGAGATACGCGCCGACGGCAAGGACGTGGAGGCCGATTTTCTGGTGCGCGATCTCAACGAGTGGGACGATTTCTCGCTGGAAGAGGCGGTGAAGATGAAGGAAGTCGCCGGCACGCCCGTCGAGGTAGTGGCGGTGTGCGTCGGTCCCGAGGAGGCGGACGAGGCGCTGCGCAAGTGTCTGGCCAAGGGCGCCGATCGCGCCATCCGGGTGTGGGACGAGACCCTCGCGGGCGCGGATTCCATCGCCATCGCCCGCGTCATCGCCGCGGTGGCACGCCGGGAGGAGCCGCAGCTACTGCTGGCCGGCGCCCAGGCGGCCGATCACGCCTTCGCTTCCACCGGGATCGCGGTCGCGGCACTCCTCGACTGGCCGCATGCGGCGGTGATCACGAAACTCGACTACACGCCCGGATCGGGCAGCGCCGTGCTGCGCCGCGAGCTCGAGGGCGGTGTACTGCACGAGATGCAGATCGAATGTCCAGCCGTGCTCACCATTCAGCTCGGCATCAACACGCCGCGCTACGCGTCGCTCCGCAGCATCAAGCAGGCGGCGGCCAAGCCCATCGAGGTGCTGACGCCGGCGGATCTGCAGATGCCCGCGGGCGAGGTCGGGGAGGCCGGCTCGGCATCGCGCGTGCGGCGCATGTACGTGCCGGAAAAGGGGCGTGCGCAGATGATCGAAGGCAGCGTCGAGGAGCAGGCGGCGCGCGTCGCGCAACTCATCCGCGAGCGCGCGGGAGGTGCGGCATGAGCGGCGTACTGGTCATCGCCGAGCAGCGACGTGGGGAGCTGCGGCCGGCGACGCTCGAGATGGTGACCGCGGCGCAGTCGGTGCGCCGCCCGGGCGAGCGCGTCGCCGTGGCGCTGCTCGCGGACGAGCCGCAACGGTTCGTCCCCGCCGTGAGCGTCCCCGGAGTCGACGAGATCGTCACCGTGCAGCTGGCGACGCGGGATTTCGATCCCGATGCCCTCGAGACCGCGCTCGGCGCGCTCATCGAGGCGCGCCGGCCAGCGCTCGTGCTCGTGCCGCACAGCATCGACTCCTTCGGCTATGCCGCGGCCCTTGCGGTCAAGGGCAACTACGGTTTCGCCACCGACGTGTTTCGCATCGCCTTCGAGGGCGACGCGCTCCTCGCCACGCGTGGCGGCTACGGCCAGAAGGTCAGTATCGAAGTCGACTTCCCCGGCAAGGAAGTGGTGCTGCTCGCCCTGCGCGCGAACGTGTTCAAGCCGCCGGAGGGCCGGGCGACGCCGGCCGTGAGTGCCTTCGCGGCCCCGGCAGCGCCTGCGCGGCTGACCGGCCGGGAGTACATCGAGGTGAGCGCCGGCGATGACATCGACATGTCCGCCGCCGAGTTCATTCTCTCGATCGGGCGCGGCGTCGGCGAGCAGGCGAACGTCGAGCAATTCCGCGAGCTCGCAGAGACGATCGGCGCGGCGCTCGGATGCTCGCGGCCGATCGCGGACGCCGGCTGGCTGCCGAAGAGCCGCCAGATCGGCCAGTCGGGCAAGACCGCCAGCGCCTGCAAGCTCTATGTGGCGATGGGGATCTCCGGGGCGATCCAGCATCTCGCCGGGATGAAGCACGTCGCCACCATCGTGGCGGTGAACGCGGACGCCAGCGCCTCGATCTTCAGCGTCGCGACCTACGGCGTGGTGGCGGACATCTTCGAGTTCGCTGCGGCGCTGCGCGCGCAAATCCGCAGCTGACCGCTACCCGGCAAAGCAACAGTCAGGAGAGACATATGGCATTGAGTTGGCGCACATCGGTTCTCGCTGATCGTCATCGCGCGCTCGGCTCGAAGCTCGAGGATTGGAACGGCATGGGCACCGCGTGGACCTATGCCCACGACATGGCGCGCGATCATGTCGCCATCCGGACCAAGGCGGGGCTGATGGACGTGTCGGGGCTGAAGAAGCTCTACCTCACAGGTCCCCACGCCGCCGCCATCCTGCACCAGGCCACGACGCGCGACGTTACCAAGATCTACCCGGGAAAGTGCGCCTACGCCTGCATGCTAAACGAGGCCGGCCACTTCATCGAGGACTGCATCCTCTACCGCACCGGACCGAACACCTGGATGGTGGTTCACGGCAGCGGCGCCGGGCACGAGACGCTCACCGCCGCAGTCGTCGGCCGCAATGCCACGCTGGTGTTCGATGACGATCTGCATGACCTCTCGTTCCAGGGTCCGTTGGCGGTGGAGTTTCTCGCCGAGTACGTGCCCGGCATTCGCAATCTCAATTACTTCCACCACATGACGGCGCTGCTCTTCGGGCGGCCGGTGCTGCTGTCGCGCACGGGCTATACCGGCGAGCGCGGCTACGAGATCTTCTGCAAGGGCGAGGACGCCGGCCTCATCTGGGATACGGTGCTCGCGGAGGGCAAGAGCCTCGGCATCGTCCCGACCCAATTCGCAACGCTCGACATGCTGCGCGTCGAGAGCTACCTGCTCTTCTTCCCGTACGACATGTCGCAGATGTATCCCTTCGACAAGGATCCGCCGGGTGACACGCTGTGGGAGCTCGGGCTCGATTTCACGGTGAGCCCCGGCAAGACCGACTTCCGCGGCGCCGATCAGCACTATCGGCTCAAGGGCAAGGAGCGTTTCCGCATCTTCGGTCTGCTTGTCGAGGGCAACGTGCCCGCGGATATGGGCGACCCGGTGTATACGGGCGACCGGAAGGTGGGCGTCGTGACCTGTGCGATGTACTCGACGCTCACCAGGAAGTCGATGGCGCTGGCGCGACTCGACCTGCCGGTCGCCGTGCACGGCACGCGGCTCGAGATCCGCGGCAAGAACGTCAAAGGCCCGGCGACGGCGCACACGTTGCCGTTCGATGACCCGCAGAAGAAGAAACGCATGGCCGTGGGGTGAGTGACCATCATCATGGCGGGTTGCTTCAACGCGTCGTCGCATTGCTGTGGCGCAATCGGGCTGCGCACGAGCGCCGGGTGATTTCCTGTCTCGCGCGAGCAACACCTTCGTGTTGACCTTGGTTCATCCGACGTGGTATTCGTGTGCAAAAATATTCACTGACATGCAATAGACAGGGTAGGTTCCGGATCGTTTATCGGTGACGCAATAACGGGGTGCCTGCTGGGGCGGGGACGGCAGCAGGCAGTGTGCGCGGTGCGCATTCGCTTCTTGTCGGGGAACAACCATGATCAACTCGACTGCACGCGAAGCCGACCACGGAAGGCCGACATCGATCTCAGGGAAGATCTCGACGCTCGTACTGACCGCGTTGCTGATACTGGCGTTGCGCCCGGCGCCGGCGCTCGCCGACGACGCCGTGGGCCCGCCCACGCCCGCTTCCGGCGGGAAGGCCGAAGCCAGCGAACTCCAGGAAATACTGGTCACGGCCGAGAAGCGGTCCGAGAACCTCCAGCAAGTGCCCATCGCCATCACCGCTCTGTCCGGAGATCAGCTTGCCACCCGCGGCGTGTTGAGCACCGACGACCTGGCGGCAGCGAGCCCCGGTGTGCTGATCACTCAATTCGGGACGGCCGCGAACGCGATGGCTATCTACATACGCGGCATCGGGCAGTTGGACTTTGCCGAGCACCAGGAGTCGCCGGTTGCACTCTACATCGACGGCGCCTACGTCAGCTTCCAGGGAGCCGCCCAACTCGGGCTGTACGATCTGCAGCAACTTTCCATACTGCGCGGCCCGCAGGGCACCCTGTTCGGGCGCAACGCAAACGGCGGGGTGGTGCAGATCACAACCAACAAGCCCACCGACAATTTCGACGGGTATTTGCGGCAAGCGATCGGCAGCTACGGCCAGTTCACTACCGAGGGCGCAATAGGCGGGCCAGTGAGCGATAATCTGGATGCGCGCTTCTCGTTCCTCTACGACAAGAACTCTCCCTGGTGGCACAACACTCTCGGTCCTTCACTCGGAGCCGACAACACGGCGACCGGGCGCTTGCAGCTGCTGTACAAGTTCAGTGACAGCACGCAGAATCTGCTGCAAGGTTTCATCTCCCGATCCTTCCCCATCGCTGCCGGAACGTATCTCCCGTCTCCGGCGGCTCCGAATCCGGCAAATCACGGCCTGGCCGAGGACAACAGCGGCACACTGTTCGTGAACTATTGCGCGAGTCTCGGGTATACCGTCTCGGCCGGAGCGACCAACTGCCAGGGTTATCGGCCGGCGAGCAATGATCCATTTCAGATCGAGAACCCGCGCCCGGGAAACTTTGCTCGTTCAATCTGGGGCGTCACCAACACGTTCACCCATGAAATGTCGTGGGGAAAGCTCGAATCAATCACGAACTACGTCGGTTATGGTAAGCACTACCTCGAGGACGACAGCGATGACCCTATCGCGATAGTCGGATACCGGAATGACGCCGATGCCTATCAGGTCTCGCAAGAGTTCCAATTGAACGGTCAGACCCAGTCGACGCAATGGGTCGCCGGACTCTATTATCTCAACATCCACGGCAATTACGACAACGACAGCGTCTATATCGATATCCTGAATCCTATTCTTCTTACGGGCACTCAATACACTCAGAACGTTAAAACGTATGCCTTGTACGGTCAGGTCGACTACGCACTCAGCCACCTGTGGAGCATCACCCTGGGCGGGCGCGTAGAGAGGGACAAAAAGGGGATCGACCTTACCGCATTCTGCACGATCGCCAGTCCGGCTCTGTGCACCACTTATGGCCTTGTCCCCACCAGCGAGTTCGTGCAGGGGGACGTCAGCGATACCGAATGGTCGGGTAACCTGCAGCTCAAGTATCAGGCATCTCCCGATCTGATGTTTTATGGCGGGATTCGCCGTGGCACCAAAGGCGCAGCGTTTTCGGCGACGACTTACCCTGCGCCTGGAATTACGTTCGCTTCTATTTACGTGAAACCCGAAATACTGACGGACACGGAAGTCGGCTTCAAGTCAGAGCTGTTCGATCATCGCCTGAGACTGAATGGCGATGTGTTCTACTATCACTATCAAAACTACCAGGCATTCGAGTTCGTACATTTCACGAGCATTCTGTTCAACGCCCCGGCGCGCGATTACGGCGCCGAGCTGACCGCCTCCATGTTGCTGACGCCGACTCTCACCGCGGATGTCGGCGTCGCTTACCTTCACACCAAGGTGATGGACGTATCATTGCCGGATGGAACCCTCGCGGACCAGGTGCAGCCCCTTTCGCCGAATCTTGCGGCGACGGCTAACCTGCGCAAGGAATGGCGCGAGCCATTCGGTACCGTCTTCGCCGAAGGGACCTTGGTGTACGTCGGCTCACGCTACTACGGCTCGGTCAACCAGCCGGAGCTCCTCGGGCCGAGTTATGTCCAAGGTAATCTGAGCGCTGGCTATACCAGCCCGAACGGGAAATGGAACTCCATCCTGTCGGTCAAGAACGTGGGTGATAAGGCCATCATTGTCGACCGGTTCGACGTTGTGTCGAGTGGGGGATATTCGGAACGCAGCCTCGCCCCGCCACGTTGGGTCACGTTCGAGGTGCGGTACAACTTTTGAGTGGGACGTGATCATGCATCTCCGTGTACGAGATCTCGGGACGGCGCTCGCTCTGCTCATGCCCGTGGCCGGGAGCGCGGCTGAGCCGCTCCACGTCATCGAGCATGCCGTCAACGAAACCACGACCCACGTCGCTCCTGGCGCCAAGGGCGACTCGGTGGGAGACCTGCTGACCTTCGCCAACCCGGTGTTCGATGCGACCAACAAGACTCAGCTCGGCACCGATCATGGCTGGTGCGTGCGCGTCGTGGTCGGCAAGAGCTGGGAGTGCTTCTGGACGCTGCTCCTGAAGGAGGGCCGGATCACGGTCGAAGGTCCCTTCTACGACAGCGGTGATTCGGTGTTCGTGATCACCGGAGGCACCGGCAAGTACGCGGGCGCCAAGGGGCAGATGACGCTGCACGATCGCGGCACCACGCCCACCAACTACGACTTCGTCTACGAGCTGCTCTAAGAGCACCTCGCTCTAGGCGCGCCGGCCGCGTGAGTGCCGCAGGAGCCCGGCCGCGAGCAGGAGCGGCGCGACGCTGAGGAACACCAGCAGCCCGTTCGGGGCCCAGGCATCCATCGCCAGACCGCCGAGGCTCGGACCGACGATGCCACCGGCACAGTACACCACCACGAACACGGTGTTGGCGTCGGCGAGCTCGGCGTGCGGATATGACGCGCCAAGGAGCGCGATGCCCTGCGTGTAGAAGCCGTACATCGTTCCACCCCAGAGCAGCAGCAGCGGCCACACCAGCCACGGCACGCCCATGACGGCTGAGAGCAGACCCGGGCCGATCACGCACACGGCTGCGCACAGGGCGAGCACGCGCAGCCGCCCGAGGCGATCGCCGAGGCGACCGATCGGCAGCTGGAGGATGACGTTGCCGGCTAGGAAGACAGTCACGAGCGCGAGCGCCGAGTGCTCATCGAGCCCGCGCAGCAGCGCGAAGACCGGCAGCAGCGAGACATAGGCCGATTCCACCAGGCCAGCGATCAGCGCGGCGAGCATCACGATGGGCGCGGCGCGCGCAATCCGCAGCCACTGCAGTCGATCGCTCGTGCCGGCATCACCGGCGGGGGGATCGCGGGCCGAGAGCAGCGGCAGCGCGGTGAGCGCCAGGCACAGCGCCCCGACGCTGAATGGCCGCCATCCGGCCGTGCCCGTGAGCTGCAGCAGCAGCGGGCCCGCCATGACGCCGGCCGCGAACACCGTAGCGTAGGTTCCCATGACTGTGCCGCGCGTCTGATCGGTGCTGAGCCGGTTGAGCCAGATCTCGCTCGCAATCCACTCGAGCCCGAGCGCGCACCCCGTGACGAAACGCAGCGCGAACCAACCCTGAAAGCCCGGCAGCAACGGCATGGCGAACAGCACGACGGTGGAGATGGCTATGCCGAGGATCACCGCCCGGCGCAGGCCGAGACGTCTGATCGCGCTGGGATAGAGCGGTCCGCACAACATGACCGCCGCGGTGCTGATGCTGGTGACCGCACCGATCTCGAAGCTGGACGCTCCGCCGCGCTCGAGCACGAGAGCCATCAACGGCGGCTGAAACCCGAAGATCAGACCGACGCCGAAGCTCGCGGACAACACCGCCGCGAGGCTGAGGATATGAGAGCCGGTGCGCAGGCTCTGAGCGATTGTCGCGCGGGAGGGCATGGGGTGAGCAGATTACAACACACGCCGCAGGCACCTCGACGGGGGCAGCCGCGCGCGAGGCGCGGTTGGAATGATTCAGTCGCTCGGCGGCACTCGCCCATGACGCTGACTCACCCGCGACACCACGACATAGGCGATCGCGGCGCTCAGCGCCGCAGGTAGCGATGCGGTGAGGAACCTGTAAGGCCCGTGGGACGCGAACGTCAGCGGGTTGAGCAATGCCATGTACACGACACAGCCGAGCGCGAGTGCAATGACCGCGGCGGGATTGAAACCGTACAGATAGGCATAGGGTCCGGCCGGGTCGCGGTCGTAAATACCCCGTATGCTCACCTTGCGACGGCGCCACACGAAGTAGTCCGCAATCTGGATTCCGCAGAGCGGCGCAAACCCGACGCCGAGAAACGCCAGGAAAGTGCCGAACTTCGCGAAGAAAAGCTCCGGGATCAGCGTGCCGATGACCACGACCGGCGCGATGGTGAGGAGCAGCAGCAACGCCCACGGCGTGCGCTCGAGCGCCGCAAAGTTGCGTAGCCCGATCGCGGACGAGTAAATGCCCGTGATGGCGGTGCCGAAATTCGCTGCACCGACGAACACCAGCGCCACGATTGCATACGCGGTGCCGCCGACCGTGCGCAGCCACTCGGCTGGATCGGAGCTTTTGAGTACCAGGACGCCCGCGAGTCCGATGAAGCTCAGGAGTGGCACCGGAGCCCCCATGCCGAGCATCACGGGTAGCACGGCGGTGCGCGCATTAGGGGCCATGCGGATCATGGCACCCACGTAGGGCCACCAGGAGAGCGTCGAGGAAATTCCGAGTTCGACTCCCGTGGTGTAGTTCCATAGCCGATCGGGCGAGGCCAGCGCGGGCCGTGCCGCCGAGAGCTCCGGCCAGCGGTGCGAGAGGAGCAGGTACAGCATCCACAGGCCTATGAGCACGTGGGCGACCAGGATCTTCGAGATGGTGGCGACGCCTTTCGCTCCCCACAGCAGCGAGAAGTAAATGAGCGCGCAGGCGAGCAAGGTCGCCGCCGGCACGATCTCGCGGCCGCTCACGGCCGCAGGCAGGAGACCGAGGACGCGCAGCAGCTGCGTGGCGGACTTCGCAAAGAAGATCAGCAGCAGCGAATTCCAGCCGATGATCGAGATGAGCTGCATCAACGCGGGAATGACCCAGCCGCCGCTGCCGAACTGCGGCTTGGTGGATGCGACCGAATCGATTCCGTAGCGGCCGCAGATGGGGCCCGCGGCGAGGAACACCAGCAGCATGCCGATCATGCAACCGCCGGTGAGCGCCAGTGCGCCCGGAGAGAAATTCAGGTAATAGCCGACGTACTCGCCGATCAGGTAGCACCAGGTCGCCGCCGCCGCGGTGGCGAGCGTGATCGCCAGTCGCCAGCGGCCCCACGTTCGTTCGGCGGGCAGGAGCGGCCAGGCGCTGCGGTCAGCAAGACCTCCCTGTGCGAGGCTCACGGCTCAGCGCGCGCTCCGGGTTGGAGGGAGCACGGCTTCATCAGAGCCACCAACCGAGCACCAGCAAACCGATCGGCACAATAAGACCGAGCAAGGCGAGCCACATCCAGCTCATGGGATCAAAGTCGGGAGCGATGGGCGGCTCATCCACAGCCTCCAGAGCCTCGATACGTCGCGCGAGCTCAGGCGGCAGCGCATCCGACACGTCGCGGGTTCCTAACGCTCGCCCGAGCGCGGAAATGCCTCGGCATCACTGTAAGGGAACCACCAGAAGTCGTGGGCGTGTGCGGCAGGATCGATCATCGCGAGCTTCGTATGCCGGAAGGTATCGAGTCCTTCGGATCCGAGCTGCCGGCCCATGCCGGACTGCTTGCGACCGCCGAAAGGACCCGCGTCGTTATCGAGCAGCGGCGCGTTGACCCAGACCATCCCGGCTTCCAGCTCGTTCACGGCCCGCATGGCTTCATCGAGATCGCGCGTATAGATCGTCGCACCCAGGCCATAGCGCGAGCGATTCGCGAGCGTGATGGCTTCCTCGAAGCTCGCAACCTTGCACACCGGCGCGACGGGCCCGAAGGACTCGTCGTTGAGGATGGCGGCGCCAGCAGGAACATCGATGAGCACGGTGGGCTCGACGAACCAGCCCCGCTGGAGGCCGGCCGGACGCCCGCCACCGATGGCCGTGCGGATCCCCTCATCCCGGGCGCGCTGCAGGATGCCCGTGAAGCGCCGCAGCTCCCGCTGCGAAGCGAGCGGTCCCATGTCGACCGGATCGAGGCCGTTACCCACGCGAACCTTGCGGGTCTCCTCGATCAGACGCGTCACGAACACGTCGTAGACCGCCGCGTGGATATAGAAACGCTCCGCCGCCGCACACACCTGACCGCAGTTGAGATAGGCGCCGAAGGCCGCGCCACGCGCGGCGACCTCGAGCGGGGCCGATGGCATGACGATGTAGGGATCGTTGCCCGAGGTCTCGATGAGGGAGCGCTTGTAGAGCCCGGCACAGGTCTGCGCGACCCAACGGCCGGTCTCGATGCCGCCCGTGAACGCCACCATGTGCGTGTCGGGGTGGCTGACGAGCTGCTGTCCGACTCTGGCACCGCCCGCGAGCACCTGCACGAGGCCCGATGGAAGCATGGCGAAGGCCTCGACGAATTTCAGTGTGGTGAGGGTCGTGAGGTCCGAGGGCTTGATGATGACGGCATTGCCGCTTGCGAGCGCCGCGGCCGCCTGCCAGCACAGCAGGCACAGCGGGTAGTTGAACGGCAGGATGATCACCACCACCCCGAGCGGCTCCTTGGTCGTGAAGTGGAACTGGCCATCCACCACGGGGCCGAGGAGCTTGCCCGCCTCGTGACGGGCAATCTCGGCGTAGTAGTCGGTCGCCGTTGCCGACCAGACCACTTCGTCCGCCGATTCCTTGTAGGGCTTCCCCATCTCGCGCGTCAGCATCTCGGCGACCGCCGGGCGCGCCTGGCGCATCGCATGCGCGGCCTCGTGCAGCAGCTCTGCGCGCCGGTGACAGTTCGTCTTGTTCCAGCGCTTCTGCGCCGCATTCGCCACCCGGACCGCGGCATCGACCTCCGCGGGCGTCGCTTCGATGAGCTCGCCGATGACCTCCTCGGTCGCCGGGTCAATGACCGGTGCGCGCTCCCCGCCCTCACCGCGCACCTGTCGTCCATCGATCAGGTGCCGGCCGCTCAGCTGCCGAAGGAGACTGGTGACGCTCATGGGAATCTCCGCTTGCCGCAACCCCTGGCAGATTCATCTTACCGGTGGGCTTTGTCGCCGCACAGCGGGAGGTGCGCATACCCCTGCCGCGGATTGCGTAAGAGATCGATTAACTATCGGTGCGGGGGATGCTGCGTGTGAGGCCTCAGCCGCTCCTGTCAGGGCTCGCGCGGCTACTTCAGCCGCGTTGCGCCGATGTTGACATCGACGCGATCGCGCGTCCCCACATCCACCTCGGTGCGACCCTGGTTGACGAGCGTCCAGGGGAGCGGCAGGTTGTCCGTCTGCACGGTGAGCACGTGGTGTCCG
>DATMPW010000010.1:0-8795 GCA_035566915.1 Steroidobacteraceae bacterium
CGAGGGCGGGGCCTATCCCGACCCGATCGTGAACCTCTCCTGGCCGTACGCGGTGCCAAAGAGCCCGAGCCCGGACGAGCTCGCCAAGGAGTATTCCGGGCGGGCACTGAAGGAACTGACCGACCCGAAGAATCCCACTCAGGTCACGCGCAAGGCCGGCGAGCAGCTCGCCGGCTTCGCGGAGCTGCGTGACGATGGCAGCACCCTTTCGGGATGCTGGATTTACTGCGGCGCCTGGGGACCGAATGGCAACCTCATGGCGCGGCGCGACAACTCCGATCCGACCGGCATCGGCCAGACACTCAACTGGGCCTTCGCCTGGCCGGCCAACCGGCGGGTGCTGTACAACCGCGCCTCCTGCGACCCGAGCGGCAAGCCGTTCAATCCAGCGCGCAAGCTCATCGCCTGGAACGGCACCTCCTGGGGCGGCGTCGACGTGCCGGACTACAAGGCCGATGAGGATCCTTCCCTCGGCATGGGACCGTTCATCATGAACGCCGATGGCGTGGGCCGGTTCTTTGCGCGGGGCGCAATGGCCGAGGGTCCGTTCCCCGAGCACTACGAGCCGTTCGAGACGCCTCTCGCCAGCAACCCGCTGAACCCTGGAAAGGCCGAGGCTCTCAACAACCCGGCGGCGCGTGTCTTCAAGGACGATCGTGCGGCCTTCGGCAACGTCGCGCAGTTTCCCCATGTCGCCACCACCTATCGCCTGACCGAGCACTTCCACTTCTGGACCCAGCACTCGCGGCTGAACGCGATCATGCAGCCGCAGCAGTTCGTCGAGATCGGCGAGACTCTGGCAAAGGAGATCGGTATCGCGAACGGCGAACAGGTGAAGGTGTCTTCGAATCGCGGTTTCATCAAGGCGGTGGCCGTGGTCACCAAACGGCTGCGTACGCTCACCGTCGACGGCAAGCCCGTGCACACCGTGGGCATTCCGCTCCATGGCGGGTACACCGGTCTGCTCAAGCCCGGCTACCTGACCAACACCCTGACCCCGGTAGTCGGCGACGCCAACGCGCAGACGCCCGAGTTCAAGTCCTTCCTCGTGAAGGTCGAGAAGGTGTGAGATGCCGCTGCAATCACTCGACATCATCCGCCGCTCCGCAACGACCACCCCGTCCCCCGAGGTGCGCGGCTCGTACGCCGGCACGGTGGCGAAGCTCATCGATACCACCAAGTGCATCGGCTGCAAGGCCTGTCAGGTCGCGTGCATGGAGTGGAACGATCTGCGGGATGAGGTCGGCACGAACTTCGGCAGCTACCAGAATCCGGCCGACCTCACCGACCGCTCGTGGACGCTGATGCGCTTCTCCGAGTACGAGAATCCCAAAGGGGATCTCGAGTGGCTGATCCGCAAGGACGGCTGCATGCACTGCGCCGACCCCGGGTGCCTCAAGGCCTGCCCCTCTCCGGGCGCCATCGTGCAGTACTCCAACGGCATCGTGGACTTCCAGGAGGAGAACTGCATCGGCTGCGGTTACTGCGTTAGCGGCTGCCCCTTCGACATTCCGCGCATCTCCAAGCGCGATAAGAAGGCCTACAAGTGCACGCTGTGCTCCGATCGCGTCGCGGTTGGCATGGAGCCCGCGTGCATCAAGGCCTGCCCGACCGGCGCCCTGGTGTTCGGCACCAAGGAAGACATGCAGGAGCACGCCGCCGAGCGCATCGAGGACCTGAAGTCGCGCGGCTTCGACAAGGCGGGTCTGTACGATCCGCCCGGCGTGGGTGGCACGCACGTGATGTACGTGCTCCACCACGCCGACCAACCGGGGCTCTATGCCGGGCTGGTTGCCGACCCGCACATCAGTGCGCTCGTGCGCCTGTGGAAGGGCAAGGCCAAACCGCTCTCGCTCGCGATCATGGCGCTGACGGCGCTTGCGGGCTTCTTTCACTTCGTGCGCGTCGGACGCAACGAAGTCGATGAGCGCGATGAGGAGGCGGCGCGCGCGAGTCTCGAGGGAAGCCGCAAGCCGGAGATGCGTCCATGACCGATCCTGCACGCCGGGACACCGTGGTGCGTTACAGCGCCGATGTGCGCACCAATCACTGGCTGGTCGCACTCTGCTTCGTGCTCGCGGCGCTCTCCGGGCTCGCCTTGTTCCATCCGGCGCTCTTCTGGCTCAGCAACCTCTTTGGCGGCGGCCCATGGACGCGCATCCTCCATCCATTCATCGGGCTCTTCATGGTGCTCGTGTTCCTGGCTTTGTCCGCAAAGGTATGGGACGAAAATCGCATTGGCGCCGCCGACTGGCAATGGCTGCGGCAGTGGCGTGACGTCGTCAACAACCGCGAGGAACGGTTGCCCGAAGTCGGCCGCTACAACGCCGGACAGAAGCTCGTGTTCTTCGTGCTGGTCGTGTGCCTGCTCGCACTCTTCATTACGGGCTTACTGATGTGGCGAAGCTACTTCACCCTGCCCGTGAGCCTCGTGCGCCTCGCCTCGGTGCTGCACGCCATAAGCGCCCTGGTGCTAATCTGCACGATCCTGGTGCACGTCTACGCCGGCTTCTGGGTCAAAGGCTCGGTACCCGCCATGCTCCGCGGCACCGTGACACCGGGCTGGGCATGGAAACATCATCGGGCCTGGTTCCGTCAGATCACGCATGCCGCGAATCCTCGAGCCCGGTCAGATTGAAGCCCTCGCCCAGGGTGCGATTCCACGCATCCGATTGCCGGAACGATCCGGGCCGTTCGCGGCGCGCGCGCGGCGCCTGAGGCAGCTCGCTGCGACCGGAGCGATCGGCCACGCGATCGGCGATTACCTGCGCCTGATGGCTGCGGTGGCCGAGGCCCAGGAGGCCACCCTCGCGACACTCGACCCGACGCTCCCGAGCGCGGCCGAGCTCGAGCGCTCGCGCACCCACCGCATGCCACCGATCGAGGCGCGCGGTTGGCCGCGCGAGCCCGCCTGGCGTGCCCTCGCCGCGCAGCTCAGTGAACGGGTTGCCGCCACCGCGGACATTCCCGACAGCGCGCGCGACGAACTATCCCAGGTGCGCGCCCTGCCGCCTGAGTGGCTCGAAGCCCAGGCGGATGCCATCCTCGGTGGCCGCCGCGGGGAGCTCGAGCTGGCGGCGGCGCCGTTCGTCATGGCAGCGCTGCAGACCTGGTGGGTGGCCCTCGCCAGCCGGCTAACCGAGGAGGTAGTGCCGGCTCTCGAAGTGCCCGGCGTATGCCCGGCGTGCGGCACGCTGCCCGTAGCGAGCGTCGTGCGCGCAGACAGGCGCTCCCAGGGTTATCGCTACCTGCATTGCGCGCTGTGCGCCACCGAATGGCACCTCGTACGGGTCACCTGCAGTCATTGCCTGAGCACCGAAGGCATTGCCCAGCACTCCATCGAGGGCGGGCCGGAAGCCATCCGCGCGGAGTCTTGCGAGCAATGTCACACCTACCGCAAGATCCTCTACCAGGAGAAGGATGCCGGCGTCGAGCCGGTGGCTGACGATCTCGCCAGCCTGGCGCTCGATCTGCTCATGGGCGAAGCGGGCTACCACCGCGGCAGCGCTAATCCGCTGCTGTGGCAGTAGCGCCGGACCCGGCGGAAACCTTCCTTCTCCCCTGCGAAAAATTGCGCTGACAGGTGCCGCGTGTCCGGCCGTTAGTCCATGTCCGTAAGCGAGAGCCTCACAACGCCGCTTGCCGCGCAAGCCGCCGATATTCCATCGGTCGACCGGCTGCTGCGCGCGCCTGCCCTGCAGGAGCTCCTCGCTCGCCATGGCCGCACCCCGGTGACCGCCGCCCTGCGTGCGCAGCTTGCGCAGCTCCGCGAGGCCGCCACCGCCGGGCGGCTCGAGCGCGGTAGCCTCACCGAATCGGCGATCGTCGCAGTCATCGATGCGCAGCTCTCGCTCGCCGCGCGCCCGGCACTGAAGCCGGTGTTCAATCTCAGCGGAACCGTGTTGCATACCAACCTCGGCCGGGCACTGCTCCCCGCGGAAGCGGTGCGCGCCGTCGCGCAGGCCATGAGTGCGCCCGTGAACCTCGAGTTCGACCTGTCCTCGGGCCGCCGCGGCGAGCGGGACACACTCATCGAGAGAACCCTCTGCGAGCTCACCGGCGCAGCGGCCGCCATGGTAGTGAACAACAACGCGGCCGCCGTGCTGCTGCTGCTGAGCGGTCTCGCGCAGCGCCGCGAGGTGCTGGTCTCACGCGGGGAGCTCATCGAGATCGGAGGCTCCTTCCGCCTGCCGGATATCATGCGGCGGGCAGGCGCCCGGCTGATCGAGGTCGGCACCACCAACCGCACCCATCTCGAGGACTACGCGCAGGCGCTGCGTCCGCGCACCGCGCTCCTGATGAAGGTTCACACCAGTAACTACGCCATCCGCGGATTCACGGCGAGTGTGCCGCTCGGCGAGCTCGCGCAGCTCGGCCGCGCGCGAGGTGTTCCCGTGGCCGCGGACCTCGGAAGCGGCTCGCTCGTGGATCTGACGCGCTGGCAGTTGCCCGCCGAGCCGATCGTGCGCGAGGCCATCGCGGCGGGCGCAGATCTCGTGACTTTCAGTGGCGATAAGCTGCTTGGCGGCCCGCAGGCGGGAATCCTGGTAGGCCGCGCCGACCTGATCGAGCGACTGCGTCGTGACCCAATGAGGCGCGCGCTGCGAGTCGGCAAGCTGACGCTCGCTGCGCTGGAAGCGGTGTTGGCGCTGTATCGCGCACCGGAGCATCTCGCCGAGCGGCTCACGACGCTGCGTCTCCTGACCCGGCCAGTGTCTGACCTGCGGGCGCAGGCCACGCGTTTGGGGGCGGCGCTGCAGCACTCCCTCGGCGAGGGCTACGAGGTTGCCGGGATGCCGCTATCCAGTCAGATCGGTAGCGGCGCACTGCCCACCGAGCAGTTGCCGAGCTACGGGCTCGGGGTCCGCGCCGTACGGGGAAAGCGCGCGAGCCTCGCGCGCCTCGAGGAAGCGCTGCGCGCGCTGCCGCGACCCGTCATCGGCCGCATCGCCGAGCGAACGCTGCGGCTCGATCTGCGCTGCCTCGAGTCCACCGACGAGACCCAATTCCTCACGCAACTTGAGGCGCTGCGCCTGTGATCCGCCTTCCACGCCCATGATCATCGGCACGGCTGGTCACATCGATCACGGCAAGACGACGCTGGTGCGCGCGCTCACGGGTGTCGATACCGACCGGCTGCCGGAAGAGAAGGCGCGCGGTATCTCGATCGAGCTTGGGTTTGCCTACGCACCGCTCGCCAACGGAGAGATGCTCGGATTCATCGACGTGCCAGGCCACGAGCGCCTCGTGCACACCATGCTGGCGGGCGCCTGTGGCATCGACTTCGCCCTGCTCGTCATTGCCGCCGATGATGGCGTCATGCCGCAGACTCGGGAGCATCTCGCGATCCTCGGCCTCCTCGGCATATCGCGTGGCGCCATCGCGCTCACCAAGGTCGACCGTGTCGCCGGCGAGCGCGTACGGCAGGCCGAGGCGGAAGTGCGCGCGGCGCTCTCGGGCAGCGCCCTGCAGGATGCGCCGCTCTTCGCAGTCGATGGGACCTCCGCGGATCACCCGGGCGCTCGAGCGCTGCGGCGGCACCTTCATGAGGTGGCTCTCCATGCGCCGACGCGCGCGGGCGAGGGACTCTTCCGTCTGGCGGTGGATCGCGTTTTCACGCTTCCAGGCCACGGCACAGTGGCGACCGGAACGGTGTTCTCAGGCAGTGTGGGCACGGGAGACACGGTGCTCGTCATGCCCGCTCAGCAGCCGGTGCGCGTTCGCAGCATCCATGCCCAGCAGCGTGCAGTGAGTGCCGCGCGCGCGGGCGAGCGTTGCGCGCTGAACCTCAGCGGAGCGGACAAGCGGGCTCTCTCGAGAGGTGCCTGGCTCGCGGACCCGCAAGCCCTCGCGCCATCCTGCCGCATCGATGTGCGGCTCGCGCTCCTGGCGGAAGCGAGCGGAGCGTTGCGCGCCTGGTCGCCCGTGCACGTGCACCTTGGAACCGCTCACCGCGTGGCTCACCTCGTGCCACTCGGGGCTACGGAGCTCGCCGCGGGGCAGTCGACACTCGTGCAGCTCGTCTTTGCCGAGCCCTTCTGCGCAGTCCCTGGCGATCGATTCATCGTCCGCGACTCCCAGGGAAGGCACACCATCGGCGGCGGCTACGTGCTGGACCCTGCTGCGCCTGAGCGCCGCCGGCGCTCTCCCGAGCGGCTCGCTTTTCTCGCCGCCATCGAGCGCATGTTGGCGGGGGATGGCGCCGCGCCACTGATCGAGCACGCACGTTTTGGGGCGCGCCTGGCGGATCTCGTGCGCCTCTGCGGCCGGCCCCGCGAGAGCCTGCCGCTGCCCGAGGCGGCGCTCACGGTCGATGCGGGGAGCGAGCAGTTCGTGATGCTCCCGGCACGGTGGCAGGCACTGCGCGCCGCCGCGCTGGAAGCGCTGGGCCGTTTTCACACCGAGGTGCCGGATGAGCCGGGCCCCGACGCCGCAAGACTCCGTCGCATGAGCTTCCCCGATATGCCGCTCGCTCTGTGGCGCTCCTTGCTGGCGGACCTTGCGGCGGAGGGAGCGCTCCTAGCCAACGGACCCTGGCTGCATCTGCCGGAGCACCGCTCGAAGCTGTCCGCGGAGGATGAGGCGCTCCTGCGCCGGCTGCAGCCGCTCATCGCAGCGGGCGGCTTCGACCCACCCTGGGTGCGGAAGCTTGCCACGGACTTGCACGAGCCCGAGGAGCGCGTGCGCGCGGTGTTGCGCAAGCAGCTCACGCAGGGTGGCGTTTATCAGGTCGTGCGTGACCTCTTCTATCACGAGGAGCGGGTGGCCGAGCTCGCCGAGATCGTACAGGCCTGCTCGCGCGAGCGCGGCGGTGTCAGTGCCGCGCACTTTCGTGATGTGGTGGGGGTAGGTCGCAAGCGCGCGATCCAGATCCTCGAGTTCTTCGATCGTGTGGGCTACACGCGCCGCGTGCGCGATGCCCACGTGTTGCGCGCGGAGAGCCCGTGGCGAACTCCGCTGCGTGCGCTCGACAGATGAGCAATCCGTCGGAAGGCACCCGTACCCGGCGGTGCGACTGGGCTTCAAACCCAGGAGGGGGCGCCAGACGCTCCCTGGTAGGTTCGACTCCTGCTGCCTTCCGCCATTTTCCGATCGGGCCCTAGGCCCGCACCGGGCGCGCGACCGCCGGCGGCTGCAACTCGGCGGGCCACACCTGGCGGATGTGTCCGTACAGAAACGCAGTGGTGAGGCCAAAGAGCAGCATTCCATTCAGCGCTTCCAGCGCACCCATGAGGCGCCATTGGGGTGCGAGGACGAGGTCCGTGTGCCCATAGCTGGTGATGGCATTCAGCGAGTAGAGCAAGGCCGTGCGGCCATCGGGCAGAGCCCCGAGGCTCCGAAAAGCCACCGCCCACAGAGCGGCCTCGAAGCCGAGCAACACGATCGCGAGCAGCGCGGTCACTCCCATGACGAATACGAACATCGGGAAGAACTGACGGCTGCCGTGAATGCGCCTGATCGTGCGCACCATGCGCAGGTTGATCAGCGCAAGGCCTACGACGTGCAGAATGAGTGTCAGCACGATCAGCGGCAGCGCCCATGCCCAGTTCATATCCCAGCTCAGAGCGTCAGACATTGCGAAGCCTCCCCGGATCTGGCCACCGCCCAAGCCGCGGCATGCGGCGTCGCGCTCGCGCTGTCGGCGAGGAGACGCTCAGAAATAATTGAATGGCAAGATGGAGCGGGCTAACGGGTTCGAACCGTCGACCTGTACCTTGGCAAGACTGAGATATCCCTGTCGGATCAATGACATACCGCCACACGACACGACACGGGCCGCCAGCTGGAATCAACGACTTGCCAATCGCAACGTGTCAACAACGTGTCAAGTGCTTCACGCCGCCTCGCCCCTCTCCGACACGCCCATGGTAACGGCAGCGCAAAAATATCTACAGCCTGTAGTGGCCTTCGGTGTTGATTCGCGAAGCAATCAAGCCGCCGACCTGGCTAGGTACTTCACAGCGCCTTGTCGGGACGCCGTCCGGTGGGGTCCTTGTGGTCCGCAAAAATTCAACGCTGGCCTCTGAACGGGTTAGGGACCGCTGGTATGGCATGATCGGTGGGTGCTGAGCGCTGTTCCCATTGTCGTACGAGTGATATCCGACCTGATTGCTTGGGTTGGAATTGGGTTTCGGCAGCGCAAGTCCCTTCAGGCAGAGGTTCTGTTCTTGCGCCGCCAGCTGGCCCTGATGTGGAGCGCGGGGTGAAACCCAGGCGGATTGATGCAGCGACGCGGGTGAGCTTGGCTCTGTTGTCGCGGTTGTTCGAATGGCGCTCGGCGCTGGTCGTGGTGCGACCCGGGACCGTGGTTCGCTGGCACCGAGCCGGGTTCAGGCTCTTCTGGAGGTGGAGGTCTCGCCCCGGACGGCCGCCGATTCCGCTGGAGTTACGGCGGCTGATCCGACGGATGGCGAAGGATAACCCGCTGTGGGGCCAGGAGCGCATTGCGAATGAGCTGTGGCTAAAGCTCGGACTGCAGGTCTCCCCGCGGACGGTAGGGAAATATTTTCCGAAACGCCCTACCGGGCGTCCTCGAGGGGATCAGGCTTGGTCGACGTTCCTGAAGAACCATGCTCAAGCCATCGTGGCGTGCGACTTCTTCGTCGCCGTAACGAGCACGTTCCGACTGCTGTATGTGTTCGTGGTGATGGAGCACGGGAGCCGACGACTGATCCACTGCAATGTGACGGCTCATCCGACTGCGCTCTGGACGCGCCAGCAGCTGCGTGAGGCACTGGGGTACGAGACCGCATACCGTTATCTGATCCATGACCGTGACAGCATCTTCTCTGTCG
>DATMPW010000011.1:0-2227 GCA_035566915.1 Steroidobacteraceae bacterium
GCGGTGGCTGGCACGGCCTGTGCCGTTCGTGCACCATGCTTCCGATGGGGCGCATTTTCGAAGTCCGCAAGCACACGATGTTCGCGCGGTGGAACCGCATGGCGAAGCAGTTCGCCCGCATCGCGAAGGACATCACCATGGCGGTCAAGGCCGGGGGCCCGGACCCGGGATCCAACCCCACGTTGCGGCGGGTCATCCAGAACGCCCGCGCCGTCAACATGCCGAAGGACAAGATCGAGGCGGCGATCAAGCGCGCCTCGGGTCGTGATGCCACCAGTTATCAGCAGGTCCTCTACGAGGGCTACGCCCCGTACGGCGTTGCGCTCCTGGTGGAGACCGCCACGGACAATCCGACACGCACCGTCGCCGGGGTGCGTAACGTCATCACGAAGGGCGGCGGCAACCTCGCCACCAACGGCAGTGTCAGCTTCATGTTCCGCAAAATGGGTGTGTTCCGCCTGAACCCCCAGGGCCTGGATCAGGATGACCTCGAGCTGTACCTGATCGACCACGGACTCGATGAGATGGGCGAGAGCACCGGCGAGAAGGGTGAGCCGCAACTGGTGATTCGTTGCGCCTTCGCCGACTTCGGCAGGCTGCAGGAGGCGCTCGAAGCGCGCGGCATCGCTCCGCTCTCGGCCGAGCACGAGTACATCTGCACCGTGCCGACGGAGCTTCCCGAGGAAAAGGCGACCGAGGTGCTGACGCTCATCGATCGACTCGAACAGGATGATGACGTGCAGAAGGTCTTCCACACCCTCGCGTGACTCGCGCCGCGCCATGCCCGGCAATCCTCATCCCTATCGCCTGCAACCCGCCCGCGTCGCCGATGCGGCACTGCTCGCAGCGATGTCGCAGGCACACATCGAGAAAGGCCTGAAGCCCGCCTGGGGTGCGGCACGCATCCGCTGGCATGTGCGCGATGCGGACAGCGTGGTGCTCACTGCCCGCCTCGGCGCAGTGATCGTCGGCTTTGCGATCATGCGTTACGGCGACGATGTGGCGCACCTCAACCTGCTCGCCGTCGCTCCCGCGCATCGCCGCCGCGGCGTCGCCCGGGTTCTCGTGCAGTGGCTGGAGGAAACTGCCCTCACGGCGGGAACCTTCATCGTGGGTCTCGAGCTGCGCGAGGGGAACGAGGTGGCACGCGCTTTCTACCGCGCGCTCGGGTACCGCGAGCTGGGTCAGATCCCTGGCTACTACCAGGGGATCGAGTCCGCCATCCGCATGGTGGGCGATGTGCGCGCACAGCGCGCAAGCACTCCGGGAACCCGGCAGCAGACGCCCTGAGGACCTCGGAGCGTGCCCCCGGCAAAGGCTAGGTGCCGATGTTGTAATCGAATTCGTAGGTGTGCGAGCCGTCGGCACCCACGGTGATGGTCATCGTGCCGCTGATACCCTGCAGCTCGCCGGTGCCCGAATCCGGCACCACCGAGATGCTCGCCTTGGGCGTGCCGCGAGTCATGGTGGCGCTGTGCTGCAGCACGAAGCTGCCAGTACGACCCTTGAGTTTCCCGGTCACGCGCTCCATCGCCACGTAGCCCGCCGACCCCTGCACTTCGGTCTGCGTTGCCAGCATCTCCCCCTTGCTGATGCCTTCGAGGTCGCCATGAAAGCGCTTGTCGATCGTGAGGCGCCCCAGGTTCGCCGCGCGAGCGATCTGCGTGTCCGGCTTCTGCGGTGTGACCTTGACATCGAAAGGACCGGCGGCGCGCTGACTCATCTTGGCCTCCCGTTCGTTGCTGTCGCTCCGGCTTCCGTCAGTCAGGCATCGGCGTCATCCGCCCGGCGAGCGCATCCTCGAATCCAAAGTCTCGCAGATCCCGGACCCGCTGGGGGAAGAGAACGCCATCGAGGTGGTCGACCTCATGCTGCACCACGCGGGCGTGAAAGCCCTCTACGGTGCGCTCGATCTGCGCGCCGTACTGGTCGAAGCCACGATAGAGCAGGCGACGATAGCGCGGCACGAGACCGCGCATCCCCGGCACCGACAGGCATCCTTCCCAACCCTCATCCTGCTCGGCAGTGAGCGGCGTCACAAGTGGATTCACCAGCACGGTGTAGGGTACGGGCGTGATGTGCGGATAGCGCGGGTTGTCGTTGAGCTCGAATATCACCACGCGGGCACTGACACCGACCTGCGGTGCAGCGATACCGGCGCCATTCAGCGCGCGCATGGTGTCGTCCATGTCGGCGATGAGCGCGAGCAGCTCCGCATCGAAGCGCG
>DATMPW010000012.1:0-32376 GCA_035566915.1 Steroidobacteraceae bacterium
CGACCGAGCATCTGAATCTGTCCGCTAACGCCACCGTTCTGTTCAAAGACGAGACGACGACGATTTTCTGCCAGCCCATCAAAGCCACCGGGGTAGTCCCGACAACCTGCGCCGACACGCCCGCCACGCCGAACGCCGTCGGTGCATACCCGGGTACGCAGATGCCCGGGATACCGAGAAACAAGGCCAATGGCATCGCCCGTTACCAGTTCGAGATGGGAAGGTATAACAGCTTCGTGCAGGGATCGGTGGTCTACCAGAGTGGGACCACGTACAGCCTGGAGAACACGCGAAACTATGCCGGAACGACCCCGGCGTTCGGGACCTTCAATCTCTCGGCCGGAATCGGCCTGAACAGCTGGACCCTCGAAGCCTACATCGACAATGTGTTCGATGAGCGCGGCCAGTTGAGTAAGAACTCGGAATGCAACGACTCCTATAACCACGGCCAGTCGGGCCACTATTGTCTGTTAAATGCCCATGTCCTCCCGACCGCGCCCATGCAGTTCGGACTTAAATTCGGGCAGAGGTTCTAGCGCGAGACCAGGGTTTGGCCGGCGAGCGCGCCGCGGACTCACGTTGCGTCCGTCGGCTGAGGGCCTCCGGGGAAGGCGTCCCCGGAAAGAGAGATAGGCATCGGGAGCGGATTCCGGCACATCGCCAGAAGTCCGCTGCCCCAGTGGCGGCGCGGCGATCTGGGAGCGCCTCGTTGAACCAACCCGCTACCGCCGTCGGCTCCGCGAGGACCGCCGCCGGCACCGCGCTCGGTATCCTCGCCGCCATCAGCTTTTGTCACCTGCTGAACGACATGCTGCAGTCGCTGCTGCCGGCGCTGTACCCGATGATCAAGAACTCCTACGGCCTCAGCTTCACGCAGATCGGGCTGCTCACCTTCACTTTCCAGTTCACCGCCTCGCTCCTGCAGCCGCTGGTCGGAGCGCTCGCCGACCGGAGCCCTCGCCCCTACTCGCTCGCGATCGGCATGGGCTTCACGCTGCTCGGCCTCCTGCTGCTCGCCTTCGCCGCGAGCTACACGCTGCTGCTCATCGCCGCGGCTCTCATCGGCACCGGCTCCTCGGTATTCCACCCCGAATCCTCACGCGTCGCGCGTATGGCAAGCGGCGGCAAGCACGGGCTCGCGCAGTCGGTGTTCCAGGTCGGCGGCAACCTCGGCACCTCCGCGGGTCCCCTGCTCGCGGCCTTCATCGTGCTGCCGCACGGGCAGTCGAGCGTCGCCTGGTTCTCCGGCGCTGCGCTGCTCGGCATCTTCCTGCTGGTGAACGTCGGACACTGGTACCGGGAACACGGCGTAGCGCGGCTCGCGAGCGCAGGCAGTGCGCGGCGCGCCGCGCCCCGGCACCACGTGGCACTCGCGCTCGTGGTGCTGCTGATGCTGGTGTTCTCCAAGTACGTGTACCTCGCCAGCATCAACAGCTACTACACCTTCTATCTCATCGAGCACTTCCACCTCTCGGTGCGCAGCTCGCAGCTGCACCTGTTCGTGTTCCTTGCCTCCGCAGCGATCGGTGGCATGATCGGCGGGCCACTCGGTGACCGGCTCGGCAGCAAGTACATCATCTGGGCTTCGATCCTCGGCGTACTGCCCTTCACGCTGCTGCTGCCGCACGCGAATCTCTTCTGGACCGGCGTGCTCACCGTGCCGATCGGGCTGATCCTCGCCTCCGCCTTCCCCGCGATCGTGGTGTATGCGCAGGATCTCCTGCCCGGACGCACCGGCACGGTGGCGGGACTGTTCTTCGGGCTGGCGTTCGGCATGGGGAGTGTGGGCGCCGCGGTGCTCGGCAAGCTCGCCGATCACACAGGCGTCGATGTCATCTACCAGATCTGCGCTTTCCTGCCGCTGATCGGCCTGCTCGCGGCCTTCCTGCCCGACCTGCACAAGGGTCATGCTCTACAGGAGGCGTGAGATGCTGAAGCTGCTGCCGCGGGCTCTGCTCGATGATCTCGCCGCGAAGGCGGCGGCGAGTCCTCGTTTGCGTGCACACTACAATATCCACGCGGCAGCCGCGGACCTGGTGCAGCGCTTCCTCGTCGTGGCGGAGGGAAATTCCTACTTCCGGCCGCACCGGCACGCTACCCGTGCCGAGCTCGCGCTGCTCCTGCGGGGTCACGTCGATGTGCTGATCTTCGATGACGCTGGCCGGGTACTCGCGCGGCACGCGGTCGGTGCAGACGCGGACAACTTCGCCTACGAGACCCCGCAGGGCGTGTGGCACACGCTCGTGCCGGCAGCGGCGGGCTGCGCTTTTCTCGAGGTCAAGGAAGGACCGTACGATCCTGCGACGGCCGTGCAGTTCGCCGCGTGGGCGCCGCCCGAGGGTGATGCGGCCGTGCCCGGCTTCCGCGCGTGGCTGCGCAAGGCGCACACCGGGGACTCACCGCCCCGCTGACGCGCGGGCGGCTCACTGCGGTGGCCGCAGGTACTTCCCGAGCTCTCCTCCGCTCACGATGTCACCGATATAACTGAAGGTGCCGCGCTCGCTCACTTCATGTGCCGCCGCCAGGAGTCCGGTCATGGCTGCACGGTAGAGCGAGGTGGAGAGGCTGATGCGGCGCACCCCGGCTGCCGCGAGATCGGCCACTGCGAAGGACTTGCCGGGCATCCCGACCATGAAGTTCACGGGCCTCTTCAGGGCAGCGCACACCGTGCGCACGGCCGCGAGATCCGGCAGTCCCGGCGCAAACAACACGTCGGCGCCTGCACGCTCGAACGCCTGCAGCCGCCGCACGGTGTCATCGAGATCCGGTCGCCCGTGAAGAAAATTCTCAGCGCGCGCGGTGAGCACGAAGTCAAATCGCTGACCGTGTGCCTGCTGCGCTGCCGCCGCCACGCGCTCCACCGCGTGTTCGAACTCGTAGATGGGAGCGCGCGCATCGCCGGTCGCGTCCTCGATCGAGCCGCCGACCAGTCCAGCGGCCGCGGCGAGCCGAATGGTCTCGGCCACGGTCTCCGGCGCATGGCCGAAGCCATTCTCCAGGTCCGCAGACACGGGGCAGTCGCTCAGCGACACGATGAGACCGGCGTGCACCAGCGCCTCCTCGCGCGTCACCTCGCCGTCGAGCTTGCCGAGCGTGGCGGCGCAGGCAGCGCTGGACGTGGCGAGCGCCTTGAAACCGAGCCCGCGCATGATGGCGCTTGATGCGCCGTCCCACACGTTGGGGATGACGAACACGCCGGACTCGTGCAGTGCTCGAAAGCGCACCGCCTGCTCAGGTTGATTATCCATCGTCAGCGCTCCCCCGGGAGGGTCCCGCGCCCCACATCCAGAGGAGTTGAGTGTGGCACAATCGCCGTGCCAGGGTTTACCTTCCGTGGCATCCGTGTTCCATCCGTCCGCAGCTGCCTGCACCGCTCTCTTCGCTCTGTGGCACTGCGCTGCGACCGCGCAGGGCGTGCCTGCTGCGCACGCTGATTGCGCAGCACGCCCCGCCGCGCAGCAGGCGGTGGCGCGGCTGCGCGCCATGATGGCGCAGCAACGCTTCATCGCTTACGAGCCAACCTCTCTGCGCGTCTTCGACGGCCGGGTCACCGAGGCCGATACCGCCAGCATCCGCGCGGACCTGACTCGGCTGCGGGAGCGCTTCGATGCGCTCATCACCTACGACGCCGTCCATGGCGCGCAGCAGATCCCTGCGATCGCAGCAGGGCTCAAGTTTCGTGCGCTCATCATCGGGGTGTGGGACCCGCGCGAGGAGGCGCAGGTCGCGGCGGCGCTCGAGGCCGCGCGGCGCTTTCCTCAGCTCATCGCCGGAATTTCACTCGGCAACGAGATGATCTTCTCGCACCGCATCGAGCCACCCGCCCTGCTCGCTCTCATCGCCCAGGTGCGGGCGCGGGCGCCTGCGGTGCCGCTTTCCACCAGCGAGCCCTTTCACATCTATGACGAGCCTGCCGCAAGGGCGCTGCTCGGTGAGCTGGATTTCCTGCTCCTCAACGTGCATCCGGTGTTTCAGCCCTGGTTCCGCGACGCCCCTGACAGCGCCGCCGCACAGTTCGTTGTCAACGTGCTCGCCAGGCTCGCCCCGCTCGCCTGCGGCCCGATGCTGGTGAAGGAGACTGGGGTACCTACGGCACCGGCGAGCTTAGGATTCAGCGAAGCGCGCCAGGCCAGCTTCTACCGCGAGTTGCGCCGCGTGCTGCCACCGAGCGGCACGCAGGCCTTCGGGTACTTCGCCGCGTATGACGCGCCCTGGCGAGCGTATGACGCGACGGGTGTTCCGGGAGGGCCGGCCGTGCATCCCGAGGAAGCGCATTGGGGCCTGTACGATGCCGCGCGTCGCCCGAAGACTGCCGCGCGGGAGCTGCCACCGCTGCTGCGGTGATCCGGCGCGATCACTTCAGCGCTAGTTCGACCTTCACCTTATCGCTCGACTGAGGTTTGGGTGGTGCATTCACGATGAAGACCCGTGCCGGGTCGATCTGGCCGTTCGAGACCAGGGCCCCCTGGATGGCCTGCGCGCGCGCTCTCGCGAGCCCCTCGAGATCGCTGTCCGGTACTTGGATGTCAGCGAGCAGCGCGACATTCAGATCGGCGATTGCCGCATCGTACGGCGGTGTCTCGTTACGCTTCGCCTGCTGCACCGCCACGGTGCTCGGCGGCAGAGGCTTGTCCTTGCCACGCCCGGCCTGATATTCCTCGAGCAACAACTTGAAGTGCTTCTCCGGATCGGCGAGCGCGATCTCACCGGCCGTGTCCGGGTGTCTGCGACCCGCACGCGTGCCCGCCACGCGCGCCAGCAACACGCTGCGCAACCGTGCCGCGGCGAGCGCCGGACGGTCGATCGTGTCGGAGGACACCGTCGGGATGTCGAGTTTCAGCTGGGGCCGCTCTTTCAGGGCATTCGCCAGCGAGGCGAGCTGATCCTGCGCGGGCTTCTCGAGCTCGGCACTGCCAGCGGCAAACTCGACGATGTTCATCTGCTCGTTGCCGCCGCCGAAGAGATGCCCGAGCAGTGCAAACGGCGCCGTCGCCACCTTGGTGAGGAGGTTGACGAACATCTTCCAGATGACCGGCCCGATGCGGAACTGCGGATCATCGATAGAGCCGTTCATCGGCAGGTTGAGGTCGATGACGCCGTTGCGGTCCTTGAGCAGCGCGACCGCGATTTTCAGCGGCACATGCACGGCATCAGGACTCTCGACGCGCTCACCCAGCTCGAGCTGATCGACCACGAAATGCTGTGCGGCAGTGAGCTTGCGCTGCTCGATCTGGTAGTGCACGTCCACCGACAACTTGCCCTTGTCGATCTTGTAGCCGACAAAGTGCCCTGCGTACGGGTTGACGACGGTGAGATCGACATCGTTGAAGCTCATGGTGAGGTCGGTAAAGAGCGCGGCGGACAGCAGATTGACCTGACCGGCGACCTTCCACGGTGCATAGCGATCGACCTTGCCCTCGAGCTGCACCTTGGCGCGCGACTGCGGATCGGATGAGAGGCCGGTAATCCTGCCACCGAGGCTCTGAATGCCGATGGCGAAGCTCGGCTTGATCCACAGATCGGAATAGTTGGCGGAGCCGTCGACTAAGGTCACCGTGCCAATGGAAACCGGAAACGGTGTGAGTGGACCCGCCGGTGCCGGGGCAGTCTGCGCCGCCGTCTTGCGCTTACCTTTGGAGGCAGCGGGCGCACCCGTCGCGTCAGCTGCGCCTGCGGCGCTCGGGGCGGGTGCTGAGGGTTTCACTCGCTTGGCGCCGCCCGATGGAGTGAGCACCTCCCCGATGTTGGTCGTGCGGTCGGGCGCAATGACCATGCGCAAGTAGGGCCCGAGCGCGGTCACGGCGCCGACCCGCAGGCTGGCCGGTGCCGAGCGGTAACGTATGCCGGCGATGCGCAGGTCGCGCCACTTGATGAAGTCGAGTTTCAACGCATTGTCCACCGTGCGCAGATCGTGGACGCCGGTGGTGCCGCCCACCAGCAGCGCACCGTCCGCGCCCCGCTCGAGATCGATCTTGGCGCCGAGTGTCCCCGCGAGCAGTGTCATGGAGGTGTAGCGGGTGAGGTACGGCTGCAGCAGCGTGAGCGCAAGATCTTGCGCCTCGAGGTGCGCGCTGACCGTGGCCGAGCGGGGTTCGACTTTGCTCTCGAGGTGGATCTTCCCCGAGGGGGTGATGCCCGAGTCGACCGTCACATCGAGCGTCGCGTCGGGCGAGGTGTTGAAGCCGGTGACGTGAACGTTGAGAGGCTCGAGCGTCAATGCCGCCGCCGGGCTCACGGCGCGGTCCTCGGCAGAGATCTTGAAGCCTTCGGCGACGATATCCGGTGCCGACAGTGCCCAGCGTGAGCGTGCAGCGTTGGCGCTCGCTGCCTCCGGGGTGGATTGCGCGGCAGGCGCTGCGGCCGCGGCGCCGCCCTCACCCGCCGCAGGTGCCGGACTCACCAGCTCGAGCAGATTGAGCCGGCGCTCCTCGCTCAGCCAGGCTTTGATGTCGCCGCCGCTCACCACCACCTTCGTGATGTTGACCGCGCGTTTGGTCAGGTCGAACCGCACCTCATCGAGCGTGACGCGCGCTACCTCGATGTAGTCTTGCGTGCCGCCAATCGGCCGCAGGCCGAGCCCGTTGATGGTGGTGTTGTGCACGTCGAGTCGCAACGTCATCGGGTTGCCGCCGCCGAGCTCATAGTCGCCTTTGAAGGCGGAGGTGCCGGAAGCAATCTCGAATGGCAGGCTCCCGCGCAGATACCTCCACACGGTACCTGCCTTGAGATCTGCAACCTCGAAGGCTCCGCGCGAGGCGAACGGCGCGAGCTGCACCGTGCCGCTCCAGGTGAGCCGCTCCCCCTCAGGGGAGGCGGCGCTCAGACCGTAGGCGTCGCCCGCCGCCCCGCGGGTGCTGAAGTCGCGCAGCTCGAAAGCGATCGGCTTGAGCTCTGTGCTGAAGGGTGTCGGTCGCGTGCGATCCTCGAACACGGTGGTACCGTCGAGCACGGCGAGGCGCCGGATGTACAACCGCGGCGGTGGTGCCGGTTTCTTCTGCGCTTCGGGCGGGGACGGCGGAAAGCCCTTGCCGAGGTCGGCGAGGTTCAGCTCGCCATCCCGCCGGACCACGGCGCGCACGTACGGCTGCTCGAGCAGGATCTCGCGAAAGCTCGGACCGAGCCGCCACAGCGAGGCGAGCTGCAGCGCGACGTGCAGGTGCTCGAAGGAGAGCAGCGTGCGGCCATCGGCATCCGGGAGCGCCACGCGGCGCACATCGAGCGTGAGCGAAAACGGATTGCAGCGGATGTCACCGATGCTGAGCGTGCGGTGGTAGTGCGTGCGCACGAAGTCGACGGCGCCCTTGCGGGCGAAGTAAGGCACGGCGAGAAATCCGGCGGCCGCGTAGGCGCCGACCAGCACCAGGACGATGGCGCTCCCGATGAGGTAGCGTCGATACCGGCCCATGCATCCCGCTCCAATTGTTGTTCTGCGGGTATCCTAGAGCATCGGCGCGGAGGCCACCACGCGACCACGAGGGGACCCCGGGGAAAAACGCGCGGCGCTCGTACGAGCGCCGCGCAGGTTCTCAGGGCGCGCGAGCGCGCGCCGGCAACAAGCTAATCGTCGTGATGATGACCGTGACCGTGATCGTGGTCGTTGCGGTCGTCGTCATCATGATGCCCGTGCTCGTGGTGCTCGCCATGGTAGCCCGGCTCGTATTCCGCGGACTTCACGAAATACACCGGCCGCCCGCAGGCGTCGTATTCGTGGCAGTGCTTTCGCCAGTTCTTGGCATGCCCCGGGGGCACGTGCAGGTAGATCGGCTCGACGGGCGCTGCGCCGACCACTACCGGCAAGGGCTGCACGATCATGGGCTGCGCATAGACCACCGGCGGCGGCGGCGCGTTGCCGAAATTCACCTGGCCATACACTCCCGGTACCACCTGGCCGGTGATCGTGGCGTTGAAGCTGACATTCTGCGCCTGCGCCAGCGGCGCGGCCGCCGCGATGAGTGCCGGCAGGATGAAGAAACGTAACACGCTCATACACACTCCCTCTGAATTAGGTTGCGCCACACACGGGGCTGCAATATGCCAAGCGGCACGCTGCAATGACACACGGGTGCGCCTGAACACACCGTGAATGTGACGTAGGTCGCACTCTCCAGTTGAGCGTGGTGGCTTACAGCGGCTCGATCAGGCGCTCGTCATTCGGCAGTTGCGGGTTGTTGACGCGGCGGCTGACTTTCCAGGCGCGCATCGACTCGTCGGGATAGGGCCGCAGCAGTTCGCGTGCGCGCTGCGGCGGACCACTCAACCAGCTGTCGTAGGCGGATTCGCCGAGGATGGCGGGCATGCGCGGCTTCTGGTTATGAACGGCGGTCAGCAGTTGATTCGCCGGGACGGTGATGAGTGTGCACGAGGTGAGGTACGAGCCATCCGCGCGTCGCGAGCGCTCCCACAATCCCGCAACACCGAACACCTCGCGGTCGGTCAGGCGCACGAAGAACTGATCGCGCGAGCCGTCCTCGTTAACGTGCGGCTCGTAGAATCCACCCATCACGAAGATGCAGCGCTGTCCGCGGCGCCAGGGCTCGCGGTAGCTCGGCGCGCTATCGACCCGCTCGACCGTGGCGTTGATGGTGGAGGCCTTCAGCGGTATGCCGTGCGTCCACCAGGGTACGAGACCCCAGCGCATCTGCGTCGCCTCGCGCTCGCCGCCGGTCTGCACGACGACCGGAACCTGCTCGGTCGGCAGCACGCGGAAGCTGCGCGGATAGTCCCAGTGTCCGCGGCGGATGCCCATGGCCCGCTCGGCGCTCGCGGCCTGTGCCAGGATGTACTTGCCGCACATGGAGTTAGCCCATACACAGTGTTCCGCACGATCCGGCACTGTCTGGACGGGTGCTGGCGCTGCTGCTCACACTCGCCAGATGCTGCCATGGAATTCCGTGGAAAGGCTGCGCGATCATTTTGGCGACTACGTGGTCGTCGTGACCTGCCGCACCTGCCGGCACTCGCGCGAGCTCACACCGGCATTCCTCGCGCGGCATAGCCGGCGCGGCTGGGACGAGCCGGTCGCCAACCTCGTCGCGAGATTCCGCTGCCGCTGTGGCAAGAAGCTCGTGGATGTGCAGATCGGCTTCAATCGCAAGCCGCGCGGCTGGGTGAAGAATCCCTCCTGAGACACCCGCGCGGATGCGCGCACGCGTGCCCGGATGCACGGCACGTCAGCGTGCGGCGCTGGTGGTCCGCGCCGTGCCTGCTGGTTCGCCCGATCCCCAGAACTCACGCATGACGATCCCGTAGAGTGCAGCGGTGAACCGCTCGCCCTCGGCGAGGGTCATATGCGACCACTCCGGCAGGTAATATCCCCGCAACTGCGGGTAATCCTCGAAATGAATCCCCGGCGCACCGGTGGCGGCGAGCAGTGCCTCCCAGGTGCGCGCACGCGGGTACAGACGATTTTCATAGGCGAGGAATTCGCCGTTGCTCGGCATGCGTACGAACAGCACCTTCACGCCGCGTGCGCGCAGCTTCGCCACCGCTTTCGCCATGCGGTCGATCTGCTCCTTCTCCAGCTTGCGGGCTTCCTCCGGGGACGGATCTTCATCCGAGGGCTGGAAATCCTCCCGCCAGATGCTGCGCGCCAGCTCCCGGTACTGCAGATCCTCTCCCACCTTGCTCCACAAGTGCGTATTGCGGTCGGCTGCGGTCTCGGCGAGCTTGCGCACGTTGGTGTGCCACTGCCTGCCCGGGCGCGCCGGCCACGGTTGCCGTGCGAGTACGGTCTGCAGCGCATAGTCGGGGTCGTCGAACGCGAAGTACGGCTCGATGAAACGCATCGACAGCCACTGACCGATGCGCTGTGAGGGTGATTCCTTGCGCGCGTAGCTTATTACTCCGGAGCGATACTCAAAGCCGGAAAAGAACAGATCCGGCTCCACCGCAATGAGGATCCGGCCAGTGAACTCAGGATCGGCCGCCAGATCCTCCACCGCGGCGAGCGGGGAAGTGCCCTCGAAGGAGAGTTGGATCGGGCGGCGCCCGTCGAGTCGCTCCCACACGGGCAGCTGGACATCGAAATACATGCGTGAGGCGCCGAGCAGCACCGTTGCATCTCCCTCACCCGCGTCGATTCGCCGGCGCTGGATGGCCCAGAGCCCGAAAGTGTTGCTGATGCTCGGCTTCACGCCGAAATCACGCCAGTGCCACTCCCACACGCCGACGAGCAGCGCGAGGAGCGCGAGCACGCCGAGCAGAATCTTCCCCCACGGCTGCTCGGGAACCGGCCGCACCGGCACCGGCTGGGCGACGCCGGGACGGTCGGCGGCGGTCTGACGCGCGTAGCGCTCGGTGCGGCCCGGCGCTCCAGGCTGCTCGCCCGCGGCCTTGCGGACAAGGCCGACGCTGCCCGCGTCGAGCGCCTCAGAACTGGAAGTAGATGAAGGCACTGCCCGCCCCCTGAGCGATGATGATTGCGAACGCCATCAAGGCCCACACCGCGCACACCGCGATGGCGGGCGCGCGCGCCGCGATCGACTCGAGCGTGCGCGCACGCATCAGCCAGTGCGTGAGCACGAGCGCGCCGATGATGGCGGCCACCGAGATGAGACTGAAAGTCGGCAGGATTGGCCGCGTGGCAGCGTTCTGTCCGAGCATGCCGCGCAGGACGAGCCATGCCCGGCCGAAGGTCTTGGCACGGAAGAACACCCAGGTGAGGTTCACGAGTGTATAGGTGAGGAGCCCGAGCAGCACGAACACCACCGGTCCCGGCCGGTAGTTGGCAAAGCGCGCGCGCAGCATTCGCTCGACCGAAAGATAGATGCCGTGCAGTCCGCCCCAGGCCACGAACGTCCAGTTCGCACCGTGCCACAGTCCGCCGAGCAGCATTGTGCCCATGAGCGCGAGGTAAGTGCGGCGCGCACCGTGCCGGTTGCCGCCGAGCGGTATGTAGAGATAGTCGCGCAGCCACGAGGAAAGTGTGATGTGCCAGCGGCGCCAGAAGTCCGAGAAACCGACGGCGGCATAGGGAAAGCGGAAGTTATCCGGCATCGCAAATCCGAGACACAGCGCCGCGCCGATGGCCGTAGTCGAATAGCCAGCAAAGTCGCAGAAAATCTGCCCACTGAACGCCAGCGTCCCCGCCCACGCATCCAGCGTGCCGGGAATCTTGTCGCTGTCGTAGACGCGCTCGGCCACCCGCGAGAGGAAACTGTCAGCGAGCACTATCTTGTTGAACAGCCCGAGTGTCATGAGCGCGAGCCCGAAGCGCAGCTGCTCCGCACTGGCGCGGCGCGGCTGCGCGAACTGCGGCACGAGCTCCGTGGGTCGCATGATCGGGCCTGCTACCAGGTGCGGGAAGAAGGTGACGAACAGCGCATAGTCGAGCAGGTTCTGCGCAGGCGCGGCGCGGCGCAGGTAGACGTCGAGCGTGTACGACATGGTGGCGAAGGTATAGAAGGAGATGCCTACCGGCAGGACGATGTCGTAATGGGCGGGGTGGTAAGAGATTCCGAGCGCCCCCATCAGTGCCGTGAAGTTATCGAGCATGAACTGACCGTACTTGAAGTACCCGAGCATCCCGAGATTGGCGATCACCGACAGCAGCATCCAGGCATGTCGCGCCGCCTGGCGGCGTGCGTTGACGAGGCCCTGCGCGGCATACCAGTCGACCACGGTGGAGATCCACAGCAGGATCACGAACGGTGGGTTCCACGCCGCGTAGAACAGGTAGCTCGCGACAGCCAAGTTGAGCTTCTTCGTGGTCCAGGGCAGCGGCAGCGAGTGCAGCGCAAGGACGCACGCGAAGAACACCACGAAGGTGAGTGAGTTGAAGACCATTGTTGTGGCGTCAGGCCCGGCGGCGCCGGCTGACGCGCTCCCCGGCGCAGCGCCGCGCTGTTTGCGCCATCATGAATGGCGGTGAGGCGGCGCGCAAGCGACCTCGCTGCCCGCGCACCGCCTCTGCCGATCGAGACGGGGGCTTAAGCGCTCGCCGGCGGCGCCGACTTCATCGCCGCCTCCGCGCGGCGCTGCAACTCCGCCGGAGGGACATCTTCCACGTGCGTCGCGATCGTCCAGACGTGGCCGAATGGATCCTCGAGCGTCCCGGAGCGATCGCCATAGAACTGATTCGCCACCGGACGCAACGCCTTGGCACCCGCCTTCACTGCCCGCTCGAAGACCGAGTCGACATCCTCGAGATAAAGCAGAATGCTGACACTCGAGCCTCCGAGCGCGCGCGGGCCACGATAGCCCATCGCCGGGTGCTCATCGGCGAGCATGATCACCGAGTCGCCGATTTTGATTTCGGCATGCCCCACCCTGCCTTGCGGATCGGCCATGCGCAGCATCTCGGTCGCGCCGAAGGCGCGCTTGTAGAACTCGATCGCATCCGCCGCGCCTTTGACGATGAGGTACGGGGTCGCGGTGCGGTACCCTTCCGGGATCGGTTTCGTCGCCATGGTGTGACTCCTTCCTTGCGGGCGCACAAGCTTACTCCCGCTACCGGGTCAAGTTAATGCGGCACATGTGCGTGCCGCACTTCCTGCGGCGCGTCCAGTGATCATGCGCGCTCGCTACTGGATGCGATGCGCGTCAAGCCGGGGCGATACCGGAGCCAATAGAGGAGCACCAACGCAGCGAGAAAGGGCAGGCCGAGGACGAGCGTGAGGCGAAAGGCTTGCGTGAACGCCGTGGTGAGCAGCACCGCGGCCATGAGCGCGGCGCCAAGGAGCGTCGTCGCGGGATAACCCGGCATGCGGAACCGCAGGCGTGCGCCGCTGCGGACGCGTGCGCGGCGAAACGCATAGTGAGTCACGAAGATCATCATCCACGTGAACATCGCGCCGAAGGAGGAGATCGAGATCATCAGGATGAAGGCGGACTTCGGTGCGATCACACTCAGCGCCGTTGCGAGCGCGATCCCGAGGCTCGACAGCAGTAGTGCCTGCACCGGTACGCCACGATGGTTGACAAGACCGAAGCGGCGCGGCGCATACCCTGCCCGCGACAGGCTGAACATCATGCGCGTAGTGATGTACAGCTGACTGTTCATGGCGGACAACGCCGCGATCAGAATCACGAAGTTGAACATCCCGGCGGCCGCCGGCACCTGCAGCGCGCGCATCACCTTGACGAAGGGGCTCTCGTCCACGCCGGCGGACGTCCAGGGCACGATCGCGAGCACCAGCGCGAGCGTCAGCAGATAAAAGAGGATGAGCCGCAGCACCGTCGAGCGAAACGCACGCGTCACTGCGATCTGCGGCTGCGCCGCCTCGCCCGCCGCGACGGCGATCATCTCGATGCTGAGATAGCTGAAGATCGCGACGATCACCGCCACCCACATACCCCACAGGCCGTGGGGAAAGAAGCCGCCGTGCACGGTGTAGTTGTGGAAACCGGCCACCGGCCCGCCGCTTGTGCCACCTGTGCCGGTTGCCCCGGCCACGGCGCCCGGTGCGCGCAACACGATGTAGGTCGCGAGCAGGATGAAAAGCACGATGGCGGTGAGCTTGATGGCCGAGAACCAGTACTCGATGGCACCGAAGATGTTGACGCTGCGCGCGTTCACCAGTATCAGCATTGCCGAGAAGCCCACGATCCAGGGCCAGCCGGGCGTCGCCGGAAACCAGAAGTGCACGTAGAGCGCGATGGCGGTGACCTCGGTGCCCACCGCGAGCACGATGCAGGTCCAGTAGGCGTAGCGCACCAGAAAACCGGCGAGCGGTCCGAGGTAGTACTCGGCGTACGCGCCGAAGGAGCCCGAGGTCGGATGCGCGACGGTCATCTCGGCAAGGCACCCCATGAGCAGCAGCGCAATCAGCGCGCCGATCAGGTAACTCAGCAGCACCGCCGGTCCCGCCAGGCTGATCGCGAAGCCGCTGCCGAGAAAGAGTCCCGTGCCGATCGCGCCACCGATGGCGATCATGGTCATGCGCCGGGCGCTCAAGGTCCGGCGCAAGCCGCGCTCGCGTTCGATGATGTCCTCAAAGGTCGTGCGGGTTTCATTCATGTGCGCATTCTGACGCAAACCAACAGTCGCTGCGCCGCTCGATCTACAGTGCTACCCTCACACCCTTCATAGAGAGGCCGCCCGTGCTCGGTTACTTTCGGCTGCTCACCCGTCCTCAGCTGCACGCCTATCTCGCTGCCCTCGGCGGCTGGGCGCTCGATGCGCTGGACTTCTTCATATTCGTCTTCTCCCTCAAGTCGATCAGCGGCGAGTTCCACACCGATGTGAAAGCCGTGAGCGAGGGCATCTTTCTCACCCTCGCCTGCCGGCCGCTCGGAGCACTCGCCTTCGGCTGGCTGGCGGAGAAGTACGGCCGCCGGCCGATCCTCATGCTGAATGTCGTGAGCTACTCGGCAGTACAGCTCGCCACGGCCTTCGCTCCGAACCTCGCAACGCTACTGGCGCTGCGGGCACTCTTCGGCTTTGCGATGGGTGGTGAGTGGGGCGTGGGCGCGGCGCTGGCGCTCGAGACGCTACCGGCAAAGGGACGCGGATTTTTCTCCGGGCTGCTGCAGGAGGGCTACGTCCTCGGTTACCTGCTTGCCTCCGTGCTGTTTGCGACGCTGTTCGATTCCCTCGGCTGGCGCGGCATGTTCATCGTCAGCTCGGCGTCTGCGCTGCTCGTGCTGTACATCCGCTTCGGAGTACAGGAATCGCCCGCGTGGGCGGCAGGCGATGCCTCGCAGCGAGCTTCGGCTCAGTTCCTCTGGGGCGCGGTGCGCGACTACTTCCCGATACTCGCGTACCTGGTGCTGCTGATGGCCTGTTTCAACGCCTTCTCGCACGGTTCGCAAGACCTGTACCCGACCTTCCTGCAGGTGCAACACGGATTCTCCGCTGCGACGACAGGCAGGATCGCGATCGTCATGAACCTTGGTGCGCTCGCCGGCGGGATCTGCTTCGGTGCGCTCTCCGAGCGGCTCGGCCGCAGGCGGGCGATTGCGCTCGCGACGCTGCTGTCACTGCCGATGATTCCGCTGTGGGCCTACTCCCACACCGCCGTCATGCTCGCGATCGGTGGGTTCCTTATGCAGTTCATGGTGCAGGGCGCCTGGGGAATCGTTCCCGCTCATCTCAACGAGCTCTCACCCGCCTCGGTCCGTGCCGTACTGCCGGGCTTCGCCTACCAGCTCGGCAATCTGGCCATGGCCAAAATGGCACCGATACAGTCCGGGCTCGCGGAGTCGCACGGCGGGAATTATGGGTACATCCTCTCGTGGACCATGGCAGTGGCCGCAGCAGCGCTCATCGTCGTGACGCTGCTCGGACCCGAAAGACGCTCGGCGGAGCTGCGGGTCGCGGCCTGAGCGCCGCGCCAAAAAGGGAACGCCCCGATGCCAAGCCGTGGCGGACTAGTGGTAGGCGGGGAACCTCCACACGAACAGCAGCTCGAAGGCGCCGAAGCCGGGCGTACTGCTGGTGTTCTTCAGGTCGATCCAGGTGTACTGGTAGTCCGCGTCGATCGCGAAACTGGGATTGAAGTTGAATTGCACACCGGCACCGACCTGGTACGCGAAGCTGCTGGCGCCATGGGTCGGCTGATAGCCGCTGCAGACATAGCCCCACCACGGATCCCACCAGCAACCCGTCTGCGGCGGTCCGGAGGCAATGTTCGTGTTGATCCAGTTCCATCCCAGGCCGACTTTGCCAAAGGGCTTGATCGGACCCTGCAGGAGCGTGTAGGTGGCGTCGAACATCAGCGTACTGAAGTCGACGTGGCCACCCTCTATTTGCGCCGTGCTGGGCGGGAGGCCAGGCGTGCTCGAGCTATTGCCTTGCACCGTGCCGTTGAAGGACGACTGGCCGTAACCGAAGTTCCCGCCGATGATCAGTTGGTCAGTCACGTAGAAGCCAGCGCCGATCTTGACGCCGGTGGTGCTGTCGATGTCTGCCTTGCTGCCGCCGTTGAAGCTGACGTTCTTCGACTGTTGGAACACCGGGCCGATGCGAAATTCCCAGTCGCCCATGGCGCCGCCGCCGCTGCCCATCGCCTGGGCACCGGCGCCCTGCGATGCCGCCAGCGCAGCGGATGAAGCCAATATCAGCAGGTAATGCTTCATATGCACTCCCATCGCATTGTCTGTGGATCGGCCGATCGGCCACGCCCCGTCCCTGTCATCGAGCAACTGCGACCGATGGCAGCTTCCGCAACCAATTCACCACTCTCTCCCCGTTCACCTTCACATGGCTTCGCGCATCACGGCAATGCGACCTTGGGGCCATTGCAATGTTGCGGCTTCTGCCTCTCGGAGACCTCGGTTGTTGCGCCACCGCGAATACAAATTGTTCCGTCCTTCAAAGGCTTGCAGACTCTCGTAGGTTTCCGGCGCCGGAGTCGAGGCACCCCTCGTCAAAGCCCCAGATCGCTGAGTCCCGGATGATCATCGGGCCGGCGGCCGAGCGGCCAGCGGAATTTCCGCTCCGTCTCCGCGATCGGCAGATCGTTGATGCTCGCGAAGCGACGCTGCATCAGGCCCTCCTCGTTGAACTCCCAGTTCTCGTTGCCGTAGCTGCGGAACCAGTGGCCTGAGTCGTCACGCCACTCGTAGGCGAATCGCACGGCGATGCGATGACCGGCACAGGCCCAGAGTTCCTTGATGAGCCGGTACTCGAGCTCCCGCGCCCATTTGCGCTGCAGGAAGGCACGCACCTGCTCACGCCCCACCGGGAATTCGGCGCGATTGCGCCAGCGGGTGTCCTCCGTATAGACCTGCACCACGCGGTCCGGATCGCGAGTGTTCCAGGCATCTTCGGCCATGCGAACCTTCTGCGTGGCGGTTTCAACGGTAAAGGGAGGGACAGGTGGACGCATCGCCATGGCCTTCTCCTGCATGGTTTGTGTCGTAATAGACCGAGCTGTCTACGGAAGTTTCATGCGGCGACCGTGCGCTTCCTCAGTCCTCCTTGTAGATGCGCCCCTCTTTCATCACGAAGCGCACATCTTCCAGCAGCCGCACGTTTTGCAGCGGGTCGCCGCGAACGGCGATGATATCGGCAAGTTTGCCCTTGGTGATGGAGCCCAACTTTCCCGACACCCCGAGCAGATCCGCGTCCGCCGTGGTCGCTGCCTGGATCGCCTGCATGGCAGTCATGCCGTTCTCGACCATGAGGCCGAACTCGCGCGCATTGGTGCCGAAGCGGCAGACGCCGATGTCCGTGCCGAAACCGATCTTGACGCCGGCGTTGACCGCCTTGCGAAAATTGGCGAGCTGCGCCGTCATGAGCTGCTGCGCCTTGCTGACGAACTCCGGCGGGTAGTTCTTGCCGACGCACTCGCGAATCTCGAGCGTCGGCACGAGATAGGTACCGTGCTGTTTCATGAGTGCACGCCCCTCGTCATCCATGAGAGTACCGTGCTCGATCGAGGCTGCCCCGGCGCGAATGGCGGCCTTGATGCCTTCGGTACCGTGCGCATGCACCGCGAGCTTGAGCCCGAAGTTGCGTGCCTCGTCCACCCCTGCCGCGAGCTCCTCGGGCGTTGCCTCGCGGCCAGCAGGGTTACTGTTGTGCGTCAGCACCGCGCCGGTCGCGAACATCTTGATCACATCGACACGCTGCCCGGCGAGCGAGCGGACGCGCCCGCGCACCTCGCTCGGTGAGTTCGCCTCTCCGTAGCGCAGATCCCAGGGTAGCGTGACATCGGGCGCAAAGCCGGTGACCGCACCCGCTCCACCGGAGATGGTGATGTAGGCACCGGCCACGTACATGCGCGGGCCGATCACATCCCCGCGATTGATGGCATCGCGCAGGGCGACATCGACCAGCGCACGGTAGGAGCCGACATCGCGCACGGTGGTAAACCCGGCGAGCAGCACCGCACGCGCATTGGGAATGGAGCCGAAGGCACGCTCTGCCGCGGTGTGCTCGAGCTCGGCGAGCGGGTCCTGGTTGCGCTGGTCGATGGTGAGATGGGTGTGGGCATCCATGAGGCCCGGCAACACGGTATAGGCGGTGAGATCGATCACGCGCGCGCCGGCCGGTACCAGTACCTCGGGGCCGACGTCGGCGATGAGGCCGTCGCGAACGACAATCACCTGTGCGCCTGCCATTCGCCCTGCGACGGTGTCGATGAGATGTCCGGCGCGAATGGCGATCGCGGCCTCATCGGCGCAGACCGGTACACCTGATCCCGTGAGGAGAACCAGCAGCACGCACGCCAGGGACCCTGTTTTCATCTGCCGCGCCCTCCGCCGACTGTTGCCGGTCCGCGCTCAGTGTGTCCCCCATGACACCGCTATTGATCGAGATTCGTCTCGTCTCGGGTGATTCGACTCGATGTCAGGGCCGTGGTCAGAGCGTCAGGACGATTTTCCCGATGTGGGACTTCCTCATGAACTCGTTCTGAGCCGCGACGATCTCCGTCAAAGGATAGCTCGCGCTGATCAGTGGCCGGATCTCGCCGCGCTCGATGTAGCCGATCAGATTCGCGAAGACTTCCGGCTCGGGGATGGTGCACCCGAGTAGACGCAGGTCCTTCAGGTAAAGCGTGCGCAAGTCGAGCGCAACGACCGGACCGGCGATGGCGCCGGCGACGGCACAGCGACCGGTACGCACCAGCACATCCAGCAGCTGCCCGAATCCGTCCCCGCCCACGGTATCGACCACGACCTCGATGGACTCGCGCCCGAGCGCGGCCGGCAGGTCAGCCTCCCGCGGCAGCACCTGCGACGCACCGAGTGCGTGAATTGCGGCTGCCTTCGACCGCCCCGCGATCGCGATCACGACGGCGCCGCGCCTGCTCGCGAGCTGCACAGCAGCCGACCCTACGCCGCCCGATGCGCCGGTCACGAGCACTCTCTCTCCCGCCATGACTCCAGCTCGCGTCAGCATGTTCTCGGCGGCCGTGTACGCGCACGGGAAAGAGGCGAGCTCTGCGTCCGAGAGCGCGCTGCGCACCGCGCGGGCGTTGCTTGCCGGAACGACGGTGAATTCCGCGAAGGACCCCTGCGTGTCCGAGCCGAAGTAAAGCGGAGTTGCGGATGCGCCCCGCAGCACCGGGTCGATGAGCACCCGCTCGCCAATCCGGCTTTCCTCCACGCCCGGCCCCACCGCTGCGATGTGACCACACGCATCGGCGCCTTGTATGCGCGGGAAGCTGAGCGCCTCACCCGCCCATCCGGAGTCTGAGATCTTCGAACCTGCGGTCGGGGTATCGCCGGTCGCTGCGGTAATGGACCTGGAGTACCAACCGATGCGCGTATTGACGTCGGTGTTGTTGACGGCCGCCGCGCGAACGCGAATCAGGACCTCACCGGCGGCGGGCAACGGAACCGGCACGTCCGTGCGATATTCGAGCTGATCGGTGTCGCCGTGCCCTTTCAGCAGCACGGCGCGCATGTATCTTGGAACGGCGGTGCTCGCGTGCATGACGGCCTCCAGCAGTCGTTCATCAGGTGATGGCCGGGCGAGCGCGGGGCCGCCGGTTGCGGCGAGAAGCAAGAGACAAATGATGGTTACGGGCGCCGGCAGCATGCGCAGGCACCGCTCGGCGGCGCTCCCACTCATTGCAGCAGATCTTTCATCGAGGAGGTCTGCACGTACTCGAGCGCACGGGTCGCTGCGGACTCCTCCGCTGTGAGCGTGATCGGATCGGCCCGGAGAACTGCCGCAAAACACGCAAACGCAGCAGCGACTACGAGACGCTTCATTGTTGTACCCTGCAATCTAGATGTGCGGCGGCGGGATCGGACCGAGGACCTCCGCGACGCTCATGCCGAGCGCAAGCAACGCCCGGTCGGTGCCCGCGGGCCCGTCGAGCTCGATGGCGACGGGCAACCCCGACGACGTCAGCCCCGCGGGCAGTACCAGGCCCGGAATTGCGGCCGACCCCGTCGGCGTGATGTTGCGCGCAAGCGCGGTGAACAGCGAAATGCGTCGGTCGCGAATCGTTACATCGCCCTCTGCGCCAACTGGCGGTGCCGGCACCGCGGTCGCCGGGAAGACGATCGCCGCAACCCCCGTGTGCGAGAAATAGTCCTGATACAGGCGCCTGAGCTGCGGCAGATTCTTGCTGACGAGTACGTCGTACGCGCCATCGGGAACGAAGTCGGACCCGCCCGGGAATACCCGACGAAGATCGTCCCGGACGCCGGGGCTCGCCTGGCTTACGAGCTGCTCGAAGTTGAGACCGACCCGGTATTCGTGCAGGTAGCGCCCGATCGCAGGTCCCACGTCATGGGTGATGATTGGGGCCGTGATCAACTCGTGCACATTCGCCAGCTGCGGGAACTCGGACTCGACCAGCTCTACCCCGGCTTCTTGCAGCCGCACGAGCGCGGCGCTGGTGATGCGTTCGAGCTCGGGGTCGAGATCCCGGTACCAATAGTCGCGCACGACGCCGAGGCGAAGGCCACGGAGTGGTGTCGGCTGCACCGGCCGCCAGTCGTTGGCAATCACCGAATCGAACAACGCCAGATCCGCGACCGTCCGCGCGTGCGGTCCCACCTGGTCGAAGACCGGGCTCAGCGGTACGCAACCGTGTGTGGGATAGCGGCCGGTGGTTGGGCGAAGTCCGACGATGCCACACAACGCCGCCGGAATGCGGATCGAGCCGTTCGTATCCTCTGCGACGCCAAGCGGAGCCATGCGCGCCGCCACCGCGGCCGCGGTTCCGCCGCTGCTGCCGCCCGGGATGCGGGTAGGGTCGTACGGATTGCGGACCGGACCGAACGCCGCATTGTTACTGGTCCAGCCGTAGCCGAGCTCGTGCATGTTGGTCTTGCCGAGCACAATCGCACCGGAGCGTCGAAGGGCCTTCACGAGCGGTGCATCGTCGCGGGGACGAAAGTGACGCAGGCCCGGCGTGCCGGCGGTGGTGGGGTAATCGCGGGTATTGACGCAGTCCTTGACTGGCACCGGCAGTCCAAACAGCGCGCCGGGGCGCACGCCCGTGCTGCGCTCGCGGTCACACCGGCGCGCTTCCTCGAGTACCCGTTCGGGCTCGATAGAAATGAAAACGTTGAGGGCGTGGCCCGCCGCGCAACGGTCGAGCAGTGCGCGCGCGTAATGTTCCGCGCTGATGTCGCCGCGTGACATGCGGGCCACCGCCTCGACCGCACTCAGCTCGACAAGACTCCCGTCCCCGGGATTGGCCGGTACAGCACGCAGCGCAGCAGGTGCGACGCCCATAGCCACAGTAGCGGAGGCACCGGCCAGGAACGAGCGACGGGGTAAGTCTTCGGCGTTTGACACGGGCACCTCCGATGGAACCATGCCGCGGCGCACCCACGCGGTGTCGAGAATCAGAGGTGGTCGCTCACGTCAAAAGGCCACACAGCTTCTCTCGTAGGCGAGTTGTTGTAGCGTATCCCGCCTGTCAAGCCTAAACAACGTCGATACCCGACTGCTGGCGTCAATGACCGCACGGCCAAAGGCACCATGCTCACGCATGGTGCCTCGGCCTCGCGGTTCGAGCGCATTCGCAGGCGGCTCACCGAGGCGAGCCGCTGCCAAGCGCTAGTTGTTGAGCGCGCCCTGCGCGATCCACGCCCGCACCAGGTCGATCTCCGATTGCGCGAGGAATGGACCTCCGAACGGCATGCGCTGACCGCTGATGCCGGCGGCGCCCTCGATCTTCTGCACGAGATAGCTATGGTCGGGGTCGCCTGGGGCGACGCGCTTTAGCGCCGGCTGCTCGATGCTCGCCACGCCCACAATCGATGCAAAGGTGTTCCCGGCGGTCAGGTTCTGCACACCTGGCAGGCTCGAGCCGAAGCCCGTATGACAGCCAGAGCACCTGGGCGTGAAGATAGTCGTCTGCAGCTGCGACAACGTGACTGTCGGTGTGGCGTTGTTATTGACCGTTACGGTCACGCCCGCGGAGGTGCCGACGTTACCGGCCGCATCCATCACCTGCGCCGTGAGTGCCGCGGAGCCATTCGCGACTGCGGTCGTATCCCACTCGATGGAGAACGGCGCCGTGTTCGCGAGCCCGATTTGAGCCGTGCCCGCGAAGAAGCGCGCCCCCTTCACCCCGACGTTGTCGGCAGCGTTTATTGAGATCGTGACCGTGCCGCTCACCGTCGCGTCGGCTGCCGGTGATGTGATGCTCACGGTCGGGGCGACGACGTCCGGCGGCGTTGCGCCGAGATCGATGCGGCCGTAAAGACCGTCGGCCCCGGAGGCAATGCCGGCTGCAAAGTACAGCGTCGTGAGCGGCTGATTGTGAGCGCCATTGCCGAACGCGATACCCCACAGGCCGGGATTCACGATCGGCTGGCCGGATGCATCGCTCAGCGTGCCGCGCGACTGTCCGGTCGAGGGATCAAAGGAATTGATAGCGCCGTCGCCGAAGTTGCCGACCAGCAGCATGTTGCTGACGGCGCCGAAATTGGCGGGTGCGAGTGCAAGGCCCCAGGGAGCATTGAGCTTGCCGCCCGTGGCGACGAGGTGGCTCTGCAGCGCGCCCTGCGTGTCATACACGTCGATGAGACCCAAGCCTGCGCCGTCAACGTTGTCGTGCTTGGCGGTGTCCTGCTTGGCATACGTCACATAGATCAGCGTCTGGTTGTGCACCGTCAGCGCTTGAATTCCGAATGGTGCGTAGCCTGTGGGGAGCGTCGAGTCGCTAAAGCCACCAGAAACGGTAACCTTATGGAAAGTGTTGTCGAAGACGTCGACCTTGCCGTTGTGGAAGTCCGTCGCATACAGGCGTGTAACGTGGCTCGCGTCTGTCGCGATGGCGAGACCCTTGTAGACCGCACCGCCCGCGCCGTCGTCGTACTCGACAAATGCATTCTGACCATCAACCGCCAACGCCCAGGCGGTGATCGTCCCGCCCTCGCCGTCGAAGACGAAGTTGGCGGGAGCCGAGGCGCTGCCGTGCGTCACCACGAAGTCGGTCGTGCCGTTCGCCACAATTCCGGTCGGATCGGCGGGCCCATTGAGTCCGGCGGGAATATTCACGACGCGCGTCTGGCGCAGACCGGTTCCGTCATACAACGTCGAGGTCTGCGTGCGATTGTTTGCGACCCACACCGGAGCACCCGGCGCGAACACGATCCCCCACGGATTGACGAGGTTCGCATCCGTGGTCGCGGCTGTGACGGCGCCGTCCGAGACGAGCTTGCTCACGGAGTACACGCTCGGCGTTGGAGTCGGCGTCGGAGTCGGCGGCGGATTCGACGCGGTCGGGGGCGTGGACGGGGGTGGGGACCCATAACCGCTGGAGCCGCTGGAGCCGCTGGAGCCGCCAGAACCGCCACAGGCAGCAAGCAGCGTCGCGGCGGCAATCCCCGGCCCTATCAGTCGTATCATCCGTTCCAGGGTCAGCATCCGATGATTCATGCGCACCGTCTCCTCGAAGTTGCAGTGTGTGATGGTTGCGCGAGTAGGTACCGCAGCGCGCCCAGACGGTTGTGGGTACGGAAATATTCACGTGACACGGAACCTCGACACGTAGTCGAGGGACAAACCGTGTTGCCGACGCGCGCCTGTTGCAACCCAGCAAAGGCGACAGCACGATTGGCTCTCACGCGGGCGAGATGAGAATCGACAAACACTCGCAACCGCGGGCAGCTCTCACGATGGAGGGGCTATTGGTGCCCTCGATGGAATGCCCGGTCTTCCGCAGCGTCGGCGCCCGAAACCTGGCGCTACCGAGGGGGCGACGGGAAGGCTAGTCCCGAAACAGCGGTAGACTTCCGGGAGACGTCGGCGACCGGAACAGCCTGTATTTTTCTGCCGCTGGGTATCCAGGCAAGACAAGCCAGCCCATCGGGATCAAGTCCGCGCGACCAGAGCGGCACGCGAGAACTCATCCCGAGCACGTCTGCAGATTTGGCCGCTATTCGGCCGTTGCAGGATCGATGACGCTGGTGACCGGGGTGATTTTGTTGGCGGGGAAGCCGCCAAGCTCCGCATGTCTGCGCACCAGCGACTCATCGGTCGCGTGATAGATGCAGTAGAGCTTGTCGGCCGTGACAAAACTCTGGATCCATTGTACGGCCGGCCCGAGGCTGCTCAGGATGCCGCACGATTTCTTGGAGATCGCCTTCAGTTCGGCGGGACTCAGCTTGCCAGCTCCGGGAATGTCTCGCTCGATGACGAATTTGGGCATGACCAATTCCTCCAATTCCTCTATGGGACAGTTCATGTTCGCTTCGCGCGGCTTGGTGAGCGCGCGATCAGGCGCGCATGGGAATAGTGTCTCCGAAGCGCACCGCGGCGTCTTGAAATGCGCATGAAAATTTTCTAAAGCGAAATCAACCGCAGGCACTCGGGCCCAGCAATTTCAAAGGGTTGCAGCCTCCGCTGCGGATCGCGGCACGAACGGGCAACCCGTTCGAGCCGCGACCCCAGGTCGCTCATGGATTGCGCGCGATCTGGACCACGGTGCTCGCCTTTACCCCATGCGCCGACGCATAGGCCGTGACAGCGGGCCGGTTGACCTCCGCGACCGCGTTGGCAATCGCGGTGCGCAGACAGTTCGCGTAGGGCTGCGTCAGCGTGTGCACTCGAAAGGGCTCGAGGTCATGACAGACGCGGGAGGCAGCGCTCCTGATGCGCTGATAGAGTGCCGCTGCGCCCGGCGCGCTCGATGTGTCGAGATCGGCAAAATGCACTGTCTCGGAGCGCTGGTCGAAGCTCACGCCCAACGGCGTGCCCGCCTGTGCGATGCTGAAGCCGAGGGAGGCAGCCGCGGCGGCGACGAATACGAACCTGGTTTTCATGACGATCTCCCGATGTTTGTTGCTGGATCTCGGCTTTCACCCGTTTTCCCGAGGAAAGGACGGATCAGCCGGCGTGATGTAGGCTGCGCGGATGGAGCGCCGAAATCTTGAATCTGCCGTGAAACTCCTCTGAAATCTCGCTGTGGGGCACATGAACCGCGAATCACCGGTGTCAATCGAGATGGGACGCAAGGGTTCGATGCGCGTCGGTAACTTCGATCTTCTCCCCTCGGAACGCATGCTGTGCGCAGGCGGAAAACCTGTCGAAATTGGCGCGCGCGCCTTTGATCTGCTGCTGGTTCTGGTCGAGCATCACGGACGTCTGGTTACCAAGGCGACGCTGCTGGAGCGCGTGTGGCCGCGTCTCGTTGTGGACGAGAACAACCTGCCGGCGCAGATCGCGAGCCTGCGACGCATTCTGGGTGCAGGCGCCATCCATACCGTCCCGGGGTTCGGCTATCGCCTCGAGCTTCAAGTGTCGGCGGGCTCGACGGCGCAGGTTGCACCGGCCCTCGGGAATCAGCCGGCAAAGCTTTCAGTGCCGCGCCGCACATGGCCGGAGCGGCTCGGGCCGTTGATTGGGCGCGACGCGGAAGTGCGCGACGTACAGCAGTGCCTCACCCGCTCGAGCCTCGTGACGATCGTGGGCGCGGCCGGCGTCGGAAAGACACGACTCGCTCAAGAGGTTCTGGCGCGCGAGGCGGACAAGCCCGGGGCAGCGGTCGCCTGGGTGCCGCTGGCGGCGCTCGGACAGGTGGACCACGTCCCCTCGGCCATCGCGCTCGCCCTCGGCCTATCGTTGTCCGATCGGCTCGATGGCTTCGCGGCGCTGCGCCAGGCCCTCGAGTGCGTGCCGCTGCTGTTGATTCTCGATTCCGCCGAGCACCTCGCTGAGGCTCTCGCCAGCCCCTTGGCCGAACTCATATCGCGCACGCAAGGCGTGCGTGCTTTGGTGACGAGCCAGGCGCCGCTCGGCATCGCGGGCGAAGTCGTGTACCGGCTCGGGGCTCTCGCCGTCCCCGAACCGCGAACGCCATGCGCCGAGGCGGCGCGCTACGGCGCCGTGGCACTGTTTGCCGAACGCGCGGCCAGCGCGGATCGCCGCTTCGCGTTGGCGGATGACAATCTGGCGTTGGTTGCAGAGATCTGCCGGAGACTGGACGGGAATCCGCTGGCGCTCGAACTTGCCGCTGCACGAGTTCCGGCCCTTGGGCTCGCCGCTCTACGCGACCGGCTCGATGACCGCTTGCGCCTGCTGAGACTCGCCGGCCGCGTGGTGGATCCACGCCACGGCGCGTTGCAGGCTGCGTTCGACTGGAGTTACAGCCTGCTCGCCGCGCCCGAGCAGCGCGTCTTCAACAGACTGGGGGCCTTCTCGGGAAGTTTCTCACTGAATGCCGCCTCGCGCTGCGTCGCCGACGAGAGCGTGGACACTCTGGAGGCGATCGACCTGATCGGGCGCCTGGTGGACCGCTCACTCGTCACGGTGCTGGCGCTCGACCCACCGCGGTACACGCTACTCGAGACTGCCCGGCATTACGCCCGCGAAAAGCTCATCACACAGGGCGAGCTCCACGCCGCGCAAGGGCGGATGGCGGCTACCATGCTCGACGTGCTCGACGTGGCTTACGAGCAATACTGGTCGCTGGACGAGGAGATCTGGCTGCATCGCTACGCGCCGGAGCTCGCCAACGTGCGCGCGGCGCTCGACTGGGCGACTACTCACGACGCGGCACTCGGGGTCGCGCTGTTTGGTTCCGCGTGGCCGCTGTTCGTCGAGACTGATCTGCAGGCCGAAGGCCGTACTCGGTATGCGCAAGGCTTGCCACTGCTCTCGGACACTTTGCCGCGGGGTCGCATCGGCCGCTTCTGGGAAGCCATCGCCACGTACGATTCCGGCCTCCAGTGCGATCGTGCTCGTTACGCGGCCGAACTCGCCGCGAAAATGCATGGAGCGAACAACGACGGCCGCGCGCATTACTACGCGCTCATGCAACTGGCGCTCAATTGGCGCGTGGAAACGGCGGCTGCGCGGGTGGGGTACGATGAGGCGCGCAAGCTGGAGGACCCCGCGTGGCCGGCGCGGCTGCTGACGCATGGCGCCCTGACGGAGGGGGCCCTGCTGGCCAGCAACGGCGATTTCGTCGGAGCCCGCGCCGCCTATCAGCGCGCGATGAGATTGGCACTGAGCACCAGTGAGCGTCAGGCGCTCGCGGCGACGGTGAACATCGTCGAGTTGGATATCGCCTGCGGTGAAACCATCGCGGCGTTGCACCTGGGTATACCGCTCGCGCTCAGTCTGCGGCACCTGGGGCGTCGGGACGCGCGCTTTGAGCTGCTCGTGCTGATCTTCAGCGCACAGCTCATCGAGAAGCAAATCGATGAAGCGCGAGCTACCGGCGCGGAGCTATACGAACTCGCACTGCGCCTGGACCCGGGAAGGCTGTACACGGCGCTTGATGCCATGGCCCTGCTCGCATGCGAGGACGCTCGTCACGATGCCGGGCGGCGGATCGCCGTCTGTGCGGATATGACGCACGAGGCTCATGGCGAGGTGCGTCGACGACCGGCCGAAGAGCGCGTGCGCATCGCGGTTGATGTGGCGCTCAAGGAGCGTGTCGGACCGCGATGGCGCTCGACCGCCATGCAGGCACACGAGCGGCTGACGGAAGCCGACGCGTGTGCACTCGCGCTCGGCCTCAGCGCCTGATCTGAAGCAGATCACACCGCCGTCACGCGGATGCGACAGGGCGCCGCTACGGCGCAGAGCAGCGGAAGGTGATGCCGACCAGCCACTGCTGCGCCGGCCCTGTGCCATTGAGCCTGCCTCGGCGCGATTGACCGAGTCAACGTTATCCTAGTAAATCTCCGGGACCAGCATCTCCGCAGACACTGCCTGACGGGAATAGTGCTCATGGTGCTCGCGCTCTGGCAGCACGATTGGCTCCTTGTGCACTTCGGCGTAGGGAAACTGCTTCAGAAGATGATCGATGCAGTTGAGCCGCGCACGCTTCTTGTCGATTGCCTGTACGACCCACCACCGCGCTTCGGGAATATGGGAGCGCTGCAGCATGACCTCCTTTGCTTTGGTGTAGTCCTCCCAGCGACGGCGCGACTCGAGGTCCATGGGGCTCAGCTTCCATTGCTTCAGCGGATCATGGATACGACCCAGGAACCTCAGGTGCTGTTCTTCGTCCGTAATTGAGAACCAGTACTTGAGCAGACGAACGCCGGAGCGCACGAGCATTCGCTCGAACTCCGGGACCGAGCGAAAGAACTCCTCATACTCCTCGGGCGTGCAGAAGCCCATCACGCGCTCAACGCCCGCACGGTTATACCAGCTGCGGTCGAACAGCAGGATCTCCCCTCCCGCCGGCAGATGTGCCACGTAGCGTTGGAAGTACCACTGCGTGCGCTCGCGATTGTTCGGCGCCGGAAGCGCTGCCACGTGGCAGACTCGCGGGTTCAATCTCTGCGTGATGCGCTTGATCACCCCGCCCTTCCCAGCCGCATCGCGCCCTTCGAACAGAATGACGACTTTCTGGCGTGTGGCGACCACCCAGTCCTGCAGCTTGATCAGCTCCGCCTGGAGCCGGAACAGTTGCCGAAAGTATTCGCGCCGGTATTCGCGCGATGTATCGTCGCGGGCTACGAGACCGACGTGCGGGAGTGGGTGATGATCCTCGATCTCCATCTCGAGCTCTTCATCGTAACCGTCAGCCAGATCGCGGCCGATGCGGCGGATGATTTCTTCCTGATCGAGTAACGAGAACTCACCCATAAGAAAGGCTCCGCGAGACCTGATCAAAGGATCCTCCACCGTGATTGTGTCAGATTTGTTTCGTTACCCCGACTATTGGCTCCACGGCGCTGAGCGCCTCCTTCATCCGGCCGTAGCCGGCGCTGAGGTTGGATTCCGACAGATGCCCTCTCGCTCCGACAGTGGTACCGCGCGCGGTTGGATCGCCGCGTGCACGATCGCATGGTTCGCTTGGGGGGCACCGAGCGTGGTCCACGCCACGCCGGTCTTCGACACGGTGATTGAGCACGGCCGGGTGGTCGACGGCACCGGCACGCCGTGGTTCCAAGCGGACGTGGGTATTCGCGCGGGGCGAATCGCGGCTATCGGCTCGCTCGCCCATTTGCCGGCGCGACAGCGAATCGAGGCACGCGGCCTCGTCGTGGCACCCGGGTTCATCGACATGCTGGGCCAATCAGAGCTGACGCTACTCGTGAACCCGCACGTGCCATCGAAGCTCTATCAAGGCATCACCACTGAGATAACCGGCGAGGGCGACTCGGTTGCGCCACTGGACGAGCGGGTGCGCGCGACTTACGGGGAGCGGCTCTCCCGTTACGGTATCCGGCCCGATTGGCGGCGCTTCGCCGATTACTTCGCCCGCCTGGAGCGCCAGGGGATCGCGATCAACTTCGCGAGCTACGTGGGCGCTACCCGCCTGCGGGAGATTGTAGTCGGGCTCGCCGACCGGGCTGCGACCGATGCAGAGCTCGCCAGGATGCGAGCGCTGCTGCGTCAGGCAATGGAGGACGGCGCCATGGGGTTATCCAGCGCGCTCGAGTACCCTCCCGCTCCCTACGCGAGCACGGAGGAGCTGATCGCACTCGCCCGCGAAGCCGCACGCTTCGGCGGGATCTACGCCACGCACATGCGCTCCTACGAGGAGGACATCATGCAGGCGTTGGATGAGACGTTCCGCATCGCTCGGGAGGCGCAGATTCCGGTCGAAATCTGGCACCTCGAGGTCGCCGGACCAACGATGTGGGGTCGCATGCCCGAGGTCATCGCCAAGATCGAGGCGGCGCGAGCCGCGGGCCTCGACATCATGTCGGACCTGCACGCCTACACCGCCTGGGGCAACGAAATGAGCGCGTTCGTGCCCCCTTGGGCGCATGACGGCGGCACGACGAAGCTCATTGAGCGACTCAACGACCCGGCGACGCGCGCGAGAATTCGCCAGGAGATGGAGACCAGGCGCGAGGGCTGGGACAATGAGTGGCTCGCGGTCGCAGGGCCGGCCGACATCCTTGTCTCCAGCGTCGGCCATGCGGAACTGCGTTCCCTGCAAGGCCAGTCGATCGAAGCCATCGCTCGAGCGCGCGGCCGCGAGCCGATTGAAACGCTGCTCGATATCCTCGTCGAAGATGGTGCCCTGGCGCATGTTGCTGCATTCGGCATGCAGGAACGGGACGTCGTGGTCGCGCTGCGCGCGCCGTGGGTCGCGATTTGCAACGACAGTGCGGGAACCTCGCCGCAGGGCACATTGGGTCTCGAGCACCCGCATCCGCGTGCCTACGGAACCTTTCCGCGCATCCTGCGGCGCTACGTGCGCGAGTCGCACGAGCTGTCGCTCGAGGAGGCCATCCGCAAATTCAGCGCGCTTCCGGCGGCGCGCATGCATCTTGCCGACCGTGGCGTGCTGAAGGCTGGGCTCGCGGCGGACGTCGTGGTCTTCGATGAACACGAAATCGCCGACCGCGCGACCTATGCCGAGCCGAATCAGCTTTCCGTTGGCATGCGTTACGTGTTCGTGAATGGAGTACCGGTCATCGCTGACGGACGCGAGACATTGCTCCTCCCCGGCCGCGTGTTGCGGGGCCCCGGGTATCGCCCCGGTACCGCCCGTCGCAATCCGGCTGCCGGCGGGGCTGCGGCAACGGATTAGGCGACTGCCGCTAGCCGCCTCAGATAGCCGGTCAGCGGCTCGCGCACGATGTCCATCTCCGTGTAGTGCCAGCGCGACCCGGAGTAACCCTCGAGAAGTCCAAGCATGGCACGCGCGGCCTCCGGATCACCTTCGAGCACCGACAGCGGGTCGCTGTAGGTGTGCAGGCTGAACGCCACGGCGCGCGAGGCGGGCAGCCGACTCAACGTCTGTCGTTCAACGCGAATGAACAGGAGCTCTCCCGCCCTCCCGGGCTCGCGCTGCAAGACGTCGCGCACGGCATGCATGGCGTTGGCGTTCGCCCGATGCGGATTGTCGTGCGGAAAGAACAACGTCGCCATCGGGGTAACTTGCCAGTTGAAACGCTCGCACGGCGTGTCCTCGTTCACGCTCGACAGCACACGGTTGATGCGCGCGCCTAGCTTGTCGGTCAGTGTCGGCACCGGAATATGGGCCCAAGGAACCCTCTGGCCGACGGCGGAGACCAGGCGCCCAGAGCTGGAATAGGCGTTGGACGAGGCCGTGATGCGCATCGTGCCGTCCAGCTCCTGCAGCAGCATGAAGTCTTCTTCGATGACGTCGCTCAGTTGGCGCAAGGGCTCGACACCCGGGTCATCGAGGCGCCATTCCAGCGACTCGTGAAGTGACGTGAGCGTCGAGCCAGCCAACGCGTACCGGTCCTGATGGTCGGCCGCAAGGTGCGCGACGACGCGATCCCTGAGCTCGCGCTGCGCGAACAACGATTCGGGAAGCGCACGATAGTAGCGGTCGCACTGCGCGGAAAGGCGCCGGCGCTTCTCGCGCATGTTACCGGCATGGCGAGGACTGAATTGGATCCACTCGCTCATCCGCGTCGGACGCAACCCAAGCGCAAAATCCACGGTCGCCCAGCGGTAGGGCTGGTAGGCGGCGTGTTCGGTTGACTGTGGAACGCTCATGCGCTCTGGGTATTCATACGGCGACGCCGTCCTCTGGTAACCCCGCAGAATCAAACGAGACCCCGCACGAGTGATCCGGGCAATACCCTCCCGCGTTCTTCGCAAAATACTGCTGGTGATAGTACGCCCGATACGTGGAAAACCCGCGAAATCCCCGCGTTTACGACCTCAGCAGGTCTCTACCGGTCGACTTTCGGTAGACCTCAACGGCATTGCGCCAGTAGACCTGCAGCGCTCTAGGGCTGACGGACGCTAGCGTCAAAGCAGCGGAAACCGGCTGGTGGCGGCCATTATCTGCCGATCGCGGCCAGGGTCCGATTTTCCCGATACCGGACACTTGCGAACTCCCGTCGGCGCGGATAGCGAGGCCGTCAGCCGTCAGGCCGCGATGCCTCTGCGCACTGGGCTGCTGAAGCCGATAACCACGGGCGAACGTCCGCCCACAAGTAAGCACCACGTCGGGAAGTCCTTCTGAGCCGCGCGACAGACCCTCGTGGCTGATCAAGGTGATTCCATAGGACGTTGCGAGGTAGCCATGATCGACCCAGGGCGCCAGATCGCCGTCACTGAAGCCGTCAGCCGCGGCTCCGAGGCGCTGGCGAAATCATCACTCCGTTTACTCGCCGTCGCGAGGCAGCAGCCCTCAAAAGCGCATGGCCGGTAATGCCGTGGCAGACGCCATGTCTGTCGAAAGACTCACGTCCCGCCACTGTGCGCCCTCGGCTGCCCGCGTTTTCTCGGCTTCGGCGGCGAAGCGAACCGCGTCGCTACCGATCAAGAGGTGCGCCGGAAGACGGTCACTGGACGCCAGACAAAGCACAACCTGAGCTACCTTGGCGGGATCACTGATCTCTTTCCCCCAATACGATTTCAAGGCCTTGGCAACGGCCCCGACGGAAGGTTCATAGTCCGGAAGCAGTTCCGGCGTGTCCTGATTAGCGCGGGCGCCCCAATTCGTCCGCATGCCACCGGGTTCAAGGGCGCACACCTTCACGCCGAACGGGGACAGCTCCTGGGCAAGAGATTCCGTGAAGCCTCCGACAGCCCATTTCGCTGCATGGTACGGCGTGCTGCCGGGCCGAGTCAGGCGGCCGCCGACCGATGATATCTGGAGGATGCAGCCGCTC
>DATMPW010000013.1:0-25715 GCA_035566915.1 Steroidobacteraceae bacterium
ATACAATATGACTTGCGGCGGTTTGTCCAGCGCTTTATGGGCGCCGGCGCACGGCCGCTGAAAGGCACAACGGGGGAACCGCGGCATGCAGAACCTGCCAGGGAAGACCGCATTCGTGACCGGAGGCGCCAGCGGCATCGGTCTCGGCATTGCCAAGGCCGTGCTCGGTGCGGGCATGAACGTCGTGATCGCGGACATCCGCGACGACCATCTCACCGATGCAAGCGCGGAGCTCGGCACGCCCGAGCGCGTGCTGGCGCTGAAGCTCGACGTGACCGACCGCGCCGCTTACGCACGCGCCGCAGATGCCGCTGAGGCGCGTTTCCGCAAGATCCACCTCCTCTGCAACAACGCCGGCGTTGCGGTCGTCGGCCCCACGGAGCTCGCGACCTTTGCCGACTGGGACTGGGTGCTGGGCGTGAATCTCGGCGGCACGGTCAACGGCATCGTCAGCGTCCTGCCGCGCATCATGCGACACGGCGAGGGCGGTCACATCGTCAACACCGCCTCCATGTCCGGGCTGGTGCCGCATCCGGGTGCCACGATCTATGGCACCTCCAAGGGCGCGGCGGTGGCAATGATGGAGTGCATGCGTGCCGAGCTCGAGCCGCACGGCATCGTCTGCTCGGCGTTCTGTCCGGGAGCAGTGCAGTCGAACATCGCCGAGGCCGGCAAGACGCGGCCGGCCGCGCTCGCGGACTCCGGCTATGCCGAGGCCGACAAGCGCCGCCAGCAGAACACCAGCTTCTTCCATCTGTTCTGGACCAAGGAGCAGGTCGGTGAGCGGGTGCTGCGAGGGATCCTGAACGACGAGCTTTACATTATGACCCACAGCGAGTTCCGCCAGGGTGTCGAGGATCGTGGGCAGGCGATGTGCGCCGCGGTGCCCGACCTGCCCGAGAGCGAAGAGTACAAGCGCACTTTCAGTTTTCTGTTCCGCAATCCGATCCACGCGGCCGAAGCGGCCCGCCAGAAGAAGCGAGGCAGGACATGAGGGACTTTACAGGCCGCACGGCCTTCGTCACCGGTGGCGCCAATGGCGTCGGTATCGGCCTGGTGCGTGCACTGCTCGCGCAGGGGTGTAACGTCGCCATCGCCGACATTCGCCAGGCGCATATCGACGCGGCGCTCAGAGCGCTCGACAACCCGCGCGCCATGGGCGTGCAGGTGGACGTGTCCTCACGAGCGGAGCTAGCGCGTGCGGCGGAAGCGGTCGAGGCGAAATTCGGCGTCGTGAGCCTGCTATTCAACAACGCGGGCGTCAATCTGTTTCAGAGTGTCGAGGAATCGAGCTACGACGACTGGGACTGGATCATGGGGGTCAATCTGCACGGTCCGATCAACGGCGTCATGACCTTCGTGCCGCGCATGATCCGCGCCGGTACGCGCGGCTACGTGGTCAATACGGCCTCGATGGCCGGCTTACTCGCCGCCGGCACCTGCGGCATCTACAACGCCACCAAGTTCGCGGTGCGCGGGCTTTCCGAATCCCTGCGCGCGAGCCTCGCAGCGCACGGAATCGGTGTCTCGGTGCTGTGTCCGGGGCTCGTCAAGTCCTACATCTACGCGAGTGATGAGATCCGGCCGCAAGCGCTCAAGGCCGGAGCCAAGCCGGTCAACACCGAGTTCGTGAAGCGCCTGGCGGAGGTGCACCAGTTCGGCATGGAGCCGGACGTGATTGCGGCGCGCGTACTCGAGGCGATGCGCGAGGACCGCTTCCACATCTTCACGCATCCGGAGTTCCGGGACGAGCTCGCCGAGGTGTTCGCGGAGATTCTGCAGGACTTCCGTGACTACCCGGTCGATCCCGGCTACCCGCAACGCATCGATTTCGAGAAGAATCGCCGCGAGAGCTACCGCAAGCAGCGTCGGGGCCTGAAGGAGATGTGAGCGTGCCTGTCGAGGCCCTCGATCACGTGAACGTCATCACCGCGGATCTCGAGGGCAGTGTCCGCTTCTATACGGAGCTCTTCGGCCTCGAGCCGCGCGATGGCCCGCCGCCGCTGACGCACGAGAATGCGCGCTGGATGTACGATGCCGCCGGCCGTGCCGTCATCCACCTCAACAGCCTCGACTGCGCGCGCGCCTACGAGCGCGAGGTCCGCGCCGGGCCGACCGGGGCGCTGCATCACGTGGCACTCAGGTGCTCGGGGTACGAGGAGCTGCGCGCGCGACTCGTCAGGCGTGGTCTCGACCATCGCATCAACCTCGTCACCGCAATCGGTCTCAGGCAGATCTTCGTCCTCGACCCGAACCAGGTGCTGCTCGAGCTGAATTTTTTCGGCGCTTGAGTGCCAGCGCCCGCCAGCTACGGACGACCGGGCGACGGCCACCACAATCTCTTCAGAAGAACACGATCAGCTGGTGTGCCTCGAAGAGCAGCGCGGCCGAGGCACCGAAAACGATCATGGCGGCGAGCGCGAGGAAGGCGATTCCAGCAACATCGGCCGCCGTCTGCCCATGGCGTTCAAGCTGCGTATAGAGCTGCTCGGCACGCAGCAGCAGCGACCACAACGCGTACGCCGCCGCCAGCGTAAGGACCATCAGCCCAACCACGGCGAGGATGCTCATAACATATTTAGTCTGGCGCACTCGTCGTGCTTTACGTTGACCCGGTTCACGGTTTGGCCCGGCTGACGGGTTCAGCAGTCATTCATGCCTCCGGGTTCTAAATTCCCAGCAATAACACCGCGTCCAGGACGGCGCACGAGGGAGACGAGGATGTTGCGGTCAGGCGCCCGCATGCACGCTCAAGCCGGTGGAGCGCCTCGTCGACAACACCTCAGTGGGCAACATCCAGGGTCAAGTGAGCAACACGCTTGTGCCCACCGGATGTACGCCGGCTGTCTATCTGTACGCCGGCACCCCGCGAACCACCAGCAGCACCAGGATCAACATGGCTGCAGCGATGCCGAGCGCCATGATGCCTCGCAGGATCCGCAACACCCACAGGTCGAACAGGAACGAGAGACGCTTTGGGTCAACCACCGAAAGCTCCCTGCAGGACTGAACGGCGCCGCTTAGATTGTACTTGTTGCGAGTCTAGCCTGGCCGCGCTTCAGCGGCAGTTTGCCGACCATCTGCAGCCCCGCCTCCAGCACTTCAGGCGCGCGGCGTGACGGAAGCCGTTTCCCCGCGCTGCCGCGCTAGCCGCCAGAGTCCGACGATGATGAGCAGAGCGACCGCAAGATCCCATACACATGGATCGCTCACGCGGTAGTAAGGCATGTAACGCCACAGGCCGTAGCGATCGATCACGAATTCCTCGATCGACCACCAGGCATCATAGAACGCAATGCCGACCGCCACTTTGGCAATCGTCGGCAACTGCCCGAATGACAACGTTCCCATCTAACGCACCCTCCTCATCGCAGGATGTTCGTCTGGCGCCGCACAACGCGAGGATCGAGCAGGCTTCGAATCCCGCAGCGTCACGGCAGAGCTTTCAGGCGCCGAGCTTACGAGTTAAAGTGCGCTTTAGGTCAAGCCCGGAGCTGGGCGGCAGGTCGAAGCCTGTGTCGAGCATGTCCATTGGGCAGGTGGCGCGAATCTGTGGGCTCGCGCCTTCGGCGATCCGCTATTACGAGAAGGCCGGCCTGCTTCCAAAGCCGATCCGCGTCAGCCGTCAGCGGCGCTACGACGCCGAGATTATCGGGCGCCTGCGCCTTCTGCAGGTTGCGCGTCAGGCCGGCTTCAGCATCGCGGAGACTCGTACGTTCGTCGCCGGCTTCTCGGCGACCACACCGCCCGCGATTCGCTGGCGGACACTTGCCGAGCGTAAGCTTGCGGAGCTCGAAGCGCAGATGGCGCGACTGCGCCGGATGAAGCTCCTGCTGGAATCGAGCTTTCACTGCCATTGTCTGAGCATCGAGGATTGCGCGCGGATCATCGGCGAGGCATCGCCTGCTGTCAGGACGAGGTCGCGGCCAGGTTCAAGGAAGGCAAGACCGGTCAACTAGCGTGTGATTGTCATGCCGACATCCATTGCGCGAACCTGCCGCTTCCTCAAGGCCAGCCGCCAGGTCGATTCCAACGGTATTGCCCTGAAGGGGCGCAGTGTCGACGAAGTGTGCCCGGACCCATGACAAACTGTCCCCTCGACCAGAGGGCACGTCCGCGTCAGGCGCCTCCCCGAGTGCGCCAGCCGCTCTTGTAGGTTTCGCGGGCCACGCGGCTATAGGGCACGGGGCTCACGATGGCACGCACTTCAATCTGCCGGTGCGGCTCGACCGTAGTCTTGCGAGTGCCGCCGTTCTCCTCCCCCCACACCACCCGCAGCTCGGTGCCGACCGGGATCTCCGGGTGTACCGTCGCAAGGCTCAACGCCTGCTTCTCGTTGTAGCTGTAGCCGGTAAACATCGACAGGCCGACGGTCCTGCCGTCGGCGTCGATCACGCGGTCGTAGTTGGAGGAGGCGTAGTTGGCAAGCGGTACATCGAAGAACTTGTACTGCTCGCCTTCCGGATTGAACAGCGAGGCCATGATCTTCGTCATGTCGTCCGGGTGCCAGGCGAGTGTCACCTTTTTGCGCTGCGCCTCGGGCTTCAACCGCTGCAGCGCTTCCCGGCCGTGGAAATCGTGGTCGAAGCGGATGAACGAGCCGTAGCCGAGCTCGAACGGGTTGAGATAGTAGTCCTCGATGTTCTCGGACACGAAGCTACCGCCGATCGAGCCCGTGGCCTCGTAGCTGTCCGGGCCCAGCCACTGGCGATAGTCCCTGAGCTTGTCGCCCGTATAGATCGCCGGAAGCGGCGAGGGGATCCAGCCAGATTCCAGGGTGTTCGCAGGATATGCGCGGCTCCCGCAGGCCACCATGCCGAACTCCCTGCCGGCCTCGAGAATGGCGGCGCGGATCTCGTCCTGCTGCGCGTACGGGCCCCAGATCTCGAGCCCGGGAGCGCCCGACATGCCGTGGCGCAGCGTGCGCACGCTCCGGCCGGCGATTCTCATCGTGGACATGTTGAAGAACTTCAGCTGCTCGAGCGGGCCGCCGTTCAGCTTCTCGATGATCGCCCAGGCCTTCGGTCCCTGGATTTGGAAGCGCCAGACGGAGCGCGTCACGGGCTTGCCCATCGGGCGCATCGGCGAGCGATCATCGAGCTCGATCTCGACGTCGTAACCGCCGGTCGCCGCGTGAAAGCGCAGCCAGTCGGACGCCGGCGCCCGCCCGACATACAGGCACTCCCCGTCGGCGAGATAGAAGAGGATGCCGTCGCCGACCACGTGACCGTAGGGCGTCGTCGGCACGTACTGCTTGGCCTTGTTGACGGTGAAGCCCTGCATCGAGTTGATTGCGGTGTCGCTGAAGAGCTTGAGCGCATCCTTGCCGCGCACGTAGAGATTCACCATATGGTGCGTCTGGTCGAAGAGCACGGCACCGTGCTGCCAGGCCCACTGCTCGCTGCGCCAGTTGCTGAATTCCGCCGGCACCACCGGGTACACGTAGGCGCCGAGCTGCGAGTTGCGCAGCATCCGTACGATATTGCCGGCTCCCGCCAGGATTTCTTCGAGATTGCGCGCGGCCATGATTTGCCCCCTCGCCTGATCCGGATGATATCTCAGTTTGTATGCAACACAAACAAATGGCGCCCCGGGGCCTCCGCTGGCCGCGGTCACGCCCGGTTTGCGATCACGACCTTCCCGAACAGCTGGTCCGAGGACTGATAGGCGTAGGCAGCCTTGGCGTCGGCGAAATCGAACACGCGGTCGACCACCGGCTTCAGCTGATGCGTGTCGATGAAGGCGTTCAGCTCCCGCGCCATGGCCGCCGAGCCCACGAAGATCCCGCGCAGGCTTGCGCCCTTGATCATGAGCGGCATCGGGTTGGTATCACCCTGCATCGACAGCACGCCGATGAGCGCGATCTCGCCACCGAAGCCGACGGCCTGCATGGATTGCGCGAGCGTGCCCAAGCCTCCTACCTCGACCACATGGTCGATGCCGCCGCCGGCGAGCGCCGCAGCCCTGGCGCCCCATTGAGGCTCGGACTTGTAGTTGAGTGTGGCATCGGCGCCGAGCTCTTGCACACGCGCGAGCTTCGCATCGCTCGATGACGTCGCGATCACCCGCGCACCGGCGGCCTTAGCGATGCGCAGCGCCAACAGCGATACGCCGCCCGTTCCGATGAGCAGCACACTCTGCCCGCGCTCGAACGGACGCCACCCCTTCATCAGCGCATTCCATGCGGTCACCCCGGCGCACGGCAGCGTCGCCGCCTCCTCGAAGCTCAGCGAGCTGGCGAGCCTGACAACACCCGTCTCGGGTAAGGCGACATAATCCGCCAGCATGCCGCGCGCGGGCGGACAGCCGAGGGCATCTCCCTTGACCGGCGGCGGCGGCCCGTCGAGCCAGCCCTGGAAGAACGTGCCGGCCACCCGGTCTCCCGCAGCGAGGGACTTCACACCCGCGCCGACCGCCTCCACGACTCCGGCCCCGTCGCAGAGCGGAACCCCGGCCACCTTGATAGCCGAGCCGAAGTATTTCCCTCGGGCAATGGCCTGGTCACGGTAGTTGAGGGAAGTGGCGCGCACTCGCACCACCACCTCTCCCGCAGCTGGCTCCGGCCGCGGCAGCTCGATGAGCTCGGCCTGATCGATCGAAGTGCATCCCGCCGGCAGCTGCCAGGCACGCATTTTCGTCGCGGCGCTCATCGGTCCCCCGACCAGGTTCGCAGTCCCGGCGCGGTGCGGTCCTCGCCGGCAAGAGCGCGCTTCACCGCCGGGCGCGCCCGCATCTTTTGATCCCACGCGAGGAGCCGCGGACAGCGCTTGCGGATCTCCATCTCCGGAAACATGCGCTCCACCGACACGCCGCAGTACGAGAAAAAGTTGATGTCGGCGAGCGTGTAGTCATCGCCTGCTATCCATTCCGTCTCGCCCAGCTGCTTCTCGATCTTGTCCACCGCGTAGAGAATTTTCTCGGTCGCGAGCGCGAGGTCCTTCTCGCTGAAGCCGGAACGCGCGGTGCGCCACTTCGTGCGCTGGTCGGGCAGCGGGATGCGCCCCATCAGCCGCTCGAACTCACCGCTCTCGACGCTCCGCGCGATGATGCCCACCATGCGGTGCCAGCCGTGCATCGACACGTAGTTCATCACCTGCTCGTCGCAGAACTTGTTCCAGTAGCGCATGCGCGCTGCTCCCACCGGGTCGCGCGGCCGCAGCGGCACGTCGGGGAAGACGTCTTCCAGGTACTCGTTGATGACGGTGGTGTGGGTGATGATGACGCCGTCGTGATCGAGCACCGGCACCTGCCCTTCCGGGTTGATTGCCGTGAACCACGGCTCGTGCTGCTCGAACTTATGCAGATCGACGTAGATGCTCTGCCAGGGCAGGCCCTTTTCGATGAGCGGAATCATCGACTTCAGCGAATTCGCGAGCGGCTCCGCGTGATAGTACTTGAGTGTCATGGACGGCCTACCGAGGTGTGAGAGTGCCGAGGATGCCGCCATCGACCGCGATGGTCTGCGCCGTGATGTGGCTGGCACGATCGGACAGGAGGAAACAAACCAGCTCAGCCAGCTCATCCGCCGTCCCGATGCGCCCCTGCGGCACGTTGGTGCCGAGCCGCGCGCGGATCGCTTCGACGGGTGCCGCTGGGTCGAGCTGCATGAGCATCGGCGTCTCGATGAGACCGGGCAGCACGCAGTTGACGCGCACGTTGCGCGGCGCGGCCTCAGCAGCCGCAGCGCGCGCCAGTCCCATTACCGCATGCTTGGAGGCAACGTAGGCGACGTTGTGGGGCATGCCGCGCACGCTGGCGAGGCTCCCCGTCACGACGATGCTGCCGCTGCCGCGCGCGAGCATCGCCGGCAGCAGGCGCTTCATAGCCCAGTAGACGCTGGTCACGTTGGTGCGCAGCACGTCATCGAACTGCGCATCGTCGTAGACTGCGAGCGGCGCGAAGCGCCCGCCGCTGCCGGCGTTGGCGAAGAAGCCCTCGACGGCTCCGAAGGCCTGCTCGGCCTTGTCGATCGCGGCCAGCAGCGCGCCGCGATCGGCAACATCGGCGACCGCCCAGGCGGCGGTGCCGCCGTCGCGCGCGATCGCGCCGGCGGCCGCAACCAGCTTAGCTTCGGTGCGCGCGATGAGGAACACGCGTGCACCGCGGCGCGCCAGCAGCCGCGCGGTCGCCAGGCCGATGCCACTCGAGGCACCCGTGACGAGCACGTGGCGGTTGGCGAACTCGCTCACTTGAGACCCAGGAGCCGTGCGGCGTTGTCCTTCATGATCCCCGGCAGCACTTCCGGCTTGAAGCCGGCCTGCTGGGCCGCCTCCAGCCACTTGTCGGGGCGAATCAGCGGAAAGTCCGAGCCGAACATCATCTTCGTCTTCAGTGGCCCGTTGCCATACCGGATGATCTGCGGCTGGAAGTACTTCGGGCTCCAGCCGGAGAGGTCGATGTAGACATTGTCCTTGTGCAGCGCCATCGACAGGCTCTCATCCACCCACGGCCAGCTCGGGTGGGCGAGCACGATCTTCATGTCGGGAAAATCCACGGCGACATCGTCGATCAGCATGGGCTCACCCCATTTGAGGCGCACCCCGCCGCCGCCGGGCAGGCCGGTGCCCATGCCCGAATGGCCGGTGTGAAAAATCGCCGGCAGCTTGTGAGCGGCGATCACCTCGTAGATCGGGTAGGCGATCGGGTCCGCAGGGTGGATGTTCTGCATGATGGGGTGGAACTTGAAGCCCCGCACCCCGTGATGCTCGACCAGGTCGCGCGCCTCGCGTGCACCCATGCGCCCCTTGCGCGGATCAATGGACGCGAACGGGATGACGATGTCGGCGTTCTGCGCTGCGAAGTCGGCGATCTCGTAGTTGCTGACGCGTTTTGCGCCGATGCTGCTCTCGCAGTCGACCGTGAACAGGCAGAACGCGATCCGCTGCGCGCGGTACAGGCTGATGATCTCGGGAATCTTCGGCCGCTCACGCGGGGCCTTGAAGTACGCCGAGGCCGCATCGTAGAAGCGGCCCATGATCGGGTCCTCCGGATCGTGGCACGAGACGTCCGCGTGCACGTGCACGTCGATCGCGCGAACCTTGGACAGATCGATCATGGCGGTGCCTCTCAGGCCAGCATCTTCGGGCCGGTCTGCTTCGCCTGCTCGATCTCGGCTGCGCGATCGCGCTTGATCGGGACGTCCCGCCCCGCCTGCACCGCGAGGCGCGAGCCCACCAGCGCCAGCCAGCGCTGAAGACTCGCGAACTCGTCGACACTGACACCGGACCACTCGTAGCCCGACACCCACGGCCACAAGGCCATGTCGGCAATCGAGTATTCCCCGGCGATGTACTGGTGACTTGCGAGCTGCCGGTCGAGCACGCCGAAGAGGCGCGTGACCTCGCGCTGATAGCGGTCGATCGCCGGCTGGATCTTCTCGGGGAAGTAGCGCAGGAACACGTTCGCCTGCCCCATCATGGGACCGATCGCGGACATCTGGAACATGAGCCACTGCAGCACGCGGCTGCGGCCGTGCACATCCTGCGGCAGGAACTTACCGGTCTTCTCGGCGAGATGAATGAGGATTGCGCCGGACTCGAACACCACGAAGCCGTCGTCGTCGAGGGTGGGAATGCGGCCGTTGGGGTTCAGCCTGACGTACCAGTCGGCCTTCTGCTCGTTGCTCGCAAAATCGATCACCCGCACCTCGTAGGGCAGGCCCATCTCCTCGAGCGCAATCGACACCTTCCAGCCGTTCGGCGTCGCTGCCGTATAGAGTTTGATGGCCATCGGCTTCCTTCTCAGCCCCAGCGGTTGATTTCCGGCCCGACGCTCCAGCTCGCCGCAGGCTCCGGTGTGCGCGCCAGCGACAACGCCTTGGCGACCGCCGGCGATGCCCTGACGCGCGCGAGCCACGCCCGCGTGCGCGGTCGCTCGGCGAACGCCTCCGGCACCAGGGGCACCATGCCGGCGAGCCACGCGTAGCTCTCGAGATCGGCGATCGAGTAGGCGCCCATCAGCCACTCGCGGTCGGTGAGCTGCGCCTCGATACGCTCCGCCGCCTGCCCGATCTTGTTGCGGCTGTCGGTGAGCTGCTCTTCGGAGAACTGTCCGGCGAGGATTTGCTCCCAGCGCGCACGCAGGTCAACGCTGCCAATCCGCTCCAGCATCGCGGCGTCGGCCTGCGGGGGATGCGCGCGGCAACCGAGGAGTGCCGCCGCCGGCGCGGTGCGCTCGATCAGCTGCCGGCACCACTTCATCGTCTCCCAGCGATGGTAGGGGTCGGCGGGACGGAGCGCTGCGCCCTGCCCCACCTCATCGAGATAACAGGCGATGAACACGGAGTCGGTCATCGCTTCGCCGTTGGCCACGAGCACCGGTCCCTCGCCCTCGATGCTCACGGCCACCAGCGGCTCCTGGGCGCATTCGAGCGAGTGGCGCCCGCCGCGGGCGAGATCGATGTGCTTGAGGTTCGCGGGGACCTCTTTGGCGAACAGCGTCGCGAGCACAGTCAGGGACGGGCCGTTGGGCTCACCGTGGTACAGCGTCAGGCTCATGCGATCTATCCCGCCGCGATGTGCGGTTGCTCGAGGATCTTGACGCGCTCGACCATGCTGGTGCGGCCCATCGCCCAGCAGGCCCGGGTTGCGGGGCGCGCGTAGATTGTGCGCAGCCAGCGCAGTATGTTGGGCGTCAGCTCATCGTTTGACAGCGCCGGCTGCGCCACCGGCAGCGCGTACGCGAGATTGAAGCCGTTGATGTCGGCGAGGCTGAACTGATCGCTAGCCAGCCAGGGGCGTTTCGCCAGCTCCTCTTCCAGCATCCGGATGCCGAGCGCAACGCGGCGCTGCGACTCTTCGAGCTCGTCGGTGCCGAACTGCCCGGTGATCGCCTTGCGCCAGGCGACGCGCCGCTCCGGCAGCGGAATGCGCTCGACGGCCGCCTGCAACTCTTGCGGGTCTCGCGAACGAACCGCCGGACCGACGAATACCTTCCAGCCGATCATCGAGAAGCTCGGCGCGAGCCACTGGTCCATGAACTTCATCCACCAGCGCACGCGCCAGCGGTCGCGCGGGTCCGCGGGCATGAGAGGCGGACCGGGAAACACCTCATCGACGTACTCCATGATCGCGGTCGATTCGGTGAGCACGCGATCCCCGTGCACCATCGCCGGGATCGTACCCAGCGGATTGATGGCCAGGTATTCCGGCTTGTGCTGATCGAAACGGAGAAGGTCCAGGTAGTGGCTGGTGAACGCCACGCCCTTCTCCATGAGCGCCAGCATCGGCTTGCCGGAATTGGCATTCGGCTCCCAGTGATACAAGGTGACGCTGTGCATCCGGTCGCGACTCCACCTTTTTGTAAGTGTTGCATACCATTGGCCCGGTCGGCGGTCAAGCCAGGCAATGGGTGCGACTCAAGCGCGAAGAGCAGCGTGGGGTCGGCACAGGTTTCGAGGGATGAATCTAGCCACGCGCGACCCAGCCGTGCCGCAGGTTGTCGCGTACCCCGCCCGCTGCCCGGTAGTCGCTGCGCAGCCGCGCGAACCGGTCCGGGCCAGGCGGGTGCTGCAGGGCATGCGGACCCTGCCGCGACCCCGGTGCGTCGGCCAGCGTGGCTCGCAGTTCGGCGGGCACCCGCGTTGGAAAATCGCGCGGCACGGGTTGGTAGCGGCCGGCCGCCGAGACCGGAGTCCGGCCGTCAAGCTTGTAAAGGCGCGCTGAATTGAGCCCCAGAATCTTGCGCCGGGCCTTCTCATCGAGGCGCGGGTAGCCGTACTTCGCTGCCATGGTTTCGGGGATCTGGAAGCGCCACAACGCCTCGATCTGCCACTGCGGTGCGCCATACCAAAGCGAGTCCGATCCGAACACGATCCGCTCGGGACCCCAGTACTTGAGAAACTGCCCGAGGATGTGGGCACACACGGTAGGAAAAGTCGTCACGGTCGCGGCGAAGGTCGTGCCGAGCTCAGCATAGACATTCGGCAGATGCGCACACTGCTGCGCCATGCGCGTGACCCACTGCACGTCCGGCACGCCGTTCAGCAACCGGCCTTCGCGCACGGCGCGCACCGACTGCTGGGCGTAGAAGAGCGGGGCCCACGCGGCGTGGTAGATGATGAAGTTGAACTCGGGCCAGTCGCGTGCCGCCTTGGGAATGTCGTTGGGGTTGCCCATGGGCGGCTGGTCGCTCGCCGGGTCTGAGGGGTCACCGAGTGTCGTCAGGCCCTTGTGGATGCAGACGTTGAAGAATCCCGGCCGGTCCTTGAGTTGCGCGCGGTTGCGCCGGATCAGCTCGTAGGTCGGGTAAGCGATGGCTTCATCGTCGAGACTCCAGCGGTCCATGCCACGTGTCGGGTCGTCGTTGTCCTTGGCGGAGAAGGCGATGGTGTAGCCTTTCCAGGAATCCGGGTGGCACTCCTCGATCTGTCGCTGCATGAACTCGAGGTTGTGCTTCCCCGGGTAGAACTGACCGTGGGCCAGCATGCGCGTCGAGCCCGCGATCCGGTTGACGAAGTCGCGGACCGCAGCGGTCTGATAGCCGGTCAGGATCTCCGACGACAGCGACTCGGCGATGGTTCGCGGCGGGATCGGCTCCGTGGCCCCCGGTGGTAGGAAGAGCCCCAAGGGCGCGTTGCTGAGCACTCCGACGGTCACGTTGCTGTCGAGGTACACGTCCTTCACCAGCGAAGTCAGCGTGAAGTCTGTACCGACGTTGGGCGTCTGCTGAAGCGCATCCGTCCACGCCGACCAGGGATTGCCGAGCTCGTCGGGGAAGCCCTCGGGATTGAAGGGGTTCGCCTTGAAGCCCGCGGCAGCGCTCGCGCTACCGGCTCCCTGTGCGGCGGCACGCAGGGGCATGCCGGCCGCCCCTTGACTGTCGCGCACCATGTGCAGCTGGTCGTCGAATACGAACAGGTCCGGGGGCGGTGCCCTCTCGGCTGCGGCGGCAGGCTCGACCAACTCGTGGGAGCTCGCGTCAAAGAAGTGCCCAAAAACCTCGTTCATCGCCAGGAACGATGCCGCCATGCCGCCCGCCCCGGACAGGAAGTGTCGGCGCGAGAGTCCGAGGCGGCCTGACGCCTCGTCTGCGATGGCGGCGACGCGTGCTTCGACCTCGCGCTGCGCCGCCGTCTGGGCAAACGGCACGTACTCGCCGTTCGAGACATTGGATGTCGGCACGGCGGCTCGCAGCGCGTCCGAATCCTCGGCGCGCTCGAGACCAGCGAGCTGTTCGCCGGAGAACCAAGTGTCACATTCGCGAAGATCGGGGTTGTGCTGGCTCACGAGCTCTCCTCAGTGTCGATGCCTGCAAGTGGACCGACGTAGCGATCGCACGGGTCGCCGCGCGGACCGGCAGCGGGAGTCGCGGAACCCACAAAGCCACTACAGCAACAGCAAGCGTTCGCCTTTTAGATCACAACCTTCGGGCGGCGCCCGCTCGCGCCACTAGTCGATGAGCCCGAGGTCGCGAACGCAGTCCTGAAAGCGCTCGTCGCGCCGGAAGGCGTGTGCGCGCCGGCACCTTCAGACCCGGCACCCGCGCCAGCAGGTGAATCAGTTCCTCGGCAATGCCGTCGCCGAAGTAGTCCTTCTCGGGATCGCTGCTCAAGCTCGCAAACGGCAGCACGGCAATCGAGGCCCGGTCACCCCTGGGCGCGTGCACGGCAGGCGAGGGAGAGGGCGCCGCATCGCGCACCTCGCGCACCGGCGCAACGAACTGGTAGCCGCGTCCGGGCACCGTGACGATGAAACGCCGTCCGCCGCTGCCATCGCCAAGCGCGCGACGCAGCGCGGACACCACCTGGTTGAGGTTGTTCTCCTCGACGACGACGCTCGGCCATACGGCCGCCATCAGCACTGACTTGTCGAGGAGCTCCCCCGGGTGCTGCACCAGGAAGTGCAGGGCATCGAGCGCCTTTTGCGTGAGCTCGATCGGCCGGCCGTCGTTGCGCGCCGTCAGCCGTCGCTCCGCCGCAAGGAGTCGGAAGTCGCCGAACTCGTAGACACCCTCAGCTCGCGGGCCTTCAGCCATTTTCCACCGGTTTCAGGGGGATTCAGGAGGTCTCAGAGAGCGCCCAAAGCCTCTTCAGAGCTCTTGGCCGATTCTAGGCTCCGGTAGATCAGGGGGCTAGGTTCGAGGGAAAAGCGGGCGACCCCCGGTGCGATGACCGAACATGAGGAGCACTCAAATGACTGACTTCACTTCCTTCCTGTCAGCCGAACTCACCGAGATTGGGCTTGTGGCGGCTGCCGACCCTCACTTCGCGGAACGGCTTCTGGAGGCGCTGCGACGGCTGCCCGCAGATCGGGCAAGCGAACCGGCATCCGCGCGCGAGACGACCCGTGGACGGCCTGAGGAGCTCTGCGCGTGACTCGTCCGCAGGCGGTTCTCTCGAGTCCCATCAATCAAAGCTCAGCCCCACGTAGTTCTCGGCCAGCGAGCGCGAGGCCGCGGCTGAGCCTGCGAGGTATTCCAACTCCGCCGACTGCATGCGCCGCGCGAAGGGATCCGCAGAGAACCGATGCAGCAGCAGGGTGAACCACCAGGAAAAGCGCGTCGCCTTCCACACCCGTGAGAGCGCCCGGGCGGAATACTCCTCCAGCAGCGTCGCGCTGCGATTGCGGTAGAACTCGATGAGACCGCGCGACAGAATCCGTACGTCAGCGGCAGCGAGGTTCAGGCCCTTCGCCCCCGTGGGAGGCACGATGTGCGCCGCATCGCCCACGAGAAACAACCGCCCGAACTGCATCGGTTCGGTAACGAGACTCCGCAGCGGCACGATGCTCTTCTCCAGCGACGGGCCGATCACCAGGCGCGCAGCGTAGCGCTCGGGCACACGCAAGCGCAGCTCATCCCAGAAGCGGCTGTCCGGCCACTCCTCGACCTTATCCTCGAGCGAGCACTGCACGTAGTAGCGGCTGCGGCCCAGCGATCGCATGCTGCAGAGTGCGAAACCCCGTTCGTGGTTGGCGTACACGAGCTCTTCGTGCAGCGGAGGCACATCGGCGAGGAACCCCAGCCAGCCGAAGGGATATACGCGCTCGTACTGAGCGACTCTCTCGCGAGGGACAATCGCGCGGCTGACGCCATGGTAGCCGTCGCAGCCGGCGAGAAAATCGCACCGCAGCTCCTGGCGGGTTCCCTCGTGCGTACAGCTGACCCTCGGTGTTGGCGTGTCCCAGTCGTGCAGGGCCACATCGCGCACCTGCCAGAGCACGGCGCCGGATTCGGCGGAGCGGGCCTCCGCGAGGTCCTTTTGCAGCTCGTTTTGACCGTAAACCAGCATGCTTCTGCCGGTCAGGGCCTTCAGGTCTATCCGGTGACGGCCGTTGGCAAAGGCGACGTCGAAACCCTCGTGGATGAGTCCTTCGCGCATCATCCGCTCGCCAACTCCGGCCTCCTGGAGCAGCTCCACTGTGGTCCACTCCAGCAGCCCAGCGCGGATGCGCGCCTGGACGTGCTCGCGGGACTCTCTCTCCAGCACGACCGAGTCAATCCCCTCGCGAGACAACAGCTGCGAGAGCAGCAGCCCCGAGGGCCCGGCACCCACAATCGCCACCTGGGTTGAGCGCATGCTGACCCCGTGGCAAGTCATGCGTTGGCCGCATTCCGCGCTGCCGGCGCGCCGGCAGCCGCGCGGGCGTGGCGGCGCAGTCCCTCGACGAGCTGTGCCTGCACCTCCGTCGGTCGCCAGTGGCGACGCACAGTCAGTCCGATCGCGCGGGTCACGGGTCCCAACGGATGCGGCAATGCAACCAGCTGTCCGGTCGCGAGCTCGTGGTGGATCTGATGCTCCGAGAGGAGCATCACCCGGTCACTGGCGAGCAGCAGCGAGCGTGCCGCGACCAGCGAGTTGCACTCGATCGGCGCGACGGAGCGCTGTACGTCCAGCCGGCTGACGAGCGCTTCAAAATGCCGCCGCAATGGCGAATCCCGCCGCGGCGCAATCCAGGGAAAGCGCGCGAGCGCCACCAGCGTGGGCGCGCCGCAACCGGCGAGTACATGCTGCGCCCCCACGACGATCGCGAGCGGGTCATCGAACAGGTGCTCCTGCACGATGTCCTCATATGGCACGGGGTCGCGCAGGGCGCCGACCAACACGTCGGCAAGGCCGCGGCGCAGGCCAGCGAGCATGCTTTCATAGGGACCGTCCAGGATGCTGATCCCGTGCTCGGGTCGCGCCAAGGCAAACTCGAGCACCGCGCGCGCGACCAGCACGCTGCGCGCCAGGGGCATTGCTCCGATCGTCGTCGAGCCGCTACCGGTGCCTTGGGCAGCGGCGACCTCTGCCTGGGCCTGGGAGATCTCCGCGAACGCCAGGCGCGCGCGCAGGGCCAGCTTCTCCGCCTCCCGGGTCGGGCGCACGCCGAAGCTCGTGACTTCGAAGAGCTCGGTGCCGAGAGAGCGCTCCAGTTGTCGCGCGGCGCGGTGCACCGCCGCCCGGGCACGACCCGCGCGGCGAGCGGCTCGGGCAAAGGCGCCCTCCTCCACGACGGCGATGAGTGCAGTGAGTTGCGTGGAAGTTATGCCGCTCAGGACCTCGGCGGAGGTCGAGTTGGCCGAGCGGCTGCGCACCGCGGGCAGAGCTTCCCGGAGCATCTGCAGGGCCCGGTCGACCCGTTGGGCGGCCGCGTGCCCCGCGCCCGTGAGTGCCAGGCCGGAATAACTGCGCTCCAGGAGGCGGGCTCCGAGGGCATCTTCAATGTGACCGACCGCCTGGGTCACCGCCGGCTGGCTCAGGTGCGCCGCGCGGGCCGCCGCGCTCACGCTGCCGCGCCGCACCACAGAATCGAACAGTACGAGGTGTCGCAGGTTTGGCGTCGTGCCGCCGCGCCGGAATGCGGGCATTACCATGTTCACAATTTCTTATACCCAGACCTGAATTGCAATTACCCTTCCCATCCGGTGTGGCGGGAGAATCCCTTCCTCCAGCCACGGAAGAAAGCTGCCATGAATGTCGTGTACACCGATATCCGCCGCGCCGATGCCGAGGTGGTGAAAGGGATGGCGCGCTACGGCGTGGCTACCATTCACGAAGCACAGGGCCGCACCGGGCTGCTCGGTCCCGCACTGCGGCCCATCTATCCGGGTGCTCACATCGCCGGTCCCGCGGTCACGGTGAGTCTCCCGCCCGCGGACAACTGGATGATCCATGTGGCGGTCGAGCAGTGCCAGGCGGGGGACATCCTGGTCGTCGCACCGACTTCCTACTCGGACGCCGGCTACTTCGGCGAGCTGCTCGCGGCGTCGCTCACCGCGCGCGGTGTCCGTGGGCTCGTCATCGATGCCGGCGTCCGCGACGTGCACGAGCTGACGAACATGGGCTTTCCGGTGTGGTCAAAGGCCGTACACGCACAGGGAACCGTCAAGGAGACGTTGGGCTCGGTGAATGTTCCGGTCGTTTGCGCAGGCGGCCTCGTCAATCCCGGTGACGTGGTGATCGCCGACGACGATGGTGTGTGCATCGTGCCACGCCTCGAGGCCCGGACCGTACTGACAGCCAGTGAGGCGCGTGAAGCCAAGGAAGCCGCCACCCGCCACCGTCTGCAGAACGGCGAACTGGGTCTCGACATCTACGACATGCGGGACAAGTTGGCGAAGCGCGGCCTCCTCTACCGCCCGCAGTCGTTGCCGGAGTGAGCGCGATGCTGCACGCCATCCCCAGCACACTCATGCGCGGCGGCACCTCCAAGGCGCTTTATTTTCACGCCAGGGACCTGCCGCAGGCCGTGCGTGCGCGCGACCGAGTGCTACTCGCCGCCATGGGCTCGCCCGATCCGCGCCAGATCGATGGCGTGGGCGGCGCCCACCCGCTCACCAGCAAGGTCGCCATCATCGGCCCCGCCACGCGGACGGATGCGGACGTGGACTATCTGTTTCTTCAGGTCGTGGTCGACAAGGCGGAGGTGAGCGACTCGCAGAACTGCGGCAACATCCTGGCCGGCGTAGGTCCCTGGGCGATCGAGCAGGGCCTCGTGCGAGTCACCGGCGCATCCACGCCGGTGCGCATCCACATGCTCAACACGGGAAGCGTCGCCGTGGCGCACGTACCGACGCCTCGGGGCAAGGTTGAATACGAGGGTGACGCCCGCATCGATGGCGTACCGGGAAGCGCGGCGGCAATTCCCATCGACTTCCTCGACGTCGCCGGATCCTCCTGCGGCAAGCTGTTTCCCACCGGGTCCAACATCGACCGCATCGAGGGAGTCGAGGTGACCTGCATCGATAATGGCATGCCCGTGGTACTGATGCGCGCCGCCGACCTCGGCAAGCGCGGCGATGAGTCGCCTGAAGAGCTCGAGGGTGATGCGGTGCTCACGGCGCGCATCGAGCGGCTGCGGCTTGCGGCAGGACCCAGGATGAACCTCGGCGATGTCGCCAGGAAGACGGTGCCCAAGATGTGCCTCGTCTCGGCTGCGCGTCACGGCGGCACCATCCATACGCGCACCTTCATCCCGCACCGCGTGCACGAAGCGATCGGGGTCCTCGGTGCCGTCAGCGTCGCCACCGCCTGCGTCGCTCCCGGCGCGGTGGCCGCGCAGGCGGCGGGGCTCGCTGCGCGTTCAGGCGTGCAGAGCCTCGAGATCGAGCATCCCACGGGCTTCTTCACGGTGGAGATCGACGTGACGCTGGAGGGTGCGGCCGTCACGGTCAACCGCTCCGCCTTGTTGCGCACTGCGCGCAAGCTCATGCAGGGCGAGGTCTTCGTGCCGGGAAGCGCCTGGAGCGATTCATGACGCGAGAGCTCCACATCGGCCTGATCGGACTCGGGGAAGTCGGTCAGGTCCTGGCGAACGACCTCCACCGCAAAGGAGGCGTCGAGCTGTGCGCGTGGGATCGGCTCTTTCCGCTCGAGGGCAGTGAGCCGCACCGCGCCGCGGCGGGTTTGCCCTTCCTCAGGGCGGCGAGCGGCACGGCCGAGGCGGTGCACGATCGCGCGATCGTCATCTCCGCGGTCACGGCGGGCGAATGTCATGCCGCCGCGGCGGAAGCCGCGCGGGCGCTCACACCGGGCACGTACTACTTCGACCTCAACTCCGTGTCGCCGCGAACCAAGGTGGAAGGCGCCCGCACGGTGGAAGCTGCGGGGGGCCGGTACATCGAGGCTGCGGTGATGTCGCCGATCGCGCCGCAACGCATCGCATCGCCGGTGTGGCTCGGTGGCCCCCATGCCGCGGACTTCCTGCCGCTCGCGCAGTCGCTCGGCTTCACCGGCGCGGCGGTGTATTCGGGCACGATCGGTGAGGCGTCTGCGGCCAAGATGTGTCGCAGCGTCATCATCAAGGGCATGGAGGCGCTGCTCGCCGAGTCGCTGCTGACGGCCCGACGCCACGGCGTCGAGGAGGCCGTGCTCACATCGCTCAAGGACCTCTTCCCCGTGGGCGACTGGCGCAAGCTTGCCCGTTACATGATCGCTCGCTCCCTACAGCATGGTCGGCGGCGCGCAGAGGAGATGCGGGAAGCGGTGCGCACCGTGGCCGAGGCCGGCTTCGAACCGTGGATGAGCCGTGGCTGTGTCGAACGACAGCAGTGGGCCGCAGGGCACGCCGAGGCGCTCCGCCATGAGGCGCTGACGGACATGCTCGATTGCCTGCTGGCGCGAACGCGGGCACTGGGGCAGGCTCAGGAGGCAGAGCGCAGATGATCATCGACTGTCACGGTCACTACACGACGGCGCCGGCCGCGCATCAGAAATTCCGCGACGCGCAGATCGCCGGGCTCAAGGACCCGAGTGCGCCTGCGGCGAAAGCCGGGGCCATCTCGGATGACGAGATTCGCGAGACCATCGAAAAGAACCAGCTGCGCCTGCAGCGCCAACGCGGCTCGGATCTCACGCTGTTCTCACCGCGCGCCTCGGCCATGGGGCATCATATCGGCGACGAGGCGATCTCGAGCGCATGGGCGCGCGCCAACAACGATCTCATCAAGCGCGTGGTCGATTTGTATCCGGAGAATTTCGCCGGCGTGTGCCAACTGCCGCAGTCCCCGGGTGTGCCCGTCGCCAACTCCGTTGCCGAGCTCGAGCGTTGCGTACGGGAGCTGAGCTTCGTCGGCTGCAACCTGAACCCGGATCCCTCCGGCGGGCACTGGACATCCCCGCCCCTCACCGATCGGCATTGGTACCCCTTCTACGAGAAGATGGTCGAGCTGGACGTGCCGGCGATGATCCACGTCTCCGCCTCGTGCAACCCGAATTTCCACGCGACCGGCGCGCACTACATCAACGCCGACACCACAGCGTTCATGCAGTTCATCGAGGGTGACCTGTTCCGGGATTTCCCCGCGCTGCGTTTCATCATTCCACACGGCGGCGGGGCGGTGCCCTACCACTGGGGCCGGTACCGCGGACTGGCAGACATGCTCAAGCGGCCGCCGCTCGAGGAACACGTGATGAAGAACGTGTTCTTCGATACCTGCGTGTATCACCAGCCGGGCATCGACCTGCTGGTGCGCGTCATTCATATCGACAACATCCTCTTCGGATCGGAAATGGTGGGTGCCGTTCGCGGCATAGACCCGCTGACGGGTCATTACTTCGATGACACGCGGCGCTATATCGACGCGCTCCCACTCCCCACCGCAGACCGGGAGCGGATCTTCGCGAAGAACGCGCGCCGCGTGTTCCCGCGGCTGAATGCGCAACTCGAGGCGCGGGGTCTGTGAGTCCGCATCCGCTCATTCGCCCTGGCGATCCTGCCTGGCCTGCGGTTGCTGCGAGCGGCCCCTTCACGACGGACCGCGATTGGTTGCCGTTCCATCCCGCGCCACGGCGTCCGCGGTTCGCCGCGCCGCGCGGTGCGGTCGACGCTCATTGTCACGTGTTTGGGCCCGGTGCGCAGTTTCCCTATGCCCCGGAACGCCGCTACACGCCGTGCGATGCGCCGCACTCGAAGCTCTTCGGGCTGCGCGACTTCCTCGGGTTCGAGCGCAACGTCCTCGTGCAAGCCACCTGTCATGGCGCCGACAACCGCGCACTGGTCGACGCGCTGCGAGCAGCCGAGGGGCGGGCGCGCGGGGTGGCGACCGTAGCGGCCGGCACTACCGACGGCGAGCTCGTGGCGCTCGATGCGGCTGGCGTGCGGGGCGTGCGCTTCAACTTCGTCAGGCGTCTGGTCGATACCACGCCGCGCGAGGTACTGCTGCAGATCGCACAGCGCCTAGCGCCATTGGGTTGGCACGTAGTGATCTACTTCGAAGCCGCGGAGCTGCCGGAGCTTTATGGATTCTTCGCCTCGCTCCCCACCACGGTCGTAGTGGATCACATGGGCCGACCGGAGGTAACGCTACCGCCAGATGGGCCCGAGTTCGAGCTGTTCGTGCGGCTGATGCGCGAGCATTCCAACATCTGGTCGAAGGTGAGCTGCCCGGACCGCTTGTCGAAGAGCGGGCCGCCGGAATATAACGACGTGGTGCCCTTCGCCAGGCGTCTCGTCGAGACCTTCCCTGACCGGGTGCTGTGGGGGACGGATTGGCCGCACCCGAATCTGAAGTCACACATGCCCGATGATGGTGCGCTGGTGGATTTCATTCCTAAGGTTGCACCCACACCGGATCTGCAACGGCGGTTGCTGGTCGACAACCCGACGCGCCTGTACTGGAGCCGTTGAGGGGTAAGAGTAAATGGCTCGCATCACCGCTGGCGTTACCACATCCCATGTCCCGGCCATCGGCGCCGCGCTCGACAACGGCAAGGCGCAGGATCCCTATTGGGCGCCGATGTTCGCCGGCTATGAGTTCTCCCGGCGCTGGATCGCGCAGCAGCAGCCAGACGTCATCCTCCTCGTCTACAACGATCACGCCACCGCCTTCAGTCTCGACCTGGTGCCGACCTTTGCCATTGGCTGCGCGGAACAGTTCGCTCCGGCGGATGAGGGCTGGGGCCCGCGGCCGGTACCGGTGGTCCAGGGACATGCCGAGCTCGCCTGCCACATTGCGCAATCGGTGATTCAGCAGGATTTCGACCTCACGATCGTCAACCGCATGGATGTCGATCACGGCCTCACGGTGCCTTTGTCGCTGCTCTTCGGACAAGTGGCGGCCTGGCCGGTGCGCGTGATTCCCTTTCCGGTCAACGTCGTGCTCTATCCGCCTCCCTCCGGACGCCGCTGCTACGAGCTGGGGAAAGCGATCCGGCGCGCGGTCGAATCCTTCGACGGCGAGCTGAACGTGCAGGTGTGGGGCACCGGCGGGATGAGTCACCAGCTGCAGGGCCCGCGCGCTGGTCTCATCAACCAGGCGTGGGACCAGCGATTCATCGACCGGCTGATCAACGAACCGGACGCCCTCGCGCACATGCCGCACATCGAATACGTGCGCGAGGCGGGTTCCGAGGGCATCGAGCTGGTGATGTGGCTCATCATGCGCGGTGCGCTCAACGAGAAGATCCGCACCGTCCACCGCTTCTACCATGTGCCGGCTTCGAACACGGCGGTAGGGCACCTCATCCTGGAGAACCTGCCATGAAGATCATCCTCGCCGGAGGGGGCGCCTTCGGCGCGAAACATCTCGACGCTCTCCGCGCCATCGATGAGATCGAGGTGGTGTCACTCGTGGGCCGCAGCCTCGAGCCGACGCGTGCGCTGGCGGCGAAGTACGGCATCGGGCACGCCACGACGGATCTCACCGAGGCGCTGAGCCGCCCCGGCGTCGCGGCGGCGATCCTCGCGACCCCGACGCCGCTGCACGCGGCCCAGGCGATCGCCTGCCTGAAGGCCGGCAAGCACGTGCAGGTCGAGATACCGCTCGCCGACAACTGGGCGGACGCCCAGGCGGTCGCAGATCTGCAGCAGCGCACCGGCCTCGTCTGCATGGTCGGGCACACGCGCCGCTTCAATCCTTCCCACCAGTGGATCCACCGGAGGATCGCGCAGGGTGAGCTCGCGATCCAGCAGATGGACGTGCAGACCTATTTCTTCAGGCGCACCAACATCAATGCACTGGGGGCACCGCGCTCGTGGACCGATCACCTGCTGTGGCATCACGCGGCGCACACCGTGGATCTATTCAGCTGGCAGACGGGCGCGCCCGTGACGATCGCGCACGCGGTGCAGGGTCCGATGCACCCGACCCTGAGAATTGCCATGGACATGTCGATCCAGCTCAAGGTGTCGAGCGGGGCAATCTGTACGCTGTCGCTGTCCTTCAACAACGACGGTCCGCTCGGTACATTCTTTCGCTACATCTGCGACAACGGCACGTACATCGCGCGCTACGACGACCTGATCGATGGCAAGGAACAGAAGATCGACGTGTCCCGCGTGGACGTGTCGCTGAATGGGATCGAGCTGCAGGATCGCGAGTTTTTCGCCGCGATTCGCGAGCAGCGCGAGCCGAACGCCAGTGTCGCCCAGGTACTGCCCTGCTACCGGACGCTCGCCGACCTCGAGCGCCAGCTCATCACCGAAAGTCAGTAGATGGTACCGATGCAGTCATTCTCGACGGCGGGTCTCGATCCGCGCCGCAAGCTTGCGTACTGGAACGAGCGGGCCGGCGAGAGTTTCTCGCCGCTTGTGTCCGATCCCGCTGACATCCGCACCTTCCACGGCTTTATCGAGCGCACCGACATCGGCGAGCTCACCCTCGCCGAGGCGTGCTCCGAGGCGCAGGTGGTGCGCCATTCGCGCGCACATGTCGCGCGCACTCGCGGCTCGCTGTACTTCCTGCTGCTGCAGATCGCCGGCGAGAGCCGCACACGCCAGGACGGGCGTGAGGCATACCTCCGGACCGGCGACTTCACGCTGTGCGACAGCACCCGCCAATACGACATTTTCTTCCCGGGACGAAACCGGATGCTGGTCCTCGGTGTCCCGGACGCACAGCTGCGCCGCCAGATCGCCTGTCCCGAGTCGCTGGTGGGAATCCCCGTCCGCGCGGGCAGCAAGGTCGCCGGGCTCCTGTCGCGCTTCCTGCGCAGCTTCTGGGTGGCCTGTCACCAGGATCTCGACCCGGACGCCGCGGCGCGCGTGAGCCTCGCGCTACTCGATCTATTGGGTGCAACCTATGCCGAGGTGCCGCGCGCACACGGCGAACGTTCCGCCGTTGCCGCCGCCCAGCGCATCCGTATCATCAATCACATCGAGGCGCATCTGCACGATCCGGAGGTCACGCCGACCCGCGTGGCGGAATCCTGCCGGATCACGCCGCGCTATCTGCACCATCTGTTTGCCGCCTCCGAGGAGACCGTGGGCCGCTATCTGCTCAGGCGCCGCCTCGAGGAGTGCGCACGCGCCCTCGCTGCGAGCGTGCAGTTGGGACGCACGGTCGCCGCGATTGCATTCGATCACGGCTTCAGCAGTCCGACTCACTTCGGCCGCGTCTTTCGCCAGCGCTTCGGCATGACGCCGCGCGAGTACCGCGAGCGGCACGTGGCCGCGGCGGGGGCGCGCGCGGACACCGCCGGCAGTCCGGAGCAAAGCCTCAAATGAAAGAGCGAACGGGGTCCTCGCCATCCCAGCCGACGCTGGCGCGGTAGAACCGGCCGAACACCTCCTCAAAAGCGCCCCCGAGCTCGATCAGCTCGGTGTAGCCGGGCAGGACGCCCGTAGTGTCCATGTACCCCACCCGCCCGCCGCTCGGCACAGCCGCGCGGAAAGCGAGCCCGTAACCGGCGCTTTCGTAGCGCGCAACGGCCGCATCGAAGTCCCACGTCGCCACGCCCCAGTGATGAAAGCCGTAACCGCGTAGCTCGATCATCTCGCGGTAGGCGGACGGCGCATCGTTCTTCGTCTGGATGAGCTCGATATTCATGTGACCGGCGAAGCTCATCGCCAGCGCCACCTCGGCGCGCGAAGGTTGCCCACGGTAGACGGGATCGTCGCCCGTGAAATGCTCGAGGACGAACCACGGACCTACCCGAAGCGTGCGGGTCCAGTGCTCGATCGCCGCACGCAGGTCGGGCACGACATAGGCCATCTGGATGACGCCGTCGTCCGGCTGACCAAACCCCACCTGTCCCAAAGCGTTCCCCCAGTGCGACGAGCGCTCCGACCTGATGCCCGCGCGGCCCCGGCACCGTGCTGCACCGGCGCAGCGCGCAGCGATTGACGCTCAGGCGCCTGACTGTACTCCGCTGAACGTCTCTTCTGCCAGGCAGTCAATGACCCGTTGTTGCCGGTCGCGACCGACTTGGGCCGTCCAATTGACTGCTCAGCCAGATCTACCCACTAAACATCTCGTTGGTTGTACTCTCATTTCAGTCTTGTTTGATCATCGAGTCGTACGCATCGGCGAGCCTGAGGAGAGACTCGCCGCACCGGGTCCTTGTCGAGGAGCCGTGCATGAGGAGAAACTGATTGAACGTGAAGCCGCCCGGCGCTGCCTCGGGGACGCACGTTGACAGACGGAAGATGCGATCGGCTATCTCATAAGTATTGGTGTGCACGGGCATATCCTTTCGTTGCGGCACCCCAGCGAAAACTCGCGCTGCCTGATTCAACAATACCCCAAGTTTTCGCCCATGGTGGAGGGAGGCGATTCGACCCGCTGTGTGGCCGGAGTTGACCCTGAACAGCCGATCGTGATCTCTCAGAGCGGCCGTTGAAAATGGAGAAAGCTGACAGCCGAGAAGACCCAGCAAAGAATGGCGCGACTAGTGCCGCACTGCATGTCTGCAAGCCGCCGCGTAAAAGCGGCCAGAACCACGCTGTACAAGAGGTAGTGGGCGACGCTCTGGCTTGAGCACCACATCGAAGGTACGCTTCCATGACCGTCCACGTCTGGCCGGTCAGCGACCGTGGATTGCAACCCACCCGCCGACGGTCGCTTCCTGACCC
>DATMPW010000014.1:0-37083 GCA_035566915.1 Steroidobacteraceae bacterium
TGAAATCGGCGATCACGCCGTCCTTCATCGGACGCACGGCGGTGATGTGTCCCGGTGTGCGCCCGAGCATGGCCTTGGCCTCCGAGCCGACCGCCACGATCACCTTGCCGCCACGCATCGGTTCGTCCTGCACCGCGACCACCGAGGGCTCATTCAGCACGATGCCCTTGTCGCGCACATAAATAAGAGTGTTCGCCGTACCGAGGTCGATCGACAGATCGCTGGAAAAATATCCGCGCAGGCGTTTGAACATGAAGCGACCGGAAAAGTGAGCTTGGGGGAGTGACCGGAAAGCGGCGGCTAATCTAGCAACCGAGGGGACATTCAGCAAGGCAACATGTATGATTTTGGGCTGGTTTTCTCAGTTCTCCACGCGCTCCCATGGCTCTCACACGCGAGCAGATCGCGAGCATCGCCACACTCGCGCGGCTCGAGCTCACAGCCGAGGAAGTCCCCGTTTACCAGGAAAGCCTGTCGCGGATCCTGGACTTCGTCGGCGCGCTCGAGCGCGCCGATACGGCGAATGTCACTCCGATGGCGCATCCGCTGCCGGGCCTCGCGCAGCGACTGCGGCCGGACGAGGTCACCGAGGTTGACCGTCACGAGCGCTACCAGCTGAATGCACCGCTCACCGCAGCGGGCTTGTATCTGGTCCCCAGGGTGATCGAGTGAGGTAGGCGGTGAGCGCTCTGCACACGCGCACACTGACGCAGCTCGCCGACGGCCTGCGGCGCAAGAGCTTCTCCAGCGTCGAGCTGGTCGGGGAGCTGCTCGCGCGCATCGAGAAGAGCCAGCCGGCGCTGAACGCGTTCATCTCCGTGACGGCACCCGAGGCGCTCGAGGCGGCGCGGGCCGCCGACCGCGCGCTCGCCGCCGGCGCCGGCGGGGCACTCACCGGAGTTCCCATCGCGCACAAGGACATCTTCTGCACCGAGGGCGTGCGCACCACGTGCGGCTCGCGCATGCTCGATAGCTTCGTCTCGCCCTACGACGCGACCGTGGTAGCGAAGCTGAAGCGCGCCGGCGCGGTCATGCTCGGCAAGACCAACATGGACGAGTTCGCCATGGGCTCATCCAACGAGACGAGCTTCTATGGGCCAGTGCGCAACCCGTGGAACCTGCAGCTCGTGCCGGGGGGCTCCTCCGGAGGCTCCGCGGCTGCGGTGGCCGCGCGGCTCATCCCGGGTGCCACGGCGACCGATACCGGCGGCTCCATCCGCCAGCCGGCGGCGCTCTGCGGTATCACCGGGATGAAGCCCACCTACGGGCGGGTGTCGCGCTTTGGGATGGTGGCCTTCGCCTCGAGTCTCGATCAGGGCGGGACGCTCACCGCGAGCACCGCGGACGCCGCACTCATGCTGCGCGAGATGGCCGGGTTCGATCCGCGCGATTCCACCAGCGTCGACACCCCGGTGCCCGACTATGTCTCCACGCTCGAGCAGCCGATCGCGGGACTCAAGGTTGGGCTGCTGGCGGAGTTCTTCGACAAGGGTCTCGATCCCGACAACGAGCGCTGCGTGCGCGAAGCGCTGAGGGTGTTCGAGAGCCTCGGTGCGAGCGTGACGCAGGTGAGCCTGCCGAACCTGCCGATGTCGGTGCCCGTCTATTACGTAGTGGCGCCGGCCGAAGCCTCCTCGAACCTTGCGCGCTATGACGGTGTGCGTTTCGGGCACCGCTGCGAGAACCCGCGCGACCTCAACGACATGTACCGGCGCTCGCGTGGCGAGGGCTTCGGCGCCGAGGTCAAGCGGCGCATCATGACCGGCACCTACGTGCTCTCTGCCGGTTACTACGACGCCTATTACCTCAAGGCGCAGCGCGTGCGCGCGCTCATCAATGCGGATTTCGTCAGGGCGTTCGAAAGCGTGGACGTACTCATCGGGCCGACCACTCCGACACCGGCGTTCCCGCTCGGTGCCAAGACCTCCGACCCGATCACCATGTACCTGAACGACATCTACACGATCGGGGCGAACCTCGCGGGACTGCCGGCGATTTCCGTGCCCTGCGGCTTCGTGCAGGGTCTGCCCGTCGGCCTGCAGATCGTCGGTCCCCACTTCAGCGAAGCGCGTGTGCTCAGCGCCGCGCACGCCTTTCAACGGGTCACCGACTGGCACACCCGCGTACCGGTGGGCTACGCATGAGCGAGTGGGAGACAGTCATCGGGCTGGAGATCCACGCGCAGCTCGCGACGCGATCCAAGATCTTCTCCGGCTCTCCTACCGCTTATGGCGCGCCCCCCAACACGCAGGCGGACCTCGTCGACCTCGGCTATCCGGGCGTGCTGCCGGTGCTCAACGCGGAGGCGGTGCGCATGGTGGTGAAGCTCGGGCTCGCGATCAATGCAGGCATCGCACCGCTGTCGGTGTTCGCGCGCAAGAACTACTTCTACCCCGACCTGCCGAAGGGCTACCAGATCAGCCAGTACGAGCTGCCGATCGTCGCCCGGGGATCGCTCGACATCGTGCTCGAAGATGGCGAGGCGAGGCGTATCGGCATCACGCGCGCACACCTCGAGGAGGACGCCGGCAAATCGCTGCACGAGGGTCTGCCCGGAATGACCGGCATCGATCTGAACCGCGCCGGTACTCCGCTGGTGGAGATCGTCTCCGAGCCCGAGATGCGCTCGGCGAAGGAGGCGGTCGCCTACATGAAGAAGATACACACGCTGGTGCGCTATCTCGAGATCTGCGACGGTAACATGCAGGAAGGCTCCTTCCGCTGCGATGCTAACGTGTCGGTGCGCCCGGCCGGGACGGAGAAGTTCGGGACACGCGCGGAGATCAAGAACCTCAATTCGTTCCGTTTCGTCGAGCGTGCCATCAACTTCGAGGTGGCCCGACAGATCGAGCTGCTCGAATCCGGCCGTCCGGTCGTGCAGGAGACACGCCTGTACGATCCGGACAAAGGCGAGACGCGCTCGATGCGCTCCAAGGAGGAAGCGAACGACTACCGCTACTTCCCCGATCCGGATCTCCTGCCCGTCAAGGTGGATGCCGCGCTCATCGATTCCGTGCGCGCGACGCTTCCCGAGCTGCCAGACCAGAAAGCGGCGCGGTTCTCCACGCAGTACGGCTTGTCACCCTACGACGCCGGGGTGCTGACCGGCAGCCGCGAGCTCGCCGAGTACTATGAAGAGGTGCTGCGCACAGCGGCCGCAGATCCCAAGCTCGCGGCCAACTGGGTGATGGGAGACCTGGCCGCGGCGCTCAACAAGGAAGGGCTCGAAGTGAGCTCGGGGAAGATCCCCGCGGCGCGCCTCGGCGAGCTCCTCAGGCGCATCCAGGATGCCACGATCTCGGGCAAGATCGCCAAGGAGGTGTTCGAACTCATGTGGTCGCAGGGCTTGAGCGCCGATGCCGTGATCGAATCCAAGGGGCTGCGCCAGATCACCGACAGTGCCGCCATCGAGCGCGCCATCGAGGAGGTGATGGCGAAGAACCCGGCGCAGCTCGCGGAGTTCCGCGCCGGCAAGGACAAGCTCTTCGGCTTCTTCGTCGGCCAGGTCATGAAGGCGACCGGCGGAAAAGCCAATCCCGCTCAGCTCAACGAGCTTCTGCGCGAGAAGCTTCGCGGCTAGCGCGGGGGGCGTGCGGTGAGCTGGTGGCCAGACGGGTTGAGTTGACCTCGCCCGTCCCCATTGTCCGGGGCTCATGAAAACGCCCGCTACTCTTGCGCGCGACCAGGTGCGTCGCTTCATTTTCGAGAACCAGCCGGTGCGCGGGCACTGGGTGCACCTCGAGAGTGCGTGGCGCGAGTTGCACGCGCACGCCGCCTACCCGAGGCCCGTCACCGAGCTGCTCGGGGAAGCCGTGGTGGCCTCGGTGCTGCTCGCGGCGACCCTCAAATTCCGGGGCACACTCACGTTTCAGCTGCAGGGAAACGGTGCAGTGAGTCTGCTGGTGGCGCAATGCACCCATGATTTCCGTGTGCGTGCCGTGGCTCGCTGCGACGCCGCGGCCGTACAGGTGCTCGCGCCCGGGCATGACGGTACGGAGGCTGACGCGGCGCTCTTCCGGCGCCTCACGGGTGATGCGGGACTCATCACGGTGACTGTCGAGGCCGACGAGAAAAGCCTGCGGTATCAGGGGGTGGTGCCCCTGTCCGGGGCTTCGCTCGCCGAGTCGCTCGAGGCGTACTTCGCCTCCTCCGAGCAGTTGCCGACGCGCGTGCTGCTCCGGGCTGACGAAGAGCACGGCGCTGGCATGCTGGTGCAGAAACTGCCAGCTGCCGAGGATTCCGCCCTCGAGTCGAGCGCCGTCGAGGAGGCTTGGCTCGGTGCTCAGCGCGGGATCGCGCGGCTTGGTACGGGAAGTGGCCTGCGCGAGCACAGCATCGAGGAGCTGCTGGCGCAGGGTTTCCCAGGGCACGACCTGCGACTCTTCCGCGGCACCCCCGTGCGCTTCGAGTGCCGCTGCAGCGAGGGCCGGGTCGCTGGTCTCCTGCGGGCGCTGGGTCCGGAGGAAGTGCGCGATGTGCTGAGGGAGCAGGGCTCGGTGACCGTGACGTGCGAGTTCTGCCATCGCCCTTACCGCTTCGACTCTGTCGACGTCGAGGCACTCTTCGCTCACGATCCGGATTCCGGAACTTCGAAATCAATACACTGACCGGGCCGGCAGGCTTCTATTGTCTCCTATAGGAGACGATAAGAGGCCGTGCATTGACCATACTCAGTAGGGCCGACGCTCGGGTATCGACGTGAGAATAAGAGTTGTACAATTATTTAAATGCACCAGTGCCCACCCGCCGGCCTCGTGAAGTGGCTCCGCGCAGCCGGTGAACCGACCCGGCTGAGGCTCCTGGCTCTGTGTGCTGAAGCTGCGCTCGGCGTCTCGGATATCGCGCAGGCCCTTAAGCAGAGCGAGCCGCGTGTGTCGCGTCACCTCAAGATCCTGTGTGAATCAGGCCTGATCGAGCGGATGAGGCAGGGCCAGTGGGTTCACTACCGGCTGACCTCGGCGCCGGAGGGGTCGAGCTTCGTGCGCGGTCTGCTCGCGCAGCTCGATCGCCGCGACCCGCTGCTGCTGCGCGACGCCGCCAGTGCGCGTGCGGCAACGGCTGCCGACTCGAAATCCGGAGGATACGGAGCGGAGTCGCGACTCGGCCGGGCGTTGACCGAGTTCATCGTCCACGCCACGGCAGGTGAGGCCTTCGGCTCGATCCTCGTAGTCGGTGTTACCCATCCTGAACTGCTCGAATGGGCGGCGAGGGCTTCACGGCACTGCACCGCCGTCGCGTTCTCGCGCCGGGCGGCCCAGGGTGCGCGTGCCTTCGCCGAGCGGCGCGGATTCTCCTGTCGGGTGCCGAAGGCCGTAGCCGGCGGAACAGCCTTCGGCGCCGAGCTCGCGCGCGCGGGCACACATTTCGATGCACTGCTGCTCGATCACCCGGCAGCCAGCGGGGAGACGCTGGTGCGGCTGCTCGAGGATGCACGGGACCTGATCGAGCCCGCAGGCCGGCTGTGGATCTTCGAGCCTTACGACTCGCTCGAAGGGGCGCGGGAACGAATCATCGAGCACCCGCTCGCACGGCTGCGCCGGCTGCTGGCAGCCGCGGGTTTGCGCTGCGAGAGACTGACTCCGATCGAGGCCGACGGCGCGCACGTGCTGGCGGCGGTCGCCCGCCCGGTTGCCGCGGGCCCGGCGCTCGCGGCAGGAGCGGCAGGAGCCGAACGATGACTGCCAATGCGTGCCGTGGGCCGATCCGCGTCTCCTTCGAGTTCTTCCCGCCCGGCGATGCGGCGATGGAGGCTACGCTGTGGTGCTCGCTCGAGCGGCTGGCTCCGCTCGCGCCGTGCTTCGTGTCGGTGACCTACGGCGCCGATGGCTCAACGCGCGAGCGTACCCACACCGTGGTGACCCGGATTCAGCGGCAGACGCAGCTCACCGGCGCGCCGCATCTCACCTGCATCGGTGCTTCGCGCGGCGAGATACTGGATATCGCCCGCGTCTACTGGGATGAGGGCATCCGCCACCTGGTGGCGCTGCGCGGTGACCCGCCGCAGGGTCAGAGCACTTACCGGCCGCGGGCCGATGGCTTCGCGTTCGCCGCGGACCTGGTGGCGGGGCTGCGCGCAGTCGCGCCATTCGATATCTCGGTGGCGGCCTACCCGGAAGTGCATCCTGAGGCGGCCTCGCCGGCCGCGGACCTCGAGAATCTCAAGCGCAAGATCGATGCCGGCGCCACCCGCGCCATCACGCAGTTCTTCTACGACATCGGCGCTTTCCTGCGCTTTCGCGATCGTTGCGCAGCGGCGGGCATCGATGCGCCACTCGTGCCGGGGATACTGCCCATTACGCGCTTTCCACAGGTGCTGAGGTTTGCCCGGAACTGTGGCGCGAGCATCCCGGCCTGGCTGCATGAGCGCTTCGAAGGGCTCGACGACGACCCCGAGACTCGGCGGCTGATTGCCGCGGCGGTCGCGATCGAGCAGGTGCATGAGCTGCGCCGCCACGGAGTGAGCGAGTTTCATTTCTATACGCTGAATCGTGCCGAGCTCACCTATGCCATCTGTCACGCGCTCGGGCTGCGACCGCTGCCGCACACCGCCTCCGCGGGAGCCGTGGCTTGAGGGCCACCCCAAAAAATCGCGCTCGCGGCGCTCCGCGAGCGAGCACTGCTCTGCCAGACGCGCAATTTTTTGGGGACCCCGGCAGCCACTGTGCGCATGGAGCGGCGCACGGCGCCGCCGCCACGGAGCACGCGCCCCCGCGCGCAGATCGCGACAGCGAGCGGCGCGGGCGCGAGAGCCGTGCCACGGCTGCCCCGGCCCCCTTCGCGCTCGAGCCGTGCGACGAAACCGAGCGGCGCACGCGCATCGAGCGGCTCAAGGGCCTGCTCGGCGAGCGCATCGTGTTCCTCGATGGCGCCATGGGCACGATGATCCAGCGTCTGAAGCTCGATGAGTCCGGCTACCGCGGCGAGCGGCTGCGCGATCACGGTCGTGACCTGAACGGGAACAACGACATTCTGACACTGACGCGGCCGGATGCGGTGAGCGACATCCACCACGCGTACCTCGCGGCTGGCGCCGACATCATCGAAACCAACACCTTCAATTCCAACGCGATCTCGCAGGCGGACTACGGGACCGAGGCACTCGTTCCCGAGCTCAACTATCGCGCTGCGCGTCTCGCGCGGGAGGCGGCGGACGAGCTCGCGCTGCGCGCGGGCGGCGCACGCTTCGTCGCGGGCGCGCTCGGGCCGACCAACCGCATGAGCTCCATGTCCCCCGATGTCAACGACCCGGGCTACCGTAGCGTCGGCTTCGCGGAGCTGGTGCCGGCGTATCGCGAGGCGGCTCGCGGCCTGCTGCTCGGCGGGGTGGACCTGCTGCTGATAGAAACGGTCATCGACACCCTCAATGCCAAGGCCGCCATCTACGCGGCGCTCATGCTGTTCGATGAGACCGGCATCGAGCTGCCGCTCGCGATCTCGGGCACGATCACCGATGCCTCGGGCAGGGTGCTCTCGGGCCAGACGACCGAAGCTTTCTGGAACTCGATCCGCCACGCGCGGCCGTTGTTCGTGGGGTTGAACTGCGCACTCGGTGGGCGCCAGCTGCGCCCGTACGTCGAGGAGCTGGCAGACGCTGCGCGCGACACCTTCGTGTGTGCCTACCCGAATGCGGGGCTCCCCAACGCCTTCGGCGAGTACGACGAGTCGCCCGAGGACACGGCGGCGGTCCTGCGCGAGTTCGGCGAGTCGGGGCTGGTGAACATCGTCGGCGGCTGCTGTGGCACGACGCCCGAGCACATCCGGCTGCTACGCGAGCAACTCAGCGCCCAAACGCCGCGGCGTCTCGCGCCGTTGCCGGTGAAGTGCCGCCTGGCGGGGCTCGAACCACTCAACATCGATGATGATAGCCTGTTCGTCAACGTCGGCGAGCGCACCAACGTCACAGGTTCCGCCAGGTTCCGCAAGCTGATCGAAGCCGGTGATTACACCACAGCGCTCGAGGTGGCGCGCCAGCAGGTCGCCAACGGCGCGCAGATGATCGACATCAACATGGACGAGGGCATGTTGGATTCGGAAGCTGCCATGGTGCGCTTCTTGAACCTGGTGGCGGCCGAGCCCGACATCGCCCGCGTGCCGGTGATGATCGACTCCTCCAAGTGGTCGGTGATCGAGGCGGGCTTGCGCTGCGTGCAGGGCAAGGCGGTGGTCAACTCGATCAGCCTCAAGGAGGGCGAGGAAACCTTCAGCGCGCATGCGCGTGAGGTGCGCCGCTACGGCGCTGCAGCCGTTATCATGGCCTTCGATGAGCAGGGTCAGGCCGACACCATCGAGCGCCGCCTGGCCATCTGCCAGCGCGCTTACCGCATACTCACCGAGCGAGTGGGGTTTGCGCCCGAGGACATCATCTTCGATCCCAACATCTTCGCCATTGCCACCGGCATCGAGGAGCACAACGCTTACGGGCTCGCCTTCATCGAGGCCACGAGGCGCATCAAGCGCGAGCTGCCGCACACGCTGGTGAGCGGCGGGGTGAGCAATGTGTCGTTCTCGTTCCGCGGCAACGAGGCGGTGCGCGCGGCGATGCACTCGGTGTTTCTCTACCACGCGATCGCCGCCGGTATGGACCTGGGGATCGTCAACGCCGGGCAGCTCGGAGTCTACGAGCGGCTCGATCCGCCGCTGCGCGCGGCCTGCGAGGACGTGGTTCTCAACCGTCGCAACGATGCCACTGACCGGCTGCTGGAGATCGCTGCGCGCTACAAGGGCGAAGGCGGCACGCGACGCGGCGAGGATCTCGAGTGGCGCAGGCTCGAAGTAGGCAAGCGCCTCGAGTATGCGCTCGTCAAGGGGATCGATGACTACATCATCGAGGACACCGAGGCTGCACGCCAGCAGACCGCGCGGCCGCTCGATGTCATCGAAGGCCCGCTCATGGACGGCATGAACGTGGTCGGCGACCTGTTCGGCTCGGGCAAGATGTTTCTGCCGCAGGTGGTGAAGAGCGCCCGCGTGATGAAGCGCGCGGTGGCGTATCTCGTGCCTTACATCGAGCAGAGCAAGGAGGCAGGCGCGCGGCGCTCCAACGGCCGCATGGTGGTGGCAACCGTCAAGGGCGACGTGCACGACATCGGCAAGAACATCGTCGGAGTGGTGCTGCAATGTAACAATTTCGAGGTTATCGACCTCGGCGTGATGGTGCCGTGCGACAAGATCCTCGAGACCGCGCGCCGCGAGCGCGCCGATCTCATCGGCCTCTCCGGCCTCATCACACCCTCACTCGATGAGATGGTGCACGTGGCGCGCGAGATGCAGCGTCAGGGCTTCGAGCTCCCGCTGCTCATCGGCGGCGCCACGACTTCCCCGGCCCACACCTCCGTGAAGATCGCCCCGCAGTATCGATCGCCCGTGGTGTACGTGAAGGATGCCTCGCGCGCCGTCGGGGTCTGCCAGACCCTGGCGCAGCCGGCGCAGCGGGCGGCGTTCATTGCCCGCGTGAGCGAAGAGCACGAGCGCCGCCGCGAGCAGCACGCCGCCAAGAAGGTGAAGGTACCGGAAGCCTCACTCGAAGCCGCACGCGCCAACCGCGCACGTGTCGACTGGAAAGCCTACGTGCCGCTCGCGCCGCGCGTGCCCGGTATCCAGCGCTTCGAGGATTATCCGCTCGCGCAGCTCCTCGGTTACATCGACTGGATGCCGTTCTTCAATGCCTGGGAGTTCGCCGGCAAGTTCCCGGACATTCTCAGCGACCCCGTGGTCGGGGAGGCGGCGAGCAACCTGTACGCCGATGCGCGCCGCATGCTGAAGACTCTGATCGCCGAGCGCTGGCTGAGGGTAGCGGCGGTGCTCGGGCTGTTTCCGGCCAACGCGGTCGGCGATGACGTCGAGATCTATGCGAGCGAGGCGCGGCGCGAGCCGCTCGCGACCGTCAACTTCCTGCGCCAGCAGAAGGGCAAGCCGGCAGGCCAGCCGCACGAGTGCCTGGCCGATTACCTCGCCCCCGTGGCGAGCGGTGTGCGCGACTACTTCGGCGCCTTCGCCGTGACTGCGGGACTTGGCATCGAGGAGCACGTCGCTCGCTTCGAGCGCACGCACGACGATTACTCCGCCATCATGCTCAAAGCCCTCGCCGATCGTCTGGCCGAAGCCGCCGCAGAGCACTTCCACGAGCGCGTGCGGCGCGAGCTGTGGGGCTACGCGGCCGATGAGGAGCTGACCAACGAGCAACTGGTGCACGAGCAGTACCGCGGCATCCGCCCGGCGCCAGGGTATCCCGCTTGTCCCGATCACACCGAGAAAGCGAAGCTCTGGCGGCTGCTCGATGTAGAGCGCAACGCGGGCATCCTGCTGACCGAATCGTATGCGATGTATCCGACCGCTGCGGTGAGCGGCTGGTATATCGCGCACCCGCAGGCGCGCTACTTTGCCCTCGGTAAGATCGATCGCGACCAGGTCGAGGATTACGCCCGGCGCAAGGGGTGGACGCTCGTGGAAGCGCAGCGCTGGCTTGCGCCGAACCTCGGTTACGAAGCCTGAAGCGGGGGTGCGGGATCCGCGCCAGCGCGCGTCACATCGATGCGCAGGCGGCGGAACCAGGCTTCCGTGCCGCGGTGCTGCAAAACGATGTGCCCTTCGGTGAGGCGCGCGAACTGCGGCAAGTCCCGGAAGCGGCTGCGCGCGATGCGTGCTTTCAGCTCCTCGCTGGAGAGGTCGCAGCCGATCACCTGTGTCTCATCGATCCAGTACTCGATGAGCGAGCCGTTCACCAAGATGCGCGCACTGTGATACGTGTTGGCACTGCTGCGTAAGTCGTGCCAGGGCGCCATGAGCCCATAGAGCGCGCCGCAGGAGGTCAACGCGTCGGCCCCGTCGGGGTGATGCTCGTCATCGAGCAGCTGCATGGCGGGACCCGAGTGTGCGGCCGGTCCCGCCTCCTCCTGCACCCGGCACAGGACCGCGGTGCTGCCCGCGCGCGGCAGGCGCCAGTCGAACAGCAGCGTGAAATCCCCAAAGCGCTCGCGCGAGATGAGGTCGATGCGCTCGACCTGTGCGATGGCGCGCAGCACATCGCCGTCCACGCTCCACGATCGCTGCGGAAACTGCTCGCGGCCAAACCCACGCCAGTCAGCCGCGCCGAGCGCGCGCTCAGCCATATTTTCGTCCCTGACTCATGCGCACTCATCCTACTCCAGGGAACTCACCGGTGACATCGCCCGAAAGGGGCGAGCTGCGCACTCTGTGAACCGCTTCGGGGTTTGGCACCATCCGCTTGCCAGCGGGAACGTCTCAGCGGGCGCGGCGGCCTTCGCTCTCGACTGACCGCAGGTACGCCGCACCGCCCAGGTCGCGCATCTGCGCCAGGATCCAGTCGCGCCGGGCGATGACATAGCGCGAGGGACGCTCGGCGTGCATGCGCAGCGGATTGGGCAGCACGGCCGCAAGCGACGCCGCTTCCGCCGAGCTCAGGCGCAGCGCCGGCTTGTGCCAAAACCGCTCTGCCGCCGCCTGCACGCCATAAATACCTTCCCCGAACTGCGCTATGTTCAGATAGATCTCGAGGATGCGTTCCTTGGGCCAGAGCGTCTCGATGAGTACCGTGAAGTACGCCTCCAGGCCCTTGCGCACGAGGCTGTGGCCCGGCCAGAGAAAGAGATTCTTCGCGACCTGCTGGGATATCGTGCTCGCCCCGCGCAGGCGCTTGCCCTGCTCGCTGGCGCGCACCGCTTCGCGGATCGAGTTGAAATCAAACCCCGCGTGAAAAGGGAACTGCTGATCCTCGGACGCGATCACGGCAATGGCAGCGTTTGGGGAGATCTGCTCGAGGCTCACCCAGCGGAAGTCGGTGTGGTAGTCGCGTTCGCGTGCCTGCGAGGCCGCAATGCGCGCCTCGACCATGAAAGCGCTGGTGAGCGGACGCAACCAGCGCAGCAGCAGCACCGGCGTTGCCGTGAGCAGCACCCAGATGAGTAGCGCAAGCGCCAGGTACTTGAGCAGTGCCCCGGCGATCCGGCCACGCCGTGACCGGGGGCGCGGGCGTCTCGCCTGGGAGCTTGCGGCGCTCAGGCAGGTGGGACGCGTCGCGCCGAGAGGATCACGACGTCCTCGAGCGGAGCGTCCTTGTAGCCCTTGCGCGTTCCAGTGCCGACACTCGCGACGCGGTCGATGACGTCCATGCCCTCGCTGACGCGGCCGAAGACCGCGTAGCCGTAGTCGCGCGGGCTGTGGTCGAGGAAGGCGTTGTCGGCGAGGTTGACGAAGAACTGCGAGGTGGCGCTGTTGATGTCGCTGGTGCGTGCCATCGACAGGGTCCCGCGGGTGTTCTTCAGCCCATTCTTCGCCTCGTTGCTGATGGGCGGACGCGTCTTCCTGCTGGCGAAGTCGGCGCTGAGTCCCCCGCCCTGGATGACGAAACCCGGCACGATGCGATGAAAGATGGTGCCATCGAAGTGCCCGTCATCGACGTAGCGCAGGAAATTCTCCACGCTGACCGGCGCCTCCTTGGGAAACAGCTCCACCGTGAAGGTGCCGTGCGAGGTTTCAAATTGGATCATATCGGCCTTCCGTGATGCGCTCGTGACCGGCGAGATCGGGGTGCGAGCGTACATAACGGAAGCCTGCGAGGACAAGCTCGTGACGCAGCGCCGCTCCCTGCGCGGCGCCATGCTCGAGCAACAGCCAACCGCCGCGGTTGAGGTGCTGCGGTGCATCGCGCGCGATGGCGCGCAGGCAGGCGAGCGCATCCGCTCCCGGCGTCAGGGCGAGCCGCGGCTCGTACGCGAGCGCGGGATCATCGAGCGCCGGGTCATCCGCCGCGACGTACGGGGGGTTGCTCACGATGAGATCGAAGCGCTCGCCTGCGAGCGGCGCGAACCAGCTGCCCTGGCGGAAATCCACCGAGGCGATGGCAAGTTGCGCTGCGTTGGCGCGTGCGACCGCAAGCGCCTCCCGCGACAGGTCGGTGGCGGTCACCCGCCAATGCGGCCGTTCGCTCGCGAGCGCGAGTGCCACCGCCCCGGAGCCGGTACCGAGGTCGGCGGCATGCCCGTGCGGCTCACTGCGCAGCGCGAGTGCACGCTCGACCAGGAACTCGGTTTCCGGCCGCGGCACCAGCACCGCGGGAGTCACCCTCAGCGGCAACGACCAGAATTCCCGCGTGCCGGTGAGGTAGGCGAGGGGCTCCCCAAGGGCGCGCCGCTCGATGAGTCTGCGGTAGCTCGCGGCGCCCTCGGCGGCCGGCTCCGCGGGGTGGGATCGCAGGCGTGTCCTCGGAACCGACAGTACGTGTGCCAGCAGCACCTCGGCGTCCAGATCCGGGGTGGCGCTGCCGCCGGCGGCGGCGGATGCCTGCTGCAGGCGCTGCACCCCTTCGGACAGCAGCTCTCGAACGGTCAGATCCATGCCCGCAACTGCGCGCCTCGCCGGTAAGATGCCGTGTATGGGCAACATACTCTATCCGCCCGCACGGCCGCAGTCCGTGGGCGAGGTGCTCGATACCGCCTTCCGCATCTACAGCGCCACGCTGTTGAAATGCCTGCCGTACTCCTTCGCCAGCGTGATCTTCGGTCAACTGCTGTCCATCTACGACCTCGTCCACCGCCACGCGACCACCGTGGCCGCGATCCAGATGGCACAGATGCAACGACTGCGCGATCCGCTGTGGTTGACGCTACTGCTGGTGCTGATCGTAGTGAGCACCATGTTTGCAAACGCGGTGTTCCTGCGGCAGTACGCGCTGGCAACGGGCCGTGCGGCATCGATGCGGGCCGAGCTCGGCCGAGGCTTGCAGCGCACGCCGGGCGTGATGCTCATGATACTGCTGGCCGTGCTGGCATTCGTCGGCACCCTCATCCCGGTGATGATCGTTGTCGGGTCCATCGGCGGCGTGCTGGGCGGCTACCGCGTGGCGCCCGTGCCCACCTCGCAGATCTGGCTGATGCTCGCGATCTTCCTCGCGATGCTGGTTGCCGGCTCCTGGGTGGTCATCAGGTGGATCTGCTCCGTGCCGATTTACCTGCTCACGCAGCGCGGTGCCATCGACAGCATGCGTCACAGCTGGCAGCTGACGGTCGGTAACTTCTGGCGACAATCCATCATTTACTCGGTCGGTGTGGCACTGATCGTGGTTTTCTACGTGCTCGCCACCGTTGTGGGCGGGCTGGTTGCGCTCCTGCTCGGGCGCGGCGATCTCGTGGTATTTCTGGCCGTGTCGGCCGCCGCCATTGCGCTGCTGGCGGCCGTGTTTACTCCCTTCTACCACGCGCTGATCCTGGCCGTGTACGGCGACCTCGCGGCGCGCCGTGAAGGCGTCGATCTGGCGCAGCGTATCGCTGCACCGGTCGTCCCGTAACGGCATGAGTCGCGGCGCGCTGGCGCTTCTGCTGATCGCTTACGGGCCCGTGCCCACCGCGGGCGCCGGCGATGCGATTGCGGTCATCGATGCCTGCGTTCACCAGCTCGACCCGGCCGTCGATGTCGGCTACGCGCGCGTGGCCGAACGCTGTCCCGAGCTCGCGCATACCCTGGCAGCGAGTGCCTACGCTCCATGGCTGCCGCCAGACTGGATGAAGCCCGACAACGACTTGTCGGTCGGCGGTCTGGTCGAATTGCGCAGGCTGCTGACGCGGCCCGATTCGGCGCCCAAAGTGCGTGCGCCGCAGGTCGCACACCTGACTAGCGTGCTCGCCGGGTTGCAGCGCACCGACACGGCGCAGCGCAACTGGTGGGGCCGCTGGAAGCAATGGCTGCGCGAGCTGTTCACGCCGCAGCCCGGCGGCACGGAGCAGGGCTGGCTCGGGCGCCTGCTGGGGGGTGTCGATGTGTCCCAGAACGTCGTACGGGTGATCGTGTGGGTCGCGCTGTCGCTGGCTCTGCTGCTCGCGGGCGCGGTGGTCGTGAATGAGCTGCGCATCGCCGGGCTCTGGCGCAGCGGCCAGCGCCGTAGCCACCGCGAGTCGCATGCCGATCTGCCAGACGGGACTGCCCCGGGTCTGGAGGATGTGGAGCGGGGCAGTCCCGATGAGCAGCCGCATCTGCTGCTGCAACTGATCGTCCGGCGCCTCATGGAGCAGAAGCGGCTGCCGCCCGCACGCGCACTCACCCTGCACGAGTTGGAGCGTGCGGCGCGGTTGCCCGAGAGGCTCGATCGCGAGCACCTCGCGGCGCTCGCTGACGCATGCGAGCGTGCACGCTTTGCCGAGCACGTGCCCGCGCCGATCCTGGCGGCGGCATTGCTGCACGGGCGCGAGCTGCTCGCCTCGCTCGACGCACCATCCGGGCAGCCGGCAGGGGCGAGCTGACGGTGCGCGAACGGCTGACTACGCTGCTGTGCGCACTGGGCGCCTTGTTGGTGTTCGTGACGCTGTTCGTGCGCGGTGGACCGGTAGAGATGCCGCGCAGCGCACCGCCCACCACCGGCGAACGCGGCGAGCACGGCCTGTTGGCGGCGCGAAACTGGCTCGAGTTGGAAGGAATACGGACCGTTTCGCTGCGCGAGCGCTTCGACGCCCTGGAACGGCGACCCACTCTGGCACGCAGTGGCAATCTGTTGATCGTGACCACGCCGGCGGTGAACGCCTTCAAGACGGCGGAGCTGCGCGCGCTCGATCGCTGGGTGCGCGTCGGAAACACCTTGCTGGTATTGGCCGCCCTGTCCGACCGGCCAGCGTGGTCGTTGGCCGGTGCCGTACACAATGACCTGCATGCGCTCACGGGACTGGAGTTCGTGCCGGCCAGGAAGTACGCGGGATCGGGGCCGGCGCTGCAAGGCGAGGCGCGCGGATCCGGCGCGCGTCACGCGCTCGAGGCAGGGTTCGCGCCGCTCCCCGAGCCGCTGCGCAGCACGCTGGTTGCCAACCGACCTCATCCCTACCTCGCCGGCGTCGACTCCGCGCTGGCGTTCTCGGATTTGCCGAACGAGTCGTGGGAAGTGGCCGTGCCGCGCGCAGGCTTCGTGTTAGCGCTCGCACATCAGCGCGAATTCGGGGAGGGCGTACTCTGGGTGAGGCCGGCCGGCAGTGGCACCATCATCATCAGCGCCTTCAGTTCGTTGTTCTCCAACCGCGCGCTCGGACTTGCCGACAACGCGCGGCTGCTCGCCAACATCGTGAGCGCGAGTCTCGGCACGAGCGGCTCGGTATTGTTCGACGACGCCCACCAGGGATTGACTGCCGTGTACGATCCGGCCAAGTTCTACCGTGATCCGCGACTGTACGCCACTCTCGGAGTGCTGCTGGCCGTATGGCTCGCCTGGGTGCTGGGTGGCACGCGGCTGCGCCCGTCAAGCGTGCGCGCCGCCGCACCGCGCGAAGCGGAGCTGGTGCGCGTCACCGGCAGGTTTCTCGCGCGGGTGCTGCGACCGGCAGCCGCCGCGCGGCGACTGTTCGAGCACTTCTTCCTGCGGTTGCAACGCCTGAATGGGTGCCGCCTCGATGATGGCCCGCCATGGGACTGGCTCGAGAATCATCCGCGCCTCTCGCGGGATGAGGTGCGTCAGCTACGTACCTGGTACGCCGACGCCTACTCCGAGCGGCGCGTTCCGCTGCAGCGTCTGCACAATCTAATCGTTCGTACCGAAAGGCAACTCGCCGCATGAGCTCGGCCATCCGCACACTCGAAGATTCTCTGCTGCAGGAGCTGGGGCGCGTGGTGATCGGCGCGCACGCACCCGTCCGGGCGCTGCTCATCGCGCTCATCGCGCGCGGCCACGTGCTGGTGCAGGGCGTGCCGGGTCTCGGCAAGACACTGCTCGCCAAGGCCCTGGCGCGCTCACTGGGTGGAGAGTTCAAGCGCATCCAGGGCACCGCGGATCTCATGCCGAGCGATATCATCGGCGTGCACGTGTTCGAAGAGCAGCAGCGGGCCTTCGTGTTCCGCCCCGGGCCGCTGTTCGCGGACGTGTTGCTCGTCGATGAGGTTAATCGCGCCGGGCCGAAGACCCAATCCGCGCTGCTCGAGGCGATGGAGGAGCGGCAGGTGAGCGTGGAGCGCTCGGTGTTTCAGCTCCCCGCCGATTTCCTGGTAATCGCCACGCAGAACCCGCGCGAGTTCGAGGGAACTTACCCGCTGCCCGAATCGCAGCTCGATCGTTTCATGCTGCGCATCGACATGGACTATCCGGCGCGCGAGGTGGAAGGGGAGATTCTCGCCCGCTACGGCGGCGTGGCGCTCGAGCTCCGCGAGGCGCTCGGCGAAGTGCGGGCGCTCGAGCGCTCGCTGCTGGCCGCGGCGCGCGCGGAGCTGGAGCACATACATATCGCCGCGGCGCTCACGGCCTATGTGCTCGACCTTGCCCAGGCCTCGCGTCAGCACCCGCGGCTCTCCCTCGGTCTCTCGACGCGGGGGGCGCTCGCCCTGCTCAAGGCGGCGCGCATCGCAGCGGGGTTGCACGGTCGGGATTTCGTCTCGCCGGACGATGTCAAGGAGACTGCACAGTGGGTGGTAGCGCACCGCCTGCTGCTCACACCCGAAGCGGCGCTCGAAGGCATGACCGACGTGCAGATCGTGCACAGCCTGCTCGCGGAAACGCCGGTGCCGCGCTGAGGAGCGCTTAGCGTGCATCTTTCGGGACGCGCCTATGTCGTTGTTTGCCTGACGGCCGTGCTTGCCATCGCCGGGATCTGGTCGAGCGAGCCTGCACTGTCGGGTTGGTGGCGGCTGCCGGCGCTGCTGTTGCTGCTCGGGCTCACCTTCGAAGGATTCTTCATCCGTCGCCGGCCGCTCGAGGCTCAGGTGGTGACCGCGCCACGCGCTTTCCTCGGCCGCGGACAGTCGGCCACCTACGCTTTCACCAACCGCTCCGGACGCGAGCTCGCGCTGCAGTACTACCCCGCGACGCCGGCCGGTTTCGAAGTGCTGCCGGAGCTGCGCAGCGTGCGTGTGCCCGCGCGCGGCGTCGCCGAGGACGCAGTCAGCGTGCTGCCGGTGCGGCTCGGCCTGCAGAGCTGGCCGGCGCTGGCGGTGCGCGCGCTCGGGCCGCTGGGACTCGCCTGGTGGTCACTCCAGCTGCAGGCGCGGCAAGACACGGTGGTCGCGCCCGATGCGCTGCGCATGCCGGTGCGCCTGCGCGGCCTGAGCGCTGGTGCGCGGCCACGCGCGATCGCCGGCTCGGGCGCGGAGCTGCATCAGCTGCGCGAATACGTGCGCGGCGATCCACTCGCGAGCATCGACTGGAAAGCCACTGCGCGGGCCGGCGCGCTGATGGCACGCGAGTTCAGCGAGGATCAGCATCTGGATGTTCTCATTGCCATCGATGCCGGGCGCCTGAGTCGCATTCGCGCCGGGCAGCTCGATCGCCTCGGCTTGTATGCCAACCTCGCCGCCCGCCTGGCCGAGATCGCCGTCCACTTGGACGACCGCGTGGGATTGGTCGTTTACGCGGATCGCGTCGTCACCACCCGCGCACCGGTCCGCGGCCTGCCGGCGATCACCGGCATGCGCCGCGCGCTCGAGCAGCTTGCCGTCCAGTCCGCCGAGTCCGATCCGACGGCTGCGGCGGTCAGCATGCGGCGGCTGCTCAAGCACCGTGGCCTCATCGTGCTGCTCACCGACCTCGACGATGCCAACGTCGCCGCCGAGCTTGCGCGCGCCGTCCGGTTGCTCGCGCCGCCGCACCTGGTGATGGTGGCGGGGTTGCTGAGTGGTGAGATCGGAGCGCTCGCGCGGCGCGAGGCGAACAACTGGCAGGACCCGTGGATCGCACTGGCGGCCAGCGAGCACGAATCGCAGGCCAGTGCGCAGCGGCTGCTGTTGCAGCGCCTTGGTGCGCCGGTGGTCACCGCGACCGCTGAGCGTCTCGAGCAGGCACTGTTGGCCGAGTACGAGGCTCTGCGGCGCTCACGGCGGGTGTAACTTAACTCGCAATGCGCGGCCGCCCGAGGAGGCGCCCCGACAGCAGCGCCACCATGAACAGCCAGTAGCCCACCCCGATGGTGATGCGCGCTGCGAGTGAAAATCGCGGGTTCGGGGATACGTAGCCTTCCAGCAGTCCCGCTCCCACCAGCAGCAGCGCGCAGGCGCTCAGCAGCGTGCCCGAGCGCAACGCCGCGAGGCGGAATGACTCGCTGCGCCCGCCGGGTCCCGGGCGAACCAGTGCCTCACCCACCGCCGCGCCCGCCGCGCCCGAGAGGCATATGACCGAGAGCTCGACACAGCCATGCGCCACGATGAAGGTCAGGAACTGCTTGCCGAGAGCATGCTGGCCGACAAACGCAAATACCGCGCCCAGCATGAGTCCATTGAGGCCGAGGATGTAGAGCGTGCCGAGACCGAACAGGAACCCCGCGCAGTACGCGAACAGCGACACCATGATGTTATTGGTCAGGATCTGCACCGAGAGGACCGATGAGGGCACTACGTTCAGCAGCCCCTCGGTCCAGAGCTGGCCGCGCTCGACCGTCGCAATGAGATCGGGCGCTGCGAACAACGCGATGAGCTCGGGATAACTGCGCACCAGCGCGTAGCCGGCGATCACAGCGAGCGCAAATATCGCCGTGCACCACAGGATGTAGGGTCGCAGCCAGCGCACCACCGCGGGCAGCTCGTCGCGGAACAGTGCGAGCAAAGCACGATCCGCCCGCCACGCGCCATGATGGAGCGTAACGTGCGCGCGGGTATAGGCGCGCTCGAGGTACTCGCGGGCGCGGGCGTTGGGCAGCAAGGTGCGGACGCGCGCGAGATCATGCGCGAGGAAGCGATAGTCCTGTGCGAGGCGCATGGCGTCCGCCGCATCGTCGGTGTGGCCGTGCGCAAGCCGCTGCGCGCGTGCATCCGCCTGGCGCCACAGTGGCGTACGGCTTAACAGGTTGGCCGTGAGCGCTTGGCGACGCGCGGAGCTGCTCACGTGGCACGCTGCGTGGAGCTCGCCACGAGGCCTTCGAGCCGTGCGTGCAGGGTCGCCTCGTCGGCGTCGCGCAATTCCTCGGTCTCAAGACCCTGTCGTGCCAGCAGCTGCAACCCGAGCTGCCGGCGCGCCTCCGGGGTGAGCAGCGGCCAGCGGTCCAGCAGCTCGCTCGCGAGCTCGGTGGCCAGGGCATCGTAGCGGGGGTCTGCCAGCGGCACATGTGCAGCAACCGGCATGCGCAATCCCGGTGTGTCGTAAACGAGCAGGGTGCCGGCCGCCAGGTCGCCGATCCGCCGATGCTCGTGCGTTGCCACCACCGCGATGAGTCCCAGGCCGTAGAACAGCGGCAGTCCGTCGATCAGGCGAAATACGTTGCGCGTCAGCAGTGCGCCAACGCTCGGTGTGCCGCCATCGCGGCTCATGATGATCACGCCAGCCATGCGTTTGCCTGGCGTTCGTCCGCGCATGATGAGCTCGAGCACATAGTGGTAAAGCAGATAGATCGCCAACGACGGGGCGAGCACACCAGCGAACCAGCGCGCATCGGTTTCCGGGGGCAGCGCCAGGCTCAGATCCCGGTTGTAAATGACCGCGGCGGCAGCGTACCAGGCGAGGGCGAGGAGCAGCCGGATGACCCAGTCGATCAGGAATGCGAAGGCGCGGGCGCCGGCGCCCGCCACTGGCAGCGTGACGTCGATGCCGGTGACGCTGTCGACGGTGAGCTCCGGCGATGCGCTGCTCATGTCTCCTCCGCGAGCAGCTCCGCCTGGTACTCCTGCTGCAGAGCATCGATCAGCTCATCGAGGTCGCCGTCCATGATCTGCGGCAGGCGATACAGCGTCAGGTTGATGCGATGATCGGTCACGCGTCCCTGCGGGAAGTTGTAAGTGCGAATGCGCTCGGAGCGGTCACCGCTGCCCACCTGCAGGCGCCGCGACTGTGCCTGCGCGCTCTGCTGTTTCTCCTGCTCGGCGGCCAGCAGCCGCGCCCGCAGCAGCGCCATGGCGCGTGAGCGGTTCTTGTGCTGTGAACGCTCATCCTGACATTCCACCACGATGCCGCTGGGCAGATGCGTGATGCGCACCGCGGAGTCGGTCTTGTTGACGTGCTGGCCGCCGGCGCCGGAGGACCGATAGGTATCGATACGCAGATCCGCCGGATTGATCTCGACCTCATCGACCTCGTCGAGCTCCGGAAGTATCGCGACCGTGCACGCCGAGGTGTGGATGCGCCCCTGGGCCTCGGTGGCCGGCACGCGCTGGACGCGGTGCGTACCGGACTCGAACTTGAGGCGCGAGAACGCGCCCTTGCCGGCGATGCGACTGATGATCTCCCGGTAGCCGCCATGCTCGCCCGGACTCTCGCTCAGTACCTCGCTGCTGAGGCCTTTCGCTTCAGCATAACGTGCGTACATGCGGTAGAGGTCCCCGGCGAAGATCGCGGCCTCGTCACCGCCCGTTCCCGCGCGCACTTCGAGAAAGATGCTGCGCTCATCCCGCGGATCCTTCGGCAGCAGCAGCCGGCGCAGCTCGAGCTCCTCGGACTCGAGCTCGCGCGTAAGGCGCTCCACCTCCTCGCTCCCGAGTGCGCGCATGCCGGCATCGGCGTCGTGCTGCAGATCGTGCGCGGCCTGGAGCTCGCGCTCGAGGCTGTGGTAGCGCTGCAGCCGCTCGGCGAGCGGCTGGAGCCTCGAGTACTCCATTGACAGGTCCCGGAACTGCCGCGAACCGCCGGCGATCTCTTCGCTCGCGAGCAGCCGTCCCGCCTCTTCGAAGCGATCGGTGAGTTTCTGCAGACGCTGTCGGATGGAGTCCTTCATGGCACTGGAATGCGGCCGACGCGGCCCCGCCGTAGCCCGGGCGCGGCATTCTCGGGGATGTATGCGCTTTGTGACAAGTTGCTCAATACGCCGGGCCGGTGGATCCTCTATAGTGATAGGGTGTCACGGATGGAGAGAATTTCCCGCATTTCGAGCCACTTGTGCGCGTCGGCGCTGGCCGCCGGGCTGCTGTTTGGGTGCGCCAGCGAACACGGGACAAAGCCGGCGGCAACCAGCGCGCACCGCGATCCAACCGCGCTCACCGTGGTCGCCGAGGCCGATTTGAAGCGCGGCGACTGCCGCGGGGCCTCGGAGAACTATGCGCAGGCCGCAGCCCTCGGCGATGTGCAGCTTGCGCGGCGCGCGACCCAGGTCGCCATGGCGTGCGAGCATCTGCCGGCGGCGTGGCAATCGGCGACGCGCTGGCGTTCGCTCGCACCTGCTGACCGCGAAGCGAACGCCCTTTATGCCGCCGTGGCCCTGAAGCTCTACCGCACGGCGGACGCGCGCGCGGCCATCAACGATTTCTGGCGCGCCGAGGAGCAACTGGACTCCGCGGCCGCCACCCCGGGTACCGGACAGTCAGCGAACCCCCCCAGCGCACCGCGGGCGGGTATCCCGGCGCCGGGCCACACCCGCTCGCAGCAGCGCGCCTCGAAGAGCATGAGCGAGCTGACGGCTCTCCTGCTCGAGGAATCCGACGCACCCGCGGTGCTCACCGCCATGAGTGGCGCGCTCGAGCCCACCGCCAACACTCCCGACACGTTCATCCTGCTCGGGGAGCTGGCGCTCGCCGCCTACGACGGGCAGCGGGCACAGGGTTATGGGCAACGCGCGCTGCAACTCGACCCGAAGGACCTGGCCGCGCTGCGCGTGCTCGCGCGCGGTTATGTCATGCGCGGTGATGCGCCGCAGGCGGTGGCCACGGCACGCCGCGCGCAGGCCAGCGACGCCACGCGCGGGGGCTTCGAGCTTGCCGAGATCCTCGCCTCCCTCGATCGCAGCGAGGAGGCGCATCAGCAGCTCGAGCTGCTGCGCACACAAGGCGCGCCCCAGGCTGAGGTGAATCGGCGTCTCGCGCTGCTGGCGTTCAATTCCGGCGACATGAAGGAAGCGCGTCAGCGCTTCACCGAGCTGCTCTCGAGCGGCGAAGGGAACGATGCCGCGCAACTGTACCTGGCGGACATCACCGCGCGCGACGGCGACCCCGAGGGGGCGATTGCTGCCTACCGGCGTCTGTATGACTCCTCGGTGGCGCTGTCGGCGCGCTCACGCGCGGCGGCGCTGCTGCTCGACCGCCGCGCCCGCACCGAGGCGCTCGCGCTGCTCGATGACTACGCGTCGGATCATCCCGAGGACGAGCTCGACCTGACACTCGCCAAGGCGCGGCTGCTCGCGGATCATGGCGAGGCGGACGCCGGACTCGCACTGCTCTCTTCCGCCCTCGAGCGCCACCCGCAGCACCCCTCCATCGAATACGACCGAGCGGTGATTCTCGAGCAGGTCGGGCGCGTGCGCGAGTCGGTCGATGCGCTCGAGCACATGCTGGGCCAGCGGCCCGATGACCCGACGTTGCTCAACGCACTCGGCTATACGCTCGCTGACCATACCCTCGAGCTTTCGCACGCCGAGACACTGATCCGTCGCGCGCTCACCGTGATGCCCGACAACCCGGCCGCGCTCGACAGCCTCGGCTGGGTGCAGTTCCGTCAGGGTGATGCCAAGGGCGCCACGCTCACTCTCGCGCACGCCTACTCGCTCGGGCACGATGCCGAGATCGCCGCACACTGGGGCGAAGCCCTGTGGATGAACGGCCAGCAGGCCGAGGCTCGCCGCGTATGGGCGGCCGCACTTGCGCGTGATCCGGACTCCAAACCACTCAGGGCCACCATCAAGCGCCTCATTCCCGATGCGCCGTAGCGCGCTGCGGCTCGGCGCGGCGCTGCTCGCCGTGCTAGCCGGGTGCCGCACACTGCCGCCTGCGCCGCCCCCCGGGGTGAGCTGGGAGATTCGCCGTCCGCAGCTGCAGTCTCTCGAGCACTTCGCGCTGCGCGGTCGAGTCGCGGTCGCCGCCGGCGGCGAGGGCTTCAACGCGAGCCTGCGCTGGACCCAGACCCGTGATCGCTCAGAAGTCACACTCGGTGGACCACTCGGTGTGGGCGGCGCGCAGCTGACAGCCTCGGGCGACGATCTCACCGTCATCACCGCGCGCGGCGAGCGCATCGAGAGCGCGGCGGCACACGCGGAGCTCGCAGCCCGGCTCGGGTTTGATCCGCCGTTGTCGTCGCTCCGCTATTGGGTACTCGGCGTGCCGAATCCTGCGCAACCTGCCAGCGAGTCGCTCGATGCGGCCCAGCAGCGGCTGTCCGCGCTCACGCAGGGCGGTTGGCGGGTGGAGTATCAGAGCTACGGCTCCGCCGCCGGCGAGACACTGCCCGCGCGCATGACCCTGCAACGCGACGCGGTGCGCGTCCGGCTCCTCGTGGATGACTGGCAGCGATGAGCCCTGCTGCACCAGCGCATGTGAACCCGAGCGCCGGTTCCGGCGTCAGCCATTGGCCTGCACCCGCCAAGCTCAATCTGTTCCTGCACGTGACCGGTCGCCGCACCGACGGCTACCACGAGCTGCAGACACTGTTTCAGCTCATCGATCTGTGTGACACGATCACGATCTCGTTGCGCGGGGATGGGTTGATCGAGCGGCCCGCGGGTCCCGCAGGCGTGACTCCCGAAGCCGATCTCACCCTGCGGGCCGCGCTGGTGCTGCAGCAAGCGACCGGCACCAGGCAGGGGGCGGATCTACGTGTGCACAAGCGCATCCCCCAGGGTGCCGGTCTTGGCGGTGGCAGCTCGGATGCCGCTACCACGCTCCTCGCACTGAACGAGCTGTGGGACTGCCGGCTGAGCCTCGACGATCTCGCCACGCTGGCACTCCAGCTCGGCGCGGATGTCCCTGTTTTTATTCAAGGTTCTTCAGCCTGGGCGGAAGGTGTCGGGGAACGGCTCACCCCGGTTAGCCTGCCGGAGGCCTGGTACGTGATCATCCATCCCGGGGTCGGTATCAGTACCCGGGAGGTCTTCCAGAGCCCTGAATTGACACGAAATTCCCCTGTCATCACAATACGCGCCTTTTTTCAGTCTGGTGGACGCAACGACTGCGAGCCGGTAGTGCGGGCACGCTCGCCCGAGGTGGCGGCGGTGATCGATTGGCTCTCTCGCGAGGGGAGCGCGCGCCTCACCGGCACCGGGTCCTGTGTCTTTACCGCGCGCAGCAGTGCGGCCGAGGCTGAGCGGCTGGCCGCGCGCGTGCCTGACCGCTGGATGAGTTTCGTCGCACGCGGCTTGAACAGCTCGCCGGTGCACGAGCAGCTTCGGCAGTGCAGGCGGCGGGCCTGAAGCAGCAGTAAGATGCGCGCCCGCATTGTTTTCCGTCCGGGCGGAAGTGCTGGGGTGTCGCCAAGTGGTAAGGCAGCGGGTTTTGATCCCGCCATTCGGAGGTTCGAATCCTTCCACCCCAGCCAGCTCGCAGGTGGAGGCGGGAGGTAACGAGCGCGCAACGCGCAAGCTTATGAGCACGAGCGACACACTGGCGCTGTTTGCAGGCAATGCCACTCCGGCGTTGTCGCAGGACATTGCACGCAGCCTGCAGATACCGCTCGGGCGCGCTTACGTGGGGCGCTTCAGCGATGGCGAGACCAACATCGAGCTGATGGAGAACGTGCGCGGGCGCGACGTCTTCATCGTGCAGTCGACCTGCCCGCCGGCGAATGACAGCCTGATGGAGCTGCTGGTGATGGTGGATGCGGCACGGCGCGCATCCGCAGCGCGTATCACGGCCGTGGTGCCGTACTTCGGCTACTCGCGCCAGGACCGCCGGCCGCGGGCAACGCGCTCGGCGATCACCGCCAAGCTGGTCGCCAACATGCTCTCGAGTGCGGGCGTGAACCGGCTGCTGACCATCGACCTGCACTCTGACCAGATCCAGGGGTTCTTCGACATCCCAGTGGACAACGTGTATGCCTCACCGGTGCTGCTCGGCGATGCGTGGAAGCAGGCGTATCGCAACCTGATCGTGGTGTCGCCGGATGTCGGCGGCGTGGCGCGCGCGCGCGCCTTCGCCAAGCGCCTCGACGATGCGGACCTCGCGATCATCGACAAGCGGCGCCCGCGGCCGAACGAGTCGAAGGTGATGAACATCATCGGCGAGGTTGAGGACAAGACCTGCATGCTGGTGGATGACATGGTCGACACCGCCGGTACGCTGTGTCAGGCGGCGCAGGCGCTGAAGGATGCGGGTGCCGTGAAGGTGGTGGCATACATCACCCATCCGGTGCTGTCGGGCAATGCGGTGGAGCGCATCTCGGAGTCGGCGCTCGATGAGCTCGTAGTGACGGATACGATCCCGTTGAGCCCCGCGGCGCGCGGCGCCGGGCGCATCCGTCAGCTGTCGGTGGCCGAGCTGCTGGCGGAGACCATCCGGCGCATCCTCGATGAGGGCTCGGTGAGCTCGCTGTACGTCGACTGATCGGCGCCCGTGCGCGGGCTTAGGGCGCCGCGCGCTGCTAAGGGTTTCATGGAGGTGCGGGTTTGGTCGCGAAATCCGCACTGAGTCAGGTAACCAACGGAGAGTTTGAATCATGCGTATTTCATTTACCTTCGGCGCGGATGTCCGCTCGACGCAAGGCAAGGGTGCGAGCCGCCGCCTGCGTCATGCGGGCAAGGTCCCCGCCATCCTCTACGGCGCGCACAAGGACGCTCAGCCGCTGGTACTCGATCAGCAGAACCTGCTGACGATGATCGGCGACGAGCGCTTCTATTCCTCCATCGTCCGGCTGAAGATCGGTGAGGCGACGCAGGAAGCCATTATCAAGGACGTGCAGATGCATCCGGCAAAGAACCTGGTGGTGCACGTCGACCTGCAGCGGGTGGTCGAGAACGAGCGCATCCGCATCCGTCTGCCGATCCACTTCAAGGGCGAGAGCATCTCTCCCGGGGTGAAGACCCAGGGTGGTGTCGTGTCGCACATGCGCGCCGACGTCGAAGTGAGCGGCCTGCCGAACGATCTGCCGGAGTTCCTCGAGCTCGACCTCTCGGGCATGAGCCTGAACGAAACCAAGTTCCTTGCGGATATCCCGCTGCCTCCGGGTATTACGATCCCGGAGCTCACGCAGCGCAACGCTCCGGTCGTGTCGATCCATGCGCCGCGCGCCGAGGAGCCCGAGCCTGTGGCTGCGGAAGCTGCGGCCGCGGTGCCGGCCGAGGGCGCAGCTCCGGCTGCACCTGGAGCTCCGGGTGCCGCTCCGGCCGCGCCGGCGGCGGCTGGTGCGGGCGCGCCCGCAGCCGCCGAGGCCAAGAAGGGCGAGGAGAAGAAGGAGGGCGCACCCGCCAAGAAGGAGGGCGCACCCGCCAAGAAGGAGGGCGGGAAGAAGTAGTCGTAAAATCCGCAGCACGGGTCGTCGCCGGCCGCTTCGGAACCCACCGAATGCGGCCGGCGCCGTTTCCGCGGGACGTGAATCTGCATGTCAGGTGAGCCGCTCAAGTTGGTCGTCGGACTCGGCAATCCGGGCACCGAGTACGCGCGTGCGCGGCATAACGCCGGTTTCCAGTTCCTCGATGAGCTGGCGCGGCGCCACGAGGCGCTGTTCCGCAGCGAGCCGCGCCATCGGGCAGAGGTTGCCCGGGCGCGTATTGCCGAGAGCGAGCTGTGGCTGCTCAAGCCCATGAACTACATGAACCGCAGCGGCGACCCGGTGCGCAGCGTCGCCTCCTTTTATAAGGTGCCACTCGCATCGATCCTGGTCGCCTACGACGAGCTGGATTTTCCGGCCGGCGTGGTTCGTCTGCGCCAGGGCGGTGGGGCCGCCGGCCACAACGGCATGCGCGATGTGATCGCGCAGATGGGCGATGGCTTCTGGCGGCTGAGAATCGGTATCGGTCATCCGGGCGATCGCTCGCAGGTGCTCGACTACGTGCTGGGACGGCCTCAGGCCGATGAGGCGCAACTCATCCAGGATGCGATCGCAGCCGCAGTCGATGCCGTGCCGGTGCTGCTCGCTGAAGGTGCGCAGATTGCCATGAATCGCCTGCACAGCCGCGATCCCGTGCCGGCTGCGCCTGCCGCCCCAGCTGCCAATTCCTAAAGTCGGGAGACCTCTGCGCCATGCCTATCCGCTGCGGGATCGTGGGCCTGCCAAATGTTGGCAAGTCGACGCTGTTCAACGCGCTCACGCAGGCGCGGATCGCTGCGGAGAACTATCCCTTCTGCACGATCGATCCCAACGTCGGGGTGGTACCGGTCCCCGATCCGCGCCTGGCGCAGCTCGCCGCGATCGCGCATCCCGAGGAAGTGTTGCCAACAACCGTCGAGTTCGTCGATATCGCAGGTCTCGTCGCCGGCGCCTCCCAGGGCGAGGGCCTCGGCAATCAGTTCCTCGCACACATACGCGAGGTCGATGCGGTCGCTCACGTGGTGCGCTGCTTCGAGAGCAGCGACATCGTCCACGTCGCCGGGCGGGTGGATCCGATCGCGGACGTCGACATCGTCGATACCGAGCTCGCGCTCGCTGATCTCGCGACCCTCGAGAAGGGACTCGAGCGCGCGACCCGGGCGGCGAAGAGCGGCGACAAGGATGCGATCCGCAGGCGCACCGTGTTCGAGCGGGTGAAGGTGCAGCTCGATGCCGCGAAACCGGTGCGGTCGCTGGCGCTCACCGAGGAGGAGAGGCGCGATCTGCGCGAGCTGCAGCTGCTCACTGCGAAGCCGGTGATGTACGTGGCAAACGTCGCCGAGAACGGCTTCGTCGACAATCCGCTGCTCACGGCGCTCGAGCAGCGGGCCGCTGCCGAAGGCACGCTGGTGGTGCCGGTGTGCGCAGCGATCGAGGCCGAGATTGCGCAGCTCGACGAGAGCGAGCGTGCCGAGTTCCTCGCCGAGATTGGTCTCGCCGAGCCCGGACTCAACCGGGTGATTCGAGCGGCCTACCGCCTGCTCGGACTCGAGACCTTCTTCACTGCCGGTCCGAAAGAAGTGCGCGCCTGGACCGTGCGTGTCGGCGCCACCGCCCCGCAAGCGGCTGGAGTGATTCACACCGACTTCGAGCGCGGCTTCATCCGCGCCGAGGTGATCGCCTTCGCGGACTACATTGCCGGCAACGGCGAGGCCGGCGCGAGGGATACCGGCAAGCTGCGTCTCGAGGGCAAGGAGTATGTCGTGCAGGAGGGCGATGTGATTTACTTCAGATTCAACGTCTGAGGTGGCGTTGTTGACCACCGCGCCGCGCGCGCGCATCCTGCGGCGCCTGCTCGGGTTCCATGCCGAGCGCATTGCAGCAAAAATCCAGTCAATCCAGAGGGGGCTACTATGAAAAAGCTCATCCCGTTCATGATGCTGACAACGGTGCTGTTTGCCGGTCCTGTGCTCGCAGCAGACCCGATCGTCGGCACCTGGAAACTCAATGTTGCGAAATCGAAGTTCAGCTCCGGCCAGGAGCTGAAAGCATCGACCCGTGTCTACACCGAAGCCAACGGCGTGTACACGTTGGACCAGAAGCTGACGGGCGCAGACGGCAAGGAGATGTCGTACCGTGTGCAATACAGAGACGGTAAGGACATGAAGCAGGAGACCGGTGGTGCCGTGGACACGACGCACGCCAAGAAGGTCGACGCAAACACATGGGACTTTGATCTCAAGAAAGATGGCAAAGCCGTTGGACATGTCCATCGTGTGGTATCGGCCGATGGCAAGACGCTCACCGTTCAGAATACAGGCATGATGATCAGCGGCGTCACGGGCGATCAGACGCTGGTGTTCGATAAGCAGTAGAGCCATTTTCATCGGGCTTACGCGCACAGGGACGTGCGCAGCCCGGTCGACCAGCGGTGCATCACGCGAGCCGGCGGTGACGCAAAATGTCTACCTTGTCCAAGCTCGGGATGAAGACACTTTGAGTCATCCGCCAATGAGAGTCTGTCGTCCGCAGAGGCGGAGCTTGCCCGGTTTGACACCCCCCGGTGCAGATGAGGACAATGCGCGCCCGCGCGTGGAAAGGTAGCTCAGCTGGTTAGAGCACGGCACTCATAATGCCGGGGTCGAGGGTTCGAGTCCCTCCCTTTCCAGACCATGGCAATCTTCTCGACCTGCATGCGCGAGTCCATCGCGGCGCGTACCGGGCGCTGCCTGTCAGGCGACGGTTTATACCGAAGCCGGGGGGCAAGCAGCGCCCGCTGGGAATCGCGGCGCTGGAGGACAAAATTGTCCAGCGTGCGGTTGTCACCGTACTCAACGCGATCTACGAGGAAGACTTCCTCGGGTTCTCGTACGGGTTCCGACCCGGTCGCAGCCAGCACGATGCGCTGGATGCACTGTCGGTGGCGATCTGCGATACCCCGGTGAACTGGATACTCGACGCCGACATCCGAGGCTTCTTCGGGAGTTTAGATCATGGATGTTTACTCCGCTTTCTCGAAGAACGAGTCGGAGACCCACGAATTATCAGTCTGATTCGACGCTGGCTGAAGGCCGGCATCTTGGAGGAGGGCGAGCTGACAGCGAATGAGCAAGGCACCCCACAAGGCGGTTCGATCAGCGTGTTGCTAAGTAATCTGTATCTGCATCAGGTTCTGGACCTGTGGTTCGAACAGCAAGTCAAACCTCGGCTGCGAGGGGAGGCTTATCTGATCCGGTATATCGATGACTTTGTAATCTGCTTCCAGTTTCGGGAAGACGCTGAACGAGTTCAGACGGTTCTGAGCAAGCGACTAAATAAATTCGAGCTTGCTGTGGAGCCCAGCAAGACCAAGCTGGTGAAGTTTGGTCGATTTGCGTCGCGGGAGGCTTGCGTGCACGGTAAGCGTCCAGAGACCTTTTCGTTTTTGGGCTTTACCCATTACGGCACGCGCAATCGCAAAGGCAACTACAAGGTTGGCCGGAAAACGGAGAAGTCTCGACTTCGCCGCAGCATGGTCAGTCTTACGGCGCTCATGCGTGACATTCGACACTGGTCGCTCAAGGACCAGGTCTGTCCGCTCAATCAAGTCCTTCGTGGCCACTACGCATACTACGGATTGGCCGGCAATTGGCGGTCCCTCCACAAGGTGTATCGCTTTGCGGAACGGTATTGGCACAAGATGCTCTGCAGTCGGAGTTGGGCAGCAATGTTCACGTGGGAGGTCTTTCATCGGTTGAGAGACCGTTTTCCGTTACAGCGTCCGACGATCTCCCTGACTTACGGGGAGATGAAAGCATGCGCTGTGCTGTGAAACGCAAATCGCCTTCTGACGAGCGTAGTGCGGGAAATCCGCACGCTACGTTCTGTGGGAGCCGGGGGCGGTTCGTCGCCCCTGGCGACCCGGTGGGCGCCCGGTGACGGGCGTCCCTACCGGGATCCTAGACCCTCCGCCCGGCGAGTGCGTAATCCCAATGCGCTCACCCGACCGGCGGGGGCGCTCGCCCACGTGGAAGATGAGCGCAGTGAGCAAGGAGAAGCCGGTGAGAAGTATCGCCACCGCTCTTGTGTTCCAGCCGAGCACGAGGGCGACGGACACTTGGCATCACGTGATGTCACGCGATATCACGCAAATGTCACGCTTGAAGTGCCTCAGAATGTCCCAGCTGAGAGGCCGGCCGACGGCCAGGCGCCGGCGCGGCTAGGCTGAGGCGCTTGGGGTACTGCCTTTGAGCTGTCGTACCCCTAGACATAAGGTGCTCGAGCGGCCATGCTTATGACAGCGTGATCTCGGGATGCGATCCGTTCCGCGAGTCTTAACTTGACTCCAAATGGCGACACTTCCTGAGACCGAGCTAGGCATCGACAAGGGCAAACCCGTTCGAAAGGCGGGGACGCAAAGCTACCGGTCTAAGGGCGTAACGGCCTAAGACAGCGGGGTTGCCACTCCACTCCTAGGTGTGAGCGTGCAAGCTCGCCTGCATTAGATCTGACGCTCTCCCGACCGTGATTCGAACGTTCGTTTCAGGGGGAGCTTATGACGTCGAACACCAATCCAGAGCATCGCGCGCAGGCTGGTACTGGCCATTTCATGCTCACGCTGTGCCGGCTGGCTGCACCTGTGTCCATTCGGCCGCCCCAATCACCGCAGCTAAAGCCGTTCACATTCTTCACGAGTCATGAGCGTGAGCCGGATGGCAGTCAGAGTTTGTACCTCCACATGGGGTATTTCGAGACGCTGGCTGATGCCGAGAGATGGGTAGAAGCCGTACACGGCCGTTTTCCCAAGGCGATCGCGACCGTCGCACCGGCCGCGTTTTTGCAGCCGCCCAATTCCGCGGCGCCTTCGTTGCAGCCCGCTGATTCGTGGCCAGGGATTTCTCAGAGCAGCGACTTGGCGCCGGTCGAAGATAAATCGTTGACCGACACACAGGTCCTGACGATTCTGGATACGCGCCGTATTACCCCAGTTCAGCACGACGTTGATGAGAGGAATTGCGATCAGATCGCTTTGCTGCGCCCCGACGACACAAGTACTCGGCAAGCTTTGAAGGATGCGGTCGCTCAGGGTGCACCAGTTTTCTTTGCCGTGCAGCTCCACTGGTCAGCGCAGCCGATCGACCTGAGCCGCGTGCCATCGCTCGCTATATTCACGGCATATACGCTCTACGCGACAGAGAGCCGCCGGGAGGGGCGCTCCCGCTATTTTCTTCGTCTGGGCTTCTTCGGAGATCCGATCTCTGCGAAGCAAGTCGCCGTCCAAGTGCGCTCGAACTTCGCCTCCGCAGCTGTGGTGCCTGTTGCCGAGCAGGAGGTCGCGCGCGCACGCGAAGCCGGTATGGAGACCTCTTCAATCCCGTATCTCGCGCAGCAACGAGTCGACCGGGCGCTCGATTCCAACGACACGCCAGTATCGCCGACCGAATCAAAGCCTTTGAGTGCCATACCTCGCCGCGTCTCCCGAGGCGCCGAGACACTCATGCAGACACTCAAGCGGCTTGCCGATAGGGAAATGTGGACCGACCCCGACTCACTCAGCGAAAGCGGCGTACGCCACCTGAGAGTTGATGTGCAAGAGCGCCCGCCGGGCCGTTCTTAAAGGACTCGGTCACGAAGTTACGCCGCAACGCAACCCGGACGATACGATCGTGAACATCGGCTCGACGATGCAGACGCCGAACCTGTTCTCCAGCATCACGTTCGCGAGCTCCGACGCTCGTCACTGCACGCTCGCCGCGGTTGCGATCCAAACGCCGCAGACCAGGGACAATCAGTTCGCTCAATTCACGCTGTCGGACATTGGTCCGCCGCCAGCGCAGGACGCCAAGGACACCACGAAGCTCTGTGGCGAGCGAACTAAATCAGCACCACGCTTCTGCGCGGTGCATCCAGGTCACGGCCTTGCCAGGTAAACCCGCCATGACACTCCGGACACCCGCTCAGATCGTTGAACCCGCTATCGTGCTGCTGGGGATAGTTGCCTGCGTGATCCTCGGCCGCACGAGTCATTCGGCGGCCGGACCCGTGACACCGACCGTTATCGCGCAGGTGCCCCTCACCGTCGCGACACCGGCGCATCCGCAGATCGTGCTCGCGGTCGGCAATTCCGAATCGATGGACGGCAACCTGAGCGGCGCCATCATGACGGGCTCGGGCTCGCTCAACCCGGCGCTCGCCCTGCTGCAGAACTCGAGCTCACCGCTTAACTTCGCGATTCCGCCCGGATTCACTCCGCCGGTCGATCCTGGTGCAAACGGCGTGGCGCCGTACACGGCGGCGGCCAACGGTCTGCTGGTCGACAACTCACCCAGCCGGTTGAACGTGGCGAAACAAGGCATCGCGGCGGTGTTGAACGCGTTCCTGCCCAACGCCGACTTCGCACTGCTCGACTACGTGCTCAACGGCACCAGCGTCCACACGACCTGGCTGTACCAGATGAGCCCGACGAACGGTCCTTTCGTGTTCTCCAATACCATCACGCCCGCGCCCGACCGCTGGGTCGCGAACCCCTGCTACCAGTACCACACGCTCGGTCACGGCACTCTCCTGTGGGACGAGTGCCATGACATCGACATCGGGAACAAGGTGACCGGCAACATGGCGCAGTCGCAGTTCATGCAGATCTCCGCCTCGAGCGATGATCCGCTGATCAATGACGTGCTGTATGCCGGCGGCGGGATTGACGCGGTCTGCCTGGACTACGGCGGCCCCAACCCCCCGAGTCCGTATACGGCGTTCACGCTTGCGCAGTACAACGCCAGCCCGGGCAACATCTCCGAGAGCTACACGAATGAAGTCAACCGCTGCCCGCCGACGACCTTTCCCACCAACGCCGGATACGTGCCTTTCACGCCGCAAACCATGTACATCCAACGCGGCTTCGGCTACTACGGCGGACAGTCGGCGACCACGGCTAACACGCTCGTACCGATGAAGAGCGCCGGTGCGAACCCGACACCCGCTTCGGTCAACGCCGCGATCGCGGCGTTCACTCCGTATCTCGCGCCGGAAACTAACTCCCCCGGCACCGCCGAGATCAAGGCGGCGGGAGGCCAGTCGGCGCTGCCCGGACTCTTGCGCGGGGCTAGCCTGTACTACAAGAGCGCCAATCCACCCTCGACCAACGGCTGCGCCGCGCAGCGCTACGTGATCCTCCTCACGGACGGCTTGCCGACCCTCGACCTGAGTGGAGGCTCCTGGCCGCCGCCCGGCACCGTGTCCGCGCAGCAGTGGGGCATGATGGTGGCGTTCAATGCCGATGGCTCGCTCGACACCAGCAGCAATACCAACGACCAGGCGGTACTCGACACGGTGAGCCAACTGAGCCAGTTGAAGGCCGCCGGCATCAATACCTACATCATCGGGCTCGGTGCGGGTGTCGATCCGACGGTTAACCCGGTCGCCGCCCAGGTGCTCACGGCGCTCGCGATCGCGGGGGGCACGGGAAGTTATTTCGCCGCCACCAACCCCGCGCAGCTCACCAATGATCTGCAGGCGGTTGTCGCCAAGATCATCGCGGCCACGCAGTCGACGGCTTCCACCGGGGTAAACTCGACCGGCCTGCACAACGGCTCGGTCGCGTACCTCGCGCAGTTCACCACCTCGGACAACTTCCAGGACTGGACCGGTAACCTCAACGCCTGGATCATCGATCCGGTTACCGGCCAGGTGAATACGACCCCAGGGTCCCAGGTCTGGAGTGCCCAGGCACAGCTCGACGCGCAGGGATCGAATGCCCGGCTGATCGCCACCTGGGACCCGGTGGCTAAGGCCGGTACCCCGTTCCGCTGGAATCCGGCGCTCGCCCCGGCGGGTATCTCGACGACCACTGGGCTTGGTATGGCGCTCTCGACCTTCGCGGCCGACACCAATGGTCAGGACGTGCTGCAGTTCGTTCGCGGCAGCAACGCGCAGGAGCTGCGCAACGGCGGGCCGTTCCGCAACCGCACGCACAAGCTTGGCGACATCGTCTTCAGCGCGCCGCTGTACGTGGGTACGCCGAACGGGCTCACCCAGACCGCAGATTACTTCGCCTTCGCCACGGCTAACGCAAATCGCTCGCCGGTCGTCTACGTCGGCGCCAACGACGGTATGCTGCATGCCTTCGACGCTGCGACCGGCACGGAGCGCTTCGCCTACATCCCCAACGGGGTATTCAATAACCTGGTGAAGCTCGCCAACCCGTACTACAACCAGCAGCATCAGTACTTCGTGAACGGTTCGCCGCGCGTGGCGGACGTGCAGTTCGCGAGCGATGGCAGCTGGCACACCGTGCTGGTGGGCACCGAGGGGGCAGGGGGCAGCTCGGTGTTCGCCCTCGATGTCACCGCGCCGGATTCGTTGGTGACGGAAGCGCGGGTAGCACAGGCGGTGCTCTGGGAGTTCAGGGACGCCGACATGGGATTGAGCTTCAGCGAGCCCGAGATCGTCACCACCGCCGCGGGCTGGATGGTGATGGTCGGCAACGGCTACAACAGTCCCAGTCAGAAGCCGGTGCTCTACGGAATCAATCCGCAGACCGGGGCACTCCTCGCCAAGGTCGATCTGTGCGCCGCCGTACCGGCGGCCTGCAACACCGCGGTTGCCAACGGACTCTCGAGCGTAGCGGTGGTGAATAGCTACGGACAGGTGTCCGCTGCGGCGAATGTGGCCTATGCGGGGGACCTGCAGGGCAATGTCTGGCGTGTGGACATCACCGCTCCCAACCCCGCCAACTGGATCGTCTCGGTCATGTTTCAGACCACTGATCCGAGCGGTGCACCGCAGCCGATCACCACGGTGCCGGCGGTGACTCTCAATCCGAAATTCCCGAATCTGCTCGGCACGATGGTATACGTGGGCACCGGGCAACTGCTGGGGATCCCCGACCTCAGCACCACGCAGATCCAGACCATGTACGGCATCTACGACCCCCCGACGGGTGCCACGCCCCCGATCGGTTTCGCGGGGATTCCGAACCGCACGAACCTGCAGCCGCAGGTGCTGGCGAACGAGAGCGTGAACGGGGTCAGCGTGAGGACCGTGCCGACACCGAGCGCGGTACCTCTGCCACCCACGGCGGGGGCGGTACGGGGCTGGTACATGGACCTCAGCCTGAGCCCGGGTGAGCGCATCATCGCCGATCCGGAGATCGAATCAGGTGGCGGCGTGGTCTTCACCACCTACCAGCCCAACTTGAGCGTATGCAGCGGCGGCGGGAGTGCCTGGCTGATGGTCCTCAATTTCGCAACCGGCGTGGCGTTTCCGCTGCCCGAGCTCGACGTGAGCGGCGATGGCAAGCTCAACCAAGGCGACTTGCCCGCCTCCGGCAATGTCCCAGTCGGCATGCTGCTCGGACCGGTTTACGCTTCGACACCGACGCTGCTGCCCGGTGGCGCCACCGGCGGTACGAGCAAGCTGACATCGCTCTCGAGCGGCAAGGTGGACTCGGTGCTCGACCGCGGCCGGGCGAAGCAACGCATATCGTGGTGGGAGGTACGACATTGAACGCCAGACACACGCTCCTCGCACTGCTCGCCGCAACCGGCACGGCGCTCGGCACCAGCAGCCTCGAGGCCAGCACGGTCCCGGGCGACATCATCACGGGCAGTCTCACCTCGGTGAACGGCAGACAGTCGCTCAATATCGAGGGCCACACCTACCGGCTCAAAGACGGCAGCCCGGCAGTCGCCGCCGCAGCCCACCTGACGCCGGGGCAGTCGGTCACGGTGCAGTTCGATGGCCCCGCGTCGTCACCTTCCTCGCAGGTGATCAACGTCGTGACCCACACTGGACGGTGAGGTGCGGAGCCTATCGCGCTAAGCTAGCCCGCCGAAGGCAAGGGTGCGTCAGGCTCAAAGCTGGCAGTGCGGTCGCCAGCGCAGAGGAAGGGACACATCTTCACTCAAGGCGGGGGGACGTCCGGCCCGTACCAAATCGGGGAGCACCTCACCAGCACGCAAGCGAAAAGAAACACCTTGTTCACATCTTTCCACGCCAGTCCGAGCAGGTCCCGAGCGCGGCCCCTTCGATAGACCACCGCCTGCCAA
>DATMPW010000015.1:0-41290 GCA_035566915.1 Steroidobacteraceae bacterium
GTGCGAATCGACGACCAGGATCTCGTCGCAGAAATCGACCGAGCGCACGCATGCCTCGAGACGGTCGGCCTCGTTGAACGTGATGATGCACGCCGATAAGCCGCCGTCATCCGCCACGGGCACCCTCGCCGTCGGTTCGCGACACAGCTCGTACAATACACACTCAGATGAGCCCGGTCCTGTTCTACGACCCCGTATGCCAACAGCCGTACGACACGCGTACGCTGCACACCCAGGCGCTCGGTGGCACCGAGGCGACGCTGGTACGCATAGCGGATGCCCTCGGCGCGTGGGTGATGCAGCACAACCGCACGCAGGAGTGGCAGCGCTACCGTACGCCGCAACGCCTCGCGGGCATCACCGACGTGATCGTCAACCGCGATTCGCGCGCGCTGCCATTCGTGCAGCAGCACTATCCCGGGGCGCGCGTGTACCTGTGGCTGCACGACCGCTTCCATCCGCGCGCGCGGCGCGCGCGCTGGCTGGCGGCGACCGCGCCGCTCCTGCGCGAGAGCGCCGTCACCGCGGTGTGCGTATCGGACTGGCAGCGCAGCGGCGTCGAGGCGACGCTGCGCAGCATCGGCGTGGCGGACGTCGTGCGCGCACTCACCATCTACAATCCCGTGGACGACGCACTGCGCCCGGATGACACGCCGGTGGACCCGGAGAAGCTCGTGTTCTTCTCCTCTCCCAACAAGGGGCTGAGCTTCGCGCTCGACGCCTTTCGCGAGCTGAAGCGCGCGATGCCGCGGCTGCGCTTAGCTATCGGCAATCCCGGTTACAAGCCGGGCGAGCCGCTGGTGGGTGCCGGGGTCGAGCTCCTCGGAGCCCAGCCGCAGCCGCGCATGCACGCGCAAGTGCGCAGCGCCCTGTGCACCTTCTTTCCGAACTTCGTCATCCCCGAGACCTTCGGCCTGGTGTTCGCCGAATCGCACGCGCTCGGCACCCCGGTGCTCGCGCACGACTGCGGCGCGGCTGCAGAGATCATCGCCGATCCGCAGCAGCTGCTGCCGGTGAGCGCCGCCGCGCGCTGCTACGAGGCGGCGGTGGGGAACTTGCCGGCGCGCTGGCGGTCAGGGCCGGCACGGCTTGCGGCAGCCGCGGGACTCTTCGACGCGTACGTCGAGCGCATCCGGGACTGGCGCAGCGGCTCGCGGCCGCATGTTGGCCCCGACGCCCGCTTCCGCCTGAGCCTGATCAGGCAGCAGTGGCTGCGTTTGCTCAGCTGACCACGAGCCGGCTCCAAGCCTGGAACACCGCCTCGACCGACAGCTGATCGACCCGCGGCGTGAGGGGCGCGCCGCCCACTCCGATGACCGCCGAGCCACACGGGCTGAGCGGAGTGACCGTAGCCGGAGGAGTCGATCCGAACAACACCACGAGAGGAGTTCCGAGCGCAGCCGCCGCGTGAGCCGTGCCGGTATCGATGGAAATCATGCTGTGCGCGCGAGCACAGAGCGCAAACAGACCCGGAAATGGCAGCCCCCTGAGCACAATCCCCGGCAGGGCGGCCGCCGCGTCGATCCAGCCCAACAGCACCTCCTCGCGCGCAGCGCCACAGAGTACGATCCCCGCATCGGGCAAACGCTCGTGTATCCGATGGATCAGGGCGGCCCAGCGGTCGACGGGCCAAAACCGATCGTCAGACTCCTTGATCCGCAGCGAGCGGCCGCGCATGGTGCGTCGATTCCCCGGCTGCAGCAGCACGATGGGCCGATCGCGGATGTCGTGCTTGCGGAGCCAGTCATCGCCGGCGGCCCGTGCGGCGCTCGAAAGGGTGAGCCGCGGTGCGCAACGCGGCGCGGGCACCGGCCAGGGGTAGTCTGACTCGCGCAGCGCCGCGGGCAGGATTCGTCCGAGGCTGACCAGCTTGTCGACCCAGTGCACCTGCGCCAGCGCCGTGGGATGATCCGTCAGAAAAACGCAGCGCGTCCGATCGATGCGGCCCCAATGCAGCAGCCGGCGGATGCTCGCAAGCTTGCGCGGATCGGTCTCGCAGACGTACACCGGGTCGTGCCTGCCGCGGCGCAGTTTCCACACGGTCCGCCACCAGCGCAGATCCAGCGCGAAGGGCGCATAGCGGTGTAGCCAGAGCGTCTCGGCTACATCCGGCTGCTCCGCATAGATCTCCTGCGACCACGCGCCTGCGCCGATAACCCGGCACGCCCGCCCGAACCGGCGATGCAGTATCTCCAGCAGTGCAGTCAGCATGATCATGTCGCCGACCCGACCGAACCAGATCACGATCGGTTGCATGGGGGATGCCGACATGACTCCTCACAGCTGCGCGACCGCCATAAGCTATGCGGGCGGGGCTTCCGCGGGCAAGCGCTCCTCCCAAATGCGTGCATTCGCTTGGTTTCTCGGCCTTGTGGTGGTTGCGCTCGCGGCCGTGGCGGTCTTTGCCTATCCGGCGTGGACGCTGCTCCACCCCCATTTCGACTTTCCATTCCACCGCATCGCCGAGCGCCTCGGCATGCTCGTGCTGCTGCTGGGATTTGTCACGCTCGCCCGCCGCCTCGGGCTCGCCGACCGCGAGAGTCTTGGCTATGGCGCACCAAGGCGCATTTTCATGCAGGAGATGGGCATCGCGCTCGCACTCGGGGTGGCCAGCATGCTCGCAGTGGTCGGCGTCATGGCCGCGCTCGGGGTGCTCGAATGGCGCGCGGGATCGCACGCCGCAGCACTCCCGAAGCTCATCCTCACCTCCGCCCTCAGCGGCTTTGCCGTGGCATTCATCGAGGAGACTTTCCTGCGCGGGGCGATGCACACCGCCATCGAGCGCGAGTCGGGCACCCGCATGGCGGTGCTGCTCACGGCGCTGCTGTACGCCGCGACGCACTTCTTTGGGAAGTTCCACATCCCGCCCGAGCAGGTGAGCGCGCACAGTGGCATCGACCTGCTCGCGGGAACCCTGCACGCCTTTGCCCATCCCCTTGCGATCGCCGACGCCTTCCTGGCGCTCGCCGCGGTTGGCGTGGTGCTCGGCCTCGTGCGGGCCGCGACCGGCAACATCGCCGCGTGCATCGGGCTGCACGCGGGCTGGGTCTGGGTGATGCTGGTGGCGCACGAGCTTGCCGGGCCGCGTGCGGGCGCCGCGCTCGGGTTTCTCCTCAGCCGCTTCGACGGCTTCGTGGGGTGGCTCGTGCTCGCGTGGACCCTGCTGCTCGCGCTGCCGCTGTGGCGCTTCTACGCAGCACGTGGCAGGAGCCTGCGATTGGCGCAGACCGGCGGGAGCCACGGATTCAGTGGAGCTGCGTAATCGTGTAGCCCTTGCTGCGCAGCAGCTCGAGAAGACCCCCCTCTCCAACCAGGTGCAGCGCGCCCACGACGACCAGCGAGTTGTCGCTCGACCTCAGCAGCTCCTCCACCTGCGGGATCCAGCGCCGGTTGCGGTCGGTCACCAGCGGCCTGTAGAGCGAGGGGAATGCACGGTATTCGATCGAGAGCAGCGCAGCGAGGCGCGCCGCATCGCCGTTACGCCACGCACTGGTGACCTCGCCCATCTCGGTCTTCAGGTCCTTGAGCTCGTCGACGGTCTGGTCGAGCATGCGCACCTGGTCCGCGCTCGAGAGCGAGCTGAGACTGCCGAGCTCCTCGGGCAGCGTCTCGAGGCCCGCCGTCGGCTTGCGGTCTGCCTGGGCGCGGCGCACCAATTGCTCCTCGACCCCCTGTTCGGGATCGAAGCCCTCGTGCTCGTAGGCGAGATCCGTGATCTCGATGCCGACGACCCAGGGCGCCAGCGTATCGAGACCGGTCATGGGCATCCCGAGGCTGGCGGCGGCGGCACTGACGCGCCCGTAAAGCGGCTCGCCCAGCACTCCGCGCAGCGTCGTGCCGGCCGGCAACGTTCCGTGGTCCATCATCCACGTCATCGCCTCCATCGGATCGAACTTGCCGAGATCGAGCTCCATCACGAGCTTGGGGGAATCGGCGTAGGCGCGGGCGAAGCCCGGCGGGAGCGCCGCGTCGTTCGCCGGCAGCATGTGGATGGAGCCGGCGAGGTAAACGACGTTGTGGGCGCCGCGAACCGCCCAAACCGGGCTCGCGGCCTGCGCACTCAGGCTGCCGAGCAGGCCGAGCGCGAGGAGCCACCGCAGTGTTGTTCGACCCACACGACCTCCGTCAGCAGCGAGCCATCGGCCCGCAGCTCGAACGTACGATATGCCGGCGGCCGCGGGTCCACCGCGAACTCATCGGAGTTGGGCAGGAACTGTGCACACGTGGAAGGTGTCGCGAGCAGCCGCACGCCCTTGCGCAGCGCGTCGTAGCTTTGATGCACATGGCCCCAGACGATGGCGCGCACGTTGCGATGCGCGTCGATGGTGTGCAGGAATTCTTGCGCGTTCGTCAGGCCGACGCGATCGAGCCAGCGGCTCGCCATCGGCACCGGGTGATGGTGCAGGCACACCAGGCAGTGACGCGTGCCGGCCGTGGCGAGCGCACGCTCGAGCGCGGCGAGGCTCGGCGCGCTGATCGCGCCGCTCGCCGCGCCGGGAATGCAGCTGTCGAGCAGCACGATGCGCCAGCGGCCGAGATCGAGGAAGTCATCGAGCACGAACGGCTCAGCGGCGAGCTCGCGGCGCATCGCCTCGGGCTCGTCATGGTTGCCCGGCAGGCACAGCACCGGGACCCCGAGCCCGCCGAACAACCTGCGGAAATGCTCATAACCGCCCGCATCGTCCTGCACGATGTCCCCCGTCACCAGCAGCGCATCAGGCCGCCAGTCACGTGCGCGGGCCTGCGCAAGCGCTGCCCTGAGCGCGGGCAGAGTCGGCACGCCACGCAGCGACTCGCTCTCGCTGCCGTAGAGGTGCGGGTCGGTGAACTGAATAAGGCGGAGCACGCTCATGAATCCAGCGTAGCAGAGCCTCGCCGCCCCGGGCAGTGAACCAGTCGTGCGTGGCGTGGCGCGCGCGGCGCACGGCCTCACGCTTGGCCGCGCAGGACCTGCGCAGAGTGTGAAGCAGTGCCCGCGCCGCCGCTGCGAATGACGGCAACTTAAGTTGCCTGGCGCAGCGTGGCGACACTGTGCGCGGCGGAGATGCCGGTGAGACGTGCAGTGCGTCGCAGCCGGGGAGCCCGGCAATGTGATTGAGCGACGGGCGGGACTGATGGACAATGCGCGCCCCGCAGTGCGCGGCTGCCTGACCGCAGGCGCGGCACTAGTCCGTGAAGACACCGGACGGCCACCGGCCGCCCAGAGGGCCGCATGACTACACGCCGCGAACTCGCCAACGCCATCCGTGCGCTCTCCATGGACGCGGTGCAGCGCGCCAACTCCGGACACCCGGGCATGCCGATGGGCATGGCCGATATCGCCCAGGTGCTCTGGTCGGACTTCATGCGCTACAACCCGGCGAACCCGCTGTGGGAGAACCGCGATCGCTTCGTGCTCTCGAACGGGCACGGCTCGATGCTGCTGTACTCGGTGTTGTATCTCACCGGGTACCCATGGACGCTCGAGGACATCCAGGGTTTCCGTCAGCTCGGCAGCCGCACCCCGGGTCATCCCGAGCACGATCCCGCGCTCGGCATCGAGACCACCACCGGGCCGCTCGGGCAGGGGCTCGCGAATGCGGTCGGTATGGCGCTTGCCGAGAGGCTGCTGGCGGCGGAATTCAACCGTGCAGACTTCAACATCGTCGATCACTACACCTGGTGCTTCTGCGGCGACGGCTGCCTGATGGAGGGCGTGTCGCACGAGGCCTGCTCGCTCGCCGGCACCCTCGGTCTCGGCAAGCTGATCGTCTTCTATGACGACAATGGCATCTCGATCGACGGCAAGGTCGCCGGCTGGTTTAAAGACAACACTCCGGAGCGTTTCGCCGCGTACGGCTGGCACGTAGTGCCGAATGTCGATGGGCTCGACGCCGCGGCGGTCGCCCGTGCGATCGACGCCGCGCGCGCGCAAACCGGGCGGCCCTCGCTTATCGACTGCAAGACCATCATCGGCTACGGCGCCCCGCACAAGCAGGGCACCAAGGAGGCGCACGGCGAGGCGCTCGGGGCGGACGAGGTGGCGGCCGCGCGGCGGGAGCTCAACTGGCCGTACCCGCCGTTCGTGGTGCCGCAGGAGATCCGCAGCGCCTGGGACCACCGCGCGCAGGGTACGGCGAGCGAGGCGCAGTGGCGCACGCTCCTCGCGCGGTACGCTGAGGCGTTCCCGGATCTGGCACGCGAGTACGCGCGGCGCATGCGCGGGGATCTGCCGGAGGGCTGGCGCGATATCGCGGCGCAGGTGCAGCAGGAGCTCTGCAAGCAGAGCGCGCCGCAGGCGACACGCGCCTCATCGCAGGCCGCACTCAACATCATCGGACCTGCGCTGCCGGAGATCTTCGCCGGCTCCGCGGATCTCACCCCATCAAACAACACTCTGTTCAAGGGCGCAGTGACCCTCACGCCCGGCAAGGCCGAGGGCGACTATCTGCACTACGGTGTGCGCGAGTTCGGCATGACGGCGATCATGAACGGCATCACGCTCCACGGCGGCCACATTCCCTACGGGGGCACGTTCCTCGTGTTCTCCGATTACGCGCGCAACGCGGTGCGCCTCGCCTGCCTGATGGGTGCGCACGTCATCCTCGTGTACACGCACGACTCCATCGGGCTCGGCGAGGACGGCCCGACGCACCAGCCGATCGAGCACCTCTCGAGCCTGCGTGCGATTCCGCACATGCAGCTGTGGCGCCCGTGCGATGCCGCCGAAACCGCGGTCGCCTGGATCCTCGCGATCGAGCGCCGCGGACCAACCGCGCTGGTATTCACCCGCCAGGCCGTAATTCAGCAGCCGCGCAGCCCCGTGCAGCTGGAGAGCATCCGCCGCGGCGGCTATGTGCTGATCGACTGCGCCGGCGTTCCCGAGGCGCTGGTGATCGCGACCGGATCCGAGGTCGGCATTGCGGCGCAGGCGGTGAATTCCCTGAACGCCGCCGGGCGGCGCGTCCGGCTCGTGTCCATGCCTTCGACCGAGGTGTTCGACGCCCAGGACGAGACCTACCGCGAGGCGGTGCTGCCGCGCGCGGTGAGGCGGCGGCTCGCCGTGGAGGCGGCCGCCCGCCAGAGCTGGTGGCGTTACGTCGGCAGCGATGGACGTGTCATTGGCATCGACCGCTTCGGCGCCTCCGGCAAGGGTGCGGAGGTTTTGGCCCATTTCGGCTTCACCGCCGATAATATCGTGCAACAGCTTGGCTCACTGCTGGAGGTCGCATGACGATCAGGGTCGGCATCAATGGCTATGGGCGCATCGGACGCAACGTGCTGCGCGCGCTCTACGAGGGCAAGCGCACCGGCGAAGTGAAGATCGTCGCGCTCAATGACCTGTGCGACCCGAAGACCAATGCCCACCTGACGCGTTACGACACGGTGCATGGCCGCTTCGACGGCGAGGTCGAGGTCGATGGCGAGCACATGGTGGTCAACGGCGATCGCATCCGCGTGTTTGCCGAGCGCGATCCGGCGAAGCTCCCCTGGGGGGACCTCGGGGTCGAATACGTGCTCGAATGCACGGGACTGTTCACCAGCAAGGCCAAGGCCGGCGCCCACCTCAAGGGTGGGGCGAAGAAGGTGGTGATTTCCGCTCCGGGCGGCGAGGACGTCGACGCCACCATCGTCTACGGTGTGAACGATCACACGCTCAAGAGCGGTTACACCGTCATCTCCAATGCCTCGTGCACGACCAACTGCCTGGCGCCGGTCGCCAAGGTGCTGCACGACAAGGTCGGCATCCTTGCGGGAATCATGACGACCATCCATGCCTACACCAACGACCAGGTGCTCACCGACGTCTATCATCCGGACCTGCGTCGCGCCCGCTCGGCAACCATGTCGCAGATCCCGACCAAGACCGGGGCCGCGGCCGCGGTCGGACTCGTGCTGCCGGAGCTCAGGGGCAAGCTCGATGGCTTCGCGGTGCGCGTGCCGACCATCAACGTGTCGCTGGTCGACCTCACCTTCAGTGCCAGACGCGCCACCTCGGTCGAGGAGGTGAACAGGGCGCTGCAGCAGGCCGCCGCCGGTCCGATGAAGGGGATCCTGGCGTACAACGATGCGCCGCTGGTTTCCATCGACTTCAACCATGACGCGAATTCTTCGATATTCGATGCCACGCTCACCAAGGTGATCGAAGGCAACCTCGTCAAGGTATGCGCCTGGTACGACAACGAGTGGGGCTTCTCGAACCGCATGATCGACACGACGCTCGCGTGGTCGCGCGCCGCATGAAACTCGAGCGCATGACCGACACGGACCTGCGCAACAAGCGGGTCCTGATTCGGGAAGACCTGAACGTGCCGGTGCAGGAAGGGGTGGTGACGAGCGATGCGCGCATCCGCGCCTCGCTGGCGACCATACGCTACGCGCTCGATCAGCACGCCCGGGTGTTCGTCATGTCGCACCTCGGCCGTCCATATGAGGGCGAGGAGGACCCCGCGCTCACGCTGGCACCGGTGGCGGCACGGCTGTCGGAGCTGCTCGGCAAGCCCGTGCCGCTGCGCAAGAACTGGATCGATGGCGTCGACTGCGCGCCCGGCAGCGCGGTACTGTGCGAGAACGTGCGCTTCCTCAAAGGTGAGAAAAAAGACGACGAGCAGCTCGCGCGCCGCATGGCGGCGCTGTGCGACGTGTTCGTCATGGACGCGTTCGGCACGGCGCACCGCGCCGAGGCGAGCACCCGCGGTGTCGCACTCTTCGCTCCGGTGGCATGTGCCGGCCCGCTGCTGGTCGGTGAGCTCGAGGCGCTCGAGCGTGCCCTCAAGGATCCGGCCCGGCCGCTGGTGGCGATCGTGGGGGGCTCCAAGGTGTCGACCAAGCTCATGGTGCTCGAGTCGCTGCTCGACAAAGTCGACCAGCTCATCGTGGGTGGCGGCATCGCCAATACGTTCCTTGCCGCCGCCGGCGTCAACGTGGGGCGCTCACTGTGCGAGATGGAGATGCTGGATGTCGCCCGCCGTCTCATGGACAAGGCGCGCGCGCGTGATGCGCGGATTCCGTTGCCGACGGACGTGGTCGTCGGCCGCGAGTTCGCCGCGACGGCGCACGCGGATGTGCGCCCGGTCGCCGAGGTGCGCCGCGATGAGATGATCCTCGACATCGGCCCCGACACCGCCGACCGCTGCAGCGCGCTGCTGCAGGCGGCGGGCACCATCATCTGGAACGGGCCGGTCGGCGTGTTCGAATTCGAGCAGTTCGGCGAGGGCACGCGCACGATCGCCTCTGGCGTAGCGCGCAGCAAGGCGTTCTCCCTGGCCGGCGGCGGGGATACCCTCGCGGCCATCGAGAAGTACGGCGTCGAGGACGGTATTTCCTACATTTCCACCGGCGGCGGCGCGTTCCTCGAGTTCGTCGAAGGCAAGACGCTGCCCGCGGTTGCGGTGCTGGAGCAGCGTGCCCGTGGCTGAGGGCGCGGGGGAGGCGCTGAGGCGCGCCAAGATTGTCGCCACGCTTGGACCTGCGACCGACGACCTCGAGGTGCTCACGCAGATGATGCGTGCCGGGCTCGACGTCGTGCGCCTCAACGCCTCGCACGGTACGGTGGACGACCGCCGGCGGCGTCTCGCTCAGGTGCGCGAGGCCGCGCAGCGAGCCGACCGCTGCATCGGCGTGCTGCTGGACCTCGCGGGGCCGAAGATCCGCATCGAGTGCTTCCGCGATGGCTCCGTGCAGCTTCCCGAGGGCGCGCCGTTCACGCTCGACACCGCGCTCGATCCGAAGAGCGGCACGGCGCAGGCGGTGGGCGTCGCCTACAAGAACCTGCCGAAGGATGTGGGTGCCGGCGATACGCTGCTGCTGAACGACGGACAGATCGTGCTCGATGTCGTGCGCGTGGCCGACACCCGCATCGAGACACTCGTGCGCGTCGGCGGAACGCTGTCCGACCGCAAGGGCCTCAACCGTCAGGGCGGTGGCATCTCGGCGCCGGCGCTGTCCGAGCGCGACCGCGAGGACATCGTGTTCGCGGCCGAGGAGGGCATCGACTACGTCGCGGTGTCGTTCGCGCGCGAGGCGCGGGACATCGAGGAGGCGCGCACGCTGCTGCGCAAGGCAGGCAGCGACGCACGCATCGTCGCCAAGATCGAGCGCCACGAAGCCGTCGACAATCTGCCCGGCATCATCGACGCGTCCGACGTGATCATGGTGGCGCGCGGCGATCTGGGCGTGGAGATGGGCTACGCCGAGCTCACGGGGCTGCAGAAGACGATCATTCACCAGACCCGCACCCGCAACAAGGTGGTGATCACCGCCACGCAGATGATGGAGTCGATGATCCACAGCCCGGTGCCGACGCGCGCCGAGGTGAGCGATGTCGCAAATGCCGTGATGGATGGGACCGATGCGGTCATGCTGTCGGCCGAGACCGCCACCGGACGCTATCCGGTGAAGGCAGTGCAGGCGATGGCGCAGGTCATCGAGGGTGCCGAGAAGTACCAGCTCACCCACAGCCGGGCGCGGCATCGCAGCGTCGAGGGGCAGTTCAAGGGCACCGAGGAGGCGATCGCCATGGCCGTCATGCACACGGCCAACCACATGAAGGTGCGTGCGATCGTGGCACTCACGGAATCCGGCGCGACCCCGCTGTGGATGTCGCGTATCCGCGCGGATATACCCGTGTATGCCTTCACGCGTAACGAGGCGACGCGCCGGCGCGTGACGCTCTACCGCGGGGTCTACCCGGTGATCTTCGACGTCACGGCCGGTGGCGGCTCCGCCGAGCGGCTGTACCGCGCGCTGTTCACGCGGCTGCTCGAGCTGCAACTGGTGAAGGAGCGCGACCTGGTGATTCTCACCAAGGGCGAGCATTCAGGCGTTCAGGGCGGCACCAACTCCATGCTGATCCTCACTGTAGCGCTGGCCTCGCCCCTGTAGGCCGTCCGCTCCCCGCACGATGCGCACGCTGAAGCTCATCGCCGCGGCCGCCGCGGTGCTCGTGCTGACGGCCATCGGCAGCGTCTATGGACTGTTACGCGGCTCGCTGCCGCAACTCGACGGTGAGCTGCGCGTCCCGGGGCTCAGCGCGGCGGCGCAGATCACCCGCGATGCGCGCGGGGTGCCGACCATCGAGGCATCCGACCGGGTCGACCTCGCCTACGCCACGGGATTTGCGCATGGCCAGGACCGCTTCTTCCAGATGGATCTCGCACGGCGCCTCGCCGCCGGAGAGCTCGCGGAGCTGTTCGGCGCAGTGGCGATCGCCCAGGACCGCGACGCGCGGCTGTTCCGCTTCCGCACGGTCGCACGCCAGGTCCTGGCCGAGGCCACCCCGGCACAGCGCGCGCTGCTCGCTGCCTACACCCGGGGCGTCAACGCCGGGATCGCCAGCCTCGGCGTCCGCCCGTGGGAGTATCTGCTCCTCGGCGCTGCACCCGTGCCGTGGAGCCGCGAGGACAGCGTGCTGGTCGAGCATGCCATGTGGTGGGATCTGCAGGCGAACGGCCTGCGGCGCGAGATGCTGCGGCAGGAGATCAACGCGCGCCTCGGCGGACCGCAGTGTGCGGATGGTTGGAAATGTGCGCTCGGCTTCCTGTATCCGTCAGGAACGAGCTGGGACGCTCCGGCCGGAGCGGGGGCCGTTGCCGGGAGTTCCGTGCCGGTGCCGGACGCCGCGGTGCTCGATGTGCGCGGTGCGGTCGCTTCACCGCTGCCCGCACCGACGGCGCGGACTCCTGCGGCCGGCAGCAACAGTTGGGCGGTGGCCGGCGGTCTCACCGCGAGCGGCGCGGCGCTCATCGCCAACGACATGCATCTCGGACAGCGCGTGCCGACCATCTGGTATCACGCGCGCCTGCGGATCCCCGCGCACGGCAGCGAGCCCGGGATCGATCTGAACGGAGTCACGCTGCCCGGTGCACCACTGATGGTCGCAGGCTCGAACGGCCACATCGCCTGGGGCTTCACCAACAGCTACGGTAACTGGCTCGACATTGCGGCCGCGCCGTGTGGAGCAGACGGGGAGGGTGGGTCGGCGTCGCAGCACGGTGCGCCGCTCGAGATGGTGCACGAAGAGATCCGCGTGCGCGGCGCCCCGAGCGTCGGACTCGACATCGCGAGCGGGCCCACCGGGGTGCTGTGGCGCACGGATCCTGGGATGCAGCGCTGCTGGTTCGTGAGGTGGCTGGCGCAGCTGCCGGAGGCTACCAATCTGAACCTGATGGAGCTCGAGCGCATCGGCTCGGTCGCGGAGGCGCTCTCTGTCGCTCCAATGATCGGCATTCCCCACCAGAACGCCGTGTTAGGCGACCGCGAAGGCCACATCGCCTGGACCATCTTCGGCCGCATCCCCGCAGAGACGGGCAGCGGACGCGCGCGCGCCCGCGGGCCATGGACCACGGTGGCCGAGCATCCACGGATCGTGGATCCACCGCTCGGGCGTCTGTGGACGGCCAACGCCCGCGTCGCGAGCGATCCCCGCCAGTTGCAGCTCATCGGTGGGGATCTGACGAGCCTCGGCGCCGAGTACGACCTCGGCGCGCGCGCAGGCCAGATCCGTGACGACCTCATGGCACTCACGGGGCCGGTCACACCCGCGGACATGCTGCGCATTCAACTCGATGACCGCGCAGTGTTCCTCGGCCGCTGGCGGACGCTGCTGCTTCGGGTAATCGATGAGCAGGCAGTGCAAGGTAAGCCGCGCCGGGCGGAGTTCCGCGGACTGATCGAGCACTGGAACGCGCAGGCCAGCGTCGATTCGGTGGGCTATCGGCTGGTGCGCGCGTATCACGACCGTACGCAGCAGGCGGTTTGGGACATGCTGCTCGCGGCGCTGCGCGTCCCGGGCGGCGAGACGAGCTGGCCACCGGCACAGTTCGAGGGACCACTGTGGGAACTGGTGACGACCCAGCCGCTGCACCTGCTGGCGCAGGACTATCGCGACTGGCGGGAATTTCTGCTCGCCCAGGCCGATGCAACGATCGCCGAGCTCGCGCCGGTCTGCCCGCAGCTCGCGCGCTGCAACTGGGGCGGGCACAACGCCGCGCACATACGCCACCCGTTGTCCCGCGCCCTGCCGTGGCTTGCTTCGCTCCTCGACATGCCGACGCTCGAGTTGCCGGGTGATCACGACATGCCGCGCGTCCAGGACGGCGCCTTCGGCCAGTCCGAGCGCTTTGCCGTCTCGCCGGGGCACGAGAGCGAGGGCTACCTGCACATCCCCGGCGGGCAGAGCGGGCATCCGCTATCGCCTTACTACCGGGCGGGCTTCGATGCGTGGGCGCGTGGGGAACCTCTGCCGTTCCTGCCAGGCTCCGCGCAACACACGCTGACGTTGACGCCGCACTGAGTCGGTCGGCCCAACCGCGGCAAGTCCCCGCAGGTTGGCCGTGTTCCGCGCATATTCAGGTGCTCACGGTTACACTGGTTTCAACCATGAGTGAACAGCAGCGCTTCACGGGCACCGACCGGTACGTCGCCACCGACGATCTCATGATGGCGGTGAATGCCGCCATCACTCTGGCGCGGCCGCTGCTCATAAAGGGTGAGCCGGGCACCGGCAAAACACAGCTGGCACAGGAAATCGCACGCTCGCTCGGGCGGCCGCTGTACGAGTGGCACATCAAGTCGACGAGCAAAGCGCAGCAGGGGCTCTACGAGTACGACGCCGTCTCGCGGCTGCGCGATTCGCAGCTCGGAGAGGAGCGGGTGCACGACATCCGCAACTACATCGTCAAGGGCCGCCTGTGGGAGGCGTTCGAGTCGGCCGTGCAGCCGGTGCTGCTGATCGATGAGATCGACAAGGCCGACATCGAGTTTCCCAACGATCTGCTGCGCGAGCTCGATCGCATGGAGTTCTACGTCCACGAGACCCGTGAGCTGATCCGGGCACGGCACCGGCCGATCATCATCATCACCAGCAACAATGAGAAGGAGCTGCCAGATGCGTTCCTGCGCCGCTGCTTCTTCCACTACATCCGCTTCCCCGACGAGGCAACCATGCGCGCGATCGTCGACGTGCACTATCCCGAGCTGAAGAAGGAGCTGCTCGCCGAGGCGCTCGCGGCGTTCTTCGAGGTGCGTGCCACGCCCGGGCTGAAGAAGAGACCATCCACCTCGGAGCTGCTCGACTGGATCAAGCTGCTCGTGGCGGAGGACATCGCGCCCGAGGCGTTGCGCAGCGGCGATGCGCGCAAGGTAATCCCCATCCTGCACGGCGCACTGCTGAAGAACGAGCAGGATGTGCACCTGTTCGAGCAACTGGTGTTCATGCACCGCCGGGCGCGCTGAAGGTTGCGCGCGGTGCTGGTGCGATTCTTCTTCGAGCTGCGCACCGCCGGGGTTCCGGTCTCCACGACTGAGTTTCTCGCGCTGCTCGCGGCGCTCGAGGCACGGCTCGCCGCCGTCTCGGCGCAGGATTTCTACTACCTCGCGCGCGCCTGTCTGGTGAAGGACGAGCGTCACTACGACCGTTTCGACCGTGTGTTCGCCCAGATCTTCCAGGGCGCGGAGCAGTCATTCGCTCAGCTCGCCGCGACCGTACCGGCCGAGTGGCTGCGATCCCTCGCCGCACGCGTGTTCTCCGAGGAGGAGCGTCGCCGCATCGAGGCCCTCGGCGGCTGGGATGAGCTCCTCGAGACGCTGCGTCAACGCTTGCGCGAGCAGCAGGAGCGCCACGCGGGCGGTAACCGCTGGATCGGCACCCGCGGCAGCTCGCCCTTCGGCGCCGAGGGCTACAACCCGCAGGGTATCCGCATGGGGCGGCGCGCGCGCGCGCGGCGCGCAGTGAAGGTATGGGAAGGGCGTGAGTATCGAAACTTCGACGACACGGTCGAGCTCGGCACCCGCAACCTGAGACTCGCGCTGCGCAGGCTGCGCAGGTTCGCACGCGAAGGCGCGCTCGAGGAGCTCGACCTCGAGGGCACGATCGATGCCACCGCCCGCAACGGCGGCCTGCTCGATCTGCACCTCGTTCCGCAACGGCACAATGCCATCAAGGTGCTGCTGTTTCTCGATGTTGGCGGCTCGATGGACGGCTACGTGCGCATCTGCGAGCAGCTGTTTTCCGCGGCGCGCAGTGAGTTCAAGCGCCTGGAACATTTCTACTTCCACAACTTTCTCTACGAAAGCGTGTGGAAGGACAACCAGCGCCGCTGCGAGGCGTTGATACCGACCGAGCGGGTGCTGCGCACTTATGGCCGTGACTACCGCGTGATCCTGGTCGGCGATGCGAGCATGAGCCCACATGAGATCATGCAGCCAGGCGGCAGCATCGAGCACTGGAACCCGGAGTCCGGCGCGCAGTGGATGCGGCGTTTGTGCGCCGCCTTCCCGCACCTCGTGTGGTTGAACCCCGAGGATCCGACGCGCTGGCCGTACTCTCCGTCGACTGGCATCGTGCGCGATCTCATCCGCGGACGAATGTTTCCCCTCTCCCTTGCGGGACTCGATCTCGCCATGCGCGAGCTGCGCCGCCCCTCGAGCGGTACCGCGGCCGCTTCCTCCGGCACGGGCGCGACTTCGGTCACACAGAGCCCGCTACCCGGGGTTCCATAATAGCGACGCTGTCACGCCACTATGGATGGGCTCGCCGAAACCTTATCCCGACCGGGCTTACGCCCGACGGTCGGCTTGGTGCTGACCGGCGGCGGCGCGCGCTCGGCGTACCAGGTCGGAGTGCTGCTGGCGCTGGCGGAGATGCTGCCGCGCGCACGTAACCCCTTTCAGGTGATCGTCGGCACTTCCGCCGGAGCGGTCGCGGCCAGCGTGCTGGCGGCCGAGGCGCACCACTGGCGGCGCGCGGTGGCGGGACTCGAGCGTGTGTGGGCCAACTTCCAGTCGAGCCAGGTCTTCCATGTCGACGCCAGGCACATGCTGCGCGCGGGCGCACACTGGGTGCTGGCGCTCATTTCCGGCGGCATGGTGCTGGCGCCGCCGAAGTCGCTGCTCGACAACACGCCGTTGCGCGAGCTGCTGCGCGTGCACGTGGACTGCGCCGGTATCCGTCGCAGCATCGAGCGCGGGCATCTGCACGCGTTCGCGCTGTGCGCCACCAGTTACGGCACAGGTCGCTCGGTGGCCTTCTTCGACGGTATCGACTCGATCGGCGACTGGTCGCGGGTGCAACGCGTCGGGGTGCGCACGCCACTCACTTTGGACCATCTGATGGCGAGCGCTGCGATTCCGCTGCTGTTCCCGCCGATGAGGATCGGCGATGCGTACTACGGTGATGGCGCCATGCGCCAGGTCCATCCGCTCAGCCCCGCGATCCACCTCGGCGCCGACCGGCTGCTCATCATCGGGGTGCGCGCACGGCGTGCCGCCGGCGTCCAGGTGAATCGCCTGCCGCCGATCATGCCGAGCCCGGGAGAGATCTTCGGCTACATGCTCGACACGCTGTTCACCGACCAGATCTATAGCGATCTCGAGCAGCTCGAGCGCTTCAACGAGCTGGTTCACGCCGCGCCGCAGGCAGCACGTGGCGGACGGCCCATCGAGACGCTGATGCTCGCCCCCTCGGTCGATCCGCGCGAGATCGCCGGCCGTCACGCCGGAGAAATACCGCGCGGGTTGCGGGCGCTGCTGCGCGTCATCGGCGGCCGCGACACCTCGGGGCATCAGCTCGCGAGCTACCTCACCTTCGAGTCCGGTTACACCCGCGCACTCATCGAGCTCGGCTACCGCGACGCCATGGAGGCGCGCACCGCGCTTCAGGCGTTCATGAGCGGGGAGAAGCTGCCGCAGGTGATGACCGCCGCGGGTGTGGCGCAGGCGACCTGACACCGCACGGTCCGCATCCGGCTGCGCGCTTACAACCGTTACCGGGCGGCGGAGGCGGCGCGCGCGGGCTTGAAGAGCTTGGCCCCGGGCAGCCCGCTGTGGCGCGCCATGACATGAGCGGATTCGGCCGCGAAAATCTCAGCCAGACGGTCGACGATGTACACCGAGCGGTGCTGACCGCCGGTGCAGCCGACCGCCACGGTGAGGTAGCCGCGGTTGCTCGCCTGGTACTCCGGCACCCGGCCGCGCACGAAGCGGGCAATGTCCGTGATCAGCGCCGCGACGTTGGTGTGGGTCTCGAGGAAGCGGATCACCTCGGCATCACGGCCGGTGAGGTTGCGCAGCCCCGGCTCCCAGTACGGGTTCGGGAGCGCGCGCGCGTCGAACACGAAGTCAGCATCGGCCGGGATGCCGCGCTTGAAGCCGAAGGACTCGAAAGTGATCGAAAGCTTGCCCGCGGTGCGCTGCTCGACGCGCTTGTGGATGATGTCGCGCAAGGTGTGCACCGAGATGCGCGAGGTGTCGATGAGGAGATCGGCGACCGACGCGATCGGCTCGAGCAGCTCGCGCTCGAGCGCCATCGCCTCGCGCAGACCCACGCCGCTGCGGCTCATGGGATGCTTGCGGCGCGTTTCCGCGAAACGCCGCAGCAGCTCGTCTTCGGCCGCCACCAGGAACACCACTTCGCAGTGCAGTCCGCTGCGCCGCAGCTCATCGATCAGCTGCGGAACGCTCGCCACCTCCGCCGGGGTGTTGCGCGCGTCGAGCCCGATCGCGGTGCGCTCATAGGTCGCCTCGGGGCTGCGCACGGTGTAGGAGACGAACGGCTTCAGCAGCGCCGCGGGGATATTGTCGATGCAGTAGAAGCCGAGGTCCTCGAGCATGTGCAAGGCCACGCTCTTGCCGGACCCCGACAGTCCGCTGAGGATGATGATGCGCACGCCGCCATGGTATCCAGCGGCGGCGCCACTCGCCAACTTCACAGCTCCGGGGCGGCCGGCCGACCCCCTCTAGAGGCGCAGCGCCCTCACCGCGGCGGCATGGTGGTCGGCGCGCTTCTCCTTGTGCTTCTTGATGCAGCGATCGAGCTTGTCCGCCAGCAGATCAATGGCGGCGTACATGTCCTCCTGGGTCGCGTCCGCGTAAATGGCGTTGCCGCTCACGTGCAGCGTCGCCTCGGCCTTCTGTCGCAGCTTCTCCACCGTCAACACGCAGTGCACGTCGATGACCTGATCGAAGTGTCTGCCAATGCGCTCCAGTTTCTTCTCCACATAGCCCCGCAGCGAGGCCGTGACTTCGACGTGGTGGCCGGTGACGCTGAGCTGCATATGCCGTCTCCTTGCATGACATCTGCTTACATCTGTTTCGGTCCCGTGCGGCGCCGCTCGTTCGAGGCTGCGATCCCCATGGCCTCGCGGTACTTGGCGACGGTGCGCCGCGCCACCGGGATGCCCTCGGTCGAGAGGATCTCCGCGATGCGGCCGTCGCTCAACGGCGCTTCCGGGTCCTCGTCCTTGACGAGCTTTCTGATCTTGGCGCGGATCGCGGTCGATGAGGTGCCCGAGCCATCGGCCCCCTCGACCTGGCTCGAGAAGAAGTATCGCAGCTCGAACACGCCGCGCGGGGTGTGCATGTACTTTCCGGAGGTCACGCGCGAGATGGTCGACTCGTGCATGGTGACCGCTTCGGCGATGTCCTTGAGGATCATCGGGCGCATGTGCTCCTCGCCGTGCTCGAGGAATGCCGTCTGTCGCTCGACGATGGAGCGCGCCACCTTCATCAGCGTTTCGTGACGGATCTCCAGGCTCTTCAGCAGCCAGCGCGCTTCCTGCAGCTGCGCGCGCATGCTCGCGTGACTCGCGTTGCGACCGATCAGGCTGGCGTAGCCTTGATTGAGGCGCACACGCGGCAGCGTCGCCGGATTGATCTCCACACCCCAGCCGTGCTCGGTGCGGCGCACGAACACATCCGGCACCACGTACTCGGCGCTGCCGGCGCTCACCGTGGCGCCGGGCCGCGGATGGCACGAGCGCACCAGCGCGAGCGCGCTCGCGATCTCCTCCTCGGTGGCGCGCAGCTCGCGGCGCAGCAGCGACAGCTCACGTTCAGCGACGAGCTCGAGGTGATGCCGCGCGATCCGCAGCGCGGTCTCGAACCCCGGGGTCGAGGGGTCCAGCTGCCGCAGCTGCAGCTCGATGCACTCGCCGACCGAGCGGGCACCGACCCCGGCGGGGTCGAGCACCTGCACGCGCTCCAGCACGCTGGCGATCTCATCGCTCGAGCACTCGAGTTCGGGGCGCAGCGTCTGTCCGATCTCCTCGAGCGACTCGGTCAGGTAGCCGTCGTCGCTGACGGCATCGACGATGGCGCGCGCGATCGCCAGCTCCCTTGGCTCGAGGCGGGCCAGCTCCAGCTGCCACAGCAGATGATCCTGCAGCGACTCCCCGGAGGCATCGGCGTACTCCTGCTGCCGCTCGTCATCGTCGCCGCTCCAGGGCGTGTCTGCGGGCCCGGCGGTGTGTTCGCCCCAGCCCCCATCGAGGACTTCGACGGTGCTCTCCGCGGCGCGCTCGGCGGCCTTGGGCTGCTCCGCCGCGGTGACGATCACCTCGAACGTTCCGGTGGCCTCGGCCTCCTCCTGCTCGAGCATTACATTGGTTTCCAGCAGCTCGCGGATGTGCGCCTGCAGCTCTAGTGCCGGCAGCTGCAGGAGGCGTATGGCCTGCTGCAGCTGCGGGGTCATGGTCAGTTGCTGACCCAGCTTCAGCTGCAGAGAGGGTTTGAGCATGTGACTTGGCTGAAGGGCTACTGGCGGCCGTTCCAGGTTCGTTGTGGAGTCAATTGAAAAACAAAGTGTTTGGCTCTCGCTCGCCTGGAGCTTCAAAGCCGGAACGACTCGCCCAAGTACACCTCACGGACTTGGGGGTTGGCAAGGACTTCTTCCGCAGTGCCCGAGGCGATGACCGTACCCTGGTTGACGATGTAAGCCCGGGCGCACACCCCCAGGGTTTCGCGGACATTATGGTCAGTGATCAGCACACCAATGCCGCGCTGGGTGAGCTCGCGGATGATGCGCTGGATGTCGAGGACCGACAGCGGATCGACGCCGGCGAAGGGTTCATCGAGCAGCATGAACCGGGGCTCGGCGGCGAGCGCCCGCGCGATCTCGACGCGCCGCCGCTCACCGCCCGAGAGCGCCAGTCCCTGCGTCTTGCGCACGTGACCGATGCGCAGCTCTTCCAGCAGCTGCTCCAGGCGCTCCTCGCGCGCGGCACGTTCCATCTCGCGCGTCTCGAGAATCGCCATGATGTTGTCCGCGACCGACAATTTGCGGAACACGGAGGCTTCCTGCGGCAGGTAGCCGAGACCGAGCTGCGCGCGCCGGTGAATCGGCAGCAGCGTCAGGTCCACATCGCCGAGCACGATGCGCCCCGCATCGCACGGGACCAGCCCCACGATCATGTAGAAGGCGGTGGTCTTGCCGGCGCCGTTGGGCCCGAGCAGGCCCACGACCTCTCCGCTCTCGAGCTCGAGTGACAGATCGCGCACGACCTGGCGCGACTTGTAGCTCTTGTCCAGGCCCGTGGCTTTGAGCGCGGTCATGACTTGGGATTCGGCGGCGGGGGCTTGCCGGGCTCGTTGTGGGGCTTGCCCGATGGTGCCGGCGGCGCGCTCTGCGGTGCGATGGTGATGTGAACGCGCTGGTCGCTGCCGGGTTGAGTGGCCGCCTGCACCCGCTGCGCGCGAATGTTGTACACCAGCAGCGGCCCCGAAATCTCGTTCACGCCATCGGACAGCCACGCATCGTTCGAGAGCCGCACGATCCCATCGTTGACGTCGTACACGATCTCATCCGCGTGGCCGCGCGCCATCTGCTGCGAATCGCCACGCGGCTGCTCGAACTCCGCGGGCTTGCCGCTCGCCGTGGCGCGCGCGATGCGATTGTCGCGGAACTCGACCACCGCCTGATCCGAGCGCAGGCTGCCGCTTGGTGCGGCGTCGATGCGCACGTGCCCGTCGAACGTCCAGCGGCTGTTGGCGAAATTCAGGCCGCTCGCGTGCGCATGGTCGGCCTGCACGCGCATCGCACCCTGCGAGATCACCACCTGGCTGAATACCACCAGGTTGGTGCGGTAATCCACCTCCGAGGAGGCCGCGTCGACGGTGATCGGCAGCTGACGCGCCGGGAGCGCGGCGAGGGCATGGGCCGCCAGCGCGCCCCAGGCGATAAGTCCGGACAGCATCCAACCACGTGCGTTAGGGGAGGAAAGCGCCATGCACGGCCGATTCTAAATGCACGTGACGCTCCTTCAAGCTCGCAACCAGGCCACGTGCTGCGAGCTCGCGTCCGGACATGACGATCGTCACCGGAGCCTGCGTCGTCACGACCTGTGCGTTGGTATCGACGGCGAGGTGCTCCGAGGTGATCTGCACCGGCTCTTCCGTTCCGGGGAGAGTGCCGGCAACGTGCACGTTACCGTCAAGCTGCACCACACCGCCCCCCTGTGCCACCTCGCCGTGCGCCGCGCGCGCGGTCCACTGGTTGCCGCTCTCGTCGCGAAATCCGAGCCGCACCTGCTGGAGCTCAACCAGGCCGCGGTTGGGCTCCTGCTGGATCTGTGCGGCATCGAGCGTGTAGAGCGGGAGGCCGTCGTTGCCGGTCTGAACGAGCCGCGCCTGCATGGCCGAATAGCCCGGATCGTGCATCGGCTGTCCCGCCGTGGTACGCGCGACGGACTCGGGTTGCGACGCAGTGAGCAGCACCATCCCCACGATGAGCGCGAGCAGCGCGAGCACTGCTGCCAGGCGGTAGATCATCGCGCGCGCGCCCGGCGTGGGTTGAGGGCAAGCAGATGATCGCAGACCTCGCGCACTGCGCCGTGCCCGCCGGGCAGCCGTGTGACGACGTCCGCTGCACCTCGTGCCGAGTGGTGGGCGTCAGCGACTGCGAAGGAGAGCGCGGCGGCGCGCATCAGCGGCACATCGGGAAGGTCATCCCCGACACAGGCACAGGCGGCCAGCGTGAGCTTCAGCCGCGCGCATAACTGCGTGAGAGCCGCGAGCTTGTCCGCGACCCCCTGCAGAACATGACGCACGCCGAGCTCGCGGCAACGCGACGCCACCATGCGGGAGCGGCGTCCGGAGATCACCGCGACGGTCAGCCCCGCGCGCTGCAGCTGCTTCAGCCCGACGCCATCGCGCACATGGAACGCTTTGAGCGTCTCGCCGCGCGGTCCGAAGTACAGCCGGCCGTCGGTCAGTACGCCGTCGACGTCGAGCACCAGCAGGCGGATGGATGGCCGCATGTCAGACGACGCCGGCGCGCATCAGGTCGTGCACGTTGAGTGCGCCGACGAGCCGCCCGTGCGCATCCCGCACCGGGAGCGCCGTGATGCGGTGCACCTCCATCAGGTGCGCGGCTTCCGCAGCGAGCTCCCGCGGGCCGATGCTCTTCGCCTGCGTCGTCATGACGGCACGCATCACGGTGGCATGCACGTCGATCCGCTTATCGAGCGCGCGCCGCAGGTCCCCGTCCGTGAATACCCCGAGTATGTGCTGCGCGGAATCGACCACCACCGTCATGCCGAGCCCCTTGCGCGACATTTCCAGCAGCCCCGCACTGAGCGGGGCATCGGGCGGAACGCGCGGGATGGCGTCCCCGGTACGCATCAGGTCCTCGACATGCAGCAGCAGTCGCCGCCCGAGCGCACCGCCCGGGTGCGAGCGGGCGAAATCCGCGCGGGTGAAGCCGCGTGCCTCGAGCACCGCGACGGCGAGCGCATCCCCCATCGCGAGCGTTGCGGTGGTGCTCGCGGTGGGAGCCAGGTTGAGTGGGCAGGCTTCCTCGGGCACGCTGACATCGAGGGTCACGTTCGCGGCGCGCGCGAGCGTAGAGTCGCCCCGGCCGCACATCACGATGAGCGGCACGGCGAGGCGCTTCAGGTGCGGGAGCAACACCACCAGCTCCGGCGTCTCCCCCGAGTTGGATAGCGCGAGCACCGCATCGAGCCGGGTGATCATGCCGAGATCGCCATGGCCGGCTTCGGCCGGGTGCAGGAAAAAAGCGGGCGTGCCGGTGCTGGCGAGCGTCGCCGCGATCTTGCCGGCGATGTGTCCCGACTTGCCCATCCCGGTCACCACGACGCGCCCGCCGCAGTCGAGACAGATGCGGCAGGCCTGCGCGAACTGCGGGCCGAGCCTCGGGGTGAGCGCCTCCACTGCCCGGGCCTCGATGCCTAGAGCACGGCGGGCGGAGGCAAGCATTTGCTCATCATCGGCCTGCGGCGCGGCCGGGGCCGCGGGGTGCGGATCCATGCGTGTCATTATAGGCGGCCTCGACCTGCGCCCATGTAATATCGCATCCATGGACCCTGAAGAAGTCGCGCGCCTCATCCGGGCCGGTCTTCCCGGCGCGCAAGTGCAGGTGGAATCGGACGACCGCACCCACTTCACGGCGCGCATCGTCGCGCGCGAGTTCGCGCAGCTGCGGAGCCTCGCGCGCCACCAACTCGTGTACCGCACCCTGGGGGAGCGCGTCGGAAGGGAGATCCACGCCCTCTCCATCGAGGCGCTGACACCGGAAGAGTGGGGACAGCGCTGAGATGGACAAACTGCAAATCCAGGGCGGCGTGCCCCTCGAGGGCGAGGTGCGCATCTCCGGCGCCAAGAACGCGACGCTGCCGATACTCGCGGGCGCACTGCTCGCGCAGGATCCGGTGGTCGTCGCGAACGTGCCGCACCTGCGCGATGTGACCACCACGGTCGAGCTGCTCGGCAGGATGGGCGCGACAGTCACCATCGATGAGCGCATGCGTATCGAAGTCGACGGCTCGACCTTGCGCGAGTGCTTCGCCCCGTACGATCTGGTGAAGACCATGCGCGCGTCCATCCTGGTGTTGGGACCGCTCATCGCGCGCTATGGGCATGCGGATGTGTCCTTGCCGGGCGGCTGCGCCATCGGCGCGCGCCCGGTCAACATCCACGTCGCGGGACTGCAGGCCATGGGAGCCGACATCACCATCGACGGCGGTTATATCCGCGCCCGGGCGGCGCGCCTGCGCGGCGCACGCCTGGTGCTCGACACCGTGACCGTCACCGGCACCGAGAACCTGATGATGGCGGCGACCCTCGCCGAGGGCGAGACGGTCATCGAGAATGCGGCGCGCGAGCCCGAGGTGGTCGACCTCGCGAACTTCCTCATCGCGATGGGTGCGCGCATTCAGGGCGCGGGCACCGATAAGATCCTCATCGAGGGAGTCGAGAAGCTGCGCGGCACGAGCTACGAAGTGCTGCCCGACCGCATCGAGAGTGGCACTTACCTGGTGGCGGGCGCCATCAGCCGCGGGCACGTGCGCATCAAGAACACCCGTCCCGACCACCTCGATGCGGTGCTCGCCAAGCTGGCGGAGGCCGGCGCGAAGCTCGGCGTCGGCGACAACTGGATCGAAGTGGACATGCGCGGCCGCAATCTGCGGGCCGTCGATGTGCGCACCGCGCCGTATCCGGCGTTCCCGACCGACATGCAGGCGCAGTTCGCCGCCCTCAACACCGTAGCCAGCGGCGTCGGCACCATCACCGAGACCATCTTCGAGAACCGCTTCATGCACATGCTGGAGATGCGCCGCATGGGAGCGGAGATCCGTCTCGAGGGCAACACCGCCATCATCCACGGCGTGGAGAAGCTCACCGCGGCGCCGGTGATGGCGACGGACCTGCGCGCCTCGGCGAGCCTGGTGCTGGCGGGCCTCGTCGCCGAGGGACGCACCGAGGTCGAGCGCATCTACCACATCGACCGCGGCTACGAGGCCATCGAGGAGAAGCTCGCGCAGCTCGGCGCGCAGATCCGCCGGGTGCCGAACTGATTGGATTGGGCAAAATCGCCTGCGGCGATTTTGCCGGACATCGACTTCGTTTTCGCGAGCAAAAGGCGTGGCTTTTGCCGGCTGCGCGGGTAACAGAAGGAGTCACTGCCATGCGGATTGGGATGATCGGGCTCGGACGCATGGGCGCCAACATGGTGCGGCGTCTGGTGAAGGGCGGTCATGAGTGCGTGGCGTATGACCACAACGCCGGGAACGTCAAGGCGGTCACGGCGTTCGGCGCCCGCGGTGTGTCCTCGACTGCCGAACTGGTGAAGGCGCTCACATCGCCGCGGGTGGTGTGGATCATGGTGCCGGCCGCGGTGGTCGACTCCGTGATCGGCGAGCTCGAGCCGCTGCTCGCGGCCGGCGATGTGCTCATCGATGGCGGCAATTCCAACTACCGCGACGATATCCGCCGTGCTGCGCAGCTGCGCGGCCGGGGCATCCATTATGTCGATGTCGGCACGAGCGGTGGGGTGCTCGGCTTCGAGGAAGGGTACTGCCTCATGATCGGCGGCGCGCGCGAGGCGGTTGCGCTCCTCGAGCCGGCGCTCGCTACGCTCGCTCCGGGAGGCCGGCAGGCAGCGGCCGGGGGCGACGCCCCGCCGGCCGGTGGGGCGACGGCGGACAAGGCCGCAAGTCTGGCCGCAGCCAGGATGGGCTATCTGCACTGCGGCCCATCGGGCGCGGGGCATTTCGTGAAGATGGTCCACAACGGCATCGAGTACGGACTCATGGCCGCCTATGCCGAAGGGCTGAACCTGCTCGCGCACGCCGATGCCGGTCTCACCGCCGGGGCGGCGGATGCCGAGACTGCGCCGCTCTCGGATCCCCAGTTCTTCCAGTACCAGCTCGATCTCGCAGCCATCACGGAAGTCTGGCGGCACGGCAGCATCATCTCCTCGCGGCTGCTCGATCTCAGTGCCAGGGCGCTCGCCGAGGACCGCAGGCTCGAACGCTTCGCCGGGCACGTGTCCGACTCCGGCGAGGGGCGCTGGACGGTCGAGGCGGCGATCGAGGTCGGGGTTCCCGCTCCGGTGCTGAGCGCCGCGCTCTATGGACGCTTCGAGTCCCGCGGCCGTGCGCAGTTCACCAACAAGTTGCTGTCGGCGATGCGGCTCGGGTTCGGTGGCCACCTCGAGCAAAGCCCGTGACATCCCGTGCTCATGCCAGGAGAGGAGGAGGTGCGCATGGAACGCCGTGATTGTGATGCCATCGTGCTGTTCGGGGCAACCGGGGACCTGTGCTATCGCAAGATCTTTCCGGCGCTCTATCACCTCGTGCGCCGCGGCCTGCTCACGGTGCCGGTGATCGGCGTCGCCCGCGCGGGCACCGATCTCCGCGGGCTCATCGCGCGCGTGCAGGCGAGCATTGGCGAATTCGTGAAGGGCGCGGACGCGGCGGTGACGTCGCGGCTCACGGAGCTGCTGCGCTACGTGGACGGCGACTATAACGATCGCGCGACCTTCGTCGCGCTGCGCAAGACACTCGCCGATGCGCACCGCCCGCTGCACTATCTCGCCATTCCTCCGAGCATGTTCGCCACCGTGGCCGAGCATCTGAGCGGGACCGGCAATGCGGCCGGCGCGCGCATCGTGGTGGAGAAGCCCTTCGGGCGGGATCTCGCCTCCGCGCGTGCGCTCAATGAGACGCTGCATGCGCATTTCCCAGAGTCGAGCATCTTCCGCATCGATCATTACCTCGGCAAGGAGGCGGTGCAGAACCTGCTGTACTTCCGCTTCGCCAACTCCTTTCTCGAGCCGGTCTGGAACCGCAATTACGTCGCGAGCGTGCAGGTCACCATGGCCGAGACGCTCGGCGTCGCCGGGCGCGGGCGCTTCTACGAGGAGGCCGGGTGTATCCGCGATGTGATGCAGAACCATCTCATGCAGATCGTGGCGCTCCTCACCCTCGAGCCCCCGGTCAACATCGGCGGCGAGGCGTTGCGTGATGAGAAGGTGAAGGTGCTGCGGGCGATCCGCCCGCTCAGCGCCTCCCAGGTGGTCCGCGGTCAGTACCGCGGTTACCGCGAGGAGCCGGGCGTCGCCGCCGACTCGCAGGTGGAAACCTACGCCGCGCTGGCGCTTGCCATCGACTCCTGGCGCTGGAGCGGGGTGCCGTTCTATCTGCGCGCCGGCAAGCGACTGCCGGTGACCGCCACCGAGGTGGTCGTCGATTTTCGCCCGCCGCCGGCGGACGTGTTCGGTGACTTCGGTCCCGAGCAGCCCAATCACGTGCGCTTCCGCGTTGGTCCCGATGTCGCGATCGCGCTCGGCGCACACACCAAGAAGCCCGGTCCGGTGATGACCGGACGGGACGTGGAACTGTTCGTGGCGCAGCAGCAGGGTGATGAGGACGCCTACGCCGTGCTGATCAGCGCCGCGCTGATCGGCGACACCACGAATTTCGCGCGCGAGGATGAAGTGGAGGCCGCCTGGGCGATCGTCGACCCGGTGCTGCAGGGCCTCCCGCAACCTTACGAGTACGTGCCGGGCAGCTGGGGGCCCTTGCCTGCGGAAAGCCTGCTGCAGGGGCCGTGCGGCTGGCACAATCCGGGCGCGCAGCCGCAGGACTGGACCCGCTCCTGCGCGCGCATCGTGCCCGGCTGAGCAAAAGACCAACACAGAGGGGGAGCCAAGTGGCGGACATTCGAACCGCGCGCATGCGCTGCGCGCGATCGCAGGCAGGAGTTGCATTGTGGTTGCTGGCGCTGGCAGCAGCCGTGGCATGGCCTGCGACCCCGCAGGGGGCCGATGAGCAGCGCATCGACCGCGTACTGGCGCAGACGCCGCTCATCGACGGCCACAACGACCTGCCGTGGGAGATCCGCCAGCGCTTCGGCGGTGATCTCACCAAGGTCGATCTCAGTGCCAACACTGCCGCACTGGCCGCCCCATCGGGGGGACTGCCACTGGCGACCGACATTCCACGGCTGCGCCGCGGGCATGTCGGCGCGCAGTTCTGGTCGGTGTACATCCCGGTGGAGATGAAGGGCCCGCAGGCCGTGCAGGCGACGCTCGAACAGATCGACCTGGTGAAGGCGATGTGCGCACGCTACCCCCGCGATCTCGCCATGGCTTATACCGCCGCGGATATCCGGCGGCTGCACCGTGCCGGGCTTATCGCCTCGCTGGTCGGCGTCGAGGGCGGCCACCAGGTCAACGACTCACTTCCCGTGCTGCGCACCTACTACGATGCGGGAGCGCGCTACATGACGCTCACGCATTCTTCCAATACCGCCTGGGCCGACTCGGCTACCGACATGCCGCTGCACCACGGGCTCACGCCTTTCGGCGCGGAGGTGGTCCGCGAGATGAACCGGCTCGGCATGCTGGTCGATCTCGCGCATGTCTCGGAAGAGACGATGCGTGCGGTGCTCAGCGCGAGTGCGGCGCCGGTGATCTTCTCGCATTCCTCGGCACGCGCGCTGGTCGATCATCCGCGCGATGTGTCCGACGAGGTCCTGCGCCTCGTGGCGACTAACGGCGGCGTCGTCATGGTCAACTTCGAGCCGACCTACGTGTCGGATGCACGGCGCCGCTGGGCGGCGGAGCGCGTGGCGGAGGAGGCGCGCAACAGCAGTCCGCCCTTCGGCGGGCTGTACATTGGTCAGCCCGAGCGCGCGGCCGCGGCGCTCAAGTCCTGGGACGCCGCTCATCCCAAGCCGCCAGTCACGTTCGCCGACGTGGCCGACCACATCGAGCACATCCGCCAGGTGGCGGGGGTCGATCATGTGGGACTGGGATCCGACTTCGACGGTATCCCCGAGACTCCCACCGGCCTCGAAGGGGTCGATCGGTTCCCGGCACTGCTGCAGGAGCTGGCACGGCGCGGCTGGAGCGATGCGGACCTCGGCAAGGTAGCCGGTGGCAACCTGCTGCGCGTCATGTCGCAGGCGGAGAGCGTGAGCGCACGGCTGCGTGCCGAGCGTTCCCCCTCGCGTGCAACGCTCGAAGCACTCGATGGACCGGCGAAGCCCTTAGGGCGCTAGCTCACGGTGCGACGCGGGCCGTCGTGCGGCTTGCGCGGGCGGATTGCGCGATCTAGCATGACTTTCATGTTAAAGAAGATTCTGATCGGCGCTGGTCTGACACTGTGTGTGGCGGCCTGCGCAACTTCCCCTTCCACCCCGGGAACGGGCCGGCCGGCCGCGGCGGCAAAGGTGCCGCCGGCCGGATGCGTCGCGGATACCGCCACGCGGATCCCCGTGAGTCCGAGCGAGTGCGCGGGCGCTGGCCGCACGTGGACCTATCAGGACGTCAAGAGCACCGGTGCGACCGATGTGGCGCAGGCGCTGCGTCAGCTTGATCCCACCGTCGTCATCGGCCACTAGAGCGCGGCGCCGGGTCCCTTAAATCTGTCGAGGAGCGGCATGGTGAGCCGATGCGTTCGCAGGTTCTGCCCGATCGCTCTGATGTTGGTTGCGTTCGCCGCACGCGCCGACATCGTGACCGACTGGGGGGACACGACCACCGAGATCGCGGACGAGGGCCCCAATACCATACGGACCATGGCGCTGGCGCAGAATGCGGTGTACGAGGCGGTGAATGCCATCACCAAACGCTACCCGCGCGACCGGGTCGATTTGGGATCCGCGCAGGGAGCCTCAGTTGAGGGGGCCGTGGCCGCCGCGAGCCGTGCCGTGCTGCTGCAGGAGGCTCCGGCGCTGAAGGACAGAATCGAGGCCGCGTATGCGCGCACGCTGGCTGCGATTGCCGAAGGCGAAGCGCGCACCCGAGGTGTCGGCGTCGGCGAGCGCGCGGCGGCCGACGTGCTCACCAAACACAGCCACGACCTGGACTCCATAGAGCCCTACCGGCCGGTAACTTCACCAGGCGTCTACGTGCCCACGACCATTCCGACCGGCTGGTCGCTCGGGCAGCACCGGCCCTGGTTCATGAAGAGCGCGGCACAGTTTCGCCCGGGACCTCCGCCGGCGCTCAAGAGCGAGCTGTGGGCACGGGACTACAACGAGATCAAGGCCGTCGGCTCCGCGACGAGTACCGTGCGCACGCCGGAGCAGACGGAGATTGCCAGGTTCTGGGCCACTAACTTGCCGGACGTCCATCTCGGCCTCGCGCGTTCGGTTGCGAGTGCCCCTGGCCGGGACGTCACGCGCAATGCGCGGCTGTATGCCGCAGTGGCTGCTGCGATGAACGAGACGGAGACCTCCGTGTTCGAGGCCAAGTACCATTATCTGTTCTGGCGGCCCATCACCGCGGTCCGCAACGGCGACCGCGATGACAACTCCGCGACCGAACGCGATGCCGACTGGGTACCGCTGATTGCCACGCCGATGCAGCCCGAATATCCGTGTGCGCACTGCATGCTGGCAGCCGCCATCACGACCGTATTGCGCGCCGAGGCCGGTGGCAATTCTGCGCTCGACCTCAGCACGACCAGCAATACTGCCCGCGGCGTCACCCGCCGCTGGACGAGCACGGACGCCCTGGTGCAGGAGGTGTCCATGGCCCGCATCTGGGCCGGCGTGCACTACCGCACCTCGACAGAGGTGGGGAACCACATGGGCGAGCAGGTCGGCGCACTCGTCGCGGCGGCGTACGGACTGCACTAGCACTGGCGTCCGCGCAGCTCGCTATTTCCTCTGCAGAGTGCTCGCCAGTTCGCTCGCCGGCGCAAATTTCGTGGTGTTGGCTCGTGAGCTGGTGAAGTAGATGTCCTGATTCTTGAAATCGATACCGAGGGAGCCGACGGTGCCCAGCACATCCATGCCGACGATTATGGCGGGCTTGTCCTCCATCCCCCAGACTTTGAAAATGTGGAAGTCGCCGTAGACGACCTGGACGTCGTTGATTCGCATTGCATCGATGGAGATCATGGGTGCTGTCCAGAGCTCGCCGCGTTCAACCTGTTCCGTGGCGCCATAGACCGAAGTGACCAGAGCCTCGGCTCCGGTCCGGTTGCGCAATCTGAGCGCGTCACGCAGTGCCAGGTTGCCGAGTGTGCGCTCGGAGCCGGTGTCGATCACGGCGAGCGTAGGGACTCTACCCACCTGCGACTGCAGCGTGATCAGCCCATGCGTCAGGCGCGCCGCATGGATCTTCATCGCTTCTTTTCTCAGTGCAGGCTCGACGCCCCGGGAGACTCGGACTCGATTGCGCTCGAAATCGACGGAGAGGCTTTTTTCGGTCAGCCCCGCTGCGCCGAAGATGCCGTCGGCGCCGGCCATGACCGGCGCCCATACGACCGGGGCAACCAGTCCGTCCACGGTCAGGTCGCCGGTCTGTAAAGTGTCGATCGTCACCGCAAATACCAGCGCCGTACCGGTGATGCCATTCAAGACGATCGAGGGCATTGCCGTCGGCTTGAGACCGAGCGCGCGCACCAGGCCGGGCGAAACGGTCGAGTGTGTAGCCCCCGTGTCAACGATAAAGCGAAACGGCCCTTTCCCGTTGACCATGGCCGGCACTACCACGCGACCGATATGGTCGAAGGTGGTCGGCAACGCGAATAGTGTTGCTTCTTCCGAGGTGGCTTTCGACTCGATCGTCGAAGTGGCAGGCTCGGCAGCCACCGCCTCGGTCAGACTCGCCAGCCACGCAGCCAATAGCAACCCGGCCCGCAGAGCGAGCTGCAGCCGACCAGCTTCGAGCGCCCCGGGACGCATGCCAGAGACGCTAACACGAACCGTGCATCCCGTCGTGGCCGGGGGACGCAGTTTCGTCGCATGAGGCGGATCGCCATCGCAAAATCCCGCCGGAGGGGTGCCTGGCTCACCGGGGGTCCACGTAACCGCTACACTTACGGCCAGGCAATACCCTCACCAGACGCTGCCGCCGGACCTTGAACGCAACCCCGATCAGTGAAGCCGAAGCCCGTGCCTTGGCAGATGCCATAAACCAGCTCTCCAAGACTCAGCCGCCCGAGGCTGCCTTGAAGCTCGTGGAAATGGCCCTGGCGCGCGCGCCCCAGCAGCCGATAGTGCTGAATGCAGCGGGTGGGCACATGCTCCGGGTCGGGGAGGCGCGCCGCGCCCGGGAGCTGTATGAGAGCGCGATCGCGCGTGACGGCGGTTCCAAAGTGTTGTGGCTCAATCTGGCACAGGCCTGTCGCGCGCTGCGGGATACCAGGAGCGAAACGCAGGCACTGGAGAGGGCGTTGGCTATCGAGCCCCGCTATGTGCTCGCGTTGCTGCAGAAGGCCGATCTCATGGAGCGCCTCGCGCAGCCCAAGACCGCCGGAGTCGTTTACGAAGCGGCGCTCGACTCCGTGGAATCGGGCGCGCCGATTCCCCCACAGGCCGCGCCGGCGCTCGCGCACGCTCGAGAGGTAGTCGGCGCCATCCGGCACGAACTCGAGGAGTTTCTGGAGCAGGAAATCGCGCCAGTGCGCGCGCAGCATGCGGGCACGGACCAGGAGCGCTATGAGGCCTGTCGCGACCTCTACCTGCGCAAACGCCGTGCCTACTACAGTCAACCGAAGCAGATTCTGTTTCCCTATCTGCCCGCGATCGAATTCTTTCCGCGCCAGGACTTCGCCTGGCTCGACGTGCTCGAGGCGGCTACGGACGAGATTGCCTCCGAGGCCCTCGCCGCATTGCATGAGGATCGTGTTGGATTCAAACCGTACGTCGACTTCCCGCCCGGCGCACCGATCGACCAGTGGGGACCGCTCAATCACTCCCTTGATTGGAGCGTCTACCCCCTCTGGTACGATGCGGCGCCGATCCCAGAGCACCTGCAGAGGTGTCCCAAAACCGCAGCAGTCCTGGCTCAGCTGCCCCTGTGTCAGATCCCCGACTATGCGCCGGGCGCCTTCTTCTCGGTGCTCAAGCCGCGCACCCGGCTCCCGCCGCATACGGGCACGACCAATACAAGATCGATCGTCCACTTGCCGCTGGTGGTGCCCGAGGGTTGTCGGTTCCGGGTCGGTGCCGACGTGCGTGCCTGGGAGAAGGGCAAGGCCTGGGTGTTCGACGACACCATCGAGCACGAAGCCTGGAACGATAGCGATCAGGTCCGCATCATCCTTATTTTCGACATCTGGAATCCGCTGCTCACCGCCGCGGAGCGGGATCTCGTCAGCGCGCTCACCATCGGCATCGGCCGTTACTACGGTGTCGATGCACCTGCGCTGGGGTCACGTTGAGCGGGGCCCTCGCTCGGCGCGCGCTCCTTTCGCTGGCGGCAGGCTGCCTTCCGGCACTGGCCTCGGCCGAGGCCCTGGACGATGCGCTCCGACGGTGCGCGAAGGAGCACGACCAGACCCAGCGACTCGCCTGTTTTGACGCCCTGGCAGGCAGCCTGCCGCAGATCGAGGCCGATCGCTTCGGCATGACGGCCGACATCAAGCGCCAGCGCGACCCAGTGGCCGTGGAGGTGGCGAAGCACGAAGTGCTCAGCGGCAAGATCGTCGGCCTGCGACAAGCGCCCCGCGGCGAGTGGATCTTCACCCTCGACAACCAGCAGGTGTGGATTCAGAGCGAGGCTAGAGCCAGCATCCAATTCGCGGTCGGGGAAGCCGTCCACATCGAGCACGGCGCGATGAGCTCTCTGTGGCTCGCGGCCGATAAGAATCGCAAGGTTCGGGTCAAACGCCTGCAATAGCGAACCGTGCGGCGCGCGCGTTGAGCTCTCACCGACTCGCCGGGGCGGTCAGAGATTTCCTGTTCGCTGCGCGGCGAGCGGCGCGAGGGCCCGCACGATGGCCGTGACCACTGCGCCCCAGTCGCCGTCGGTCGACTGCCGGAACAGGCGCATGGTGGGGTACCACGGACTGTCGTTGCGCTCGAGCAGCCAACGCCACTCGGGCGACAGGGTGAGAGCCGTCCAAACCGGGCGACCGAGAGCTCCGGCGAGGTGCACGATGGAGGTGTCGCAGCTGACCACCAGATCAAGACTCGCCATGACGGCCGCAGTATCGAGAAACGCATCCGCTCCGGGATCGAGATCGGTACCGAGATCGACAATGCGGTCGGCGAAGGGAACCTGGGCCAACTGCTCGCATCCGGGCCCCTTCTGCAGCGACAGCAAGCTAACACCGGGCAGCTGCGCGAGCGGTTCAAGGGCCGCGAGTGGAAGTGAGCGCCCACGAGCCCAGATGAGTTTCTCGACTTTCGGGTTACCCTGCCAGGCGAGCCCGACGCGCATCCCCGGCAGTTCCCGCAACCGCTCCGCCCACTTAGCGACGCGTTCCGGCTCCGCCGCGAGGTACGGGCCCTGAGCCGGGATCGTGTCGACTCGAGTCTTGAGGGCATGCGGAAGACTCAGCAGCGGACAGTAATAGTCGACCGCGGGTAGGGGTTCGCCACGGCTGATGATGTGGATCGAGCCCGGCAGAGTACGCAGCAGTGCCTTGAGCGAGGGCATCACCTCGAACACGATGGTCGCGCCCTGCGCTGCGAGCGACGGCAGGTAACGGCAAAACTGCATGACATCACCCAACCCCTGCTCGGCGTGGACCAAAAGCGTCTTGCCGGCCAGCGGCTCGCTGCCCTGCCAGCGCGGCACGCTGAAGCGACGCCGCGGGTTGCCGAGTGCTGGTACGTCGAATCGCGCTTCGTAAAGCGGCCATCCCAAGGCGAATTCGCCCAGGGAGAGATACAGAAACGCCAGCGCGAATTTCGCTGAAGAGTCAGTCGGCTTAAGTGCGAGCGCGCGATCGAAGCTTGCGGCGGCTTGACGATGACGTCCGAGAGTCTTGAGGAGGATGCCTATGTTGGTATGGGTGTCGGCGATCGTGCCATTTAGCACCGAGGAGCGAATGAAACTACCGAGCGCTTCGGACAGCCGTCCCGTCGCCGTCAGGGCAATGCCGCGGTTGTTCAACACCTCGGGGACGTCCGGCCGAAGCGCGAGCGCCCGGTCGAAGCTCTCGATGGCCTCCGCGTTGCGCTCGACGTTCAGCAGTGCCACCCCGCGCTGGATGTGCGCCTCTGCCTCCCCGGGCAGCAGTTCGGTGGCGCGCTCGAGCGGGGCCAGCGCCTCGCCGTAATGGCGCAGTGCAACCAGTGCGGCGCCTCGGCCGACCAGGTCAGCTCCACTCTCCTTGCCTTGAGCGGCCAGCGCATCGTAGTCCCGCAGCGCTTCAGTGTGTTGCCCCAGTAGGGAATAGACGACGGCGCGGTTGTGCAGGGCCTCGGGATTGCCCGGTTTGAGCGCGAGTGCGAGCGAGTAACTCTCTGCGGCTTCGGGCAGACGCTCAAGGGCTTTCAAGGCGTTGCCCCGCTGCGCGTGCAGGGCGGGCTGGTGGGGCTGCAAGGCGAGTGCGCGATCGAAGCTCTGCAACGCGCGCTCATGCTGTCCTTGGCGCATCAACAGGAGGGCGAGGTTGTGATGGGCTGCGGCGAGGTTCGGGTCGAGCGACGTGGCCCGCTCGAAGCACTCCAATGCCTCGCGCTCTCGTCCCACGGCGGCCAATGCCGCTCCCAGATCCGCATGGCCACCAGCATCCTGGAGCGCGAGACGCACGGCCTGGCCGGCGTTGGCGAGCGCCTCGTCGCGTCGTCCGAGAGCCGTGAGCACCGCGGCGCGCGTCCGGTAGCCACCCGCGAGCGACTGATCCAGAGCGAGCGCACGATCACAGGCGCGCAGGGCTTCCTCCTCACGCCCGAGCGTGTGCAGCGCTTGCGCGAGATTGAGGAGAACGGTAGCGCGGTCCGGTTGCAGCTCCAGAGATCGGGCGAGAAGGGCGGCTCCTTCCGCGTGACGTCCGAGTTGAGCCAGCGCGACGCCGAGCAGTTGCAGCAGATCGGCATCGTTCGGCGTACGACGCAGCAGAGCCTCGTATCCCGAGACCGCCTCGCGCAAGCGACCGGCACGATGGTCGCGCACCGCGGCAGCAAGGCTTGCGTGATTGGCTGGATCAGTCGCGCTCACGGAATTCACTTGGCCACGCGCACAGGAGGAGGATACACCGCCCCGATGTTCATCGACCTTCGCGCGAGGACCGCAAAAGCGATCCCGTGCCGTTTTGCTTTATGCTCGTGCCAGACGCCGGCCCGAAATGAACGGATTTCCCTGATGTTGTCCGCCTCCGACCCCGAATTGCTCCTGCAGCTCGCGCAGCAGGATCTCGCCTGCGACCAACTGGCCGCCGCCCAGCAGAAGTGCCTGCAGGTGCTCGGGGCACACCACCATCATCCGGGGGCGCTGGAGGTACTCGGCACGGTCCTCAGTTCTCAGGGGCGGCAGGAGGACGCGGTGCGAGTTTTCAATGCACTGACGCTGCTGCAGCCGACGGTCGCCCGACATTGGGAACATCTCGGCACCGTGCTGCGTCCGACCAAGCGCTACGACCAAGCCCTGGCGGCGTTCGAGCGAGCCTTGCGCCTCGCTCCGCCAACGGCCGGGGTGCTGTACAACCTGGGCGTGCTGCAAATGGATCGGTGCGACTACCGCGCGGCGTACCTGGCACTGCGCGACGGCGTGGCTCTTGCGCCCGCCGACGGCCGGATTCGCTGGGCCTTCGCACAGTGCTGTCTCGATGCCGCCCGGCGCGAGGAGGCCTTTGAAGCCCTGCAAGGCTGGCAGGAACTCGAAGGGCTCACGCTCGAGTTCACCGCACTGATCGTCCAGCTCCTTGGAATGCTGGCAGCGGTGGATCCGGCGCACCCGGTGGTCCAGAGGCTCCTGGCGAATCCCCCGGAGAACGGGCGGGCTGCGCTCTGCTGCGTGTCGATCCTGGAGCGGCTGCATCGCCTCGATGAGGCGCGCGCGACGCTCGAGCGGCTCGAGCTCAATGATCCTCGTGCGGAGCCTGAGCCCGACCGGCTGATGATGTCTGCAATGCTGGCCACGAGAACCGGCAAGCACGACGAAGCTTACCGACACCTGGTGTTGGCGCTCGAGAACCACAAGGAATTCGCACACCGGCACAAGCTCCTTTTCCTCTTCGCCCGCACGTGCGATGCACTGGGGCGCTACGAAGAAGCGTACGCAGCCGCCGAGGAGGCGCACCGCTCGCAACTCGAGTTCATCGAGCTCGCACAGGGCAAAACCTCAATGGAGGAGTCCCGGTACTGGTCGCTCACGGCGAATAGCTGCGATTTGCAGGATGTTGCCGCCTGGGGGAACGACGGCCCGTCAGTCGAGGAGAGTCCCATTTTCATCGTCGGGTTCCCGCGCTCGGGGACGACTCTGCTCGAGCAAGTACTCGATGCGCACCCCAGGCTTCAGTCCATGGACGAGCAGGGGTTGGTGCTGTGGGCGGTTACCGAAGTCACCAGTCAGGATATTCGCTACCCTGCCGAGCTCGGCAAACTGAGCGCACAGTTCCTGGATGAGGTCCGCGCCGGCTATTGGGAGCGGGCGCGCAAACATGCGCGGCTGCTGCCGGGGCAGCGCCTGGTAGATAAGGTCCCCCTGAACCTGGTCTTTGTGCCGGTGATTCGACGGCTGTTTCCCAATTCGTCCATCATTCTCGCCATTCGGCATCCCTGCGATGTGCTGCTCAGCTGCTACCTGCAGCACTTCGCCGCACCCCAGCTGGCGGTCGCGTGCCGCGATCTGACTACGCTCGCCAGGGTTTACTCCCGTTGCTTCGGCTTCTGGTATGACCAATGGCCGTTGCTGCGTCCTTCGAGCTATGAACTGCGCTACGAGCAACTCACCGCGGATTTCCCCTCTGAGGTGCGCAAGCTGAGCGCATTTCTCGAGTTGCCCTGGGACGAGGCGATGCTCGCCCCCGGGGCGCACGCGCGCGCCAAGGGATTCATCGCCACGCCGAGCTACGCTCAGGTCGTCGAGCCGGTCAGCAACCGCGCCGTCGGCCGATGGAAACACTACGAGTCGCACTTCGGCGGCGAAGTGCGCTCGCTACTCGCGCCCTGGATCGAGCGCTGGGGCTATTCCTAAACTCAGCCGGCGAGTTTCCAGGACCCAAAAAAAGACGGCGGGCTCGCGCCCGCCGTCGTAGTTTCATCCAGGAATCTGCGCCTTTTCTTTAGAAGTCCGCCGTCACGTTCAGGTACAGGTACCGGCCCGCCGTGTCGTACATACTCGGGTACGTGTTGCTCTCGGCGAAGGTCGAGTTGCCGCCTGAGTTGATGGTATCGAAAAGCGGCGGATCCTTGTCTGCCACGTTGTTGACACCGACGCGTACGGTGTACTTGTCCCACGTGTACGATGCGCGCAGGTCGATGTAGCTGATTGTCGGGAGGCGAGGATCGGGGCGACCCAGGGCGATGTTCGCCGGGCCGTATGACGACGGAAAGCCCGGGTTGACCAGTTCATTCTTGGCTTCCCCGAAATACCGCCAAGTGGCCCCCGTGCTGAAGCCCGCGAGCGGCGTATCCCAACCCACATCGAAGCGATGCCGCCACTTCGGGGTCGCGGGCGAGCAGTCCGGGCCGAAGAATCCGGCGCAGTCGAAGGGAGCCCCGCCGCCCGGGGTGATCTTGAGCTTCTCCAGGTAGCTGCCGTCCAGCCGAGCGTGCAGTCGGCCCGCGCTACCCATACTCATGTTGTAGGCCAGGCCCACATCGATCGACTCATTCTCGAGCTGACCCAGGTTGATCAGCGGATCGACCGTGTAGCCCTGCGGACTCGCCCATAGCGTTCCGCCCGGGTCGCGGTGGATGCCCGTCTGGCCCGGCGGTGGATTCGTCTGACACCAGACGCTGTTCGGGTTGTTGCTCGCGATGCAGTTGGCCTGGATGAGGTTCGGGCCATAGGAAGTGATGACTTCCGAGATCTTGATGTCGGTGTAATCGACCGTTGCGCTGAACCCCGGCAGGAACGAGGGCGTGAACACGACCCCAAAGTTTTTGGTCTTGCCGACCTCGGGCTGCAGCAGCGTGTTGCCACCGATCTGCCCGTTGTACTGGCCGGCGGGCGAGGAGGGTGTCGGAAAGACCGGCAGGGGTTTCCCGCCGTTGGTCAGCGCGCACTGCGCCGCACTGATTGACGGCGACCCCGCGCAGATATCGCCACCGCCGTCCAAACCCACATATGTCGGCTTGAAAAGCTCCGCGACGTTGGGTGCGCGCACGGCCCGGTTGTAGCTGCCGCGCAGGCGAACATCGCTGATCGGCGCCCACGAGAGACCGACCTTCCAGGTGTCCGTGTTGAAGCCACTCGTATAACTCGAGTAGCGGTATCCGCCCTCGAGGTCCAACGCCTTGAAGCCCGGTGCGTCGCTCACCAGCGGCATTCTGAGCTCCGTGAAGCCCTCCCAAACATGGAAACCGGCATCGTAGCCGATGAGCGGCGAGCCATTCCCGGCCAGGTCGGCCGTGATGAATTCTTCGTCCGGGCGGAACTGGGCGGTCTCGCGGCGGTACTCGGTACCGAGCACCAGCTTCAACCCATCTTTCGCGGTGGGCAGCTTGAAGTTCTTCAGGTCGCCGCTGACGAACGCGTTGAAGATGTCCTCCTGCCCATAACCCAGCAGCAGTCCCGGCGCGGAGAAGTAGGCGAGTTGATCGGGGGTGGGTATTCCCACCGCCGGATTCCAGATATTCCAAGGCACGCAGCCCACCTGCCCACCGCGGCAAACGGGCTGTCCGTTGGGACCCTTGATTACCAGCAAGGCATTCTGCATGCGGCTCGAGGACGTATCGTTGTTGTGCCAATCGCTGGTGCGTACCCTGCTGGAAGCCCAGGATCCATCGTAGGTCCAGTCCTCGCTGAGCTCGCCGCGCAGGCCGGCTACCATGCGCCAAGTCGTGTGCAAGTACTCGTCCTGGCGCGGACCCCCTTCGACGTTGCGCCGTGCCATGAGCAGCTGCACATCCCCGCCAACGCCGCCTGGGCCGCTGGGGAATACGCCGTACGGGCTGCCAGCACTGCAAAGGGTACTGAACTCGTTCGCTGTCAGGAAAGGGTTCATCCCCGCGTTGCCGTAAGCACCCGTGCCGCAGTTGACCAGCCAGTTGCCGTTGCGGAGTCCCGCTCCCGGGTTGCCGGGGGGGGTGGTGGCAAAGCCACTGGAGAGAAAAATACCCGAGGGGGCATAGTTGCCGCGCGTCGAGTCGTCCATGAACATGAACTCGGTGTACGCCTCGACGTGCTCATTGAACTTCAGATGGCCGAAGAATCCGGCGGTGTAACGCTCATCGATGCGCTGCAGATAATGGGAGGCCGCGTAGTTGAAGCGCTGGTACTTCGGGACCAGGGCGCCCGTCGGATCGACCTGGACGGAGCTGAAGTCTGTCTGGTTATAGATCACGGTCGGCGCCGAGTTGCTCGAGCCGCCGCAGATGTACGGGGAGCCGGGGGACGACGCACTGAGCACACAAGCGGCATGGTCGCGGTGATCGGCCGTGATCGGCGATGACCTGCGGTAACCGAGGTAGGCTTCCATATTCCCCGCGCCGTCCGCGAAGTTATGGCCCATGATCAGCGTGAGGTCTTTGTTCGCCCCGTCCCAATTGGTTCCGGTGACGGTCGGGAAATGCCTGTCTTCCAGCAGAGTATTAATCCACGCATTGTGATTGCTGTGGTTGTAGATGCCGAGGTTGGCATCGACGCGAACCCCCTCGAAGTGATCGTTCATGATGAAGTTCACGACCCCCGCGACCGCATCCGCGCCGTAGGTCGAGGAGGCGCCCCCGGTGAGCACGTCGACGCGCTCGACCAGTGCCGTGGGAATCTGGTTCACATCCGCAGCCGAGGCGTAACCCAGGTTGACGACGCTCGCACCGCCCCCGGTGGGGTCTCCGGGCATCAGCCGCCGCCCGTTAACGAGCACGAGTGTGCGTTGCACGCCCAGCCCGCGCAGGTTGAGGTTGGCGACACCGGTTGAACCCATGGACAGTCCCGACCCCTGGTCGGCGACCACCTGCGGCAAGCTATTGAGCAGGTCTTCGATGCGGGTGGCGCCTGAGGACTTGATTTCCTCGGCAGTCACCGCCGTGACGGGGCTGATCGCTTCGAGCTGCGGCGTCGCGATGCGCGACCCGGTAACCACAACCTCTGTGATTGCCGGTGCGGCTTCGGCCGCCGTCGCGGGAGCAGCCTGCGCCTGCGCGAGCGAGGAGTGCGACATCAGGCCCGCGACTGTGCCCCCACTCAACAGCGCAGTGCGCACCGCTCGTCTGAGGACTGGGTGATTTCCCATGTTCATGTTCCAGTGACTCCCCAAAGTTGAATACGAAATCAAAACTCAATGAGACCTATTAAGGTTCGCCGTAATCTCGGACGATCCTGTTGCGTCGATCACGCTACGTAACAATGCTCAATTACCTTAGATGCTGTGCTTTTCGCAACAGCACTAAATTGCTACTGTGTCCGGGTGAGATGCTCCGTATGGGCCGCGACCTTATATGATTCTCCCAAAAGCTACAACCGTATCGAACCGGTGTTGCTCGATCGCAACAGTGTACCCGGCTCAAGATTCAGTCTAAGCCGAGCCACAATTCCACAGCGGAGCACTCCTGCACCGCGAGCCAGGCGGTGAGATTGGGATCCTGTCCCTGCAGCGCCTGCACGGCGCCTTGTTTGTCTGCGCCTGCGACCACGAACAGCAGCGCACTCACCTGCGCCAGCAGCTCTGGTGTGACGCTCACGGCGGACATCCCGTCCGGACGCTTGACCGGGATCGCGAGGTGCCCGCGTGCCCGCTCGAGGTCGGCTGCGGTAAACAACGAAGCCGTGTGACCGTCGGCACCGAGCCCGAGGAGGCCGAGGCTGATGCCCGCGCCGGATCTCAGCACTGCGCCGAGCGCTCACTCGTAATCTTCCGCCGCCTGCTCGAGCGGCAGCTCGGTGCGCACGCGCAGGAGCTTCTCCGGCCGCAGCGCGAGCGCATCGAGCAGCGGCCGC
>DATMPW010000016.1:0-44331 GCA_035566915.1 Steroidobacteraceae bacterium
TTCTCCTGCAGCACGCGCAGCAGCTTCACCTGCAGCCGCATCGGCATGTCGCCGATCTCATCGAGCATCAATGTACCGCCATCGGCCGCCATGAAAAGACCCCGGTGCGCACGCGTCGCGCCCGTGAAGGAGCCCTTCTCGTGACCGAACAGCTCCGACTCGAGCAGGTTCTCCGCCATGGCGCTGCAGTTGATCGCGACGAAGGGCTTGTTGCGCCGCGGGCTGCCGCGGTGGATGGCGCGAGCGAGCAGCTCCTTGCCGGTGCCGCTCTCGCCCGTGATCAGCACGCGCGCATCGGTTCCGGCCACCATGTGCGCCTGCGCCAGCTTCTCCTCCATGGCGGCGCTGCGGGTGATGATCTCCGCGCGCCAGTCCTCGTCCGAGGCACCGAAGCCGGAGATGCGCAGCGCCTTCTGCACCTGATCGAGCAGTTCCTGCTTGTCGACGGGCTTGGTGAGAAAGCCGAAAGCACCCATCTGCGTCGCCTGCACGGCATCGGGTATGGTGCCGTGCGCGGTGAGGATGATGACCTTCAGGCCCGGCCAGCGGGTCTGCAGCTCTTTCAGCAAACCGATGCCGTCCATCTGGTCCATGCGCAGATCGGTGATCACCAGATCCGGGCGGAAGCGGCTCGAGGCGGCGAGTGCCTGCGCGGCGCTCTCGACCGCCTCCACGTCGTAGCTCTCGGCGCGCAGGCGGATGGTGAGCAGCCGCAGCAGCCCCGGATCGTCATCGACCACCAGTATGCGTGCTTTGCGTTTGCCGGTCTGATTCAAGATGGATTCCTTGGTTACGATCATCGTCCCGAGCTCCCTGGTTTGCGCTCATTCAGCGAGCGCTCGATGTTGGCGATGGCATCGAGCTTGGCACGCGCCTCCTCGATCTCCTTACGGAGGCGCGCATTCTCGTCTAACTCGGTCTGCAGCCGATGATTGGCGCTCGCCACGTGTTCGCGGTCCGCCCGCACTGCGTCCGCCTGAAGCCTGAAGTTTTCCGCCGCGAGCGTCAAATGGTCGTCAATTTGCGAAAGCGTGAGGAAAGCGAGCGCCCGCTCTCCGGGCAGCAGCATTTCCGGGTTCGCCATCAGCTCGCGCAACAGCGCCTGCGCACGCGTCAGGTTCGTGGCCGGATGGCCGGGGGTGCCGAGAATGAGTGCGAGCTTCAGGGTATGGCTCGGGGTCGGTGCCGTGCCGTAATCGCGCTGAGCGACCGCCACGATCTCCGCCTGCTCCGAGGGCGGCCCCTGCACCAGCCTCTGCAGCAGCAGCAGGTCCTCATTCAGCACGGTCGAGGAGGTCGCGCTCGGGCTCACGACCGGCGGGGGCGACGGCGGACGCTGCCCCGACATGAACGGGGTGCAGGCGCCGAGCATCAGCGCCGTGTTGAGCACCGCTGCGCTGCGGCGGCAGCTCCCGGTCCGGGCACGCGCACTGGCGGCGCGCCCGTGCACCAGGTACCAGCGGGCATCAGGCTGCATGGGCATGCGCCTTCGGTTCGGCCCGGGGACGGTCGCCGCTGCCCGCACGCAGCGGCATGGTGATGCGGAAGTGCGCGCCCGGGAACTGGCCATCGACGATCTGCACCGTCCCACCGTGCGCCGCCACGAACTCGAGCACCACCGAGAGTCCGATGCCGGTGCCCTTCACTGCGGTGGCACGCGCTGCGCGTCCGGTGTAGAAGGCGTCGAACACGTGGCTGCGATCCTCGGGCGGAATGCCGGGACCGCTGTCGGCGACATCCAGCACGAGCTGCGGGCCGGCGGCGCGCGCCTGCAGGTAGATGGTGCCGCCTTTGGGCGAGTACTTGACTGCGTTGGAGACCAGGTTCTCGAGGATCAGGCGGATCTTGCCGCGGTCGGCCACCATGGTGACATCGTCGACTCGCACATCGAGCCGCACGCGTTGCGAGAGGAGCGTGAGCTGCTGATTCTCGAGCACCTGCTTCACGAGCGGACGCAGGCGGAACTCGGTCGCCTCGAGGCCGACACTCGAGGTCTGCCAGGCGCTGAACGACAGCAGATTCTCGATCATGCGCTGCAGCTTGATGCCGTTCTCGCGCAGGATCGCCGCCACCTCGCGTTGATTGGGGTCGAGCTCGCCCACGGCGCCATCCATCAGCAGCTCCGTGCCCTCGCGGATATTGGCGAGCGGCGTCTTGAGCTCGTGCGACATGTGGCGCAGGAAGCGGTTGCGCTCATGGGCCAGGTCGAGCAGGCGCTGACGCAGCCACTCGAGCTGGCCGCCGAGGCGCTCGAGGTCGTGCGGACCTGAGACCTCGATCGGATTGGTGAAGGTACCCTCACCGAGCTCACTGATCGCGCGGTCGAGCTGCCGCAGCGGCCGGCCGACACCGACGGTGAGCACGAACACCGCTACGATGGCGAGCGGCAGCAGCAGGGCCGCCTGCCAGAGCAGACGCTGGCGGGCCTGGAGCGTCCGCGCCTGGAGCGCCCCGATCTCCACATCCACCTGCGCGTTGCTCTGCTGCGCGACGCGCTCGACGAGCTCCGAGAGCTGCACGAACCGCGCCGACAGGTCCGGGCTGTCAGTGCTGCCGTCGGGGGAATGGTTCATCACGCTCGCGCGAATGCTCTCCTGGACGTGCCCCAGCTCCTCGAGAGTGGTGCGCGCGTCGCCGCTCGCCAGAGCGTGCAGCTGCTCGCGGGTGCTGCTCAGGCGCTGGTCCTGGGTGCGGTACAGCTCGAGAAGCTTCGGATCCTTGAGTACCCGGTGCAGCCGCGCGGTGCGCTCGAGCGAGGCGATCTGGCCGAACAGCGCCTGGCTGGCGCGCGCGCCGGTGACACCCTGGATCACGATCTTCTGGCCGGTGTCCGACAGATCGCGCATCTGCAGCACGGCGGTGAGCACGGCGGCGACCAACGGCACGGCGATCATCGCCAGGCCGAAGAGCATCAGTCCGCTCAACGATTTAGGTCGTGCCCACCGCATGACGGCCATTCTACCCGCGGCTCACCATGGCTCGCGCAGCAGCCGTTGCTCCCAGTTCCAGGCGGTGCGAACGATCGTGTCGAGCTCGTCCAGGCGCGGCTGCCACTGAAGCTGCGAGCGGATGCGGTCGGCGCGCGCAATGAGCATCGGCGGGTCCCCGGCGCGGCGCGGTACCTCGCGCACTTTGAGGGTCCTGCCTGTGACGCGCTCCACACTTTCGAGCACCTGGCGCACGCTGTAGCCATGGCCGTAGCCAACGTTGAGTGTGGTCGAGTCGCCACCTCGGCGCAGCCAGGCGAGCGCATCGAGGTGCGCCGCGGCGAGATCCTCCACGTGGATGTAATCGCGCACGCCCGTGCCGTCCGCGGTCGGGTAATCGGTACCGAAGATCTCGACCTCCGCGCGCTTGCCCGCCGCCACCTCGCATGCCACCTTGACGAGGAGCGTCGCGTTGGGTGTCGCCTGGCCGATGCGCCCCGCCGAGTCGGAGCCAGCGACGTTGAAATAGCGCAGCGCGGCATATTTCAGCGCCGAGGCCTGGGCGACGCTCGCCAGCATCCATTCTGACATCAGCTTGGAGGTGCCGTAGGGATTGATCGGGGCAGTGGGCGTCTCCTCGGCCGCCACGCCGGAAGCCGGAATGCCGTACACCGCGGCGGTGGAGGAAAACACGAAGCAACGCACCCCGGCCGCCACGCAGCATTCGAGCAGCGTGCGCGTCGCACAAGTGTTGTTGTGGTAGTACTTCAGCGGCTCGCGGACCGACTCCGACACGATGGTGAAGGCGGCGAAGTGCATCACCGTGTCGATCTCGTGCTCCCTGAGGAGCGCGCTCACCGTGGCGCGATCGCCGACGTCGCCGACCGTGAGCGGAGCATCGAGCACCGCCTGGCGAAATCCCCGCGACAGGTCATCGAGCACGACCACGCGCTCGCCGCGCTCGCGCAACTGCAGCACCACGTGGCTGCCGATGTAGCCCGCGCCACCGGTGACTAATATGCTGGCTGGCTTCATGGGGCAGCGATGATAAACAAAACCCGTGCCAGCGAGCTGAGACCTTTTTCCGGGCTGACGCCCGAGGTGGTGCTGGATGCCGCTGCCGCCTTCGGACTCGAGCCCGATGGGAGGCTGTTCGCGCTCAACAGCTACGAAAACCGCGTGTATCAGCTCGGCGTGGGCGAAGGGCAGCTGGTGCTCAAGTTCTACCGTCCTGCGCGCTGGAGCGATGCGCAGATCGGCGAGGAGCACCAATTCACCGCCGAGCTCGCCGCCGCGGAGCTGCCGGTCGCCGCACCGCTGGTCATCGGCGGCGCAGCGCTGCTGCGGTATCGGGAGTTCCGCTTCGCCGCGTTTCCCTGGATGCACGGCCGCGCGCCCGAGCTCGATGCCCCCGAGGCGCGGCAGCTCCTCGGGCGCAGCATTGCACGGCTGCACCAGGTCGGCGCCACACGGCCATTCACCGCGCGGCCGTCCATCAGTGTGCAGCGCCTCGGCTGGGAAGCGCGCGCACAGGTGCTCGCGAGCGAGCTCTTGCCTGAGGCACTGCGCGAGCGTTACTCCTCGGTGAGCGGTGCGCTGCTCGAGCGGGTGAGTGCGGCGTTTGCCGCAACAGCGCCTCTGCACAGCATCCGGCTTCATGGCGATTGCCATCTCGGGAATCTGCTCTGGGACGAGCACGGTCCGCTGTTCGTCGACCTGGACGATTGCGCCATGGGGCCGCGCGTGCAGGACCTGTGGATGATGCTCTCCGGATCCCCCGACGAGCAGCAGCGGCAGTGGCAGGATCTCCTCGAGGGGTACCAGCAGTTCGCGGACTTCGACTTCCGCGAGCTGATCATCATGGAGCCGCTGCGGGCGCTGCGTATGCTGCATCACGCCGGATGGGTGGTGTCGCGCTGGGCGGATCCCGCTTTTCCGCGCGCCTTCCCCTGGGCGGCCGAGCCGCGCTACTGGGAAGGGTACCTCAACGATCTGCTCGAGCAGCACGCGGCGATCGATGAACCGCCGCTCCTCCAGCGCTGAGGCCGCACTTGCCGAAATGCCAAGTGCGCACGTGCGCCGCTGCGCAAAGACGCGCTATTGTTCGGGCGATGCGACTTAATGCAGGTCCTGAAGTGGCGCACTCAATGATCCGGCGGATCCGGTGGCGAAATCTCGCACTCGCGCTTGCCGCCGCGGCGCTCCTCGGTGGCTGTGGGTCGCACTCCCCGGGAGGCGGTTCGGCGGGCCAGACGCAGCCCAAAACCGTGGCCAAGAAGGCCATAAATCCGAGCGATGAGCTCTCGCACAACATGGTGAGCGCCGTCGCGTCCAACAAGCCTTCGACTCTGCCGGTGCAGGTGAAATTCGAGCTCCGCGACCGCCCCGATGTTGGTCAGCCGGTGGAAGTCGACCTTGCGATCGTGCCGATGTCGGCGAGCGTCGACCGGGTCTCCGGCAAGGTCGAGGCAGAGGATGGCCTCGAGCTCATCGAGGGCAGTGAGATCGCTGCCGCGGATCGGCCCGCGGAAGGCGTCCCGATTCGCCACCTGGTCAAGGTGCTGCCGAAGCGGGAAGGCATTTACACCGTCCGTGCCGTCCTGACGGTCGACGCTGCGGGCGTCTCCTCGACCGAGGCCTACTCCTTGCCTGTGATCGCGGCAGCTGCTCCGACGGAGAGCTCAGGGAAGCCCTCGGCTCCTGCACCGGCTGGGTCAGCCGCCGCCCCAGCCACGGCCCGGGTCAGCGAAGCGCGTCCGGCCACCCCGGCCACTGCTGCAGCGCAATAGAGCCTCGCCCCGGAACGGCCTGCCGGGGATGACCCCACGGAACCGCGAGAGGCTTCACGGGGAAGACGGGCGGCGATCCGTATGATCGTTCACGGACTTAATTACCCGCGTTATGTCAAAGCCGCAGACCCTCCGGACGCGCCCGCGTGAGCCAGACGCCCCTCCCGGCGCCACCACGACGCTCGTCCGGGCGGATGCGCGGCCGCTATCTGAACAAGACCCCGACGTTCACCCGCACCTGCGGGCCCAGCTGCGCGAGCTGCAGCTGCGTACGGGCAGTGCGCAACCCGACGTCGGGCTGCTGCTGCGCGTGATCAACGATCACTACCTGACCATCGACAACGAGCGGCGCGGGATCGTGGAATCCATGCGCCTCATGGCCGATGAGGCGCGCTCACTCGCGCTCGAGGCGCGTGAGCAGAGCTCCGAGCACCTGCAGGTCATTCTCGATCACATCAAGGATGTGGTGCTCACTGTGGACGAAGACGGGGTGATCAGCACCTTCAACCCAACCGGCGAGCGCGTCTTCGGCTACGCGGAGGCCGAGGTCGTCGGGCAGCGTATCGACCTGCTGATTCCCGAGCTCGCCGAGGAGGGCGAGACGATCCCGCAGGCGCTGCAGCGCTTCGCCGCCGCCTCGGGCGACACCGCGCTCGACCTCGGCGCACGCGAGCTGTGGGCGCAGCGCAAGAGCGAGAATAAATTCCCCGCGGAGATCGCCGTCAGCAAGGCGCCGCTCACACGGCGCGAGGTGTTCGTGCTGTGCCTGCGCGATGTCACCGAGCGGCGCGAGTCCGAGCAGGCGATGCGCGAGAGCGCAGCGCGCTACCGGCTGCTGGTCGATCACGCACCGGAAGTCATCGTGGTGCTCGATGTCGATACCGGGCGATTCGTGGATGCCAACGACAACGCGCAGAAGTTCTTCGGGCTCGAGCGCGCGCGGCTGCTCGCGGTGGGGCCGATCGAGCTCAGCCCGCCGCAGCAACCGGACGGCTCCCCATCCGAGCAGCGGGCACGCGCCTACATCCAGGAGGCGCTCGATGGCGCGGTGCCAGTGTTCGAGTGGGCGCACTACAACGGCGCCGGCGGCGAGATCATCTGCGAGGTGCGCCTGGTGCGACTGCCGAGCGCCAACCGCCGGCTGGTGCGCGGCAGCATAGCCGACATCACCGAGCGCAAGCGCACGGAGCGCACGGCGCTCGCCGAGCGCAGGGTGTTCGAGCAGATCACGCGCAACGCGCCCCTGCCGGAAGTGCTCGCCTCCATCACGCACTTCATCGAGTCGGTAGGAGTCGGCACGGCCTCATCGGTGAGCGTGCTCGCCGATCACCGCCAGTGGTTCGCCTACATGGTCGCACCAAGGCTGCCCGAGGTGCTGCGCGCGGCGCTCGAGCAGGCGCGGGTCCATATCCGTAACGGCTCCTGTGCCGCGGCGGTGTATCTCGATCGGCAGGTGCTGGTCGCGGACGTTGCCACCGACCCCTTCTGGGCCGATCGGAGCGAAGTGGCGCTGCGCGCGGGACTGCGTGCTGCGTGGTCGACACCCATCAAGGCCGCCGCCGGCCACGTGCTCGGCGCTCTCGGCGTCTACCGGGCCGCGGTGGGACTTCCGACGCCGGCAGAGTCACAGATCATGGCGCGCGCGGCGCAGCTCGCCGGCATCGCGATCGAGCGCCACATCGCGGAGGAAGCCCTGCGCAGCAGCGAGTCGAAGTTCCGGGGCCTCTTCGAGAGCATCGCAGAAGGGGTGTACCAGAGCGGGCGCGACGGCCGGCTGCATTCAGTGAACCCCGCGTTCGTCAAGATCCTGGGCTACGCGAGCGCCGAGGAGCTCTATGCGTTTCCTTCCGTCGAGGTGCTGTACTGGAATCCTTCCGATCGCGCCGAGTTCGCGCGCCGCGTGGAGGAGGAGGGAGAGATCCGCGATGCCGAGTTCCTCATGCGCCGGCGCGACGGCCAGCAGGTGGTGGTGCTCGAGAACGCGCGGGCGGTGCGCGACGCCGCAGGAAGCATCACCGGCTACGAGGGCACGATCGCCAACATCACCGAGCGCAAGCGCGCCGAGCAGGCGATCTTTGCCGAAAAGGAGCGGGCGCAGGTAACCCTGCAGTCGATCGGCGATGCGGTGATCAGCACCGACGCCGAGGGACGCATCGAGTACATCAACCCGGTCGCCGAGAGCCTCACCTCCTGGACACTCGCGGAGGCCCGCGGGCAGCCGATCGGCGCCGTGCTGCGCCTCGTGAATGAGCTGACGCGCGAGCCCATCGAGAACTCGCTCACCGGCGCCCTCGGCCGTTCCGAGCATGGAGGCTCGGCCGACCACGCGGTGCTCATCACCCGCTCAGGCAGCGAGGTGGCGATCCAGGAGTCCGCGGCGCCGATCTGCGACCGCGGCGGACGCGTCATCGGCGCGGTGGTGGTGTTCCACGACGTGACGCGCGAGCGGCGCCTGAAGCGCGCGCTCTCCTGGCAGGCGAGCCACGATGCGCTCACGGGCCTCATCAACCGGCGCGAGTTCGACAATCGGCTGCACGCGGCGCTGCTCTCGGCGCAGCGCGGGGAAGGCTCCTACGCGGTGCTGTATATCGACCTCGACCAGTTCAAGCTCGTCAACGACACCTGCGGCCACCCGGCGGGGGACCGCCTGTTGCGCGATGTCACGGGAGTGCTGCAGACGCGCGTGCGCACTTCCGACATCATCGCGCGCCTCGGTGGCGATGAGTTCGGCGTTCTTCTCGAGAGTTGTACGCTCGAGCAGGCGACCCGCATCGCCGAGGGCGTACGCCAGGCGATTCGTGACTTCCGCTTCGTCTGGGGCTCGAGCACGCTGTCAGTGGGCGCGAGCATCGGCATCGTGCCGATCTCCGCAGGCACTGAGAATGTCGCCAACGTCATGAGCGCGGCGGACATCGCCTGTTACGCCGCCAAGGACGCCGGCCGCAACCGCATCCACGTATACGAGGCGGGTGGTGTCTCGCACCGTCACCGCGAGATGCACTGGGTGTCGCGCGTCACGCGCGCGGTGGAGGACGACCGCCTGGAGCTGTACTTCCAGCCGATCGTGCCGCTGAGCGCTGACGGCGGCCGTCCCTTTCACGAGCTCACCGTACGGCTGCGCGATGACGAGGGATCGCTGGTGCCGCCCTCCGAGTTCATCCCGGCGGCCGAGCGCTACAACGTCATGTCGATCATCGACCGCTGGGTGATGGGCCAGGCGATTGCGCTCCTCACCGAGCGGCGCGAGCGCGGCGTGCCGCTGCCGCTCGTGGCGGTGAACCTCTCGGGCACTTCGCTCAACGAGCAATCGTTCGTGGACTACGTGCTGCAGAGCGTCGCCGAGCCTGTCATCGCGCGTGCGCTGTGTTTCGAGATCACCGAGACCACGGCGGTGACGAGTCTCGCCAACGCCCGCTATCTGATGAGCGAGCTGAAGGGCCGCGGCTGCCGCTTTGCACTCGATGATTTCGGCACCGGCGTCTCCTCGTTCGTGTATCTGAAGACCCTGCCGGTGGATTTCCTCAAGATCGACGGGCAATTCATCAGCCACATCACCCAGGATCCCGTCAACCGCAGCATGGTCGAGGCCATCAGCAAGGTCGGGCGCGCGCTCGGGATTGCCACCGTCGCCGAGTGTGTCGAGAGCGAGGCTGTGCTCACGGAGCTCAAACGCATCGGCGTGGATTTCGCACAAGGTTTTCACCTCGCGCCGCCGCTGCCGATCGCGCAGCTGCCACAATAGGCGAGGTGTGCGGCGCACGCGGCGGACCGTGCCGCGTACTTCCCGCCGCGCATGGTGCGCGCGGCTCGCGTTTGCGTAGAATGCGCGCTCCTTTGCATGACCAACTGAAAGCTTTCCGCGTGCAGTACCTGACTCGCGTTCCCCCGGTCCTCGCCCGAGTTGGCGGAGTGTTCGTGCTGGTGTTGGCATCTCTCGGGACGCACGGCGTTCGCGCGGCCCCGGCGACTGCCCCGGACACCGTCGCCGCGCAGCTGCGCGATGCGGCGATGGCGGGTCACGACATCGCCTGGTCCTGGGTGAGCGAGCTCACCACGCGCTTCGGGCCGCGGCCGGCGGGATCGACCAACGAGCAGCAGGCCGCGGCGTGGGCGGCCACGAGGCTCAAGGCGCTCGGGTTCGAGAACGTGCACATCGAGAGCTTTCCGATCACCGCGTGGGTGCGCGGCAGCGAGAGCGCGCAGCTCATCGCGGGAAGCACCCAGCCGCTGGTCATCGCCGCGCTCGGCGAGTCACCGCCAACTCCGGGCTCCGGGCTCGAGGGCGAGGTCGTCATCTTTCCGACGCTCATGGACCTCAAGGCAGCCGCGCCTGGATCGCTGAACGGCAAGATCGCGCTCGTGACCCAGCGCATGGTCCGTGCGCAGGACGGCGCGGGCTACGGCGCTGCGGTGCCCGCACGGGCCGATGGGCCGAAGGAGGCCGCGCAGCGCGGGGCGATCGCATTCCTGTTGCGCTCGGTCGGCACCGACAGCCATCGTCTCGCGCACACCGGCACCGCGCGCTACGCGGACGGACGTGTGCCGGTGCCGGCCTTCGCGCTCTCGCCGCCCGATGCCGATCAGATCGAGCGCATCGCCGCACTCGGACAGACGGTGCGCGTGCGCCTGTTCTCCGCGGCATCCTATGTTCCCGACGCCCACTCGCAGAACGTGATTGCGGAGGTGCGCGGCCGCGAGCGACCGCAGGAAGTGGTGTTGCTCGGCGCGCACCTCGACAGCTGGGACCAGGGTACCGGCGCGATCGACGATGGCACCGGCACCGCCATCATCACCGCCGCGGCCAAGCTCATCCGCGACCTGCCGCACCGGCCGCGGCGCACGGTGCGCATCGTGCTGTTCGGTTCCGAAGAGATCGCCCAGCCGACACCCCCGGGGGGCGCCTTTGGCGGTCACTCCTACGCCACGAACCACCAGGGGGAGCTCGCCAACCACGTACTGGCCGGCGAGAGCGACTTTGGTACCGAGCGTGTCTACTCATTCGCGCTGCCCGCCGGCGTGGCGCAGAGCGAGTTCGCAAAAACGCTGCTGCGCCTCCTGACCCCGATCGGCGTACTGGCCTCGGACCGGCCCCCCGAGGATGTCGGTACGGACATTGGTCCCACGGTGGAGGCGGGTGTGCCGGCGTTTCAACTGAGCCAGGACGGCACGAGCTATTTCGACATTCACCACACTCCTGACGACACCCTCGACAAAGTCGATCGCGCTGCGCTCGATCAGAACGTCGCCGCCTGGGCGGCGCTCGTGTGGCTCGCCGCGGACAGCGACCTCGACTTCCGGCCGCGGATGGGACCAGGTGGTGCGGCAATCCCGCCGGCGAAACCCTGAGGCGGGATTGCCCCGGCCCCTGGGCGCTGTCGAGAGCCGTTGATCGAGCGGCTACCCCAAGGCCCCACCCCCACGCCGCGGGAGCTGAGCCTGCGGTACTGGCGTTGCGTCGTCAGCTCTAGCTGGCGGTTGTGTACCGGCGGCCGCGTCGACAGAGGCTAGCCGCGAGTGGTACCAAGGCGATGCTGAACAACGCCAACGTCGACGGTTCCGGCACCCCCGATCCGCCGCCCCCGACACCAGCGATGCCAACATCAAAGCCGTACCAGTTTTCAGCAACAGGGTTCGTCCACGAGAGGCTTGTGAAAGTCCCGATGAACCGTACCGTGCCGTTGCCCTCGGCACCCAACACGTCGTTGCCCGAAATCGTGATCGAGCCGCCTCCGTATTCAGCGCTTGGGCCCCCTGCAACCAACACCGGTGTCGCATTCATGAAGTCGAACTGCGCCTGATTACCGCCCGCTCCCAGACTCCAGATCGCCATCACCGGGTTGACGACCGGCTTGGAGAACGTGACCGTATTAACGTTCGCGTTACCGCCCACCAACTGAATGATGCCATCAGCACGGACCGGTGCGTTATTGACGACGACTCCGTCGGCAAAGGTAGTCGTCGGGGTATAACTCGGATAGTTGGGCACAAGATTATCGACCGAGCCGGTTCCGGCGATTGCAAAAGTAACCCCGACGGAGTCTGGGGCGATCGTGCCGCCCATAGCGGAGGTCCAGGCGTTCCAATCGATAGGCGCTGCCTGCGTAACGCCACAGGTTAACGAGCACGCTACCGCGGCCAGTGCACCTTTGAGTATCCCCGATAGAGTGTTCATTGGGTGTCCTCGCCATGTAGATGGTAGATGTCCCTGCTACAACGAGCTTACACCCGTAGCCCTGTTTCCAACGACTAGAGCCACTGCTAGGCCGCGGCTCTAGCCCGAATGAGTGCTTCGGCGGGTGTGTAGTAACTGGCAGGCGCCTGCGAACGTGTGTGACCGGCGTTCCGCGCGAGAGCTAGGCCGCCCACCAATGGCAAGCGGAGCGCTTTATGCAGCCGGCGATGGCGCGAGTGAGCCTTTGCACGAGCCTATGTCCGCACACTGTGTATCGCCTGGCGGACTCAACAGCAACAATCTGCTGATCACAGTCAGGTAACCGCAAAGCAGATCACGCGGCGCCGGTCCTTCGCGGCGTCGCCGCGGCCGCGGTGCCGGTGAAGTTGCATGCCGCCTGTCCCTGCCGCAAGCTGCGCTGCATGAGCGAACCGGTTCTCGTGACGCGCGCCGAGGGCGTCTGTGAAGTGCGCTTCAATCGTCCCGAGAAGCGCAATGCGATCACCTTTCTCATGTACCAGCAGCTGACTCGTGCGTTCACCGACGCACAGGCGGACGACGCGGTGCGGGCTTTGCTGCTGAGCGGTGCAGGTGCCTCCTTCAGTGCCGGCAACGACCTGCAGGATTTCCTCACCGGTCCACCCTTCAGCGGCGCGCATCCGGCCATGGAGTTCCTGCGCACGCTCGCCACTTTCGACAAGCCACTGCTCGCCGCCGTGCACGGACAGACGGTCGGTATCGGCGTCACGATGCTGCTGCATTGTGACCTCGTCATCGCTGCACGCAGCACCCAGCTGTCGCTGCCATTCGTCGCGCTCGGGCTGGTGCCCGAGGCCGGCAGCTCGCTGCTGTTGCCGCGCCTCGTGGGCTACCAGCGCGCTGCGGAGCTGCTTCTCCTCGGTCAGCCTTTCAATGCCGACACTGCCTACCGCCTCGGACTGATCAACAATGTGGTCGAGGAGGCAGCGCTCCTCGATGAGGCGCGCGCGCTGGCGCGCGCCCTGGCACAGCAGCCTCCCGAGGCGCTCACCGCTACGCGGCGGCTGCTGCGCGGGGACTGCGGCGAGGTGCTCGCGCGCATCGAGGAGGAGGCGCGGATCTTCGGTGCGCAGTTGCAGTCGGAAGAGTTTCGCGCGCGCGTGCGTGCATTCCTCGCCCGCTCGCGCACCGGCTGAGCGCGCCGCCCGGCACCGGAGGGCCCATGGGGGTGTATTCCATCGACGGGCTGATTCCGGTGATCGATGCCACCGCGTTCGTGCACCCGCAGGCGGCACTCATCGGTGATGTGATCGTAGGGCCTAAATGTTATGTCGGGCCGGGCGCCTCGCTGCGCGGCGATTTTGGCCGGATCGTCCTCGGCGCCGGCTGCAACGTGCAGGACTGTTGCGTGCTGCACAGCTTTCCCGCCCACGAGACCCGGCTCGAAGATGATGCCCACGTGGGTCACGGTGCGGTATTGCACGGCTGCACGGTGCGCCGCGGCGCGCTCATCGGCATCGGCGCCATCGTGATGGACGATGTGGTGGTCGAGGAGGAGGCGTTCGTCGGCGCCGCCAGCTTCGTGCGCGCCGGGTTCGTGGTGCCGCGCCGCACGCTGGTCACCGGAGTGCCGGCGCGCGTGGTACGGGAGCTCAAGCCCGAGGAACTCGCCTGGAAAGCCGCGGGCACGCGCGAGTACCAGGAGCTCACCGTGCGCTGCCTCGCGACGCTCAGGCCGTGCGAGGCGCTCACCGCGCCCGAGCCCAATCGACCGACCTTCGGAGGTGCTGCGGCGGTGCCGCTGCACCTCATCGAGCGCGGCGGCGGCTGAGGCTCACTCCTGCGGCGGCGGATCACCCGGTGCGGGATTGATGACTCCAAAGGTCGCCGGGATGCGGGCGTAGAACACGCGCAGACCAGCGGACTGCACGCGCTGCAGCAGCTGTTGGGCTTCCGTCTCGGTCACGATGAACTCGACCTCCACGGTAAGCGTACCGGCCAGCTCGAAGAATGTGCTCTCGTGCAGCACGTGGTGGCGGCCGAAACCGGCCATGGCACGGAACGCCGAACCGCCGCGTACGCCGAGCGTGTTGGCCTGCTCGAGCAGCCATTCCCACACCGGCCGCCGCTGATAGCGCTGGCCCTCGTGCACATAGAATCTCAGGAACGAGCCTTGCATTGGCTGCACTCCAGGTGGCCGGCACTCATGCCTTGAGGCTCCGCAACCACAGCACGGTGCCAATACCGGCCAACGTCATGACGACCGAGCCCACGAGGTGCGCCGCTGCCGCAGCGAGCGCCCACGATGCGCGTCCCTGCTGCATGAGCGTCACGACCTCGGCCGAGAACGTGGAGAAGGTGGTCAGGCCGCCGCAGAATCCGGTGATCACCAGCAGTCGCCACTCGGGAGCGACCGCGGTGTATGTACCGAAGAAAGCCACCGCCACCCCCACCACGTAACCACCGATCAGATTGGCGGCGAGCGTCCCCGGCGGGATGGCGGGAAAGTGCGGATTGAGGACGATCCCCAGCCACCACCGCAGCAACGCGCCGAGACTGGCTCCCACACTTATCGCGGCGATCGCCTTCAACATGAGCGGTCCTTGTACCGCACCGCGCGAGCTGCATGCAACGGTTGCCGCGGGGAGCGGGCTTGGAGTTAACATCAAGCCTCGGTCACTGAGGCCGTCAAGGAGGGAGTGTATGAGAGTCACGAGGTGGCTGGGCGCGGCGGGTGCGATGCTCATGATGATGGCCGGCCAGGCGGCTTTCGCCCAGGCATCGACCGCGACGACGCCACACCAGCTGAACAGCCAGCAGCAGAAGATGAAAGAGTGCGCAGAAGAGGGTAAAGCCAAGGGAGTGAAGGGGGACGAACGCAAAGCGTTCATGTCGAGCTGCCTTTCAGCCAAGGGCATGTCCCAGGAGGACATCAACAAGCAGCAGCAGAAAATGAAAACCTGCAACGCTGACGCCAAGACGAAAGGTTTGAAAGGCGCGGACTACAAGGCCTTCATGAAGAGCTGTTTGAGCAGTTCCGGTTAGAGTCGCAGCGTGGGGTGCTCATCGAGACGGAGCGCCTCGAGCTCCTGAACGGTCAGGTGAAGCTCGTGGCAACTCCCAGCGCGAGCGCCACGGGGCAGCGGATTGCCCGCTGCCCGGTGTGCCGGGTGGCACTCTGGAGCCACTACGCTGGGTTCGGCGATCGCGTGATGTGGGCACGCTCGATGAGCCGGATCGCTTTCCTCGAGCGACGTGAGGCGTTGCGGCGCTGATTATGGCCCCCTTCGTTGCGGGCTATCAGCCGCGCCGCTTGAAGAACTGCACGGCGCGCTCGTGTTTTTCCGCGGCTTGGCGGGTGTCGAAGGTGCCGAGGTTCCGCCGCTTCCTGGTGACGCGGTCGACCTTGCGCGAATACAGCCGGTACTGCCCGGATTTCAACTTGCGAATCATGGTACGCAACCCTCCTGCGGCGCCTCGAGCCGCGGTGTCGGTGGGTTAGCAAAGATGCTGTCAGACAAGTCTGGGTTTGACAGAACACGAGGCATCGTAGGAGTCCTCCGACCCGCAACGGCACAGGCCTCCCATTGTGGGCATACCGCCGGCGTCCGATGCTGTTCGCCATGGCGGTAACCTGCTGGAGGAAGCCATGGTCATAAGAGCAACTGGCATAGTCGTGGTCGCGTTGGCACTGGCGGGACTCGCCGGATGTGCGACGACGATGGTGACACGCGCCAACCTGAACAACGATGCCCAGAACCTGGAATACAACGCCAACGCGCTGGTGCGCGGCACCGGCTACGAGGTTGTAAAGTGGGACGGCCCCGCCGAGGAAACGGCGGATCATCCGCGTTACGCGCACGACTACGCGCGCGACGCACGGGCGCTGGCGCGCAATGCGCACGATCTGCGTGTCGCGCTGGAGGAGCGGGCGAGCGCCAGCGAGGTGCGGGCGGCATTCGCTCGTGTCTCCCGCAGCTACCAAGCGGTACGTGACGAGGTCACCCATTCGGACAGTGACCAGGCCCAGCGGGATTTCGGCTCCGTAACCGCATCGTACCGGGAGATCGAGCACGAGCTCGGCATTTCTCCGGGCCGCGACGAATACGTACCGCCGACTTGATCACGACGCTGGCATAAGACCGCAGCCGGGCTCTCTTTGGCCCGGCTGCGGTTTTTTTGTGAGTCCAGGTATAGACGAATTGCATATCAAAGCTGCAAAAAATCATTATTTGTTTGGGGCGGCGTTTTCCTACAATTCGATGCTGTATGCGCATGCCGACTGCGAGCGATCCCAGCCCCCTGGCGGGCACCCAACTGCCGTGCCTCGTCGATGGCGAGTTCGTGCGCACCACGCGCAGCTTCGAGAACATCAGTCCGGTCAATGGACGCGCCATCTGCACCGTCAGCGAGGCGGATGTTGAGCTGGTCGACCGTGCCGTGCAGGCCGCGCGGCGCGCGCTGCGTGGCCCTTGGGGGCGTCTCACCACGGCCGAACGCTGTGCATTGCTGCGCAAGGTGGCCGAGCGCATCGAGCAGCGCTTTGCGGACTTCGTGAGCGCCGAAATTGCCGACACCGGCAAGACACTGCAGCAGGCGAGCAGCCTCGATATCCCGCGCGGCGCTGCCAATTTCCGTGCCTTCGCCGATCTAGCGATGGCGCGCCCGGCAGAATGCTTCGAGATGGGGACCGCCGATGGCCGCGGCGCCCTCAACTACACGGTGCACAAGCCGGTGGGCGTCGTGGCGGTCATCGCGCCCTGGAACCTGCCGTTCCTGCTCCTCACCTGGAAGGTGGCGCCGGCGCTCGCCTGCGGCAACACCGTGGTGGCGAAACCCTCGGAGGAGACGCCCTCGAGCGCCGCGCTGCTCGCCGAGGTCATGCAGGAGGCCGGGCTGCCGCCGGGTGTGTTCAATCTGTTGCATGGTTTCGGAGCGGACTCCACGGGCGAGGCACTGGTGCGCCATCCGGATGTCAACGCCATCGCCTTCACGGGCGAGTCGGCCACCGGTACCGCGATCATGAAAAGTGCCGCGGACTCGGTGAAGGCCCTTTCCTTCGAGCTCGGGGGAAAGAATGCGTCACTGGTGTTTGCGGATGCGGACTTCGAAGGCGCGCTCGCCGGGACGATGCGCTCGGTATTCTCGAACTGCGGCCAGGTGTGCCTGTGCTCCGAGCGGGTGTACGTCGAGCGCCCCATCTTCGAGCGCTTCCTCGAGGCTCTGGCGCAGCGCGCGCGAGCACTGAAGATCGGCGGGCCCTACGAAGGGGCCGACATGGGGCCGCTCATCTCGCGCAGCCATCGCGACAAGGTGCTCTCCTACTACGCCCTGGCGCGCGCGGAGCACGGTGAGATCGTGTGCGGTGGCGGCGTGCCGTCCTTCGGCGATGAGCGTGATGGCGGCGCCTTCATCGAGGCCACCATCATCCGCGGACTCGCCGAGGCTGCCCGCTGCGTGAAGGAGGAAATCTTCGGCCCGGTCTGCCACGTGGCGCCCTTCGACACGGAGGAGCACGCCGTGCAGCTCGCCAACGACACGCGCTATGGCCTCGCCGCGGCGGTGTGGACTTCCAACCTGCAGCGTGCGCATCGCGTCGCACGGCAGATGGAGGTCGGCATCACCTGGGTGAACGACTGGTTCCTGCGGGATCTGCGCACGCCATTCGGTGGCGTGAAGCTCTCGGGCATCGGCCGCGAAGGAGGCGTGCACTCGCTCGCCTTCTTCTCGGAGCCGATGAATATCTGCGTGAAGCTCTGAGGCCCATGGCATGGAGCGCGCCCCAAAGCTGACGCCCCAGAGCGCGGTGCTGTCAGGCAAGGCCAGGCCGAGGGGCACCTTTCCGCACTTTCGTCGTGCCGGGGACTTCATCTTTGTCTCCGGGACCAGTGCGCGGCGCGCAGATGATTCCATTGCCGGAGCCACCACCGATGCCAACGGCCGCGCGGTGCTCGACATCCGCACCCAGACGCGCGCAGTGCTCGAGAACATCCGCGACATTCTCGTGGCCGCCGGCGCGGCGCTCAGCGATGTCGTGGAGGTGAGCACCTTCCTCGTCGACATGGCCGATTTCGCCGCCTACAACCTGGTGTACAGCGAATTCTTCGGCTACCAGGGACCCGCCCGCACGACCGTAGCCGTCGCCGCGTTACCGCACCCGCAGCTTCTGATCGAGATCAAGGCGGTGGCCTACCGCCCGGCGCGCACGCGCCGGGCGGCCGCCCGCTCAAGGAGACGCCCATGAAAATGGTCGATGTCCATTCGCATTTCCTGCCGCGCAGCTGGCCGGATCTCGCGGCGCGCTTTGGCACACCCGATTGGCCGTGGCTGAACCACACCGCGCCGGGTGAAGCCATGCTCATGATCGGTGAGCGGGAGTTCCGTTCGGTGACTGCGGCATGCTGGGACCCCGCGGTACGTCTCGAGGCCATGGATCGTGATGGCGTCGACGTGCAGGTGATGTGTGCCACGCCCGTTCTTTTCTCCTACGACCGCCCTGCGGCGCAGGTGCTCGAGTGTGCGCGCATCTTCAATGACGCCGCGCTGGAGATTTGTGCCGCGAAGCCGCGGCGGTTGAAGTCGTTGTGCCAGGTTCCGCTGCAGGACACGGATCTCGCCTGCCGGGAGCTGAGCCGCGCCATGGCCGACGGCCACGTCGGTGTGCACATCGGTAACCACGTGGGCGGGCGCGAGCTCAATGACGAAGGCCTGATCAGTTTCCTGCAGCATTGCGCCGCCGAGGGCGCAGCGGTGTTCGTGCATCCCTGGGATATGATGGGCCAGGAGCGCATGTCGAAGTACATGCTGCCCTGGCTGGTCGCCATGCCGGCGGAAACGCAGCTCTCGATCCTGTGGCTGATACTTTCCGGCGCTTTCGAGCGGTTGCCGCGCTCACTGAAGCTGTGCTTCGCCCACGGCGGCGGCAGTTTTCCTTATCTCATCGGGCGTGTCGACAACGCCTGGCGCAACCGGGACATCGTGCGGGAGGATTGTCCGCGACTGCCTTCCTCCTACGTCGATCGCTTCCACGTCGATGCTGCGGTGTTCAGTGGTGACGCGCTCTCGTTCCTCGTCAAGTCCATGGGCGAGGATCGCGTCATGCTCGGATCAGACTATCCCTATCCGCTCGGCGAGCAGCAGGTTGGGAGTTTGATCCGCTCGCACCCATCGCTCAGTGACCGGACCCGCGAGAAGCTCCTGCACGCCAACGCGATGCGCTTCTTTGGCCTCGAGCCCGTGCGCGCCGACCTGCAAGCGGGAGGGTCAGGGGAGGCAAGGCGGCGCGCCTGACAGAAGCGCTCGCCCGCAGCCGTGAGGACCCGCAGCGTGGGCTATGATGGCGCCCCATGTCTTCGGCACGCCTCGAGCGCTGGATCACGCGCAAGTTTCGCCTGCGTCATGTGGAGCTGATCGCCGAGATCTACGACTGCCGCAGCATTCTCAAGGCTTCGCGCCGCCTCAATCTCAGCCAGCCCACCGTCACCAAGGCGCTGCAGGACGTCGAGGGCACGCTCAACGTGCCGCTCTTCAAGCGCAGCAACCGCGGTCTCGAGCCGACCCCGTACGGTGAGATCTTCGCGCGGCACGCGAAGATCGTGCTCGCACAGCTGCGCCATGCCGCTGAGGAGCTCGAGAACCTGCGCGCGGGCTACAGCGGCAAGGTGACCGTCGGAACGCTGCTCGCGGCCGCCGCCAGCATCCTCCCCGATGCGATCGCGCTCCTCAAAAAGGAGCGCCCCGGCGTCGCCATCAGCGTCGTGGTCGGCACCTACGACATCCTGGTGCCATCGCTCCTGGTCGGCGACCTCGACATGGTGCTCGGGCGTCTGCCCGAGCAGGGCCGCAGCCGCGCGCTCGTCTACGAGGACTTCTACGCCGAGCCGGTGTGCCTGGTCGTGCGGCGCGGCCACCCGCTCTTGCGCAGGCGGCGGCTCGGGCTGCGCGACCTGGTGAACGAAGCGTGGCTGCTGCCGCTGCCGGAGACGACGCTGCGGCGCCAGATCGAGCGCGCTTTCCTCGAGGCGAACGCGCCGCTGCCGCGCAACGTGATCGAATCCATCTCGATCCTCACGAATCGGGTGCTGCTGCGGAAGTCCGACTGCATCGGCGTGATGCCGTACCACGTGGCGCTCGATGATGTGGAGCACGGACTCCTCTCGATCCTGCCCGTGAAGCTCAAATCCATCGAGAGCCCCGTCGGTGCGATCCTGCGGGCGCCGGGGAACCTGCCGCCGGCCGCGAGTGCGCTGCTCGAGTGCCTGCGCATCGCGGCGCGCGATGTGCCTTCGCCGCGCCTCAACCGGGTCTAACGAAGTGCCGCCGTCAGCCGCCGCCCGGGAGCGGAGGTGTGGGCGAGGAGCCCGGAGGCGCCGCCCGCTTGCCGCGCAGCAGCCGGCGCACCAGGCGCAGCGCGAACCAGCAGAAGAGCGCCACGAGACCTATCGCGAGGAGCGGTGCGGCGAGTGCAAGCAGCGACAGCAGCAGTGCGGCCCCGATCTCGCCGGTGGCGATCAGGTGATTGCCGAGCCCGGCAGTGGTCAGTGTCGACTTGGCCCGCAGGAGCGACGTGAGCCCCTGTGTGAGACCGGCGGCACCGCCCCCTGCAATGAGGGCGGTGGTCCACTTAACGATCGGCGGCAGGTCGGTCATCACGGCCGCAGACACGACCGTGCCGGCAACGAGTGCCGCCGGGGTCGCGATCGCATCGAGCAGGTTGTCGACGCCGGGAATGTAGTAGGCAAGGATCTCCAGCAGCGCCGCCACGCTCAGCATCACGAGCGCTGCAGGGGTCGCGAGCCAGGCAAAGCCGCTGCTCAGGGGCAGGTGCCCGGTGTAGGCTGCCACGCTCATCACCAGCATCGGCAGAAACACCCTGAAACCGACCGCGGCGGCGAGACCGATGCCGAGCGCGATCGAGAGCACGAGATCGAACCCTGATATGTGGGGGAGAGGAATCACGCAGATCTACGATAGAGGCGGTCTCGATGCCTGTCGAGCCGGCGAGAGTGGCTTCCTCGGCTTTGGGCCGGCAGCTACGCTCGCGAGCGTCATGCCAGTTCCGCCATGCTCGCGCTAGTCAGAGAAGTCAGTCCGCAACTCGCCCAATGCGAGCTCACGCACCTCGAGCGTGAGGGCATCGATGCCGCGCGCGCCTCGCGACAGCTTCGCGGGTACACGCAGGCGTTGCAGGCGCTCGGCTGCACCCTCGAGTGGCTGCCGCCGTTGCCGGATCATCCGGACAGCGTGTTCGTCGAGGACACCGCCGTGGTGCTGCCCGTGATCGCGGTGGTCGCCCGGCCCGGCGCCAGCTCTCGGCGCGGTGAGACGGTGAGCGTGGTGGGTGCGCTCGAGCGCCATCGTCGCGTGGCACTCATTACCGAGCCCGGCAGTCTCGATGGCGGTGATGTGCTGCACATCGGTCGTACACTCCATGTCGGGACCTGCGGCCGCACGAATGCCGCAGGTGTGGCACAGCTCGCCAGGCTCCTGACTCCCCACGGCTATCGCGTGCAGGCGGTGGCGGTCGATGGCTGCCTGCACTTGAAGAGCGCCGCCAGTTTCATTCCGCCGGACATACTGCTCGTGAACCCAGAGTGGGTCGACCCCGCGGCATTCGGCGAGTTACGGGTGATCGCGGTTGATGAGCGCGAGCCTTATGCCGCGAACACCCTCAGCATCGGCGGCACGACGCTCGTGAGTGCGGCTTACCCTGAAACCCATCGCCGCCTCGAGGCAGCTGGCATCAGCACGAGGGTTGTCGATGTCAGCGAGCTGCACAAGGCGGAGGGTGGGCTGACCTGCATGAGCCTGCTGCTCGGGTGAGCCTCACGGCTCTCATGCGCTCGCGCTCACTTCGCGCAGCGCCTGAAGAAACGCCGTGACCTCGGGCTCGGTGCCGATGGTGATGCGGCACCAACGGTCGTACGGCGGAAAGAGTCTGCCGACGAGGATGTTGCGCGCGCGCATGAGATCGGTGAAGCGTGTGAGCGGCATGCCGGTGTCGAAAAACACGAAGTTACCCTGGGGCTCCGCGTAACGCAGCTTGAGCTGCGTCAACTCGGCAGTGATGCGCGAGCGGCTGGCGAGGATGCGCTGGCGGCAGTCGCCGAGGAACCCGCTATCGTCCAGGCTGGCGCGCGCGGCTCGCACCGCGAAGATGTTCGGTGAGGTCATACGAGCGGCGGCGAGCGTAGCGGCAATATCCACAGGGGCAATGGCGTAGCCGCAGCGCAGGCCCGCCATGCCGTGAATCTTGGAGAAGGTGCGCAGCACGACCACCCGTTGACCCGCCGTGATCAGGTCCGCGACCGAACCGGTCTGCCCGGCTGCGGTAAAATCCATGTAGGCCTCATCCACGATCGTGATGATCGCTGCAGGCAGCGCGCGCACGAACTCGCGGAGCTGCGCGGCGGGAAGAGCGGTCCCGGTGGGGTTGTTGGGGTTGCACAGGTAGATCGCACGCGTGCGTGGCGTGAGGGAGGCGTGCATCGCGGTCAGGTCGTGGCGCAGCTGCGCGTCGACCGGCACGAACTTCATCGTGGCGCCCCAGCGCTGCGCGTAGCGCGGCAGCTCATCGTAGGTCGGTCGGGCGGCGATGATCTCGCCGCCGTCCCGGCCATAGATCAGTCCGAGTGCGCACAACAGCTCACCCGAGCCCGTACCGGTCACGATGTGATCGGTGCTGACCCCTTCGCGCGCGGCGAGTGCACCGGTGAGCGCGGCGATTTCCTCGTCCGAGGGGTAGCGGCAACCCTCCGCAATCGACTGACTCACGGCTGCCCGAGCCGCAGGCGATGGGCCATAGGGGTTCTCGTTCCAACAGAGCACCAGCGGTGTCGCGCTACCGCTTTCCCGCGCCGCGGCACGCAGCACGGCTCCCGGTCCCGCCAGCAGCACTGCGGAGGCGCTCAACAGGTCACGGCGACTGAGATTCATGGCTCGTTCCCCCTCTCTGCGGAACGATACACCGTGGCCGTGGGCGCGACCACGTCCTCGTCACGGCAGCCGGCCGCCGGCGAGCGCCGTGCTATGTTGGGAAAGCATGGGCGATCTTACGATCGGTTGGGACGACGTTCTGCGGCATCTCCACCCCGACACCTTCGTCGGCGCGGTGGTCTATCTGCTGTTTTTCGTGCTGTTGGCATCGCTGCTATCGCGCCTGCTGCGGGTCACCGTGCGCAGTGCGCTGCTGCGAAAGGCTCATCTCGATCGCACCACCATGACCTTCCTCCAGCAGGTGGGCGTCGTCGCCATCTGGGTGGTCATGCTCATTCTCTATGCTCATCTCATCCCGGTGCTGCGGTCGCTCGGCACGGCGTTGCTGGCCGGTGCCAGCATCGCCTCGGTGGTGATCGGACTTGCGGCGCAGAGCACGCTCGGCAATCTCGTGGCCGGCATCGCCATCACGCTCTACCGGCCGTTCCGCCTCGGCGATCGGCTGCAGGTGACGGCCCCGACCGGCACGGAGATCGGCAACGTCGAGATGCTCTCGCTCGGCTACACCACCTTGCGCACTGACGACGGGCGCTTCGTGGTGCTGCCCAACAGCGTCGCCGCAAGCCAGGTGGTGATAAACCTGAGCGCCTCGCAGGCGCACACTCCAGCGCCGCTCTCCCTCAGCATTCGCGTGAGCCGTGAGACCGATATCGGTGCAGCGCGTGAGCTGGCGCTGCGCACCGCGCGCGAGGCGCTCGGGGAGCCTGCGGTGATCGGCTGCTTCGTGACCCGCATGGACGATACCGGCGCGACCCTCGAGCTGCGCGTGCGCGCGCCCTCAGGAGCCGAGCGCGACGCGCTTCGCTCGAAGCTGCTCGAGCAGCTGGCGCAACGCTTCGCGGCAAGCGGGCTGGACCCCAAGGACGGCAAGCTTGCGAGTTTCTCCTAGCGGGGACAACGCCGCCGCGTCCCGCACCTGACTCACATGGACTTCCGTTGCGCGGCGACGCTAGACTCGAGCCATGGCTGTGTTTGACCCGTCGTACGCATGAGCAGGTTGGTCGGCTTCCGGCAGATGGAGGATGGTACCCGTGAGGACTATCTGCTGCTCGATGAGTCCGAGCGCAGGTACGCGCAAGGCCTCGCGGATCGAGTGCTCGAGAGCATGCAGAAGCTCGATCACTCACTGTTCGGCTATCGGGTGAGCCGTCTGCAGCATTCGCTGCAGGCGGCCACCCGCGCGCTGCGCGATGGGGCCGATGAAGAGATGATCCTCGCCGCACTTCTGCACGACATCGGCGATGAGCTCGCGCCCTACAATCACTCGGAGATGGCGGCGGCCATCGTGCGGCCGTACGTGCGGCCCGAGGTGGCGTGGATCGTCGAGCATCACGGACTCTTCCAGAACTACTACTACGTGCATCACCTGGGCGGTGATCGCTACGCACGCGATCGGCTGCGTGACCATCCGTGGTACGGGGCCTGTGTGCAGTTCTGTGCCACGTGGGATCAATGCTCCTTCGATCCGGAGTATCCAAGCGAGAGCCTGGAGTTCTTCGCGCCCCTCGTGCGCCGCATGTTCGCGCGCACGCCGCACGATCCTCGCTATCAGACGGCGCCCGCCTGAGCGGGCCGCTCCAGTACCTTCCAGTACACCGCGTAGCGCTCGATGCCATTCAGCAGCTCGAGCGTGATCGCCTGCGCCTGACCCTTGGTACGGAAGGCGAGCGCGCGGCCCGGGAGCGGCTCGAGCCAGCTCGCGGGATCCGCAGCGGGCGCGGCGATTGCCGGGGGAGCGAGGGGCGGCAGGCGATACTCGGGCACTTTGCGTGGGAGTCGCTCGGGCATCCGCGCTGGCTTCGTGTTGGGTCCTGCTATCCTACTCGCGGTCGCCGAACGAACCTGTGAGCGGGGAGGATGAGGAACAAGGGCCGCGCTGCGCTGCGTCTGGGCCCGGGTCTCACCACCGGCGCCTGCAACGACGATCCGAGCAGCGTCGGAACCTACTCACAGGTCGCAGCGCAGTTCGGCTACGGACTTGCCTGGACGCTGCCTTTCAGCTACCCCCTGCTGGTAGCCGTTCAGGAAATCAGCGCCCGCATCGCACGCGTGACCGGCTGCGGGATCGCCGGCAATCTGCGGCGGCATTGCCCAGGGTGGCTGGCGGCGGCGCTCATCGTTCTGCTGTCGGCGGCGAACGTGTTCAACCTGGCAGCGGACTTGGGCGCGATGGGCGCGGTGCTGCGCCTGGCAGTCGCGGGACCGGCATTGCTGTACGTGTGCCTCCTCGGGGCGGCGTCGGTACTCGTCGAGTTCTTCACCCGCTATGCGCGCTACGTGCGGCTGTTGCGGTGGCTGTCGCTCTCGTTACTCAGTTATGTCGTCTGTGCGTTCGTGGTCGAGGTCCCCTGGAGACAGACGGTGCGGGCGCTGCTGTGGCCGACGCTCTCTGCAAGCCCGCAGTACGTGCTGGCGGTCCTCGCTGCACTCGGAACCACGATCAGTCCGTACCTGCTCTTCTGGCAGGCGCAGCAAGAGGTCGAGGAGCGGCAGCACGATGGCAGCGCGCCTCAGCTGTCGCGTGCTCCTGAGCAGGCACCCGGTGAGTTCGCGCGAATCCGTTTCGACACCCTGATCGGCATGGGCCTCTCGGGGGTCGTGGCGCTATTCATCGTGATCACCACGGCGAGCACGCTGCACGCCCACGGCGTGCAGACGATTCAGAGCGCGGCCGATGCAGCCGAAGCGCTGCGCGCGGTGGGAGGCCGCTTCACGTTCATCCTGTTCGCGCTCGGGATCCTCGGCACGGGGCTCCTGACACTGCCGGCGCTTTCGACTTCGACCGCCTACGCGGTCGGGGAGCTGCTGTCGTGGCGCGTCGGGCGGCGTCACCCGCGCACGCGTGCGCCGGCCTTCTACGCAGCGATCGCCGTGGCCACGGCGCTCGCGGTGGCGCTGAATTTCACCGCCATGAATCCGATGCGCGCGCTCTACTGGAGTGCAGCGCTCAATGGTGTGATCGCCGTGCCGCTACTCACCGCGCTGATGTATCTGGCGACCAACGCCGGGGTGATGGGTCCGCTGCAACTACCCGCGGGCCTGCGAGTGCTCGGCTGGCTGGCGGCCGCTATCATGGGTTGCAGCGTCGCCGCCGCGGCGATCGCCTGGCTGCTGTACTCCTGAGCCACGCACCCGCGGCAGATCTAAGGTGGTGCGGCGCGACCCGGGAACTGCGTGAACATCTTCGCCACCGTGCTGTCGATCGCCGGTTGCGGGTTCCTCATGACATCCTCCGTCAGCTCCCGCTCCGCGATCCCCTCCCAGACGACCACCTTGCGCTTGGCATCCACCACGTCGATGTTGGCAGTGCCGACCTTGTAGCGCACCGTCTGCACCTCCGGGCCCGCGTACATCCCGCCCCGATAGCCGTAGTAGCCGTAGCCGTACATCGGGCCGGGCGTCGACTGAATGTCCGCCTTCTCGCTGACCTGCGCGTTGAAATTCACCAGCAGATCGCCGCCACTGTCCACCTGTTGATAGCCACGGGCATTCATCTCACGCGCGATCGCGGTCTGGAAGAAGGTGGTGAGCGGTGTGACGTTGCCGCCACGGTTGGTGCCGGGTTGCGCCACGAAAGAGTACGTGCGGTAAGCGGAGAGATTCGACCCGGGCTCGGTGACCGAGCGCACCTGCGGTCCGGTCTCGCAACCGGCTAACAACAGCGCGGCGAGCGCCAGCAGACTCAGGCGGGCGCATGTGTCCTTAGGTGTCATGGCATTTCCTCAGTTGGAAGTGAAGGACCAGCGTCAGGCCACCGGTGAGCCACGCGCGAGATCGCCGCGCAGCTCCGCGCGCGACAGGAGGCCGACCAGCGCCGTTGCGGTACGCACCTGCATCTTCTCCATGATGCGACCGCGATGGACCTTGATGGTTTTCTCGGCCGCGCCCAGCTCGGCGGCGATCTGCTTGTTCAGCATCCCGGTCGTGACCAGCTCGAGCACCTGCCGTTCGCGCGGGGTGAGACTCGCGAGCCGGCGGACGAGATCCTCGCGTTCGCGATGCTGCGCCCGGACCTCCGCATCCCTCAGGATCGCCTCCTGCACCGCCGCCACGAGCTCCGCCCGCTGCACAGGCTTCGGCAGAAAGCTCACCGCGCCGGCCTTCATCGCTCGCACGGTCGTCGGGATGTCGCCCTGGCCAGTAATGAAAACGATAGCCCGATCGCTGCCGCGCTCGAGCAGCGCGCGCTGCAGCTCGAGACCGCTCATTTCCGGCATGCGCAGGTCAGTGACGAGGCAGCCGGGAGCCTCGGCATCGTGGGCCTCGAGAAACTCCGCCGCCGAGGTCCAGCAACGTACGGCAAAACCACTCGCCTGCAGCATGCGCGCCAGCGCTGTGACCACGGGTAGCTCATCGTCCAGCAGGAAGACGATAGGCTGCGGCTCCGGCATGACCAATTCCCTTCGTCATTGGCGCCACCCGAAATAGAGGAGCGCCCTCTGCTGTTGTTCTTGCGTGTCTCGAGCCGCCTGATTATGCCCTTCGGGGAGCGCGCCTCGCCAGAGATGGCAGGGACGGCCCGACCGTAAGCTGGAGCCGGACGGTTGTCGATTCCGGGCCGGAGATCCCCGGGGGAGCGCTCAGGACGCGGAGCGCAGCCGGATCGCATCGTTGATCGAGCCTACGAGGCGCTCGCGCAGCAGCGGCTTGGCGAGGTACGCCACGGCTCCATCGGCAAGACACTGCTCGCGCAGTGCCGGCTGGTCGTGGGCGGTCACGACGATGATCGGCAGGCGTATCTGGTCGACTGATAGCTGGCGCTGCACGTCGCGGCCGGTGAGGCCCGGCATCTGGTAATCGAGGATGACGCAGTCGGGCAGGCGCGTCCGCAGGGAGTCGAGAAACTCCCGACCGGAGGCAAACGCATCGACATCGAACAGCGAGGCGCGCAGCATGCGCGCGAGCGCCGTGCGCACGGACTCCTCGTCATCGACCAGCGCAATGAGAGGCCGCACGGGTGCCATGACGCCTATTGGGCGGCTGCGCGCGGCCGAGCGGTAGTGGACTTTCGTCCTACGCTCCGATGCTGGCCGTGAAGCGGAACACTGCGCCGCAGTCATCCGACGCATTCTCCGCCCATAGCCGTCCGTCGTGCGCCTCGATGATCGAGCGGCAGATTGCGAGCCCCAGGCCCAGGCCTTGCTTCTTCGTGGTCACGAAAGGCTGAAAGATGCGCTCGGCCTGGCCAGGCTGGATGCCGCAGCCACGATCGGCAACGGAACACTCGATCGAGCGCCCCTCATCGATCATGCGCGTGGCAATGCTGAGGCGACGTTGGCTCGGTGGACTGCCGGACATGGCTTCGCAGGCGTTGACGATGAGATTGAGCAGCACCTGCTGGAGCTGCACCGCGTCGGCGAGCACGAGCGCCGCCTGGGGCTGGAGGTCTGTGATCACCGAGACGTTGCGTGTGATGAGATCGCTGCGGGCGAGAGCGAGGACGTCGCGAACGACCTGGTTGAGATCGACCGGCCGGCGCTGAATCTCGCCCTGCGTCAGCATCGAGCGCAGGCGCTGGATCACTTCTGCGGCGCGCACGTCGTCCCTGATGATGTCGCGCAGCATGTCGCGGATGTCGCCCAAGGCCGCAGTGTCGGGGGTCAGCGCCAGCGCCGCTTCGGCGTTACCCAGGATCGAGGTGAGCGGCTGCGCGAGCTCGTGGGCGAAGGCACCCGATAACTCCCCGAGCACGGCCGCCCGCCCCAAGTGCGCAAGCTGCTGGCGCTGCTCGCGCGCCTGCGCGATCGCCTGCTTGTGCGCGGTGATGTCGCTGCGGGTGATGACGGCGCCGCCTTCCGGGCGATGCAGCCGCTCGATGGATATTTCATACCAGAGCGAGCCTTCGGGCATCTCGCGCGCGAACTCGAGGCGACGATGCACACTCACGCCGCCGAGCACGTCGCGGATGCACCCGAGCAGCTCCGCTGCGACCGAGTCGCCGCTCCCTGCGGCGGTCGCGCACGCCTGCAGGTAGTGCTCACCCACCTGGCCGCGCTCAAACGGCCGGCTCGCCGAGTGCTCCGCGAAGCGCCGCCACGATTGGTTGGTTTCGATGATCATTCCGTCCTGATCGAGCACCAGGATCTGGTCATGGATCGAAGCGAGCACGGCCGAGTGCAGCATCTCGGCCTGGTGCCGCTGCGACTCGGCGCGACGGGTGGATGAGAGGTCGAAGACGTAAGCGGTGCCCTCGGTGAGGGACCCGGGAAAGCGGCACCCGCCGACGAGCACCGGAATGCGCCGCCCATCACGCAGGATGAGCTCGCGCTCGAGCGGCACTTCGGTATCGAGATCCGGTAAGACAGGCAGCGGGTCCCGCTGTACTGCGCGGCCCGCGCGCACGATCAGATCCCGGGTCGAGAGGCGCGCGGAGCTCAGATCTCTGCGGTCATAGCCGGTGAGCCTGAAAAATGACTCATTGGCATCGATGATGCGGCCGTCGGCATGCCAGATGACCGTCGGCATGATGTTGTGGGCGAAAATCGTGCGAAAGCGCCCCTCACTCGCCGTGCTCGCCTGCTCGAGCGACCTGCGTTCCTCGAGCACCGCGGCGAGGAGCAGTAGCGAGCCGATCGTGATGACGAGAAACACCAGCAGCGCAACGGTGTTGTCGGCGGGTGAGTGAGCGGCGAAGGGACCGAGCTGATTGAGAGCGCCCCAGGTGGCGAGCATGCCGACCAGCAACATCGGAGCGCATGCGCCAGGAACGCCGAAGCGCACCGTCCCCCAGAGCAGGATCGCAAACGAGGCGTACAGCATGGCGGGGGAGAGCTCGCTGTCCGGCGCCGCGAACGTCAGGATTCCGAGCGTTGCGAGAGCGATCCCGAGCAGCGCCGCTTCGGCGGCGCGTGCAGCAGGAATCGCGGCGCTGCGCTGGCGCAGCCATGTCGCGCCATGCAGTATCAACGGCACCAGGGTGAGAATGGCAAAAGAGGTGCTCAGCAGGCGCGCGGTCGCCGTCCACCAGAACGGCCTCGTGACTCCGGTGGCGACTGACGCGGCCGCCACCAGCAGACTGGTGCAGCACGGTGCGAGGAAGCCGGCGAGCAGGATGAAAGCGACGGCGGTGCGGAGCCGATCGATGCGCCGGATGCCGGGGACGAACGCGGACAGGGCGAGTCCTGCCAGTACTGCCGTGGCACAGTTGCCGACGTAGCCGATCACTGCGCTGACCGGTGTGATGCCCATCGGCAGCAGCACCAGGAGGTGGGCCGGAAGGACGGCCGCCAGATAGATCCACCAGACCCGGCGCGGCGCGAGCAACAACGCTGCCAGCAGAATCGCATTCGGGAACCAGAGCGCGGACACGCGAACGCCGGGGAAGATGAAAGCCACCCCGAGCCGGGCCGTCGCGGCATAAGCCAGCCCGACCACCACCGCTGCGAGCAGAGTCCGCGCTAAGTCCGCCTCGAGAAACCGGCCGAAGGACGCGCCGCGAGCTGACACGGGTCCAACACCGGCGGGCCGCACGGCGGAGGGGGCGTCCGAGGCCCTGTTCATGTGCGTGACGTCCCTGCGATCAGCCGCAAGTTCCGGGGGAAACGGGCGAAAGCCGGGCTAGTGTGCGCCGCTCCCCCAACGGGAGCCAGACCACGCACCCACAGATCAGACCAAGGTCCCATTTCCAAAGACCCACCGACGGCTTCCCATAGTCGGGCCATGAACGCTTCCAGCCTCGGTCTTGCCTGCGCTGGCGGTCGTTCGTGGGTATATCTAACACGCCGCCGAGACAACTACGTATGGCCGAAACCTACTCGATATCAATACAAGAAGAATGGAATGTAAGGAGTCATGGCTATGCGACACATCGCGATTCCCAGGACCCCGGTGCGACCTCTGCAAGTGCTACTCGGCGCGGTGGTGCTCTGCGGCTCCGGCTGGCGTGCGCGCGGTTGCGTCAGCCAAGAACCATCTTGAAGTGAGGCGTTATGTGTCGGCAGAGACTTGTTCAGCTCAGTCGCCTCGCCCCGGTGAGTTTCGTCGCAGTGCTGCTCGCCGCGACGGCCGTTGCGCAGGCAGACTCCCCCGCCGAGGAGTTACTCCATGATCGCTTCAACGTGGATTTAGGCACCTTCGTGGTGGCCTCGAACCTGAACGGTAGCCTGAAAGGTAGCGCCAACACGACTGATCAGACTGTCAATTGGGACAAGCAATTCGGCACCGATGCCGACCAGACGCGCTGGCGCATCGATGGGTTGTGGCGGATCACGGAGCGACAGCACCTGCGATTCATGTACTTCGACAATCATATCCGGCACACGCGAACCATAGATCGGAATCTCGAGTGGGGTGACTACACCTTCGTGGCGGGCGGGCAGGTGACCGCGGAGCAAAAGTTCCAGGTTTACGAACTGGTCTATGAGTTTGCCTTTCTGCGCCGGGACAACTACGAGATCGTGGCCTCCGGCGGCGTACACTACGACGATCTGACCTTGAAGCTCTCGGGCAATGCTTCACTCACCGTCGACACTCCCACGGGACCAGTCGAGCAGGCTGCGACCTTCCAGACCAAGCAAAGTTCTGTACCCGCGCCGCTGCCAGTCCTCGGCTTGCGGGGGGACTGGGCGGTTTCGGACCACGTGTACCTCGACGCCTCCGGGCAGGTGTTCAAGCTCAGCTATCAGGGTATCAACGGCAACTGGTCCGACCTGCGGGCCGGAGCGACCTGGATGTTTAACCACCACTTCGGCGTAGGCGTCGGCTATGACCGCTTCGTCACGCACGTGGACGTGAGTAAGGGAAGCTTCAACGGGCGGCTCAACGTCGGCTATCAGGGGGTACTGATTTACGTGAAGGGCGGTTTCTAGAAACGTCGATATCCTCAGGTGCTCGGAGCCGTGCCCGTCTAGGACTTTGGGCCCATGGTCTGCGCTCTGCCGTATGGGGAAAATTCACTCATGGCAAGCATGGCGCCGTCATGACCGAGCTCACCAAGTCAAAATCCCGGACGCTCGCGGAAGTCGAGGAGGCCGCGCGCGTTGCCGAGCCGGTCCACAGCGGTATGGTGTGGGTCGCGGGCGGCGTGTTCCGCATGGGCTCGGATCACCACTATCCCGAGGAGCGCCCAGCTCACGCGGTGCGGGTGGATGGCTTCTGGATCGACCGCACGCCGGTCACCAACCGCGAGTTCCGTCGTTTCGTCGAAGCGACGGGGTACGTCACCTTCGCAGAGATTCCGCCCGAGCCGAAGGACTACCCCGGTGCGCTGCCGCACATGTTGAAGGCCGGATCGCTGGTGTTCACTCCGCCGCGCCGTGCCGTGGACCTCAACGACTGGAGCCAGTGGTGGCAGTTCGGGTTCGGAGCCTTCTGGCGCCGTCCGTACGGGCCGGGCAGCTCACTCGCCGGACTCGAGGAGCACCCGGTGGTGCACATCGCCTACCGGGACGCGGAGGCCTACGCGCGCTGGGCGGGGAAGGAGTTGCCGACCGAGGCGGAGTGGGAGTTTGCGGCGCGCGGTGGACTCGATGGCGCGGAGTACGCCTGGGGCGATGAGTTCACGCCACAGGAGCGCCACATGGCCAACACCTGGCAGGGGGAGTTCCCGCACGAGAACACGCGCGCGGACGGCTTTGTGCGCACCTCTCCCGTCACGGCGTATCCACCGAACGGCTATGGCCTCTATGACATGATCGGAAATGTCTGGGAGTGGACCACCGACTGGTGGGGCACGCGGCATGAGGCCACGGCACCGAGTCCCTGCTGCCCCTCGGAAAATCCGCACGGCGCTGCAGAGGAGGGCAGCTACGACACCTGCCAGCCGAACATCCGCATTCCGCGCAAGGTGCTGAAGGGCGGCTCGCACCTGTGCGCGCCGAATTACTGCCGCCGCTATCGCCCGGCGGCGCGCCATGCCGAGCCCATCGACACCTCGACCAGCCACGTGGGCTTCCGCTGCATTGTCAGGGAAAGGCATGACTGACGCGCTGAGCGCTGCCCCGAGCTCCGCCTCCGTTACGACCGAGCTCGCCATGCGCCGCACCGGCATGGCGTTTCAGCGTACGCGCCTCGCCGCGGATCGCACGCTGATGGCGGTCATCCGCACGGCTCTCTCGCTCATCAGCTTCGGTTTCACCATCTACCAGTTCTTCAACAAGCTGAAGGAATCCGGCGTTCTCAAGGGCGTCACCCCCGTGCGCAACTTCGGCGAGTCACTGGTGCTGCTCGGCATCGGCATGCTGATCGTGGGGATCATCTATCACCTGATGTTCATGTCGGGCCTGCGCCGGCTGCGCTCTGCCATGAAAGCGCACGACCTGGTTCACGCCGAGAGCGGCTTCCCCGCCTCGCTCGTGCTCATCGTGGCCGTGATCCTGCTGCTGATCGGCGTCGCCGCCGCGCTCAGCATGATCGGCCATGTCGGCCCCTATGAGTGGCATGTCGGCCCCCATGAGTGACGTCGCCCGGGAAAGGCAGCGCGTGGAGCACGTCGTTCTCGAGGGGTAGCGCGCATGAGAGAATGGCTCGCCGTCGTCAGTGAACCCGCGATCGCGGCGATCGACGTTCTCGCACTGCTCGTCATCCTCGTCGGCACCATCGAGGTATCGGTCACGGTCGCACGCGCGAGCTTCAAGCCGCTGGGGGAGCAGGTTGCACGTCAGGCGTTTCTGCGCTACGCGCGCTGGCTCGTGGCTGGCCTCACGTTTCAGCTGGCCGCCGACATCATCGAAACGTCCATCAGCACCAGCTGGCAGACCATCGGCCGCGTCGGCGCGGTCGCGGTGATTCGCACCTTCCTCAACTACTTCCTCGAGCGCGACGTCAGGCAGCAGCAGCCCGAGTGCGCGGCGGTGGAACCGCGCCAGGCGCCCCCGCCCGGGAGCGCGGGTCCGTGAAGAGCAGCGCGCGCATGAGCGGTGGCGCCTCATGAGCGGCCGCGCTCCCACGAGCGCGGCAGCGGCGTCTCCGGAGTACGTACCGTTCGAGAGCGCGCCGCCACACCGGTTCGAGTCGTGGCTCGGCCTCATCCGCGCGGGCAGTCCTCAGGTGGTGCGCCGTGCGGTCCTCGCGCTGGTGATCGGCTGGGTGCCGCTGGCACTCCTCACGCTGCTGCGCGGGGATTTCATCCGCCCCGACCACGCTAACGCGTTCATCCTCGACTTCGGCGCGCATGCGCGCTTCCTGATCGCTGCTCCGTTGCTCATTCTCGCGGAGTCGCTGTGCGCACCGCGACTTACGGTGATCGCACGGCACTTTGTCACGGGCGGCCTGGTAGCGGCGGCCGAGCGCCCGGCCTATGAGCGCGCCGTTCACTCGACACGGCGCCTGCTGCAATCCAAGGCGGCGGAGATCGTGACCTTCGTACTTGCGTATGCGCTCGTCGCGTCGCTCCGCTTCGGCACAGCCGACGACGGAGTGCCGTTGTGGCATGGCTCGATCGCAGGCGGCCATCTCGCCCCAACGCCGGCGGGGTGGTGGGGCCTCCTCGTGAGTCTGCCACTGCTGCTGGTGCTGCTGCTTGGGTGGTTGTGGCGGGTCGGCCTGTGGACACGGTTCCTGTGGTTGATGAGCCGTGTGGAGCTACGGCTCGTTCCATCGCACCCAGATCACTCCGGCGGCCTCAAATTCGTGGGTTACTCGCTCGAGGCGTTCGTGTCCCTCGCCTTCACCTTCGGGGTCCTCGGAGCCGGGGCGGTGCTGAACCAGGTCGTTAACAGCGGTGCTCCGCCGACGCAGTTCAAGTATGTGGCCGTCGGCGTCGCCGTCTTTGCGGTGGTCCTGTTTGCCGCACCGCTGCTGGTGTTCGTGCGCCGACTCATCGAGGAGCACCATCGCGGCATACTCGCGTACAGTGCATTCGCGTTACGCGCCGGGGACGAGTTCGAGCGGAAGTGGTTGATGGGACCGGTCGACGAGCAGACGCTGCGTTCGCCGGACTTCGCCCCAACCAACAGCCTGTACTCGATCGGCGGTCACGCGTTCGCGATGAGCAGGCTGCCTTTCGAGCCCCGCAGCCTCGCGATCCTGGCGGGCGCCGCGCTGCTGCCGTTCTTGCCCGTGGCGGTGCTGTCGGTGCCGCTCGACGTCCTGCTTCGCAAGGTCACCGGCTTCTTCATCTGAGCTCGCCGCGCCTCGCTGCGCACGTCGCCCTCGGCGATCTGACGGCGCTCGCGCCGTAATGCCGAGCGGCCGTCGTCGCCTACTTGACCGTGTAGCCCTTGCCCTCCATGCAGGCGGAGTAGGCCTTGTTGTAGGTGGCCTTCTGCTGCGCGATGGCCGCCTGTTGCTGCTGCGCGTCCGCGGCCTGCTGCTGTTGCTGTTGCGCAGCGGCTTCTTGCTCACCGCGGCGTTTGCGGGCGCCACCCGCCATCGTACCCGCCGCGGCGCCGGCGGCGGCGCCGGTACCTGCATTGCCGGCGATCGCGCCAATGGCGGCGCCAGCGGCCGCGCCGCGCGCGGCGCCCCGCACGCGCTCTCCGCCACCCGTGTTGGCGGCTTGATCCTGCGAGGGCTGCGAGGCCTGTGGCGCGGTGATGTTCATCGGATCGATGCCGGTTTGCGATTTCGCCCACCCGAAGCACGCGGCTTCATCCCCAGACTGCTGAGTCGCGTCCTGGTTCTTCGCCGGAAATACGAATAAACCCAGGCTCGAGGAGAGTGACGGCGAGGCGGCCGGTGCCGGCGCCGCCGGCGCGGCTGCCGCGGGGGCAGGCGCAGTTGCCCCGGCTGGCGGCTTCGCCGGTGCGGGCTGCTGTGCAAACACCGCCGAGGTGACGAATGCACTCAGCAGCAGTGCGGCCTGTAACTGCAGACGCTGGGACGAGTACGGCATAGCGGCTCCTCCGGCCAAGGCGGCGCGGACTTTGCTGCTTCTTAGCGCCTTAAACGGTCGGCGTACATGGGACTCTGGTCCCATGTGCTCGCCACCGCCGCATCCAGTGACTGGCACGCACCAGCACTGGTCGGCACGGCGGATGCATGACACGGGGGAGGCGGCATACTGAGCGGGTGATACAGGCGCAATTGTTCGCGGATAAAGCCGATTATCCGGCGGGCTTCTCCTACGCCGCCGAGTTCCTGAGCCGGGCGCAGGAAGCGGAGCTCCTCGAGCTCATTCGTGACCTGCCGTTCGAGGAAGCGCAGTACAAGGAGTGGCGCGCCCGTCGGCGCATCGTGAGCTTCGGCGGCCGCTATGACTACAGTCACAACGAGCTCGGTGCAGCGCCGCCCATCCCCGCCTTCCTGCACCCGCTGCGCGCACAGCTCGCCCGCTGGGCGGGAATTCCCGAGGAGCGGATGCAGCACGCCGCGGTTGCCGAATACCGCCCCGCGACCCCGCTCGGCTGGCATCGCGATGTACCGGAGTTCGAAGACGTATTGGGCGTCTCGCTGCTCGGCCACGCGCGCATGCGCTTCCGCCCGTGGCCTCCGGCCGCCGGGCAGCGGGCCGCCTGGAAGATCGATCTCGAGCCTCGCTCGGCGTACCAGATACGCGGCGCAGCGCGCTGGCGTTGGCAGCACGCGGTGTCGCCGACCCGTGAGTTGCGCTATTCGATCACCTTCCGGACGCGCAACCTGCACAAGCGGCGCCCGCAGCGCTCCGAGGATCGATGATCGTAAGCGCGCACGAGACGAGCACGCCAATTGCCGCACCGCCGGATGTGCAACACGAGCTGCACAGGCGCTTGCGGCTGCACCTGTACGACGAGTCGGGAGTGACGCCTGGTGGCACTGCCATCTATTCACTCGCGGACCCGCGTGATGCGCGCGCGAGCCGCTACGTGGGACAGACGACGCAGCCCCGCCGTCGGCTCTTGCAGCACGTGCGCACCGCACGGCTGTGGCTGCCCGATGAGATGCCCTGGTGGGTGAAGGCACCGCGGCTGCGGCCGCTCTACGGCTGGATCCGGGAGCTGTACGGCGAGGAGGGGCGGCTGCCGATGATGATCGTGCACGCGTGGGTCGAAGCTGAGCACGCGCAGCTTGCCGAGCGCGAGCGCATCCGGCTCTGCCTCGAGCGGCAGTTGCCGGTGCTGAATGTCGCCATATGTCACGTCGGTGGCGCGGATGACCCGGAGAGAACATGACCGTGTCGTGGCGGCACGGCAATGCGTGACGTGCGTCGCATCGTTTTGGTCGGCGGCAGGTAGGCTCGCAGGCGCCGTCTGCAACTTCGGTCACACGCTTGCAGCCAGGTCTGCGGATGGCATCTCACTTACCGGGAGGAGTGCCCACCATGTCCAATCCGTACGACAACTCGGCCGAGCGTGTGTCGGTGCTCGGGCCGACGCTGCACTTCAAGGGCGAACTGCATGCTGATGAAGAACTCCTGATCAAGGGCCGTATCGAGGGCTCGATCACTCACACGCAACGCGTCACGGTATGCGCCGAGGGCACCGTCAGCGCCAACGTGCGTGCACAGATGATCGTGGTCGAAGGAACGGTGACCGGGGACCTGCAGGCCGAGAAGTCGGTGATGGTCAAGGAGAGCGCGCGTTTGCGCGGCAACATCACCGCGCCGAGTGTGAGCATCGTCGAGGGCGCGCAGTTCAACGGCGGCATCGACATGGAGAAGAAGGTCGCGACCGTGGAGGCAGCCGGCCAGGCCGCACCCGAGCGCGCGCAGAAGATCTCCGGCGGTGGCAGGTAGCTAAGGGGGAACGATGTTGAACTCAAATCCGAACTTTGAACGCGGCACCTTTCCTGATCGTCCTGTGAGCGGCGCGCCAGGATATGCGCCGCCGCACGCACCGGCCGATCCCGTGGAGACGCGCATCCCGGTGCTCGGCAAGACGCTGCTGTTTCGCGGCGAGCTCACCGCCGAAGAGGACGTGATCCTGCAGGGACGAGTCGAGGGCTCGATCCGCCACGCCCGTAACCTCATCATCGGCACCGACGGCTCGGTGCTCGGCGATGTGTACGCGAGCCACCTGACCGTCGAGGGGTTGGTGGAGGGCGACCTGCACTGCAGCGAGGCGGTGATCGTACGCGCGACCGCACAGGTACGCGGCAATATCTTCGCGCCGCGCGTCGGCATCATGGAAGGTGCCACTTTCAACGGCCGCGTGGAGATGGACCCGAACGCGGCGGCAGCGCACGGCGGTCAGCCCGCCAGTGCGCGGCAGGCCCCGCGGCCGGCACGGCCGGGCGCTGGCGGCACGAGTGCGCGTGCAGCGGCGCCGCCCGCTACGCCGCAGACCCCAGCGTCCTCAGCGGCGGCGCTGTCGTCGAACGCCGTCGATCAGATGCTGACCACGCCGAACCCCGCGAGGAAGTGAGCGTACGACTGCCGGCTGCGTGCGCTCGCAGCCGGCAGTTGCACCTGCAGACGTGCGGGCGCGATCGCCTATAATGGCGCGCCCTCGGGGTCCCCCCGGCAGGAGTTGCGATGCACCGCTTGACCACGGTGATGCTCGCGTGCGCGTTGCCGCTTGCCGCCGCCGGTGAGCAGACACCGGCGCCCGAACAGGGCGGCAAGGGCTGGGTCGAGCGCAGCAACTCCTACACCAACCTGTTCCTGGAGGTCGATTTCTCGCACGCACCCGAGCGAGGCTCACGCCAGGGCCTCGCGCGCTACGACGAGCGCATCTCGCACCCGACACTCGCCGATGAGCGCGAGCGGCGGCGGGAGCTCGAGGCGACGCTCGCCAGGGTCGATGTTGCCGCTCCTCGCGAAGCCGACAAGAAAGTGCAGCAGGATCTGGCGATCCTCCATAAAGCCTTCGATCTCCAGTTCCGCCAGCAAGACTACCGGCTGCAGCACGAAGTGCCGTTTCGCAACGCGAGCGCGGAGGTTTTCGAAGGGCTCCACGTCCTGCTCGATGACCAGGTGGCGCCCGAGCGGCGCAAGGCGGCCCTCATCCGGCTGCGACACTACGCGGGGATGGAGGCAGGGCTCGAGCCCTACACCGAGGTGCTCAAGCAGCGCGAACGGGAGCAGATCGCAAAGCCCGGAGTGATCTACCCATCCCGCACCGAGCTCACGACGGAGCTCGGGCGCAACTCCAACTACATCGAGGGTATCGGCGCTCTGCTCGGCAGGTATGGCCTGAAGGACTGGGAGCCCGCGTACCAGAAACTCAAGAGCGAGCTCGCGGACTATGACGCCTGGGTGCGGGAGAACATCCTGCCAAAGGCGCGCAGTGACTATCGTCTGCCGGCCGAGAAATACGCGCTCGCCTTCGAGGAATACGGTATCGATCTTCCGCCGGCGCAGATTGCCTCGATGGCGCACGCGGCCTTCAGTCAATACCAGTCCGAGATGGCGCCGCTCGCCGCGCAGGTCGCGCGCGCGCATGACTATCCATCCGCCGACTACCGGGCGGTGATCGCGGAGCTCAAGAAAAAGCAGATCAGCGGCGAGGCCATCCTGCCCTTCTACACCGACCGCCTGCATGCGATAGAACGGATCATCACGGCAAAGGATCTGATCACGCTACCGACCCGCCCGGCCATCATTCGCCTGGCGAGCGCCGCGGAGACTGCCCAGCAGCCTGCGCCGCACATGGTGCCGCCACCGCTGCTGCACAACACCGGTCAGCGCGGGGAGTTCGTGCTGCCGCTCAACATTCCCTCCGCCAGCGGGGGCGCCGCCGAGCAGTACGACGATTTCACTTTCGACGCCGTCGCCTGGACGCTGACGGCACACGAGGCACGTCCCGGGCACGAGCTGCAGTTCGACTCGATGGTGGAACAGGGGGTGAGCCTCGCGCGCGCGCTCTACGCGTTCAACTCCACCAACGCCGAGGGTTGGGGCCTGTATGCCGAGTACATCATGCAGCCCTATGAGCCGGTGGAGGGACAGCTGTTGACGCTGCAGCTGCGCCTGTTGCGTGCGGCGCGCGCCTTTCTCGATCCCGAGCTGCAAAGCGGCGCAGTGAAGCCGGAGCGCGCCTTCGAGGTGCTCGAGAAGGACGTGGTACTCAGCCACGCCTTCGCCCAGGAAGAAGTCGAGCGATTCACCTACCGGGCGCCGGGGCAAGCCAACAGCTACTTCTACGGCTACACGCGGCTTCTCGCGCTGCGCGAGGAGGTCGAGAAAGCTCTCGGCGCAAAGTTCCGGCAGAAGAGTTTCCACGACTTCGTGCTGAGCCAGGGACTGCTGCCGCCAGATCTCATGCGCAAAGCCGTGCTCGAGGAGTTCGTGCCTTCGCAGAGATAGCCTAAATGCGGCCTCCAATGTCAGGTCGCTCTTGGAAGTTCCTTACTGAAATTGAAGCAGACCACGGCCATTCCTTCGCGGAAATAGAAGCGGTGAGCGCGCGTCCGCTGCGTGCCGGAGTCGAGCACCAGTGCAACGCAGGCGAGCTCGCGGGCACGCTGCTCGAGCCACTGCATGAGTGCATGTCCAACACCCGACGAGCGCCGTTGCTCATCGGTCACCAGATCATCGACGTAGAGGTGCACACCGATCGCGGTGTTCTCGTGCACGCGCCACACGGCGAGGCCGCTGACGAGGTCCCCTTCGGCCGCGACGACCATCCGACCGCCGCCGGCGAACACCCGTTGCATCTTGGCGTGATAATCCGGGGGGAGGCTGCGCAGTTGACGGTGCACCGCTTCCGCGCGCTCGAGCCAGGCGCTCATCGCGATCGCGCCGCGGGCATCGGTGATCTCGATCATGTTCATGGGTCGTTGGGCCTCGCTGAGGGACGCACCGGCAAAGTACACGCAGTGATAGCTTACGGGCTGCTGGTGCTCTTCGCTGCCGTCGCGGCGCCGGCCCCCGGCGCTGCCTCTGCCGTCCCGGCGGGAACGGAGACGCTACGACAGCTCGAGCAGGCGTTTGCGCAGCTGCGCAGGATCGGCGCACCGGAACCCGGTGTCAGCGCGGCGGGCCCGCAGGACCCGAGCTGAGCCATCTCTCGGCGAGCCGCACCCACATGGATCCCCCGAGCGGAATCAGCTCGTCGTTGAAGTCGTAGCTCGGGTTGTGCAGCATGCAGGGCCCCTCGCCGTGGCCGGTACTTCGGTGCGCGCCGTCGCCGTTACCGATGACGAAGTAGCAGCCGGGCTTTTCCAGCAGGAAGTAGCTGAAATCCTCAGCCCCCATGGTTGGCTCGAACTCCCTGACGTTTTCCGGGCCCACGAGCTCGCCGAGCAGCTCGCGCGTGAAGCCCGTCTCGTGCGTGTGATTGACGGTCGGGGGGTAGTTGCGTCTGAAAGTGAACTCGCAACTCGCCGCGAATGCTTCGCAGGTCGCCTCGGCAATGCGCCGCATGCGCTGCTCGATCACATCGAGCAGCTCGACCGTGAAGGTGCGCACCGTGCCCTGCAGCTCGCACGACTCCGGTATCACGTTGGTCGCTTCCCCGGCGCGGATCATGGTGACCGAGAGGACCCCTCCATCGAGCGGGTGCTTGTTGCGCGAGATGATAGTCTGGAACGCCTGCACCATCTGGCAGGCCACCGGTATCGGATCCGTGCCGTTGTGGGGCATCGCCGCGTGTGCGCCGCGTCCGCGGATCGTGACCTTGAACTCGTTGCTGGAGGCGAACACGGGGCCTGAGCGGAGGGCGAACTGACCCACAGCGAGGCCCGGCCAGTTGTGGATGCCGAAGATGGCCTCCATGGGGAAGCGCTCGAACAGTCCATCGCGGATCATCGCGCGTGCGCCGCCGCCGCCTTCCTCGGCCGGCTGGAACACGAGATACACGGTGCCGTCGAAATCCCGATGCGCCGAGAGATAACGGGCCGCGGCGAGCAGCATGGCGGTGTGACCATCGTGACCGCAGGCGTGCATTCGCCCTGCATGTACGCTCGCGTGGGCGAAGGTGTTGCGTTCGGTGACCGGCAGTGCATCGATGTCGGCGCGCAGTCCGACGGCGCGCGTCGCGCTGCCGTTGCGCACGACGCCGACGACGCCGGTTCCGCCGAGTCCCCGATGCACCGGGATGCCCCAGCTGCTGAGCGTGTCGGCGATGAGGGCCGCAGTGCGCTCCTCCTGGTAGCCGAGCTCCGGATGGGCGTGAATGTCGCGGCGCAGGCTGGCGATCGCCGCTGCCTCGTCCAGGATCGGCTGGATGAATTTCATGTACAGGCCTTTGCCAGTGGTCTCACCGGTAGCTATTACCCGACCGATGGTCGCAATTCAAACGTGCCGGGCGAGGCGTCGGAGTCCGTATTCGGCGCCGGTGCCAGCAGGCTCACGAGCACCACCAGCACGAAGTTCAGACACAGCGCCAGGAAGCCCGCGCTCACGCCGAACCAGGGGTCGCGATGAGCCAGCATGAGAAACACGGCCATGGCCACGCCCGCCACCACACCGGTGAAGACCGCGCTCGTGGTGATGCGCCGCCAGTAGAGACCCAGCACCACCCCCGGGAAGAACTGGGTCACGCCCGCGTAGCCGATCAGCAGCAGCGACACCAGCGTCGTGGAGGTGAACATCGCGAGAGCGAGGCTGAGGAAACCCAATACCACCACGGTGCCGCGCGCAAGCCGCGCGACCTGATCATCCGTCATCGTGGGCGCGATGAGCGGCCGATAGAGGTTCTTGGCGAACAGCGTGGAGGCCGTGAGGATGAAGATGGCGGCCGGCACCATCGCGGTGAGCGCACCGGCTCCGCCCACCACCCCGAGGAACCACGGCGGAAACGTTCGCCGCACCAGGGTCAGCATCGCCAGGTCCCCGTTGGCAAGACCGGGGATCGCCAGCACCGCGGTGAAGCCGGCAAGGAAAATGAACGCCAACGAGAGCGTATACAGAGGCATCACCACCGCATTGCGGCGCAGTGTGTCGGCGCTGCGCGCAGTGAACGCCGCGCCAAAAGCGTGTGGCCACATGTAGAAGCCGAGCGAGGTGAGCAGCACCGTCGACACGTACCACGCATGCCCGAGGTTGGTGGTGGCGCCGGGCATGGTGAGGTGTGTCGGCCGGGCCGCGGCGAGCGCAGCGAACATCGGACCGATGCCGCCGAAGCACAGCAGCGGCACGCCGATACCGATGGCGACTGCCGCAATGAGCATCAGAGCGTCCTTGAGAACGCTCACCCAGGCCACCGCGCGCACTCCGCCGGCGAAGACGAATCCCACCAGCAGCGCCACCGCTACGGCCATCGCCGGCGTGCGGCCGATGGAATCGAAGCTCGCGATCGAGACGATGATGCCGACACCGGTGATTTGCAGCTGCAGATACGGCACGAACGCGGCGATGCCGACGGTGCACACGAAGGCCGTCAGGTAGCGGCTGCCGTAGCGCACCCGGAAGAAGTCGGACTGGGTCTGCATGCCGTGCCTGCGCCCGACCTCCCAGATGGGCGGCAAGATGAAAAACGACACGACGTAAGCGAGCGTGAGATAGGCGAGCGCGTAGAGCGTCGGGCCGCCGCGGGAATAGGTCCAGCCGCTGAGACCCAGGAAGGCGAACGTCGTGTACACCTCGCCCGCCATCAACAGGAACACCAGCAACACCCCGAAGCCGCGGCCGGCAACGGTCCATTGCTCGAGATCCATCCGGCGACGCACCCCCGCGAGAAATCCGATGCCCGCACCGACGGCAACGATGAGGAAGATGATGGCCAGGCAGACGGCTGCGGCGCTCATGCGTCCGGTCCCCGCGCGTTGCGCGCCGCTTCGATGCGGTAGGCCACCACCATGCACAGCGGCGTCAGCACGATCCAGGCGATCAGCCAGGAGAGATTGAAGGGCAGCCCCAGCACCATCGGCTCCACGCGATCCCACAGCGATACTGAGAAGCACATCGCCGCAAACGGGATGAGTGCAAGGGCGGTGGCCGCGGTCGATGGTCTCCTCATTTGATCAACCGCGGCGCGCGCGTGCAGGCTTTGGCGCCGCGGCGGTCGGGTGCGGCGCGGGAACACTGTCCGGCCCTGGAAAGGCCGCGGCCGCCTCGCGCAGCCAGGTGAGCAGCCGCTGCAGCTTCGGCAGCTCGAGATAGCTCTCCGGGCAGACGAAATAATAAGCACGGGGGCAGGCCAGTACCTGCGCGCTCGCGCGCACGAGGCGACCGTTGTCGAGATCCTGCGCGGCAATCGCCCAGCGCGTGAGCGCGAGTCCCTGGCCCTGCTCGGCCGCCGCGAGCACGGTCAGTGAGTCATCGAACGCGGCACCCCGCTCGCGCCAGTCGGTCTCGACTCCAGGATGGCGCCACATGCTCCAGGACTCATCGGAGGAGCGCAGCAGCGGGTAGCGATTGAGGTCCGCCTGCGTGCGTACCGGCCCGTGCCGGGCGAGCAGTTCGGGGCTGCACACCGGCAGGAACCACTCCTCGAGCAGCTTCTCGTTGTAGAGGCCGGGCGTCGGCGCAGGGCTCATCCGCAGCGCCGCGTGGAAATTGCCCTGGCTGAAGTCCACCGGTGCCGAGGAGGTGTGGATGGCAAGCTCGATGTCCGGGTGGCGGCTGTAGAACTGCGGCAGCCGAGGCATGAGCCACTTCTGCAGGAACGAGGCGATCGTGCTGATGCTGAGCACGCCGCCGCTTCTGTGCTGACGCAGCTGCTGCATCGCCTGCTGCAGCTCCGCGAGTCCGCGGCGCACGCCCGGCAGGAGCAGCGCACCTTCGGCACTG
>DATMPW010000017.1:0-18853 GCA_035566915.1 Steroidobacteraceae bacterium
GACCGTCGCCTCGCGATGGCCACTCAAACCGAGATGATGGTGCAGGGCGAGCGTGATTGCATTTCGATAGTACTGCAGGACGGCCGCCGCCTGGTGTGCACGGACGACCACAAAATCCTGTGCGCCGATGGCCGGTGGGTGCCGGCCGGGAAGCTGGTCCGGGGCCGCGATCGCGTGGTGGTGGGGCTCGAAGCGCCGCTGGATGAGCCGGGGGCTGATGAGGCCGGCTATGAATTGATCGCGGGCGAGATGCGATTCAGCTTCGACGATGAGCACGAACGCGCGCGCACCCTGGCGTTTGCAAGGCTTGTTGGTCACTTGATCAGCGACGGGTCCATCAGTGTGTTGGGCCAGGGACGGATGCACCTTGGTCAGGCACTCGACCGTGAAGCTGCCCTCGATGACATTGAGCTTCTCATGGGCAAGCGTCCCGCGGGAACACGTTACGATTCGCGCAAGTGGACGATTGCCTTGCCCATGGAGTTGACCGCGGCAATTGCGTCGCTCCCCGGCGTGCGCCGTGGACGCCGCATTCAGCAAGCTCCTTCCCTGCCACGATTCGTGCTAGATGAAGCCTGTCCGCTAGCGATGGTTCGCGAGTTCCTGGCCGCACTCTTCGGCGCAGATGGACATGCACCGATGCTGCGCCGGCACGCTAAGAGCGAAGCGAATGCGGTTCTGATGCCTCCCGCATTTGCGCAGACCGCCAAGTCAGAGCACGTGGAGGCACTCAAGGAGGTCATGCAGCACATCGCGCGGCTGCTCGTGCGATGTGGCGTCAAGGCTCGTGGAGCGCAGATATACACGTATCTTACGCGGCGCGCGCTGTCGAGCTATCCGGCCGCCCGCGATGGCGAGAACCGCTTCGAGGTCCGCCTCGTACTTCCTGAGGGTTTGTCGTTCGTCGAGCGTGTGGGCTTCCGCTACTGCGTGAACAAATCGCTGCGCGCGAGTGCCGCAGCGGTCTACTGGCGCACCATCGACACCGTCAACCGGCAGCGCCTGTGGATGGCGGATCACATCGAAGCACTACATCAGAACTACGACTTCAGCTTTCAGCAAACGCGTCGCATGGCAGCAGCGGAGTTGATGACGCACGAAACAACGCTGTTTCCGTACTACGCCCTTCTCGAGGGTCACAGCGATTTCAGTCGACTGCCACCAATAGCTGGCCGCAAATGGTTCACGGCACGGTACCGCGGTAGTTGTGATTTCCCTTCACCCGCTGCGGTGTTGCGAGAGATCGGTGCCCGCGACTGGTTTGCACGGCTGCAGCAGCGGCACACCGCAGACACTACCCCACGCTATTGCGCGGATAGGGAGGCGCTGACGCTGCCCACTCTCTCGCTGCAGGTTCGCGATGTGCGTCCTGCTGGCCCTCGCCCGGTGTTCGACCTGGCCGTGGATGATCTCCACGCCTTCATCGCCAGTACAGTGGGAGTTCATAACTGTATTGGCAATTCCGGCCCCCTCAAACCCGAAATCTCCGCCGCCGTTAAGGAGGGCGATCTGACAGCGGCCTCCGTGCTCTCCGGTAACCGCAACTTCGAGGGCCGCGTGCATCCTGAGACGCGCATGAATTTCCTCGCCTCCCCGCCGCTCGTGGTGGCGTACGCGCTCGCCGGCACACTCGATATCGATCTCACACGCGAGCCGCTCGGGACCGACAAGGACGGCAAGCCCGTGTATCTCGCCGACATCTGGCCGAGCGATGCGGAGATCCAGGAGCTGGCTGCCCGCTCGATCGACTCGCAGATGTTCCGCCAGAGCTATGCGAGCGTGTTCAAGGGCGATGAGAACTGGGCCAACATCAACGTGCCCACCGGGCAGCGCTACACCTGGGACGAGAAGTCCACCTATGTGAAGAATCCGCCCTATTTCGACGGCATGACCATGCAGCTCAAGCCGCTCGCGGACGTGCGTGCGGCGCGCGTACTGGCCGTGCTCGGTGACTCGGTGACGACCGATCACATCTCACCCGCGGGAAACATCTCGAAGAGCAGTCCCGCTGCGCGGTATCTCATCGAGCAGGGCGTGGAGCCCAAGGACTTCAACTCCTATGGCGCCCGTCGCGGCAATCACGAAGTGATGATGCGCGGCACCTTCGCCAACATCCGCCTGCGCAATCTGATGGTGCCGGGGGTCGAGGGCGGAGTGACGCTGCACCTTCCGGATGGCGAGCGCAGCTCGATTTACGACATCGCCATGCGCTACCAGCGGGAAGGCACGCCGCTCGTCGTGCTCGCCGGCCGCGAGTATGGCACCGGCTCCTCGCGCGACTGGGCGGCCAAGGGCACGATGCTGCTTGGGGTGAAGGCGGTCATCGCGGAGAGCTTCGAGCGCATTCATCGTTCCAACCTGATCGGTATGGGCGTGGCGCCGTTGCAATTCCTGCCCGGAGAGAACGTCGCTTCCCTCGGGCTCACCGGGCGGGAGATCATCGACATCGCCGGCCTGAGCCGCGGCGATGCCACTGAAGTCACGGTCACTGCGACGCCGCCCGATGGTGCGCCGCGTAAGTTCAACGTGCGAGTGCGCATCGACACTCCGAAGGAACGCGAGTACTACCGTCACGGAGGGATCCTGCAGTACGTGCTGCGGCAGCTCGCGGCAGCAGGCGGCGCCGCCTGAGGGATCTGAAAGCGAGCCCGGTTCCTCCGGCCGCAAGCGCCGCCGGGGCAGCTGCGCTGGCCATCTTCGATCTGGATGGCACGCTCACGCGGCACGACACGTTGCTTCCCTACCTCATGGGTTTCCTGCGCCGGCATCCAGCGCGCCTGCCGCGCCTCCTGCAGGTGCTTCCTGTGCTCGCGCGCTTTGCTTTGGGGCGCGCCGATCGCGGCGCGCTGAAATCCTGCGCCATCCGCGCCGTCATGGCGGGCTACACGCGCAGCGAGATCGAGCAGTGGACGCGCGAATTCGTGCCGGCTCTGCTCGAGCACGGGATGTACGCCGATGCGCTCGCGGCACTCGACGCCCATCGCCGCGCGGGCGATTTGCTGGTGCTGCTTTCTGCGAGTCCCGACCTCTACGTCCCCGCAATTGGCCGCGCGCTCGGTTTCGGCGAGACCCTGTGCACCGGAATCAAATGGGATGGGGACCGTCTCGATGGTCATCTCACGACGTCCAACCGGCGCGATGTCGAGAAGCTGCACTGTGTGGCAGAACTGCGCCGTGAGCACCCGGCGCGCAGGATGGTGGCCTACGGTAACGCCGCGAGCGACCTCGAGCACCTGGCCCTCGTGGACCACGCCACGCTGGTGAATGGGAGCGCAACGGCAAGACGGACCGCAGCACGGCTCAATATCGACTGCGTCACGTGGCGCTGAGCCCTCCCGCGACGGGCCGTCCAATATGTGACCTTTTGGACCTCCGGCCGGTCTACTTGCAAGGAGGCCGATTCATGAAAGTCCGTGTCCCACGCATCGCCCCTTCGGAGATCACGCCGCAGGAGGCCTACTTCAGTCGCAGGGAACTGCTCGCGGGAGCCCTGGCCACGGGTGCCAGCACCCTGCTGCGGGCGGCGGAAGCCCCGCAGCCTCAGGGCGCACCGCTCAGCTACACCGCCAACGCTCGATACTCGGTGAAGGAGACACCGAACAAGCTCGAGGAGATCGCTGGCTACAACAACTTCTACGAGTTCGGTACCGACAAGGAGTCCCCCAGCCACAACGCCCACTCTCTCAGGACCCGTCCCTGGAGTGTCGACGTGTCTGGTGAGGCCGAGGTGCATGGCACCTTCGATCTCGAGGACATCCTGAAGGGCGTTTCCCTCGAGGAGCGCATTTACCGCTTCCGCTGCGTGGAGGCGTGGTCAATGGTCGTGCCGTGGGTCGGCTTCCCACTCAGCAGTCTCATCGCGCGCTTCAAGCCCACTTCACGCGCCAAGTACGTCGAGTTCACCACGCTCTACGACACGCGGCAGATGCCAGGTCAGCGTGTGCCGGTACTCACCTGGCCGTACGTCGAGGGACTGCGCATCGATGAGGCGATGCATCCGCTCACCCTCATGGTGGTCGGCCTGTACGGGCGCGTGCTCCCCAACCAGGACGGCGCGCCGCTGCGGCTCATCGTGCCATGGAAGTACGGCTTCAAGGGCATCAAGTCGATCGTCAAGATCGGCTTCACCTCGACGCAGCCGCGCACCGCTTGGAACATCGCGGCTCCGGATGAGTACGGCTTCTATGCCAACGTGAATCCGCAGGTCGACCATCCGCGCTGGAGCCAGGCGAGCGAGCGGCGCATCGGTGCGCCCTTCCTCGCGGCGCGCCGCCCCACACTACCCTTCAACGGGTACGCCGAGCAGGTGGCGAGCCTCTACCAGGGAATGGATCTGCGGCGTTATTTCTGAATGACTCTCACACAGCGTTACCGCTTCATCTACAAGCCGCTGGTCTTCACTGCCTGCCTGCTGCCGCTCGCGTGGCTCGCCTCCGGCGCATTCGGGTGGTTAGGCGCCAGCCTCGGCGCAGACCCGGTGAAGGAGCTCGAGCACGAGTGCGGCAAGACCGCGCTCAACCTGCTGTTGCTGACGCTCGCCGTCACGCCGGTGCGTGAGCTCACCGGTCAACCCCAGCTGCTGCGCCTGCGGCGGATGCTGGGACTGTTCGCGTTCTTCTACGTCCTGCTGCACTTCACCATCTACCTGGTGCTCGATCTGGAGCTGAACTTCGCCACGCTCGGCACCGACATTGCCAAGCGGCCGTACATCACCATCGGCTTCACCGCCTTGCTGTTGTTGATTCCGCTCGCGGTCACCTCCACCAACGCGATGATGCGCCGGCTCGGGCGCCGCTGGCAGAGACTGCACCGCCTGGTCTACGTGATCGCAGTTCTGGGTGTGTGGCACTTCTACTGGCAGGTGAAGCGCGACGTGCGCGAGCCGCTGATCTATGCGGGGATACTCGGCGTACTGCTCGGCTATCGGGTGGTGCGTGCGCGCATGCGCCGGCGCAACGCCGTGGCGCCCGCCGCGCGCGCCGAAACTTCGCGCGCAGGAGGGCTCACATCGACGTCCGGATCTGCCACAGCTCCGGAAAGAACTTGAGCTCGAGGGCCTTGGCGAGATAGGACACGCCGCCGGTGCCTCCGGTGCCTGGCTTGTAGCCGATGATGCGCTCCACCGTCTTCAGATGATGGTAGCGCCAGAGTTGGAAGTTGTAGTCGAGATCGACCAGCCGCTCGGCGAGCTCGTACAGGTCCCACGCCTGGTCGGCGTTGTGGTAGACACCGAGCCAGGCACCCGCCACCTGCTTGTTCGGCTGGTACGGCTCGCTGAAATCGCGCGCCAGGTAGCTTTCGGGAATACCGTAGCCGCGGCGGCTGAGGAGCCGCAGCACCTCATCGTAGAGTGATGGCTCGGCGAGGGCGCGCGCGAGCAGCTCGTAGGCGCGCGCGTCACGCTTGTGGACCTCGATCATGGCGGCGTTCTTGTTGCCGAACAGGAATTCGAGCAGCCGGTACTGCACGGACTGGAAACCCGAGGAGCGCCCGAGCGCGTTGCGAAACGCCGAATATTCGAACGGCGTGAGGGTCGAGAGCACGTCCCATACGGTGAGCAGTTGCGTCTGGGTGCGCGAGATGCGCGCCAGCATCTTCAGCGCCGGATCGAGATCGTCGCGCCGGATACACTCGAGCGCCGCCGTGAGCTCGTGCAGCATGAGCCGCATCCACAGCTCCGACACCTGGTGCACGAGGATGAACACCATCTCGTTGTGCTGGCTCGAGAGCGGCTGCTGCGCAGCGAGCAGCTTCTCGAGCTGCAGATACTCGCCGTAGGAGAGCGAGGAGCCGAGATCCCAGTGCACCGCCTCGTCCGCAAGTTCCACGCGGGCGGATTTGTCGTACTGACTTTCACTCATGCGCACCGATGGTACACGTCAGCGCCTTGAGGGCAACCACGCAGTGCAGCCGCCGTACCCGCGGCGGCGCGAATCCGTTAGGATCGCGCGCCTGTCCCGCAGCTAGGCCGGTAACGCAGCCCACCGTGACTACGCCCATTCTCGAGGTCCGCGACCTGACGAAGGTCTACCCCGCCGCGACCGCGGTTGCCGGCATCTCCTTCAGCGTCCGCGAAGGCATCTGCTTCGGCCTGCTGGGTCCGAATGGTGCCGGCAAGACCACCACCGTCGAGATCATGGAGGGGATCCTGCCGGCGACCTCGGGCGAGGTGCGCTACCGCGGCGAAACCCTCGGCCCCCGCTTCAGGCAGGAGGCCGGCATCCTCTTCCAGAAGACAGCACTCCAGGACTTTCTCACCGTGCGCCAGTGCCTGAGCCTCTTTCGCGGCCTCTACGACCGCGGGCTCGCGGTCGATGAGGTGCTGCGGCTGTGCGCACTGGAGAAGCTCGCCGGGCGCGACAATCGCAAGCTCTCCGGCGGCCAGCAGCAGCGGCTGCTGCTCGCGATCGCGCTCGTCAACGACCCGAGGGTGCTGTTTCTGGATGAGCCCACGACCGGGCTCGATCCTCAGGCCAGGCGCAACTTCTGGGAGCTGGTGCAATCGATCAAGGCGCAGCGCAAGACCATCATCCTCACGACGCACTACATGGAGGAGGCGGAGTTGCTGTGCGATGAGATCGTCATCCTCGATCACGGCCGCATCGTCGCGCAGGGCCCGCCCCGGCGCCTGCTGCACGAGCACTTCGAGCAGGTCCTGCTCGAGCTGCCGCGCCAGGATTTTCCGGCCGCGGCGCGTACGCTGCCGCTCAACATCCTCGAGAGCAGCGACCGCATCGAGATCACCACCGATAACCTCGAGGGGACGCTGCGCGCTCTGCTCGCCGCCCAGGTGCCACTCACGCACCTGCGCATACGGCCGGCGAATCTCGAGGACCTGTTCCTCGAGCTGACCGGGACGGAGCTGCGGCCATGATGCGGCGTCTGCTCTCGGCCCTGCACGCGCGCAACCTCGAGTTCCTGCGCGACCGCAGCACGCTGGTGTTCACCCTGCTGCTGCCGATACTGCTGGTGATCGGCATGGGCTTCGTGTTCGGCGGGCCGGAGCGGCCACTTTTCAAGGTGGGCGTGCTCGCAGCGAGCATCGATCGTGCGACGCACCCCTTCCTGCGGGAGCGCTACGTCGAATTCGTCCCACTGCCGCAGCAGGAGCAGGCACTGCAGAAGATCAGCCACCAGCAGGTCGACCTCCTGGTGGACCTGCAGGCCCCGCCGCGTTACTGGGTGAATACCGATTCACCCAAGGGTTACATCCTCGAGAAGCTGCTGCTCGCTGCCGAGCCGAGCGCGCGCCGCCAGCCGGTGACCGGCGCCGCGCTGCGCTACGTCGACTGGCTGTTCCCGGGCATTCTCGGCATGAACATGATGTTCAGCTGCCTGTTCGGCGTCGGCTACGTGGTGCTGCGGTACCGCAAGAGCGGGTTTCTGAAGCGGCTGCACGCGACCCCGCTCACCGCCTTCGAGTTTCTGAGCGCCCAGGTCCTGTCGCGCCTCGGCCTCATCCTGTTCGTGACCGTCATCCTGTACACCGGCATCGCTGCCATCATCGGCTTTCACAACGCCGGCAGCACCCTGCTGTTGCTGCTGCTCGCGATCATCGGCGCACTGTCCATGATTGCGCTCGGGCTCACCATCGCGGCACGCTTCTCGAGCGAAGAACTGGTCGGCGGACTGCTCAATCTGCTCACCTGGCCGATGATGCTGCTGTCGGGAATCTGGTTCTCGCTCGAGGGCTCACCGCGCTGGGTACAGTGGGTTGCGCACGTTTTTCCGCTCACGCACGTGCTGGATGCCGCGCGCGCCGTGATGCTCGATGGTGCAGGACTTACGCAGATTGCGCCGCACCTGCTGTTCCTCGGCGCGACCGCGCTCGCCTTTCTCGCCTTCGGAGCGTGGTCGTTCCGCTGGCGTATTGACTGATCGACAAGGAGTTGGCCGGTGCGTTTTTTAAGCGACAACACGGCGAGCGCCTGCCCGGAAATCCTGGCGGCGATGGCGGCAGTGAACGAGGGGCGGGTGCCCGCCTACGGCAGCGATGAATGGACCAGCCGGCTCGACCGGGCCTGCAGCGATTTTTTCGGCACGGACGTGCGCGCCTTCGTGGTGAGTACGGGGACTGCCGCCAACGCGCTGAGTCTCGCCACACTCAGCCCGCCGTACGGCGCGATCTTCGCGCACGAGGAGGCGCACATCGTCACCGACGAGTGCGGCGCGCCGGGTTTCTTTACCGGCGGCGCGCAGCTCGTGCTGCTTCCGGGCGAGCACGGCCGCCTCGAGCCGGAGCGTTTTCGCACCGCGCTCGCCGCCCACCCGCTGAGCCTCCACACCGTGCAAGCGGCGGTGCTGTCGGTCACCCAGGCGACCGAGGCCGGCACGGCCTATCGCAGGAAGGAGCTGACGCAGCTCGCGCAGACCGCGCATGAGGGCGGCCTCAAGGTCCACATGGACGGGACACGTCTCGCCAATGCGGTCGCGTTTCTCAACTGCCATCCGGGCGATATCACCTGGCGGGCCGGCATCGATGTGCTGTCCTTCGGCGCCACCAAGAACGGCGCGCTGGCGGCTGAGGCGGTGGTGTTCTTCGACCGCTCACTGGTGAAGGACTTCGAGCTCCGCCGCAAGCGCGCCGGGCACCTGCTCTCGAAGTCGCGGTTCGCCGCGGTACAGCTGCTCACGTACCTCGAGAGCGGTCTATGGTTGAGGAATGCCGAGCGCACCAATCACCTGGCGCAGCGCATCGGCCGCGCCGCCGGGCGCGCGTTGCTGCATCCGGTCGAGGCGAACGAGGTGTTTCTGCGGCTGGGTAGCGAGCGCCGCCAGCAGCTGCGCGCTCAGGGCTTCGAGTTCGAAGACTGGGGCTTGGGGACGCGCGGTGAGGCTCGCCTGGTCGTATCGTGGGACCAGCCGGAAGAGGACGTGCAGGCGCTGTGCACGGCGCTTCCCCGGCTGTGAGGCTCACTGCTCGCGCAGGCTCGCGGTCACCGGCAGCCGGGCGGCACGCAGCGCCGGCATGAAGCCGCCGATCATGCCGATGATCACGGCGATGATGAGGCCGCGCGCGACCAGCTGCGGCGTCACCTTGAAGTTGAACACGACCTGGGTGAAGTTCTGTCCCAGGGTCGACACCGAGAAATTGTTGAACAGCGCGTAGGCAATCAGCGCGCCCAGCACCCCGCCGGCGAGCGCCAGCAGCAGCGCCTCGGTCATCACCGAGGCGACGACCGGCAACCCGCCGAAGCCGAGAGCGCGCAGCGTCGCGATCTCCTTGCCGCGGGACGCCACCGCGGCGTACATGCTGTTGAGCGCCGCGAACACCGCGCCGAGCGCCATGATGAGGGTCACCACTCCGGCGAGAAAGCCGATGGTCTTGCGGAACTGCCTGGTCTGGCCGCTGAAATAGTCCTGCTCGCGCATCACATCGAGCGAGAGGCGCGGCTCGGCGGCTACCGCGCTGCGCAGACGCGCGAGACCATCTGGCCCATCGAGGGCCGCGAGTACCGAGCTCGAGCCGTTACGGCCGAAGGTGCTGCGTGCCACGTTGACATCCGTCCACATCTCGCTGTCGTGCGCATCGCCCGAGGCGAAAGTCCCCACTACCTTCCATACCGAGCCGCGCATGCGCACCGTGTCGCCGATGGCAGCGCCCTGGAACTGCTGCAGCACGCCACGTCCGGCGATGAGCTCGCGCAGGCCGGGGGTGAAGTTGCGGCCGCCGACGATCTTCAGTTGCGGCCGCAGCGCGAAAGCCGTGGGCTCGACGCCGCGCAAGGTGACGTTGGCCCCATTCCTGACATCGTCCTTGCGCACCAGCTCCGCGATCACCATGAGCTCCGCCGACGCGAGCGGCTTGCCGTCGGCACCGGTGGCAATGCCGGGCTCCTCCTTGATGAGGTCGGTCGAGGCACGGTCGAAAGCGGAGTTGAGCTCGGCGTCCGATCCGCCGCGCAAAATGAGCGCCGCATCGCTGCGACCGGTCGCCTTGAGCGTGCTCTCGAAGCCCGTGGCCATCGCGAGCAGCGCCGTGAACACCGCCACCACCCCGGCGAGGCCGACCACGATGACGAGCGAGGGCGCCCAGCGTTCCGGAATGCTGCGGATGCTGATGCCGGTGATGGCGAGAGCCTGCCTCAACATGGAGTCTCCCTGAACTGCGCGCTACCGTCCGGCCAGCGCATCGACGATCCTCAGGCGCCGGGCGCGCAGCCCCGGCAGCAGCCCGACGGCGAGGCTCATCAGCACGATGACGGCGATCCCGATGAGCCACACGCGGTAATCGACGGTGAGCTGGAACTGCCCGCCGGTGCCCTTCTCCACCATGGCGCCTGCGATCGAGGCGAGCAGCAGCCCGGTGAGCCCGCCAGCGAGGCACAGCGCGAAGGCCTCGGCGAGCACGAATCCGAGCACGCTGCCGTCGGAGAAGCCGAGCGTCTTCAGCACGGCGAGCTCCGGGATGCGCTCGCGTACGCTCTGCGCCATGGTGTTGCCGACCACGAGCAGCAAGGTGAAGAAAACGGCGAACAGGATCCAGCGCACGATGAGTCCGATGTCCCCGATCTGCTTGACGAAGCTGATGTTGAAGTCCTTCTCGGTCTGGGTCTTGGTCTCGTCGGGCGAGTTCTCGAACATCGCATCGACGGTGCGCGCGATCTGCTGCGCGTGATTGCTGTCCGCGAGCTTCAGGATGAAGAAATTCTCGCGACCCTTCACGCCGAACTGGTTGGCCTCATCGAAATAGTCCTGCTGGATGAACGCCAGGTTGGTGCGCTTCTTCCAGTCCTCGTCCTTGCCGTCGAACACCCCCACCAGGTCGAAGATCCAGGCCTTGGTGCCATTTTTCTGCGGATAGATGTTGGAATTGATCGGGATCTTCTGTCCGACCTTCCAGCCATACTGATCCGCGAGCTGCTTGCCGGCGATCATGCCGGTGCGCGTGTGGATGAAGGCTTGCCACCGCTCCTCCGGCATCACCCACTCGGGGTAGACATCGCGATAGCGCTGCGGGTCGAGGGCGAACATGATGAGGGGCGTGTTCTCCTGCCACACGCCGCCGAACCAGTACTGGTACGCGACGCGTGCGACGCCCGGCACAGCCTCGAGCTTCGGCAGCATGCTGACCGGCAGCGGCTGGGTGAACGACACGCGCGCCTGGGTGAACAGCCGCGTCGCCCCGACGAAGTCGGCGCCGGCGTTGAAGATGGTGTTGACCGACTGCAGCAAGCCGAACAGCAGGAACGCCATGATCACCGACAGCAGGGTCAGGATCGTGCGCGTGCGCCGGCGGAAGAGATTGGCGATGACGAAGCCACTTCGGGTCATGGCAGGTGTCCGCAGGAGAAGCTCAGGCGGCCTGCTCGAGCAGCTGCCCTTTCTCCAGGTGCAGCGTGCGGCGCGCGAACTCCGCGGCCTTGGGATCGTGAGTGACCATGACGATGGTCTTGCCGTGTTCGCGGTTGAGCACCTGCAGGAGCCCGAGGATCTCATCGGCCGTCTTGCGATCGAGGTCGCCAGTCGGCTCATCGCATACCAGCAGCTGCGGATCGGACACCAGCGCCCGCGCGATGGCGACGCGCTGCTCCTGGCCGCCCGAGAGCTCTTTGGGTTTGTGCTTGGCGCGATCGGTAAGTCCCACGATCTCGAGCGCGACGGCCGCATTCTTGCGGCGCTGCGCAGCGGAGAGCTTGGTGAGCAGCAGCGGCAATTCGACATTGCCCTCGGCGGTCAGCACCGGCATGAGATTGTAGAACTGGAACACGAAGCCGACGTTGTGCGCCCGCCACTGGGCGAGCTGTCCACTCGAGAGCTGGTCGATGCGGCGGCCGCCGACCGTGATCTCCCCCGCGGTCGGCTGATCGAGGCCGCCGATGAGATTGAGCAGTGTGGTCTTGCCCGAGCCCGAGGGACCCATCAGCGCGACAAAGTCACCGCGCGGAATGTCGAGCGTGAGCCCGTGCAGCACCTCGATCTTCTGCCTGCCGCGCTCGTAGACCTTGGTAACGTTGCGGATCTGGACCATCGACTCGGCCATGCCGTCGCTCCTTGACTCTGAGTTGCTCATGGCCGGGCCTCACTCACCGCGGCACCGTCCCTGAGGTCGGCGGGCGGAGCGAGGATCACCGCCTCTCCTGGACTCACGCCCCCGAGCAGCTGGCGCGCATCGCCGCTCGTGCCACCGAGTGTGACCACGCGGCGCTGCGCGATGTGACCTTTAAGCACGAAGACGACGTCCTCATCGCCATCCTTGCGCACCGCCGCCGCAGGCACCAGCACCCCGCGCGCGCGCTCGTGCGTTTCACCCGCGGCCTTACCGGCCTCGAGAAACGACACTCGCACGCCCATGTCTGGCACGATGCGATTGTCCTTGACGTCGAGGCCGATGCGCACCTTGACGGTGGCCTTGGAACGATCGGCGGTGGGGATGATGGCGATGACATGCGAGGGAATGCGCCAGTCAGGATAGGCGTTGAGCACCGACTCGACGCGCTGCCCGGGCTCGACGCGGTTGATGTACGCCTCGTTGACATCCACTTCCACTTCGAGCGAGTCCATGTCGACCAGTGTGCCGATGCCGGTGCGCGTGAAGCCGCCGCCGGCGGAAAGCGGCGAGATGATCTCACCCACCTGTGCCGCTTTAGCGATCACCACACCGGTGAAGGGGGCACGCACGGTGCAGTAGTCGAGTTGCACCTGCGCCGAGCGCACATTTGCCTCGGCGAGGTCGATCTGCTTGCGCTGCGCCTGCACCTGAGCGGTTTGCGCCTCGACCTGGGTACGCGCCAGCTCGACCGCCTGCTCCGAGACGAGCTTGCGTTCGAGGAGATCCTCAGCGCGCCTCACATCGCGCTGGTTCTGGGCGAGTTGTGCCTGCGCCTGCAGCAACAGTGCCTGGGCGGAGTGCAGTTGGGCCTGCGCCTGGGCGAGGCCAGCCCGCTGCGCAGTGTCATCCAGGCGGCCGATGACTTGTCCCTCCTTGACGTGATCGCCCTCCTCGATCAGGACTGCCGCGACCGTGCCGGTGATCTGCGCCGACACGGTTGCCTGGCGGCGCGCAGTGACGTACCCGGTGGCATCGAGGACCGAGGCGCCGCTGCCACCGCCACCGATGGCCTGCGCGCTCGCGGTGTGCACCGTTGTCACCGCGCGCAGCGGGAGTGCGAGCCAGGCGACGGCCGCCAGCAATACCCCGAGCACGACGCCCCCCGCAATGATCCACGTGCGCCGGCCGACTCCGGCGCCGGGCGGTGGCTCGCTGCGATCGATGCGCAGCTGTCCTAGCAGCGCCTTCTTGTCGGTCTCCGATGTCATCCCGCCTATCCATACGGCGACGGCGCGCAACGATAGCATCTGCCGCCGCGCATTGCTGCATGCCGCCGGGCAAGTACGGTTCAGTTGGGCGCGTGGCGTTACGGCTCATCGCAAGCGCTGCACGCGAGTGTCAGCTTCGTGACAGACCTTCAACCCGAGGTTATCTTCGTCATCAGCCGGCGCGCCTGGGCAAACTCCGGTGCGATCAGCAGCGCATGCTCGAGCGCATCACGTGCTGCGACCGTATCGCCGTGGTCGAGCAGATCCTGCGCCAGCAGCAGCCAGGCTTCCGCAGCGCCCCACCCCGGCAGTCGCTCGGTGTCACTGCGCTCGGCTTCGAAGGCGGCCACCGTCTGCCGCAGCTTGCCGAGGGCGCGCTCCTTGTTGCCACCCTGGGATGGCGCAAGGGTGTAGTCGCTCATCGCATCGACCAGCAGCACGCGCGGATTGCGCGCGGCGAGCTGCCGTGCCCGCTCGAGGTCCTTGCGTGCGCGGTGTCCGGAGAGCGGCGCATAGTTGCCTCCGACTTCAAGTGGTGCGGCAAGGCAGGCAGCGCGCAGCGCGAGCGCTTCCGCGAAATCCGCCTCGAGTGCCAGCGAGCTGTCGAGCTCGCTCACGCAGCGCTGGGAGTAGTGCGCCGGGGTGCCTCCCTGAGCTGCCGCGCCGCCGGGCGCCGCGAGCAGTGCCCGCCGCCAGGCAACGAGTCCCGCGTAATAGCCGCGCAGCTTGTCATGTGCGTCACCGGCAGCGATGAGCTCTTCGAGCTTACGCAACGACGCGCCGTCCTCGGTGTAGTAGCCGTACTGGATGCGGCTCTCGATGTCTCGCCACGCGAGCTCATCTGCGCGCGCGCAGGTGGCGGCGATCGCCAGCGCGACGGCGAGCAGCGCCAGCGAGCCGCGGCCGCGCCACGTGCCGCCCGAACACGGCTTCCCCCGCGGCGGCGGAGCTCGCCCGAGCAATGCAGCGTGAATTGCGGCTCGCGGCTGCACTTCTCCTCCATTCAGTAAGATACGCGCAGGTATGCCAGACCTTAGCACAGCACCGATGACACCGGCCCCCGGGGACGCTGCGCTGATCGACATCGGCATCAATCTCGCCCACGACAGCTACGACCGCGACCGCAAAGAGGTGATCGCGCGTGCGCGCGCGGCGGGCGTGATCCAGATGGTGGTCACCGGCGCAACACTCGCGGGCAGCCTGCGGGCTCTGGCACTCGCTCGCGCGCACCCCGGAAGACTCTTTGCGACAGCCGGAGTTCACCCGCACCACGCCACCGATCTCGATAGCGCGCGTCTCGGAGAGCTCGCAGAGCTCGCCCGACATCCGCAAGTGGTCGCCGTGGGAGAGTGCGGACTCGACTATTTCCGCGACTTCTCGCCGCGCCGTGCGCAACGCGAGGCGTTTGCTCGCCAGCTCGAGCTTGCCAAACGCATCGGCAAGCCGGTGTTTCTGCACCAGCGCGATGCCCATGACGATTTCCTCGCCATCCTGCGGGAGCACGCCAGCGAGTGGCGTGGCGTCGCGCACTGCTTCACGGGCTCTGCCGAGCAGCTGCACGCGTATCTGCAACTCGGCCTCGGGATCGGCATCACTGGTTGGATATGCGACGAGCGTCGCGGTGCGCACCTCGCCGCGCTCATGCCGCAGGTCCCGGCTGCGCGATTGCTGCTCGAGACCGATGGCCCCTACCTCCTGCCGCGCGACCTCACACCGAAACCTCCCTCGCGCCGCAACGAACCGGCGTATCTTCCGCATATCGCCGCCGCGGTCGCCCGCGCCCGTGGCGAAGCGCCCGCTTCGCTCGCCCACTCGAGCACCGGGGCCGCCCGCGCGCTGTTTGGGCTGCCGACGCCTTGAGGCCGGCGAGGCACGCTGCCCAAGAAACGATATAAAGAAACTCAGCTAAGTACCTATACTGAATAAATAAGGTCAGACCATGGATTTTGAACGGCTCAACGCCCGCATTGCCAGGACCTGGGATGACTCGATCCTCGACCGCCTGATCGCCTACGTGCGCATCCCGAATAAATCCCCCATGTTCGATCCGCAGTGGGAGCGCAATGGCCACATGGAGGCAGCGGTGGAGTTGATGGCGGAGTGGTGCCGCACGCAGAAGGTGCCTGGCGCGCGCATCGAGGTCCGGCGTCTGCCTGGACGCACCCCGCTTCTGCTGGTCGATGTGCCCGGGGAGCTCCCGGGTTGCGCCCTGCTCTACGGTCATCTCGACAAGCAGCCAGAGTTCACGGGCTGGCTCGCGGGGCTCGGCCCGTGGGAGCCCGTGGTGCGCGACGGTCGACTCTACGGTCGCGGTGCCGCCGACGATGGTTATGCGGTGTTCAGCTCCCTCACGGCGATCGCGGCGCTGAAGGAGCAGCAGGTGCGCCTGCCGCGCTGCGTGCTGCTGATCGAAGCGTGCGAGGAGAGTGGCAGCGTCGACCTGCCGGCACACCTCGCCGCACTCGGCGACACACTCGGGGAGCCCTCACTCGTCGTATGCCTCGATGCGGAGTGTGGCAACTACGACCAGGTCTGGTGCACGACCTCGCTTCGCGGCAACCTCGTTGGCACGCTGCGCGTGCGTGTGCTCAAGGAGGGGGTGCACTCGGGCATGGCGACGGGTATCGCTCCAACACCCTTCCGCATTCTCGAGCAGCTGCTCGCGCGCATCGAGAACCCAGTCACCGGTGATGTGCTGCTCGATGAGCTGCACGTCAACCTGCCTCGTGACCGGCGTGCACAGGCGAGCGCGGCCGCGCAGGTGCTCGGGAGCGAGGTGGCCGGCAAGCTACCGTGGGTGTCAGGTGTGCAGCCAGTCTCGAATGACCCGATCGAGCTCATCATCAACAGCACCTGGCGTGCGACTCTTGCCGTGACGGGAGCCGAGGGTCTGCCGCCGGTCGGCTCGGCTGGCAACGTGTTGTTGCCGGAGCTCGCGGTCAAGCTGTCACTGCGTCTGCCCCCGACCTGCGATGCGGCGCGCGCCGAGCGCGCCGTGCGCGAGGCGCTCGAGCGTGAGCCGCCCTATGGCGCGCAGGTGAGCTTCGAGGATGCCTCCGCCAACGGCGGCTGGAATGCGCCGGCGTTCGCTCCGTGGCTCGAGGAATCGATCGCACGCGCCTCGAGCACGGCGTACGGAAAGACGGCGGTGCACATCGGCTGCGGCGGGACGATTCCCTTCATGGGCATGCTGGGCGAGCGCTTCCCGCGCACGCAGTTCTTCATCACCGGCGTCCTGGGTCCGCACGCCAACGCGCACGGTCCCAACGAGTTTCTGCACATCGACTACGCGAAGAAGCTCACCGCGTGCGTCTCACTGGTACTCGCCGATCACGCGAAAGCTGTTTCTTCTCAGGGGCGGTCTTCACGAGACGCGTAACTTCGCGGGGTGCCGTAGCGCGCTCGGCTTCGCGGTGTCCCGCAGGCTCTGCCAGCCCTCACGAAAGCGCGCGATGGTCTCGGCAGGCGACTCGAAATCGGCCGCCGGAAACTCTGCGCCCAGCGCGTCGAGCATCAGGGTCCACTTGGGGAGTCCCTTCGGGAATCGGCCGCGGCGGGTGAAGATGATGCGACCCTCCACCGGGACTTCTCCGGCGATCGCCTTGACCGCGGCGATGCGGTCGTAAAGCGCGCTCTGCGGATTGGTGAAGGTGAAGCGGCGCGCGCCATCTATTACCGTCCACTCGGCCATCTGATCGCCGCCGAAGATGTTGCCCTTCACATCGCGCAGATCGATTACCACCACCCCGCGCAGCGTGAGCAGCAGGAAGTCGACGTGAAACGAGCCGCCCATGCCATCGGGCACCAGCGAATCGCGCAGGTGATCGGCGGCGCCGGCGGTGACCGCGGCATGCAGCGCCTTGCGCGCTCGGTACCGGCGGTACCAGCTCCAGATCCAGAAGAGCAGGAAGCCGAGCACGGCGGCAGCCGCGATCAGCAGCCAGGCCAGCGGCGGCAGTTTTCTCAGCTCCTCCACCTCAGCCCTCCCCCGGAAGCGCCGCGCGCAGGGCCGCGAGCGTGGCATCGATTTCAACACAGTGCGCCGGCCGCGCGAAAAGGCGCGCCAGGGTCTGCGGTATCGGCACCTCGCGACCGATGAGGGGCTCGACGATCTCGCGGAACTTGGCCGCATGAGCGGTCGACACCAGCACCCAGCGACGCTCGTCACGCCGTGCCGGGGTGAGCCGCTGCCAGGCTTCCGCCGCGGTGGCAGTGTGCGGGCACCACATCTGCCCGTACTCGCGGTACCCCCGGCGGATCCCCGCGCGGATCGCCTCGTCGCTCACCGAGCAGGCGCTCACCGCGCCGCGCAGCTCCTGCAGCCCGGGATGGAGCGCACGCAAGCGCTCCATGTTGCTCGGGTCGCCCACGTCCATCGCCGAGGCGAGCGTCGCGACGCTCGGCCGCGGCCGCCACTCGCCGCTTCCGAGGAAGTCCGGCACCGTGCGGTTGGCATTGTGCGCGAGCACGACCTCACCGATCGGCAGCCCCAGCTGGCGCGCCCAGAGACAGGCGAGCGCGTTGCCGAGATTGCCGCTCGGGATGATGTAGGAAGCCGGCTCGCGGTAGCGACGCCACACCTCGAGGCTGCTCGCGGCGTAATACGAGCTCTGCGGCAGGAGCCGCCCGAGATTGATGCTGTTGGCCGAGGACAGCAGCCGCTGCGCCGAGAGCTGCGCATCGAGGAAGGCCGCCTTCACCAGGCGCTGGCAATCATCGAACGTCCCCCGGACCGCGAGCGAGCGAACGTTGCCGCCCCAGCAGGTGAGCTGCCGCTCCTGTGTGGGCGAGACCAGTCCCTTGGGGAAGAGCACCGCCACTTCGACGCCCGGGCGACCGTGGAATGCCGCGGCGACTGCACCGCCGGTGTCGCCTGAGGTCGCCACCAGGATGGTGAGCGTGCGTTGATCCCGGGACCGCATCAGCGCGAAGCACGCTGCGAGGAAGCGCGCGCCGAAGTCCTTGAAGGCGGCCGTAGGGCCGTGGAAGAGCTCCAGCACGGAAAGCCGGCCGCCGCTCTCGAGTGGCACGAGCGGAGCGGGAAAGTCCAGAGCCGCGCGCGCGATCGCTGGCAGCTGACCGCCGAGTGCATCCTGCGCCAGGAAGGGACTGAGCAGCCTTGTGGCGACCGCGGCGAGCTCGGCCTCACCATCGAAGTCCTCAGGGCTGAAGTGCGGCCAGTGAACGGGCACATACAGGCCGCCATCCGGAGCCAGCCCCTGCAGCACCGCCTGGCTGAAGGTGCAGAGCGCCGCCTGCCCGCGGGAACTCCTGAACAGGAAAGCCTCGCTCACGCGCCGTTACTCGATCAGCCGCGCGCCCGCCGAGCGCACTTCGACCACCCACTGGTCGGTGGCGAGCGACTGCCGGGCAAATTCCCGCCGCATGGCCGCCAGCACCGCCGGCGCGGTCGCTTCGAGAGTCCAGGCAAACATCGAAGGTCCGGCACCGGAGATCGAGCAACCGAGTGCCCCCGCTTCCATTGCGCCACGGCGTACCTCCTTGAACCCCGGGATGAGCGCGGCGCGCTGCGGCTCGATCACCACGTCCTCGAATGAAGCGCGGATCATGTCGAGATCGTCGGTGTAGCAGC
>DATMPW010000018.1:0-4336 GCA_035566915.1 Steroidobacteraceae bacterium
CGAGTGCGCGCAGCGCCGCCGGTGGTGCGAGGCGCGGCTTCTCAGCCTGCGCGAACACCATCTCGCCCGCCTGGACGGTGCGCCCGAGGATATGAGTGAGTGCGCGCAGCGCGAGCGCGATCCCGGCGAGGCTCGCGCGGCTCTCGCTCCGCATCGCTCGCAGCGCGAGACGCCGCGCATACGGAAGCCGCGCCGTAAAGGCGCGCGCGGCAAGCTCCCGCCACTGACCGCGCAGGTCCGTGTGATATAAGATTAATTTTTGGCTTTCAACAGCTTGCATGACCGCCGCCGCACCTGCGAACCGCACGCCTCCCGAGGCTGAGCTGCAATTCGACGTCGGCTCCACGGACGACTCCCTGGAGCGGATGATCGAGCTGTTCGCTCGCCTCGGCGATACCTATCGGGTGTACGTCCCGGCGCGACGATCTTATACCTATGTCATCCACCACCCCGACGATGTGAAGCGGGTGCTGGTGTCCAATCACCGCAATTACACCAAGGGGGTCGGCCTCGATCGCGTCAAGATCCTGCTCGGCAAGGGCATCATGACGAGCGAGGGCGAGCTGTGGAAGCGCCAGCGGTACATGATGCAGCCGCTCTTCCACCGCCGCGTCATCACCGCCTTCGCCGAGCTCATCGCGCAGGCAAATGATCGCTGCATCGAACGCTGGGAGGGCCTCGCCCGCCGCGGCGAGCTCATCAACCTCACCGACGAGATGAGCGAGCTCACGCTCGAGATCGTGCTGCGCTCGATCTTCGGCCGCGGCCTCGATCGCCTCTCGCAGCAGCTCGGCGGCAACCCCTTCGAGGTGGTGACCAAGGAGCAGTCGCGCGATCTGCAGTTCGCCTACAAGTTCCGCTCGCTCACCAAGCTCGTGGCCCAGCTCATCGCACAGCGACGCGCCAGCGAAGAGGAGCACTTCGACTACCTGGCGATGCTCATGAACGCGCGCGACAAGGATAGCGGCGCGCCCATGGGAGAGCGCGAGCTGATCGATGAGATCATGACGCTCCTCGTCGCCGGCCACGAGACCACGGCGAGCGGGCTCAACTGGACCTGGTACCTGCTCTCACAACATCCGCGGGTCGAATCGAGGCTGCACGCCGAGATCGACGCGGCAGCCCACGTACCCGCGCCGACGCTGACGGAGATGGAGGAGCTGCGCTACACCCGGCAGGTCATCGATGAATCGCTGCGCCTCTATCCTCCGGGCTGGGTGCTCTCGCGGCGCACGATCGAGGCGGACGTGCTCGGCGGCTACCCGGTACCCGCGGGCACCAACGTGCTGCTGCCGCTGTACCTGGTGCACCGTCATCCGCAGTTCTGGAAGAACCCGGAAGCCTTCGAGCCGGAGCGCTTCGCCCCTGAGCACGAGGCGCAGCGGCCACGTTTCGCTTACATGCCCTTCGCCGCCGGGCCGCGCCATTGCATAGGCGAGAACTTCGCGCTGTACGAGATGCTCGTGCACCTTTACAAGGTGGCGCGCCGCTACCGCCTGCGGTACGTGCCCGACAAGCCGCTCGAGCTCGAGGCGCAGATCAATCTCCGCACCCGTCACCCGCTGCACGTGAGGCTGGAGGCCCGGTGAATCACAAGGCCACGACCCTCACGGAAATCATTGAGCAGAACCGCAGCTTCGCGCGCACGCTCACGTACCTCGAAGGCGAGAACGATGTGCGCGAGGTGTCCTTTGCCGAGCTGTACGAGCGTGCGCTCGGCATCCTCTATCACCTGCAGCGCATGGGCGCGCGCCGCGGCGACAAGCTCATCCTGTTCCTCGGCAACAACGAGCAGTTCATCGACGTGTTCTGGGCGGCGGTCCTCGGGGGCATCGTGCCCGTCCCGGTGGCGCTCGGCATCAGCGATGAGCACCGCCACAAGCTATTGCGGATCGCGCGCCGCCTGGGGAAGCCCTTTCTTTATACCGAGCGCCGCTCGCTCGAGCGCATCGGCGCCTTCGCCGGCGAGAAGGGCGAGCAGGATCTCTACGAGTCGCTGCGCGCGCGAACCTTCCTGATCGACAACCTCGATGACATCTCGCGCGCCGGCAGCGTCCAGCGCGTCGGCGCCGACGACATCGCCTTCATCCAGTTCTCATCCGGCTCGACCAGCGATCCGAAAGGCGTGGTGCTCACCCACGGCAACATCCTCGCCAACGCCTACGGCGCGACCGAGGCGGCAGGGTTTACCGCAAATGACGTGAGCCTCTCGTGGATGCCGCTCACCCATGACATGGGCCTGATTGGCTTCCATCTCGTGATGTTCGTGAACCGCGTGCATGCGCACCTCATGCCGACCGAGCTCTTCATTCGCCGGCCGCTGCTGTGGCTCACCCTTGCCGCACGGGTGCGCGCCACGATCCTGTGCTCACCGAACTTCGGCTACAAGCACTACCTGAAGGTGCTGGGGGACCGTCCGGTGGAGGGTCTCGACCTCTCGGCCGTGCGTTTCATTTTCAATGGCGCCGAGCCGATTTCCGTGGAGCTGTGCGACGAGTTCTTAACGAGGCTCGCACCCGCGAAGCTCGCACGAACCGCGATGTACCCGGTCTACGGGCTCGCGGAGGCTTCGCTCGCGGTGAGCTTCCCCGAGGTGGGCGCACCGCTGCGTACCATCGCGCTCAACCGGCATCAGATGAATGTGGGGAGCGCGGTACAGGCAGTCGCGCCGACCGATCGCGACGCCGTGCAACTCGTGTCCGAGGGGCGGCCGATCCCCTACTGCCAGGTGCGCATCGCGGACGATGAGGATCGTGAGATCCCCGCCGACCGCATCGGGCACGTGCACATGCGGGGCGACAACGTCACGCGCGGCTACTACGAGGACCCGCAGGCGAATGCCGCCTCCTTCACCGCGGATGGGTGGCTGCGCACCGGAGACCTCGGTCTCATTCATCAGGGGGAGCTTTACATCTCCGGGCGGGCCAAGGAGATCATCTTCGTCAACGGGCAGAACTACTACCCGCACGATCTCGAGGCCATCGCGCAGCATGTGCAGGGTCTCGAGCTCGGCAAGGTCGTGGCGGCCGGTGTGCGCCCGCGCGGCGCCGAGGTCGAGCAGCTGATGGTCTTCGTCCTGCACCGCGGCTCGCTGGAGGACTTCGTGGCCGTAGCCCGGCAGGTGTCGCGGCTCATCAACGAGCAGACGGGGCTGGAGGTGGCCGAGGTTGTGCCGGTAAAGCGCATTCCGAAGACCACGAGCGGCAAGATCCAGCGCCACCTGCTCGAGGAGAGCTACGCGGACGGGGAGTTCGACGCCGAGCTGCGCGAGCTCGCGGCGCTGCGCGCTGCCCAGCAGGGGCCCGAAGTCGGCTCGCGCACGGCGATCGAGGACAAGCTGAAGACCATCTGCGATACGGCTCTCGCGGGCAAGCGCGTCGACATCCACGACAACCTGTTCGAGGTCGGCGCGAGCTCGCTGAAGCTCATCGAGATCCACGAGCAGATCGACCGCGAGTACCCGGGGAAAGTGGACCTCACGGAGCTGTTCGACTTTCCGACCATCGCCGAGCTCGCGCAGCACCTGCAGAGCAAGCTCGCCCAGACCTAGGCCGCAGCCTATAATCCCGCCCATGGAGTTAACTGCCCCGCCGGGTGCCGCCGGCCCGAACGGTTGCGAGCGGCGTCTCACCGAGTGCCGCATACGCCCCACCGCCCAGCGCGTGCGCATCGCGGCGCTGCTCCTGTCCTCGGCGCAGCACCTCTCGGCCGAGCAGATCCTGGCGCAACTGCGTGCGGCCGGAGCGCGCGTCTCGAAGGCCACCGTCTACAACACGCTCAACCTCTTCGCAGCGCACGGCCTCATTCGCCAGCTGTCCGTCGACGGCTCCCGGGCCTGGTTCGACTCGAACGTGGACCCGCATTACCACTTCCACGACCTCGAGACCGGCGCTCTCATCGACGTCCCCGTGCCGGCCGTCGAGTTCAGCCGCCTTCCCCCACCGCCCCCCGGGACCGAGGTCGCGGGCATCGACCTCGTGATCCGGTTACGGAAAATTGTAGAATGATCGGCCCTCAGTGGCCGGTGCCGGGATAGCTCAGTTGGTAGAGCAGCGCATTCGTAATGCGCGGGTCGTAGGTTCGAGTCCTATTCCCGGCAGATCCTGGCCTTCTCACCCCTTCGCACACGTTGTCTAGCCGCTCGTAAGACGCTGATTTTTAGACAGATCGTCTCTCACAGCTTCTCGTAGCTTCTCAGTACTGCTTAGTTGAAGTAGGTGTAACTTTCGGTGTAACTTCGGGGTACGAGCTGGAGTTACACCCATGTCACGTAAGTCATCAATCACAGCCAGGGAGGTAGCCGCTCTCAAGCCCGCAGAGCGTCAGTACGCGCGCG
>DATMPW010000019.1:0-22675 GCA_035566915.1 Steroidobacteraceae bacterium
GTTCTTGCTCTGGTACTCCACGTGCGCGGTCGAAATGGTGATGCCACGCGCCTTCTCCTCCGGCGCCTTGTCGATCTGGTCATACGCCACGAACGTCCCACCGTAGGTCTCGGCCATCACCTTCGTCAGCGCCGCCGTCAAGGTCGTCTTGCCGTGGTCCACGTGACCAATCGTGCCAACGTTCACGTGCGGCTTGCTGCGCTCGAATTTCTCTTTGGACATGGCGTAATTCCTTAGCTCACCCTTACTGCGTTCTTACTCGTCTTTGAGAATGCCGCTGGCAATGTTCGGCGGCACTTCCACGTACTTGGAGAATTCCATGGTGAAGGTCGCGCGCCCCTGGCTCATGGAGCGCACGGTCGTCGCGTAACCGAACATCTCCGACAGCGGCACGTCGGCCGTAATCGCCTTGCCCGCCGGCGTCTCGTCCATGCCGGTGATCTGGCCGCGACGGCGATTGAGGTCACCGATGACATCGCCTGAGTAGTCCTCCGGCGTTACCACTTCGACCTTCATGATCGGCTCGAGCAGCACTGGCTTGGCCTTGCGGAAGCCTTGCTTGAAACCGATGGAGCCGGCGATCTTGAAAGCCATCTCGTTCGAGTCGACGTCGTGGTAGGAGCCGTCGAACAGCGTCACTTTCACATCGACTACCGGATAGCCGGCGATAACCCCGGTCTCCTCGGCTTCGCGAATGCCCTTGTCCACCGCCGGCACGTACTCGCGCGGCACGGAGCCGCCGACCACGCCGTTGATGAACTCGTTGCCTTTGCCCGGCGCGTTGGGCTCGAGCTTCAGCCACACGTGGCCGTACTGGCCGCGCCCGCCGGTCTGACGCACGAACTTGCCCTCACTCTCGACCGTGCCGCGGATGGTCTCGCGGTAGGCGACCTGGGGCTTGCCAACGTTCGCTTCGACCTTGAACTCGCGCTTCATGCGGTCGACGATGATCTCGAGGTGCAGCTCACCCATCCCGGAGATGATGGTCTGGCCGGACTCCTGGTCGGTGCTGACACGGAACGAAGGATCTTCCTTGGCGAGCCGCTGGAGCGCCAAGCCCATCTTCTCCTGGTCCGCCTTGGTTTTCGGCTCCACCGCCACGGAGATGACGGGCGCCGGGAATTCCATCTTCTCGAGGGTGATGACCTTGTCGAGATCACACAGGGTGTCGCCGGTGATGACGTCCTTGAGCCCCACGGCGGCGGCGATGTCACCGGCGCGCACTTCCTTGATCTCGGTGCGCTCGCTGGCGTGCATCTGCAGGAGCCGCCCGATGCGCTCCTTCCTGTCCTTGCTCGGCACGAACACGGTGTCGCCGGAGTTCAGCACGCCCGAGTAGACGCGGAAGAAGGTCAGGTTGCCGACGAAGGGGTCATTGAGGATCTTGAACGCGAGCGCGGAGAACGGCGCATCATCATTCGCCGTGCGTGTCGCGGGCTCGCCGCGCTCGTCGATTCCTTTGACGTCCGGCATGTCGACCGGCGAGGGCATGAACTCGATCACGGCATCGAGCAGCGCCTGCACGCCCTTGTTCTTGAAGGCAGAGCCGCACATGGCGAGCACGATCTCGTTGCGGATCGAGCGCTCGCGCAGCCCCTGGCGGATCTCGGCGTCGGAGAGCTGCTCGTGCTCGAGGTACTTGTGAGTGAGCGCCTCGTTCGCTTCCGCCGCCACCTCGATCATCTTGGCGCGGTGCTCCTGCGCCTGCGCTTTGAGGTTCTCCGGGATGTCGCGGTACTCGAACTTCATTCCCTGGGTCTCCATGTCCCAGTAGATGGCTTTCATGCGAATGAGATCGACCACACCCTCGAAGGTCTCCTCCGCACCGATCGGCAGCTGGATGGCTACCGGGTTCGCGCGCAGGCGCGAGCGGATCATGTCGACGACGCGCAGGAAGTTGGCGCCCGCCCGGTCCATCTTGTTGACGAAGGCAATCCGCGGCACGCGGTACTTGTTCATCTGTCGCCACACCGTCTCCGACTGCGGCTGCACGCCTGCCACCGAGTCGAAGAGCGCGACGGCGGAATCCAGCACGCGCAGGCTGCGCTCCACCTCGATGGTGAAGTCGACATGCCCCGGGGTATCGAGGATGTTGATGCGGTGCTCGGGGAAGCTGTTGTCCATCCCCTTCCAGAAGCAGGTGGTCGCCGCGGCGGTGATGGTGATGCCGCGCTCCTGTTCCTGCTCCATGTAATCCATCACGGCCGCGCCGTCGTGAACCTCACCGATCTTGTGCGAGACGCCGGTGTAGAAAAGAATGCGCTCGGTCGTGGTCGTCTTCCCCGCGTCGATGTGCGCGGAGATGCCGATGTTCCGATAGCGCTCGATGGGCGTCGCGCGTGGCACTGCCGTATGCTCCTCGATCCGTTACCAGCGGTAGTGGGCGAAGGCTTTGTTGGCCTCCGCCATGCGGTGCGTGTCCTCTCGCTTGCGCACTGCCGCCCCGCGGTTCTCGGAGGCATCCATCAGCTCGTGCGCCAGGCGGAACGCCATGGACTTCTCGCTGCGGTCGCGGGCGGCCTCGAGCATCCAGCGCATGGCCAGTGTCTGGCGGCGGGTGGCCCGAACTTCAACCGGCACCTGGTAAGTGGCGCCACCGACGCGGCGCGACTTCACTTCGACCACCGGCTTCACGTTGTCGAGCGCCGTCGACAGCACCTCGATCGCTTCGCCCCCCTGCTTGCCGGTTTTCTCGGCAATGCGGTTGAGCGCGCCGTAGATGATGCGCTCGGCGGCGGACTTGTTGCCGTTCTTCATGACGACGTTCATGAACTTGGCGAGCATCTCGTTGTTGTACTTCGGGTCGGGGAGAATGGTGCGGACCGGAGCCTGGGCACGACGCGACATAGATTCCTACCCCTTACTTCTTCGGGCGCTTGGCGCCGTACTTGGAGCGACCCTGCTTGCGCTCGCCGACGCCGGCACAGTCGAGCGTGCCGCGCACCGTGTGATAGCGCACACCCGGGAGGTCCTTGACGCGGCCGCCGCGGATCAGCACCACCGAGTGCTCCTGCAGGTTGTGGCCTTCGCCGCCGATGTAGCTGGTGACTTCGTAGCCGTTGGTGAGCCGGACGCGGCAGACCTTGCGCAGCGCCGAATTGGGCTTCTTCGGCGTCGTGGTGTAGACACGCGTGCAGACACCGCGCTTCTGCGGGGACGCACCCAGCGCCGGCACCTTGGTTTTTTCCGCTCTGGTCCGGCGTGGTTGCCGGATGAGCTGACCTGTGGTCGCCATCGTTTCCTTGTCTCCTCGCGCGATAAAACGACCTGCGGAGACCACCGGGCCGCCTTCATTGAGGCGGCCCGGTTCTCGTAAGTCGCTGTTTCGGGGCCGGCATGTATGGGGGCCGCCCGACAAAGGCCGGCGATTCTAGGTACGGACCCCTGGAGTGTCAACCGCCGGGAAAATCACTGCCTGGGAGGCCCAAATTGGCGTGTTGCCGGGCGGCTCATTAGGATAGTACGAAAGGGTCGGGCAGCCCTGCGGGACCATGAAGCCCGTTACGGATGAGTGCAAGAATGCCTCAGCGACAGGGATTCGGTGCGTAAGCTGGCGCGGACGAGCTGGGTAGTGGCAGTAGCGGCTTGCCTCTCCTCGGTTGCCGGAGCGGTGCCAACGCTGGTGCCCGACCTCCCTTCGGTCGCCCAGCTGACCCCCGGGAATGGCGCACCCATCGAGGTGCTGGTTCTCGAGCGCTCCCTTGGGGATCCACCGGTCGCCTCTATCACGACCGGGACGCTGGACACTCACTTCATCCCCTTTGCCGCGCGTGGCTCGCACAGACTCACGGCCCCGCTGTGGTTTCGGCTGCCACCGCTCGAGTCGCCCGCCCGCGATGCCAGCCTCATTCCGGTGCTCCTGGCCCGTGCAGGAATCGACCAGACCGTCCAGGTGTTCGCCCGGCATCAGGGTGAGAGCCTGTCCCTGAGCCCGGCGACACTCGTGCCGCAGTTCGGTGGGGCCCAGGACACGGTCTTCGTGCTGCCACCGCGGCTCGACGCCGGACAGCCCCTCTACGTCCGGGTGACCCGCCAGGGTCACGCCACGACCGATGTGCACTTCACCACCTCGACGCTCGATCGAACCCTCGCAGTTGCTGCGGCGCACCAGCGAGTCATCGCGCTCGCATTCGGGGCGCTCATGGCGATGGCGCTCTCCACGCTCCTAGTGCGCTTCGTGCTCACAGATCACCTGTATCCGCTCTACGGCACGCTGTTCTCGCTGCAGGCGCTCTACCTCGCCTACTTCTCCGGCCAGGGGTTTCACTGGCCGATTCTCTCGCTCGCTCGTCCCATCTCTTCCTACGCCTGGAACGTGCCTGTGGCGATCTCGGCCGCCGCGGCCTCGCTGTTCGTGCGCGAGTTCGCGAACCTGCGGCTGTTCTCACCGAAGGTCTACAGTGCCTTCGGCTGGCTGGCCGTGGCCTTCGTCGCGCTGGCTCTGTCCAACGTGCTGCGGGTCGTACCCGGGCTCTCTCCCGTGATTGCGGCCATTGGCAATCTCATGTTCCTCGGTAGCGCCCTGTTCACTCTCGTCGTGTCATATCTCGCCTGGCGCAGCGGCAATCGAGCCGCGGGCTGGTTCCTCATCGCCTGGGCGCTCCTGTGCACCTTCCAGATTCTGACCGCGCTGCGCCTTCTGTACGCGCGCGCGGACGATGCCGAGGGACTCCTCTACTACGGACTCGCGCCCTCGATGGTGGCGGCTGCCGTGCTGATCGCACTCGGCACTTCCGACCGCGTGCGCGCGCAGTCCCTCGCGCTCACCGACGCCGAGCGCCGCGCGCAGACCGATCCGCTCACCGGAGTCCTCAACCGCCGCTCGCTCATCGAGCGGCTCGATGCCGCCTGCATGCGCGCCAAGGCCCGCGGGCTGCCGATATCGGTGCTGTTCATCGACCTCGATCATTTCAAGCAGATCAACGACAGCCGCGGTCATGCCGCCGGCGATGCCTGCCTGTCGGGCATCATTGCGCCCATCCAGGCGGAGCTGCGCCACTCCGACGTGATCGGCCGTTACGGCGGCGAGGAATTCGTGGTGATCCTGAATGGCGCCGACGCGTCCGCCGCGCACCCGATCGCCGAGCGCATCTGCCGCCGCGTGTCGGAAGTGTCCATCGAGGGGTTCGGCCCCCCCATCAACCTCACCTGCAGCATCGGCGTCGCCTCGAGCGACACGCTCGGGGTCTGGGGACAGCATCTGGTCGCCCACGCCGACCATGCGCAGTACGCCGCCAAGCGCTCTGGGCGCAACCGGGTGCAGCTCGCCGCGGCGCTCGCGGCCTGATGCAATGGACATCCGCCGCGCGCGTGCGGACGACATTCCGCGACTGCTCGCCCTCATTCGCCGCTACTGGGACTTCGAGGGCATCGAGGGGTTCGCGGCACTGCGCATCGAGCTGGTGCTCAAGGAGCTGCTCGCACACCCCGCGGAGCGCGGCAACATTTGGCTGGCCGAGTCGCAGGGTGCGCTCATCGGTTACCTGATCGTGGTGCTGGTCATGAGCGTCGAGCACCAGGGGCTCACGGGCGAGATCGATGAGCTCTTCGTGCTGCCGGAGGCACGCTCGCACGGCACGGGGACACGACTGCTCGCCGCGGCCGAAGCGGAGCTCCTCAAGTGTGGCTGCGTGCGGCTGCAACTGCAGCTTGCGAACGGGAACACACGCGCGCGTTCATTCTACGAGCGCGCGGGTTATGCCGCCCGTGCAGGGTATAAGCTCATGGACAAGCCTCTGCTTGAGCACCGGATGACGCAGCGGGGGTCGTGAAATGCTGATCCGTGGTCTCCACATGCGCCAGTCCCTGCTGGCATTCGCTGTCCTCACGGTCGCGGCACTCGCACCCGCAGGCGCCTTCGCGGATCGCTACAGCGATGCGGTCGCGCACGAGGGACGTCCCGCGGTCGATGTCAAACGCGACGAGATCGACCACCCCGCCGAGGTGCTGCGGCTCTCGGGCATCCGCGCGCCCATGGTCGTCGCGGATTTCCTTGCCGCCGACGGCTACTACAGCGAGCTCCTCAGCTACCTGGTCGGTCGCAAGGGCCGGGTGTATCTGCTCAACAACGACGCCTATGACAAGTGGAGCGAGAACCAGTGGCAGGGTCGCGTCGAGCGGTTACCGAATGTGGTGCATCAGACCATCTCGGTCGAGCACCTGGGGCTCCCCGCGCGCTCGCTCGATGCGATCCTCCTCATCAAGGTCTATCACGATCTCTACTGGCATCCGGACCAGGGACCGTGGCCGAAGGACATCGATCCGGATGCCGTACTCACGGAGATTGCCCGCGTCGTGAAGCCCGGGGGAATCCTGCTGCTGGTCGATCATTCGGCGAAGCCCGGAACCGGCAGCGCCGATGCGGGCACGCTGCACCGTATCGATGAGCAGTACGCCCGGCGCGACTTTGAAAAGCACGGCTTCAAGGTCGTGAGCACGAGCGATGTGCTGCGCCGTCCCGATGACCCGCGCGACCTGATCACCTACAAGGGAGAGATGGTCGGCAAGACGGACCGCTTCGTAATGGTCTTTCGCCGGGTGCACTGACACGACCTCAGGACCATGGTCACCGATCCCTGTGATCTCGATCGCTTCATCGTGGCGCAGGATCCCGTGTTCGATCAGGTATGCGCCGAGCTCGCCGCCGGTCACAAGGAAAGCCACTGGATGTGGTTCATCTTCCCGCAGCTGCGCAAGCTCGGATCCAGTCCCACGGCGCAGCGCTTCGGGCTTCACTCGCTCGAGGAGGCGCGCGCCTACCTCGCGCATCCGCTCCTTGGGGAGCGGCTGCGCCGTTGCACCGAGCTCGTGAACCGCGTCGAGGTCCGCAGCGCGCAGGAGATCTTCGGGTACCCCGATTATCTGAAGTTCCGCTCCTCGATGACGCTGTTTGCGTCTGCCGCCAGCGCCGCTGACAGCGCACCCTTCAGGGAAGCGCTGGCGAAATACTACGCCGGCGAGGAGGATCGCCTCACCCGCGAGCTCCTGAAGCTCGACTGACGCGCCGGGCCGTCCCGGCTTGCGGTGCGCATCAGCGAGAATCGGATGCTTAGGGCTTGGTAAACTTCAGGATGAACTGGTCCGTGTGACCGCGGATCTCCGCGTCGAACACCTTGGCGGTGTGCGGGTCGCTCTTGCTGCGGAGAATGTCGCTCTCGGCCCCGAGCTTGAAGCCAGCTGCGGTCACCTCATTCTTCACGGTCTCCTCGTCGATCCGATGCAGCGTGCTGGTGTCGCGTGTGCCGGAGCCGGCCTCGGCGGCATGATCGAGCACGAGGTAGGTCCCGCCCGACTTGAGCGCCGCGAAGATGGCGCGGTTGATCGTGGCCACATCCGCATCCGGGATGTTGTGGAAGTCATGATAGTTCCGCGATGTCCACACCAGATCTGCACCCTGCGGCAGCTTCAGGTCCGCAGCGCGCTGCAACGTCACGCTCACATTGCCGTAGTGCGGGTCGGCAGCGATCGCCTGCACGGCCGGCGGAGGAGCGTCCGGCTTCGGCGGCGAGGTCAGCGCGTACACCTTGCCCCGGGGGCCCACCACTGCGCTCAAGAGCCGCGTGTAGTACCCCTTGCCGGGAGCGAGCTCGATCACCGTGTCGCCCGGCTTTACTCCCGCAAAGGCAAGCGTCTCGGCGGGCTTGCGGTCGGCGTCCCGCTGTTTGTCCTCGGCAGGCCTGGCGCTGTCAGCGACCGCGGCGCTGAGGTACGCCGATATCGATGGTGCGGCCGAGGCGAGCGATGCTCCGAGGAGCGAAATCAACACCGCACCCGTCGTTGCCACGGCTGTCCGTTTCATGGAGCCCTCCTGCTCGTGCCTTTCTGGCCTAACAGTGGTGCAACACTCTATCAGGACGTGTGGGTCCGACGGCATCGCCTCGCCGCGTCAGCCGATCGCCGCAGCGCCCGACCGCGCGGTGAATGCCCTGCGACGTGAGGCACTTGACCTCCTTGCAGCGTCCCCGCACGCAGGCGACTCGCTCCGTCGGGGCAAGCTTGAGCTTCTGTGTCAGAATCGGTGGGTTCCAGCCCCGCAAGGAAACGCCATCCATGAGGCCCGCGTTCCGCTTCGCAATCTGCCTGTGGCTGCTCGCCGGTGCGCTCGGCCCCGCAGGCGCCGCCGCACCGAAGCCCGCCGCCGAACCCAGCCCCGCGATCGCGCACGAAGCCGAGAGCGCGGTGGTCAAGGTGTTCTCGACCATGCGCAGGCCGGATGTGGCGCGGCCGTGGGTCAAAGCCTCACCCATCGAGGCATACGGCTCGGGTGTGGTCATCGAAGGCAAGCGGATTCTCACCAATGCGCACGTGATTGCCTATGCGAGCCAGGTCCAGGTCCAGGGCAACCAGTCCGGAGACAAGATCCCGGCGACGGTCGCGGCCATGGATCCCGGCATCGACCTGGCGGTACTGAAGCTCGAGGACGAGTCGTTTTTCGAACAGCGTCCGGCGCTGCCGCGCGCCAGCGTGCTGCCGCAGATCAAGGACCCGGTGCTGGCCTATGGCTTTCCGACGGGCGGCACGACGCTCTCGATCACCCGCGGCATCGTCTCGCGCATCGAGTTCGTCCCCTACGGGATCTCGACCTCGGGACTGCGCATTCAGATCGATGCCGCGATCAATCCCGGCAACAGCGGGGGCCCGGCCATCTCCGATAACCGGATGATCGGACTCGCCTTCAGCCACCTCGCGAACTCCGAGAACATCAGCTACATCATCCCGAACGAGGAGATCGAGCTGTTCCTCAAGGGCATCGCCGGCGGCCGCTACGAGGGCAAGCCCGGCATGTATGACGACCTGCAGACGCTCGAGAATCCCGCGCTGCGCGGCCTCCTGAAGCTCGACGCTTCCGTGCGCGGGATGATCGTGCACCGCCCCGACGACACTAGCCCGGGCTACCCACTCAAGCAGTGGGACGTGATTACGCATATCGGCACCGAGCCGATCGACGATGAAGGCATGGTCTCGATCCGCAACAACCTGCGCGTCGGGTTCGGCTATCTCATCCAGCACATGGCCCGCGACGACACCGTGCCGCTCACCATCGTGCGCGCCGGGAAGACTCAGCAAGTCCCGATGCCGGTGCCGACACACCGGCCGCTGCTCATCGATTCGCTGCAGGGGCAGTACCCGTCCTACTTCATTCTCGGGCCCGTGGTGTTCGAGCGAGCCTCCATCGAGTCACTGCAACTCATCCGGGGGCGCGGCCCGGCCGCTTTTGGCAACCCGCTCGTGGCGAGGTTCGGCGACCGCCCCGACTCCGACCGCCAGGAGCTCGTCATCGTGCCCTCACCCCTGTTCCCACATGCCCTCTCCAAGGGCTACTCGGATCCGACCGGCGCCGTGGTGAAGTCCGTCAACGGCACGCCGGTTCGGAGCCTCGCGCACCTCGTGGCACTGCTGCGTGACCTGAAGGACGAGTACGTCACGCTGGATTTCGACAACCGTGCGAGCGAGGCCATGGTGTTCCCGCGGGCGCAGCTCACGTCCTCGACGGAGGCGATACTCAGCGACAACGGTGTGCGCGCGCAGGGCTCCCCCGACATGATGAAGATCTGGGAAGGCAAGTAGATGAGACCGCGCGCCCGCGATGGCATCCTCAGCGCTGCGCGGTCAGCAGATCCTGCAGACGCTCCTTCACCTGCGGCCACTCGGCCGCCACGATGGAATAGCGCGCCGAGTCTCGCGGTATGAGATCGGCGGCCAGGCGATGTGCGCGCAGCACGCCTTCGAACTGCGCCCCGGTGCGCTCGAGCGCCGCCCGCGAGCGCTCGTTGCGTACATCGGTGTGGAAGCACACGCGGTGCACGCCCCAGGACTCGAACGCATGTGCGAGCATGAGGAGCTTCGCCTCCGTGTTCGCCGCGCTGCGTACACCTGAGGCCGACAACCAGGTGTAGCCGATCTCGCAGCCATCGAAGCCGTTGCGCCGGGCGTCGGGGTGACCTGCGGGCCACGTCCAGCGCTCCAGCAGGAAGAAACGGGTCGAGCCAATCACCGTGTCATCCTCGGCACGTACCGTCGCGAACGGCATCGCAGTACCCGCCTCGCGCCAGCTGAGCGCAGTGTCCACATACTGCGCCATCTCCATCACGCCTTGCGGAATGCTGGTCCAGCGGTACAGCCCTGGGTCTTCGCGTGCCGCCGCAACCAGCCCCGGGATGTGCGTGTGCGCCAGCGGCTCGAGGCGCACGTACCTGGCGGCGAGGATCGTCGGCGCGATGACCAGCGTGGTATCACTCATGATGAGCTCTGCCGTGGCCTCTTGCCCATTCTCAGGGCGGAAAAAAAACGGGCCAGCGATCCTCGCCGGCCCGTCCGACTAGTCTAGTGCGCGGCCCGAGGCCGCGCGGCATGCCGCAGCTTCATCAGCCCGCGGCACTCTCCGACTCCTCGCCAACGTTCGACTCCTCGGTGTCGGGAAGTCCACCGCCCACGTCCATGAAGCTGCGGCGGTCGGTGCCCTCCATCTTCTTGCGCCGTGAAGCATGGGCGGCGAAGCCCGTGCCCGCCGGGATGAGCCGGCCCACGATGACGTTCTCCTTGAGGCCCCGCAGGTCGTCCTTGAGTCCGCGCACCGCGGCCTCGGTGAGCACGCGGGTGGTCTCCTGGAACGACGCGGCGGAGATGAACGACTCGGTGGCGAGGGATGCCTTGGTGATGCCGAGCAGCACGGGCTGCAGTCGCGCCCCCTTCTTGCCGGCGGTCTGCGCACGATCGTTGATGTCGAGAGCCCGCGAGCGATCGAGCTGCTCACCACGCAGCAGCGCGGTCTCGCCGACTTCCTGCACCTCGGTCTTGCGCAGCATCTGGCGGATGATCACCTCGATGTGCTTGTCGTTGATCTTCACACCCTGCAGGCGGTAGACGTCCTGGATCTCGCGCACCAGGTAGTTGGCGAGCGCCTCGACGCCCTGGAGTCTCAGGATGTCGTGCGGATTCGGTTCGCCGTCCGCGATCACCTCGCCACGCTCCACGGTCTCGCCCTCGAAGACGTTGAGCTGCCGCCACTTCGGGATCAGCTCCTCGTACTTCTCCCCGTCATCCGGGGTGATGATGAGGCGCCGCTTGCCCTTGGTCTCCTTGCCGAAGCTCACCGTGCCGGAGCGCTCCGCCAGGATCGCCGGATCCTTGGGCTTGCGCGCCTCGAACAGGTCGGCGACACGCGGCAGACCGCCGGTGATGTCGCGCGTCTTGGAGGACTCCTGCGGGATGCGGGCGATGATATCGCCCACCGATACGCGCGCGCCGTCCTCGAGCGACACCAGAGCGCCCGGGGGCAGCGTGTACACCGCCGGGATTTCCGTGTTGGCGAAGGTCACTTCCTTGCCCTTGCCGCTCACCAGCTTCATGGTGGCGCGCAGGTCCTTGCCGCCGCGCTGCTTGGTGTCGAGCACCACCGTGCTCGAGAGCCCGGTGACCTCGTCCACCTGCGAGGTGACCGTGAGCCCGTCGACGAAGTCCTGGAACTTGACGGAGCCCGCGACCTCCGTGACCACCGGGTGGGTGTGCGGGTCCCAGGTGGCCACCACCTGGCCGGCAGCCACCGTGGCGCCCTCCTTGACGCTGATCACCGCGCCGTACGGGATCTTGTAGCGCTCGCGCTCGCGGCCGAAGTCATCGACCACGCCGATCTCGCCCGAACGCGATACCGCCACCAGGTGCCCCTTCTCGTGCTGCACGGTCTTCACGTGATGGAAGCGGATCACACCCTTGTTGCGCACTTCGACGCTGGAGGCCGCCGCGGCCCGGGAGGCCGCACCACCGATGTGGAAGGTACGCATGGTGAGCTGCGTACCCGGCTCGCCGATCGACTGCGCGGCGATGACGCCCACGGCCTCGCCGATGGAGATCGGCCGGCCGCGCGCCAGATCGCGCCCGTAGCAATGCGAGCACACCCCGTAGCGCGTCTCGCAGGTGATCGGTGAGCGCACCTTGATCTGGTCGACGCCCTCGGTCTCGAGCATCCGCACGAGCCCCTCATCGAGCAGTGTGCCGGTCGGGATGAGCACATCCTGGCTGCCGGGCTTGACGATGTCCTCCGCGAGCACGCGTCCCAGCACGCGCTCACCGAGCGCCTCCACCACGTCACCGCCTTCGACGAGCGGCGTCATGGCGAGGCCGTTGGAGGTGCCGCAGTCGACCTCGGTCACCACCAGATCCTGCGCCACATCGACCAGGCGGCGGGTGAGATAGCCCGAGTTCGCCGTCTTCAGCGCCGTGTCGGCAAGACCCTTGCGGGCGCCGTGCGTGGAGATGAAGTACTGCAGCACGTTCAGCCCCTCACGGAAGTTCGCCGTGATCGGCGTCTCGATGATCGAGCCGTCGGGCTTGGCCATCAGGCCGCGCATGCCGGCGAGCTGCCGGATCTGCGCCGCCGAGCCGCGCGCGCCGGAGTCGGCCATCATGAAGATCGAGTTGAACGACTTCTGCTTCTGGCGCACCCCTTTGGAGTCGGTGGCCTCTTCAGAGCCGAGCTTCTCCATCATGGCCTTCGCCACCTGGTCGTTGGCCCGCGACCAGATATCGACCACCTTGTTGTAGCGCTCGCCGTTGGTGACCAGACCCGAAGCGTACTGATCCTGGATCTCCTTCACCTCGTTGTCGGCGGAGGTCACGATGCGGGTCTTCTGCTCCGGGATGACGATGTCGTCGATGCCGAAGGAGACGCCCGCGCGCGTGGCGTAGTGAAAGCCCGTGTACATCAGCTGATCCGCGAACACCACGGTCTCCTTGAGGCCGAGTGCGCGGTAACAGGCGTTGATGGTCGCCGAGATCGCCTTCTTGGTCATGTCCTGGTTGATCAGATCGAAGGACAGGCCCCTGGGCAGGATCTCGAACAGCAGCGCGCGGCCCACGGTCGTGTCGACGCTGCGGACACGCTCGGTGAGCGTCCCGCCCTCGCCGCGCACGTGCTCGCGCAGCCGCACGCGGCAGCGTGCCTGCAGGTCGACGCCGCGGCTCTCGTAGGCACGGTGCACCTCGTGCACGTCGGCGAACATCATGCCTTCGCCCTTCGCGCCGACGCTCTCACGAGTCATGTAGTAAAGACCCAGCACCACGTCCTGCGAGGGCACGATGATCGGATCGCCGTTCGCCGGGGACAGGATGTTGTTGGAGGACATCATCAGCGCACGCGCTTCCAGCTGCGCTTCCAGCGACAGCGGCACGTGCACCGCCATCTGGTCGCCGTCGAAGTCGGCGTTGAACGCGGTGCACACCAGCGGGTGCAACTGAATCGCCTTGCCTTCGACCAGCAGCGGCTCGAAGGCCTGGATCCCCAAGCGATGCAGCGTCGGGGCGCGATTGAGCAGCACCGGATGCTCGCGGATCACCTCCTCGAGGATGTCCCACACCTCCGGTCCCTCGCGCTCCACCAGGCGCTTGGCGGCCTTGATGGTGGAGGCCTCGCCGCGCAGCTGCAGTTTCTGGAAGATGAAGGGCTTGAAGAGCTCGAGCGCCATCTTCTTCGGCAGTCCGCACTGATGCAGGCGCAGCTGCGGTCCGACCACGATGACCGAGCGGCCGGAGTAGTCGACGCGCTTACCGAGCAGGTTCTGGCGGAAGCGCCCCTGCTTGCCCTTGATCATGTCGGCGAGCGACTTCAGCGGCCGCTTGTTGGTGCCGGTGATGGCGCGGCCGCGGCGGCCGTTATCGAGCAGCGCGTCCACCGCCTCCTGCAGCATGCGCTTCTCGTTGCGCACGATGATGTCGGGCGCGTTGAGCTCGAGCAGCCTGCGTAAACGGTTGTTGCGGTTGATGACGCGGCGATACAGGTCGTTCAGGTCGCTGGTGGCGAAGCGCCCGCCATCGAGCGGCACGAGCGGCCGCAGGTCCGGCGGCAGCACCGGCAGAACGGTCATCACCATCCACTCGGGCTTGTTGCCCGATTCGACGAACGACTCGATGAGCTTCAGTCGCTTGGAAAGCCTCTTGAGCTTGGTCTCCGAAGAAGTGCCGGCCATCTCTTCGCGCACCTTGGCGATCTCGGCAGTGAGATCGATGGTGCGCATCAGCTCGTACACGGCCTCCGCGCCCATGCGGGCATCGAACTCATCGCCGTGCTCCTCGATGGCCTCGAGGTACATCTCGTCGGTAAGCAGCTGCCCGCGCTGCATCGGGGTCATGCCCGGATCGATGACCACGAACGCCTCGAAATACAGCACGCGCTCGATCTCACGCAGCGTCATATCGAGCATCAGGCCGATGCGCGAGGGGAGCGACTTCAGGAACCAAATGTGCGCGGTCGGGCTCGCGAGCTCGATGTGGCCCATGCGCTCGCGGCGCACCTTCGACTGCGTCACCTCGACGCCGCACTTCTCGCACACCACGCCGCGGTGCTTCAGGCGCTTGTACTTGCCGCACAGACACTCGTAGTCCTTGACCGGCCCGAAGATCTTGGCGCAGAACAGGCCATCCCGCTCCGGCTTGAAGGTGCGGTAGTTGATCGTCTCCGGCTTCTTCACCTCGCCGTACGACCAGGCACGGATCATCTCCGGCGATGCCAGCCCGATCTTGATCGAATCGAAGTGCTCGACCGGAGCGTGCTGCCTGAACAACTTGAGTAAGTCTTTCATCTACTCTCCTAACGGCGCCTTAGCGCCGTCTTCACCGGTTTTAATCCTGTTCCAGTTCCATGTTGATGCCGAGCGAGCGGATCTCCTTCACCAGGACGTTGAAGGACTCCGGCATGCCCGCATCCATCTGATGGTTGCCGTCGACGATGTTTTTGTACATCTTGGTGCGACCGTTCACGTCGTCCGACTTGACGGTCAGCATCTCCTGCAGCGTGTACGCGGCTCCATAGGCTTCCAGCGCCCATACTTCCATCTCGCCGAAGCGCTGGCCGCCGAACTGTGCCTTGCCGCCCAGCGGCTGCTGGGTGACGAGACTGTAGGGGCCGGTCGAGCGCGCGTGCATCTTGTCGTCGACCAGATGGTTGAGCTTCAGCATGTACATGTAGCCGACCGTCACCTGACGCTCGAAGCGCTCGCCGGTGCGGCCGTCGTACAGGTACGTCTGGCCGTTGAGCGGCAGATCCGCGAGCTTCAGCATGCGCTTGATCTCCTGCTCGCTCGCGCCATCGAACACCGGCGTCGCCATCGGGACACCGCCGGAGAGATTCCTGGCGAGCTGGGTGAGATCGGCATCGTTCAGACTGTCGATGTCCTCACGCTGGCCACCGGTCTCGTTGTAGATCTGCCGGACGAACGCGCGCAGGTCGGCGGCCGCCGCCTGCTGGTCCAGCATCCGGCCGATCTTGAGCCCGACGCCCTTCGCCGCCCAGCCGAGGTGCGTCTCCAGCACCTGGCCGACGTTCATGCGCGAGGGCACGCCCAAGGGGTTCAGCACCACGTCCACCGGGGTGCCATCCTCGAGGTACGGCATGTCCTCTACCGGCACGATGGTCGAGATCACGCCTTTGTTGCCGTGGCGCCCGGCCATCTTGTCGCCGGGCTGGACGCGGCGCTTCACGGCGAGGTAGACCTTCACCATCTTGAGCACACCGGGGGCGAGATCATCCCCGGCGGTGATCTTGGCCTTCTTGTCGTCCAAGCGCTTCTCGAACGCCTTGCGCTGCAGCTTGAGGCGCTCCGCGGCCTGCTCGAGCTGCGAGTTCGCCTCCTCGTCCTCGAGGCGGATCTCGAACCACTCCTCGCGCGGCACCTCATCGAGATACTCGCTCGTGATGGGGGCATCGGCCTTGAGCTTCCTCGGGCCGCCGGCGGCGGACTGCCCGGTGAGCATGCCGCGCACGCGCTGGAACAGGTCGTCCTCGAGGATGCGCTGCTGATCGGCGAAGTCCTTGCGCACCCGCTCGATCTCGGCCTTCTCGATGGCGAGCGCGCGTGAGTCCTTGTCCACGCCGTCACGCGTGAACACGCGCACGTCGATCACCGTGCCATCCATCCCGGGCGGCACGCGCAGGCCCGTGTCCTTCACATCGGACGCCTTCTCGCCGAAGATGGCGCGCAGCAGCTTCTCCTCGGGGGTGAGCTGCGTCTCGCCCTTGGGCGTCACCTTGCCGACCAGGATGTCGCCCGCCTTCACTTCCGCGCCGATGAAGGCGATACCCGCCTCATCGAGCTTGGCGAGAGCGGCGTCGCCGACGTTGGGGATGTCGGCGGTGATCTCCTCGGGTCCGAGCTTGGTGTCGCGCGCCACGCAGGTGAGCTCTTCGATGTGGATCGTGGTGAAGCGATCCTCCTGCACCACGCGCTCGGAGATGAGGATCGAGTCCTCGAAGTTGAAGCCGTTCCACGGCATGAACGCGACCAGCAGGTTCTGACCGAGCGCGAGCTCGCCCAGATGCGTGGAAGGTCCGTCCGCCAGCACGTCGCCGCGCGCGATTTCGTCCCCGGCATTCACCAGCGGGCGCTGGTTGATGCAGGTGTTCTGGTTCGAGCGCGTGTACTTGGTGAGGTTGTAGATGTCCACGCCCGGTTCGCCGGCAGTGGTCTCCTCGTCATTCACTCTCACCACGATGCGCGAGGCATCGACCGAGTCCACCGTGCCGCCGCGCTTGCCGATCACCGTGACACCGGAGTCGATCGCCACCGGCCGCTCCATGCCGGTGCCGACCAGCGGAGTCTCCGAGCGCAGCGTCGGCACCGCCTGGCGCTGCATGTTCGAGCCCATGAGCGCGCGGTTGGCGTCGTCGTGCTCGAGGAAGGGAATCAGCGAGGCGGCCACCGACACGATCTGCTTGGGCGAGACATCCATGTAGTTGATGCGCTCGCGCGGCATGAGCGTGAACTCGTTCTGGAAGCGGCAGGACACCAGCGAGTCGGTGAGCTCGCCGTTTGGCCCGAGCACGGCATTTGCCTGGGCGATCGCGAACTCGCCCTCCTCGATCGCCGACAGGTAGTCGATCTTGTCGGTAACCCGGCCGTTCTCCACGCGCCGGTACGGCGTCTCGAGGAAGCCGTAGTTGTTGGTGCGTGCGTAGACCGAGAGCGAGTTGATCAGGCCGATGTTCGGACCTTCCGGGGTCTCGATCGGGCACACGCGGCCGTAATGCGTCGGGTGCACGTCACGCACCTCGAAGCCAGCGCGCTCGCGGGTGAGGCCGCCTGGGCCGAGCGCCGACACACGACGCTTGTGGGTGACCTCGGACAGCGGATTGTTCTGGTCCATGAACTGCGACAGCTGCGAGGAGCCGAAGAACTCCTTGACGGCCGCGGCCACCGGCTTGGCGTTGATCATCTCCTGCGGCATGAGCGGCTCGGTCTCGGCGATCGTGAGCCGCTCCTTGACGGCGCGTTCGACGCGCACGAGTCCCACGCGGAAGGCGTTCTCCGCCATCTCCCCGACGCTGCGCACGCGGCGGTTGCCGAGGTGATCGATGTCGTCCACCTGGCCGTTGCCGTTGCGGATATCGATCAGCACCTTGAGCACGTCGATGATGTCCGACATCTCGCCGTACTGGGCGACGAGCCTCTTCGACAACTCATCGGTGCGCGAGCTGGCGTACTTCTGGTCGTAGAGGATGCCGGGGCCGAGGATATCCTTGCGGCCGACGCGGCGGTTGAACTTCATGCGACCCACGGCGGAAACGTCGTAGCGCTCCGGGTTGAAAAACAGGTTGCCGAACAGATTCTCCGCCGCGTCCTTGGTGGGCGGCTCGCCCGGGCGCATCATGCGGTAGATCTCCACCAGCGCCTCGAGGCGCGTCTTGGTGGGATCGATGCGCAGGGTATCGGAGATGTACGGCCCGCGATCGAGATCGTTGACGTACAGCGTGTTGACCTGCCCGATGCCGGCCTCGATGAGCTTCTCGACGGATGCGGCAGTCAGCACCTCGTTGGCCTTGGCGAGGATCTCGCCGGTGTCGGTGTTGACCACGTCGTGGGCCAGGACCTTGCCGTAGACGTACTCGCGCGGCACACGCAGCCGCGTCACCTTGGCCTCTTCCAGCTGGCGTACGTGGCGCGCAGTGATGCGGCGGCCTTCCTCGACGATCACCTGCTCGCCGATGCGGATCTCGAAGGTCGCGGTCTCGCCGCGCAGGCGCTGCGGCACCAGCTGCAGCGCCACCTCATCACGGCTGATGTAGAAGGTGTTGGTGTCGAAGAAGGTCGCGAGGATCTCGGCCTCGTTCATGCCGAGCGCGCGCAGGATGATCGTGACCGGGAGCTTGCGCCGCCGGTCGATGCGCGCGAACACGCAGTCCTTGGGATCGAACTCGAAATCGAGCCAGGAGCCGCGGTACGGAATGATGCGCGCCGAGAACAGCAGCTTGCCGGAAGAATGCGTCTTGCCGCGGTCGTGGTCGAAGAACACCCCCGGTGAGCGGTGCAGCTGCGACACGATGACGCGCTCGGTGCCGTTGATGACGAAGGTGCCGTTGTCGGTCATGAGCGGCAGCTCGCCGAGGTACACCTCCTGCTCGCGCACGTCCTTGACCGGCTTCTTGGCGCCGGCAGCCTCCTTGTCGAGCACTACCAGGCGCACCTTGACGCGCAGCGGCGCGGCATAGGTAAGCCCGCGCAGCTGACACTCCTTGACGTCGAACACCGGCTCGCCGAGCCGGTAGCTCACGTACTCGAGAGAGGCGTTGCCGCTGTAGCTCGAGATCGGAAACACGCTGCGGAAAGCGGCGTGCAGGCCGATCGGATCGCGGCTGTCCTCGGGCTTGTCGACCTGGAGGAACTTGCGATACGAGTCGAGCTGGATGGCAAGCAGGTAGGGCGTGTCGAGAATGCTCGCCTGCTTGCCGAAGTTCTTGCGGATGCGCTTCTTCTCGGTGAAGGAATAAGCCATCGAGTGGTCACCTCACGTCGTCGAAATCGTTCGAAACAGAAAAACCGTCCTCCCGCCCGTCCACCACGGGCCGCGGTCGCTTACCAAGGCACGTGGCGGAGGGCGGTGAGGTGTGGCGCATGGAGCTCTTATTTGATCTCCACTTTCGCGCCGGCATCCTCGAGCTTCTTCTTCATCGTCTCGGAATCGGCCTTGGACACGGCCTCCTTCACGGTCGAGGGGGCACCCTCGACGAGGTCCTTCGCTTCCTTGAGGCCAAGACCGGTGATCTCGCGGATCACCTTGATCACGGTCACCTTCTTGTCCGCCGGGTACTCCTTCAGAGTGACCGTGAACTCGGTCTGCTCCTCCGCCGGAGCCGCAGCCGCGGCTCCTGCACCGGGGGCGGCAGCCACGGCCACCGGGGCCGCGGCAGTGACGCCGAACTTCTTCTCCATGTCGGAAACGAGATCCATGACTTCGAGAAGGGTCATCTTGGAAATTGCATCGAGGATTTCGTCTTTGTTGACAGCCATTTGAGTCTCCAAAAAAGTTTTCGATCGGACCGTTAAGCGCCCGCGCCCTGCTTCTGGTCGCGTACCGCAGCGAGCGTGCGTGCAAGCTGCGATGCCGGCGCCGCGAGCGTGCCGACGAGCTTCTGGATCGGTGCCTTGAGCACGCCCAGCAGCATCGATAACGCCTGCTCGCGAGTCGGCAGGCTCGCCACCTTGTCGATCTCCCCTGCGGGCAGCACCTGCCCGCCGAGAGACACGAGCGTCGCCACGAGCTTCTCGTTGCCCTTCGCGAAGTCCTTCACCACGCGCGCAGCCGCGCCCGGATCGTCCTTCGAGAAAGCGAGCACCAGCGGCCCCTTGAGCTTCGGTCCCACAGATTCGAACGAGGTGCCGGCGAGAGCCTTGCGCGCCAGCGTGTTCTTCACCACACGCACGTACACGCCTTGGCGCCGCGCCTTGGCACGCAGCTCGGTCATCTGGGAGACCGTGAGGCCGCGGTACTCGGCGGCCACGACCGATTGGGCATGAGCTGCCACTTCGGCCACTTCCGCCACGAGCGCCTTCTTGCCTTCCAGGTTGAGTGCCATTCGTCTCTCCTCTTACGTGGACGGTGACCTCCACGCCTCGAGGAGCTCCTCGATGCGCATAGCGGTTCACCATCTGCGCAGGCCGTTCATTAAGAGGGCGGGGTTTGGCGGCATGCCTCACCCTCCCTCGCCTGCGGTCTTCGATGATGGCCGGCGTCCTCAGCACGCCAGCCCGCATCAAAACTCTCCACCATTTCCACGCGCTATCGCGCGGGACTTACGGGGTTCGCGCACAGCGCGAACCCCGTACATCAAACTAAGAAACTAGATCGTTCCCTGATCCACCATCACGCCGGGCCCCATGGTCGAGGACAGCGTGACCCGCTTCAGATACACACCCTTCGAGGAAGCAGGCTTCGCCTTCTGCAGGTCCGCGATGAGCGCGTGAAGGTTCTCCTTCAGCGCATTCACCTCGAAGTTCGCCCTGCCGATCGCGCAATGCACGATGCCGGCCTTGTCGACGCGATAAGTCACCTGCCCGGCCTTGGCGTTCTTCACCGCCGTCGCGACATCCGGTGTCACGGTCCCCACCTTTGGGTTCGGCATCAGTCCGCGGGGACCCAGGATCTGCCCGAGCTGTCCGACGACCCGCATGGCGTCGGGGCTGGCGATGACCCGATCGAAGTTGATCTCGCCCGCCTTTACCTGCGCCGCGAGGTCCTCCAATCCCACGATGTCGGCACCGGCCGCCTTGGCCGCCTCGAGGTTCTTGCCGGAGGTGAACACGGCGACGCGCACCGTCTTGCCCGTACCGTGCGGCATCACCGTCGAGCCGCGCACCTGCTGGTCGGACTTGCTCGCGTCGATGCCAAGATTCACCGCCGCATCGACACTCTCGGCGAACTTGGCGGTCGCGAACTGCTTCACCAGCTTGATGGCCTCATCGACCGGGTACGACTTCCCGGGGCTCAGCTCGGCCTTCCAGGCCTTGATACGCTTGGTAACGGCCATATCACACCCCTTCCACGTCGACACCCATGCTGCGGGCACTGCCCGCGATGGTGCGCACCGCGGCGTCGAGGTCCGCGGCCGTGAGGTCGGGCTGCTTGAGCTTGGCGATCTCTTCCAGCTGCTTGCGCGAGATCTTGCCAACCTTCGCGGTATTGGGGGTGCCGCTGCCTTTTTCAATGCCGATCGCCTTGCGGATGAGCACCGCCGCCGGCGGAGTCTTCATCAAGAAGGTGAAGCTGCGATCCGCATACACGGTGATCACCACCGGGATCGGCAGGCCCTTCTCCATCTTCTGGGTCTGCGCATTGAACTGCTTGCAGAACTCCATGATGTTCACGCCCTGCTGACCGAGCGCCGGCCCGATCGGGGGTGAAGGGTTGGCAGAGCCTGCCGGCACCTGCAGCTTGATGTAGCCCTGTACTTTCTTGGCCATTGATTACCTGACCTCCAGGTTCCAGCGCCTCGCGGCTCCCTGGTAAGGATGTAGGTTGCAACACGCGGCTCGCGCCGCGACCCTGGTCAAATTCACGCTTTCTCGACCTGCGAGAAGTCCAGCTCCACCGGAGTCGAGCGACCGAGGATCTGTACCGCCACCTGCAGGCGGTTCTTCTCGTAGTTCACGCTCTCCACCACGCCGTTGAAGTCATTGAAGGGCCCATGGACTACCCGCACCACTTCGCCCGGCTCGAACAGCACCTTCGGGCGCGGCTTGTCGACCCCTTCCTCCACGCGGCGCAGAATCTGGTTCGCTTCCTTGTCGCTGATGGCGGCGGGCTTCTCCGGGGTCCCGCCGATGAATCCGAGGACCTTGGGGACATCACGCACCAGGTGCCAGGTCTCCTCGTCCATCTCCATCTGCACCAGCACGTAGCCGGGGTAGAACTTGCGCTCACTCTTGCGTTTCTGGCCGTCGCGCATCTCGACGACCTCTTCGGTCGGTACGAGGATCTCGCCGAAGCGCTCGGCGAGGCCCGCGCGCTGGATCCGCTCCTTGAGCGATTCCGCCACGCGATGCTCGAAATTCGAGTAGGCGTGCACGACGTACCACTTCAACGCCACGTTCAACCTCCCGTCCCCGTGAGTGCCTTCGTGGCCCACGCGAGCACGAGGTCGAGCACCCAGAAAAACAGTCCCGCGATGATCACGAAGCCGAACACCACGAGCGTGGTCTGCAGCGTTTCCTGGCGCGTGGGCCAGACGATCTTGCGCAGCTCGATGCGCGCGAGCTCCACGAAACGGCGGAACTCGCTGCCATAGCGCGAGAAGGCCACCACCACGGCCGCCAGCACCAGACTCCCGACCACCGGCAGCCAGCGCATCCAGGTCGCCTGGTTCGCGAGCACGTAGTAACCCGTGACCCCCGCGATCACGATCACGATCGCGGCGGCGAGCTTCACCTTGTCCGCCGTGCCGGCGTCATGCACTTTGATGTCGTCAGTCATGAATCGCATTCAACCGCTGAATCACCCCAGGAAATCCCGCCTGACACCACCGCTGCAGCTTCACCGTCGGCCAAGACGCGTGAGTTCCTGGGGACCCCGATGGCAGGCCAGGAGGGAATCGAACCCCCAACCTGCGGTTTTGGAGACCGCCGCTCTGCCAATTGAGCTACTGGCCTGTGTCTATCGGCCGAAATCGCCTGCGGCGATTTCGGCGGAGTTACCTCAGCACTCCGGACTGGCGGCGGGCAAAAGGCGTGGCTTTTGCCCGCATCGCAAGCCCTCAAGTGCACCTCGTTACCACCTCATCGCTCGCAGGCGGCGGGCAAAAGGCGTGGCTTTCGCCCGCTCCTCCAGCCGTTGCGCCCGCTGGGCAAGCCGTTGAGCTTGCTGACTGCGCGCTAACACCACTCACTTCAGGATCTTTGCCACGACGCCGGCGCCG
>DATMPW010000020.1:0-13293 GCA_035566915.1 Steroidobacteraceae bacterium
CGCGAACCGACGGCGAGGGTGCCCGTGGCGGATGACGGCGGCTTATCGGCGTGCATCATCACGTTCAACGAGGCCGACCGTCTCGAGGCATGCGTGCGCTCGGTCGATTTCTGCGACGAGATCCTGGTCGTCGATTCGCACTCGACCGACCGCACCCGCGAGCTCGCCGCCGCCCTCGGGGCCCGCGTCATCGAGCGCGACTGGCCCGGCTACCGCTCGCAGAAGCAGTTCGCCGTGGACAGCGCCCGTCATGACTGGGTGTTGTGTCTCGACGCCGACGAGCGCGTGAGCCCGCGGCTGCGCGCGGAGATCCTGGCCCTGCGGCAGGCAGGACTCACCTCGGCGGCCGGCTGGTCGATACCGCGGATCACCGACTACTTCGGCCGCTTTCTGCGCCACGGCAATGCCTACCCCGATCGACTGGTGCGCCTGTTCGACCGCCGGCGCGGCGGCTGGACGGGTTACGAGATCCACGAGAACACCCGCATCGACGGCCGCATCAGACGGCTGCACGGGCAGCTCGAGCACTATTCCTACCGCAGTCTCCACGACCATCAGACGCGCATGCAGCGCTACGCCGATCTGATGGCGCAGGCGCTGTACGAGCGGGGACGGCGCTGCGGCCTCACACCGGTGCTGCTCAATCCGCAGTGGCGCTTCGTGCGCGGCTATCTGCTGCGGCTCGGGTTCCTCGATGGCTGGCGCGGCCTGGTGTTCGCGCTCATCGAGTCCGGCTACGTGCGGCGCAAGTACCTCGGGCTATACATCCTCAGTCGGGGGCTGCCGGGTTGACCACGCGGCCACCTGCCTGAGGCGTGCGAGCGGATCGGCGAGCTCGAGCAGCTGCTGCTTCTCGGCCGGGGTGAGCGCCAGAACCTCGGCCCAGCGGTTGCCGACCCAGCCAGCATCCTCGTACTGCGCCACCACGTGCGCGTAGCGCTCGCCGAGCTGCGGCAGCACCTCGCGCAACAGCTCCCCGAGATGCGCAAGCTCCGCGGGCAGCGCGCAGGGCGGATCATCGGGCAGATAGTCGACTTGCGCGACGTTCAATCCATCGCCCTGCTGCCAGCGCTTGAGCACACGGAAGCGTTGCTCACCGATGCAGTCGATGCCGAGCAGTCCATCGGGCAGCGTGTCGAAATCCACCACCCGCGCGCTGGTGCCGCTTTCCGCCACGCTCACTGCCTCACCGGCCTCCTCGCCCTCGAGAATGAGCAGCACGCCGAATGCGCGCGACTCCTTGAGGCAGTGCCGCACCATGTCGAGGTAGCGCGGCTCGAAGATGCGCAGCCGCAGCGGTCCGCCGGGAAACAACACGGTACTGAGCGGAAAGAGCGCTAGCTCGCCGGCAACGCTCATGCGCGCTGCCCCGCCTTCTCGAGCTCGGCGAGGAGCTTGCCGTGCAGTCCGCCGAAGCCACCGTTGCTCATGATGAGGACTTGATCGCCGGGGCGGGCGGCGCGTGCGAGCTCACGAGCCAGCCCCCCGATGTCGGAGCTGCCGTGGCCACGGCCGCCGAGGGCATGCAGCACCGTCGCCGTGTCCCAGCCGAGATCCGCCGGAGTGTAGAGCCACACCTCGTCTGCCCCCGCGAGGGCCGGCGCGAGCGTGTGCTCGTGCACGCCCATGCGCATGGTGTGCGAGCGCGGCTCGAGCACCGCGAGGATGCGTGCCGCACCGGCGCGGCGCCGCAGCCCGTCGATGGTGGTGGCGATGGCCGTCGGATGGTGCGCGAAATCGTCGTACACGCGGATGCCGTTGACCTCACCGCGCAGCTGCAGGCGGCGCGCGATTCCCTTGAAAGCCCCGAGCGCCGCGAGCGCGCGCGGCACCTCGACGCCAGCATGGCGCGCGGCGGCGATCGCGGCGAGCGCATTTTCCATATTGTGCGCGCCGATCAGCGACCACTCGACGGCACCAAGGGGCTGTCCGCCCTCGAGTACCTCGAAGCGCGAGAAGTCTGCAGCCCCCGGCAGCGGCTGCGCGGTCCACAGCGCATCGCCGTGCACGGCGCGCGCGAAGCCCTCCAGCGGCGTCCAGCAGCCCATGGCGAGCGTTTCCCGCAGCAGCGCATCCGCCGCGTTCCAGACGATGCGTCCGCTGCCAGGCACGATACGCACCAGATGGTGGAACTGCCGCTGGATAGCGCCGACGTCGGGATAGATATCGGCATGGTCGTACTCGAGGTTGTTGAGCACCACGGTGCGCGGGCGGTAGTGCACGAACTTCGCCCGCTTGTCGAAGAACGCCGTGTCGTACTCGTCCGCCTCGATGACGAAGTACGGGCCGCTGCCGAGCCGCGCGCTCAGCCCGAAGTTCGCCGGGACTCCCCCGATGAGGAAGCCCGGATCGAGCCCGGCATGCTCGAGGATCCAGGCGAGGAGCGAGGCGGTTGTGGTCTTGCCGTGGGTGCCCGCGACCGCGAGTACCCAACGGTCCGTGAGCACTTCGCGTGCCAGCCACTCGGGACCTGAAACGTAGGGCAGCGTGCTCTCGAGCAGCGCTTCGACCACCGGTTGCCCGCGCGTCATGACGTTGCCGACCACCACGACATCGGGTGCCGGCGCGAGCTGTGCGGCATCGAAGCCTTCGGTAGGGGAGATGCCGAGTGCCTCGAGCTGAGTGCTCATGGGCGGATAGACGTTGCGGTCCGAGCCGGTGACCCTGAAGCCCGCGGCGCGCGCGATCGCCGCCACTCCTCCCATGAAGGTGCCGCAGATACCGAGGATGTGGACGTGCATCGGGGGGTTCATGCCTTGACCTGCGGAAACAGCGCCGAAAGCAGCAGCCAGCCGGCGAGAATCTGCAGGATGACCAGCGCCACGCTCGAGGCCGCCGACCACTCGAGCGCCGCCTTCACGATATGGCTGTTGGCAGCGATGACCCACGCGAACAGCAGCAACAGCGCGCACATGCACGGCATCTGCCAGGGCGAGTCCTCGCCAAAGCGGCGCACGAGCCATCCGCAGCTGTCCACCAGCGGTGTCAGCACCGCCTGGAAACCGAACACCGCGGTCGTGGTCTGCAGCGCGCGCTCGGGTCGGCCGGCGAGCCGCAGCAGCAGCATGTACCACAACAGCGTGAACAGCGTCGCCACCAGCAGCGCCTCGAGCCAGCGACCACCGGGTGGCAGCACACTGCTCACCACGAAGTTCACGGCAAGGTAGCCGGCGACCGTCAGCACCAGCAGCAGCCGCGAGGCCGGCAGGTCCTGCGGTCCCCGGCGCAGCAGCGCGATCTGCATATAGAGCCGGATGAACTCGCTCATGTCTTTCGGTAAGCGCGCGCGCCTCGCATAATGGCGAGGCTCGATTGTACAGATCATCCGCAGATCCGGTTTGCAACCCATAGTCGCCACAGCGCCCGAACTCGCCGCGCTCAGCACGCATCTCGCCACGCAGTCACGCATTGGCCTCGACACCGAGTTTCTGCGTGAGCGTACTTATCGCGCACAGTTGTGCCTGGTGCAGGTCGCAACGAGCGACGATGCGCTGTGCGTCGATCCGCTGACGCTCGGGAGTCTCGCTCCGCTCGCGCAGGTGCTCGTCGCGGACGGGGTGCTGAAGGTCATGCATGCCTCGCGTCAGGATCTCGAGGTGCTGCTGCCGGTGGCAGGGCTCACGCAGCCGGTGTTCGACACCCAGATCGCCGCAAGTCTCACCGGGCTGCCGGCGCAGGTGGGCTATGCCGAAGCGGTGCGGCGGTTTCTCGGACAGGAGCTCGACAAATCGCACACGCGCACCGACTGGTCGCGCCGCCCGCTGTCGCCGCAGCAGATCGAGTACGCGCTCGATGACGTGCGTTATCTGCTGCCGCTCGCGGCACGCCTGCAGGAGGAGCTCGAGCGTCTCGGACGGCTCGCGTGGCTCGGCGAGGAGCTCGCGACGCTCGCCGACGAGCGCACACTCACCGTTGCGCCCGAGGCTGCCTGGCTGCGCCTGAAAGGCCTGCGCCCGCTCGACCCGGCACGTGAGCGCCTCGCGCGCGCGCTCGCCGCGTGGCGCGAGCGTAATGCCCTGGAGCACGACCGCCCGCGCGGCTGGATCCTCGACGATGCGGTGCTGCGCGAGATGGTGCTGCAGGTGCCGCGCACGCTCGCCGCGCTCGCAGAGATCCCACAGATGCCGCCCGGGCTCGTCAAACGGCGCGGGGCGGAGCTGCTCGAGTGCATCGAGCGTGTACAGGTGCCACAGCCGTTGCCGGCACTTCCAGGCCGCCAGCGTCCCGATCCGGTGAGGGCGGCGCTGGTCAAGAAGCTGAGCGGCATCAGCCAGGTAGCGGCCCGTGAGCTCAATCTCGTCCCGGAGGTGCTTGCGACACGACGCGATCTCGAGCAGCTCGCCGATGGGCGTCGTGACGGCGCCCTGCTGCGCGGCTGGCGCCGGGCGGTACTCGGCGAGCGGCTGCTCGCGGCGCTCTAGATCTTGAGCTAGCGGCGGGCGCGGCCGCGAGGGCTCGCACGGCGCCTTCCGCCCCGGGCGCGGCGCGCTGCCGCGCGAGTCACTCGTGCCGCTGCGCCCACGCGCGTCGTACGCGCTGCCCGCTTAGCTTTGCTGCCGGGTGCCGCCTTTGGTGAACGGCGCGCGGCCGGACGGCGCGGCTTCCTGCGCACCCTGCCGCGTACGGCCGCGGTGCCTCGCGGCACGGCGTGCAGCGCCTGCTCCAGGCGCTCGGTCACGTCCTCGACGCCGCCCTCCGCGTGGATGACGCGCAGGAGTCCGCGCGCACGATAAAACTCGATCAGCGGCCGGGTTTTCTCCTCGTAGACGCGCAGCCTCTCGACCACCGTGGCTTCATTGTCGTCGGGCCGCTGGATAAGCCGGTGGGGCGCGCCGGTGCACTGACAGGGCTCACTCTCTTTGAGCTGAGCCGGAGAGGTCGACACGTTGAACACCCGCCCACAGTCTGCACACGTGCGTCTGCCGGAGATGCGGCGCACCAGCTCGGGGTAGTCGACCTCGAGTTGCACCACGGCATCGAGCGGCTGCCGCAGCGTTTTCAGCAGTCGATCGAGCGACTGCGCCTGGGCGAGATTGCGCGGGAACCCATCGAGAATGAAGCCGCGGCGCGCGTCGGGCTTGCGCAGCCGCTCGCGGATCATGCCAAGCACCAGCTCATCCTCCACCAGCCGCCCCTCGTCCATCGCCTGCTTGGCCTTGTGTCCGAGCGCACTGCCGCAGGCGACTGCGGCGCGCAGCAGATCGCCGGTCGAGATCTGCGGGATGTGCTCACGCTGCATGAGCCGTTGAGACTGGGTGCCTTTGCCCGAGCCGGGAGCGCCCAACAGGACGATGCGCATGGTTGTCGGTGCACGAAAGCGGCTGCGGACCGCAGCACAAAGGTTGGCAACGTTACCGGCCGCTCCCCGCTAGGTCAAACCGGCCGGCATCGCCGCCGCCGCGGGCGGTGCGTTATTCTTCCGGTATGAAGAAGAAGACCGCCGTCAGAAATGCCCTATACGCCCAGTCGGGCGGGGTTTCGGCCGTCATCAACGCCTCCGCCTGCGGCGTCATCGAGGCGGCACAGCGCGCACGTAACATGGGCCGGGTCTACGCCGGACGCGACGGCATCATCGGCGTGCTCACCGAGGATCTCATCGATGTCGGGCGCGAGAGTCCTGCGACCATCCGCGGGCTGAAGTACACGCCCGCCGGGGCTTTCGGCTCGGCGCGCTTCAAGCTCAAGGGCATCGACGAGAACCGCACCGAGTACGAGCGGCTGATCGAGGTGTTCCGCGCGCACGACATCGGCTACTTCTTCTACAACGGCGGCAACGACTCGATGGACACAGCGCTCAAGGTGTCGCAGATCGGCGCGTCGCTCGGCTTCCCCATCACCTGTGTCGGTGTGCCGAAGACGGTCGACAACGACCTGCCGCACACCGATTGCTGTCCGGGATTCGGCTCGGTGGCCAAGTACGTCGCGGTCTCCACGCGCGAGGCGGCGCTCGATGTCGCCTCCATGGCGCGTACCTCGACCAAGGTGTTCGTGTTGGAAGTCATGGGGCGGCACGCGGGCTGGATCGCCGCGGCGGCCGGGCTTGCCGGCCGCGGCCCGGCCGATCCACCGCACGTGATCCTCCTGCCGGAAGTGCCGTTCGAGCAGCAGAAGTTCCTCGAGCGGGTGCGCGCCTGCGTCAGCGGGTACGGCTACTGCGTGATCGTGGTCTCGGAGGGCGCCGCCTACGCGGACGGCAAGTTCCTCGCCGACGCTGGTACGCGCGACGCCTTCGGCCACACACAGCTCGGGGGCGTCGCCCCGGTTGTCGCCAACATGGTGCGCGAGGCGCTCGGCTACAAATATCACTGGGCGGTCGCCGATTACCTGCAGCGCTCCGCCCGCCACGTCGCCTCGAAGGTGGACGTCGAGCAGGCGTACGCCGTTGGCAGGGCGGCGGTGGAGCTGGCGCTGAAGGGCGTGAACGCGGTGATGCCGATCATCGTCCGCAAGGCACAGCGTCCGTACCGCTGGAGCATCGGCCACGTCGGGCTTGCCGAGGTGGCCAATAAGGAAAAGAAGCTGCCGCCGGAATATATCCGCGAGGACGGGTTCGGTATCACGGCCGCCTGCCGGCGGTACCTCGAGCCACTCGTCGCCGGCGAGGCCTATCCTCCCTACCGCGACGGCCTGCCCGCCTACGTGCACATCAAGGGTGTGCCGGTGCGGCGCAGGCTCAAGACCGACTTCAAGGTCTGAGGTCTTTGTTGCGACGCGGTCTGCCGGCGCCGCCGCACGGCGGGCCCGCAGCCATATGACAGGCGTTCTGCTATAGTGCGCGGCCTTTTTTGGGGGAGGTTTTCCTGATGGATGCCACCACGTGGCTGTGGGTCGCAATCGCGGCCGGGTTACTGGCCGTGCTGTATGGCGTGTTATCGACGATGGCCATCCTGCGCCTGCCGGCTGGCAGCGCCCGTATGCAGGAGATCGCCGCCGCCATTCAGGCCGGCGCCAAGGCCTACCTCAACCGGCAATACACCACGATCCTCATCGTCGGCATCGTGTTGTTCGTGGTCATCGGCTTCACCATCGGGTGGCCGACCGCCGGCGGGTTCGCGGTCGGCGCGGTGCTCTCGGGCCTGACCGGCTACATCGGCATGAACGTCTCGGTGCGTGCCAACGTGCGCACCGCGCAGGCGGCGACCAGCGGCCTCAATGCGGCGCTCGGCGTGGCGTTCCGCGGCGGCGCGATCACCGGCATGCTGGTGGTCGGCCTCGGTCTGCTCGGCGTGGCGGGCTACTATGCAGTGCTGCGCCAGATGCCCGCGATCGGCCCTGAGGGGGCGCTGCATGCCCTCATCGGGCTCGCCTTCGGCGGCTCCCTGATCTCGATCTTCGCGCGCCTCGGTGGCGGCATTTTCACCAAGGGTGCTGACGTCGGCGCGGACCTCGTCGGCAAGGTCGAGGCGGGCATCCCCGAGGACGACCCGCGTAACCCCGCGGTGATCGCCGACAACGTCGGCGACAACGTCGGCGACTGCGCCGGCATGGCCGCCGACCTGTTCGAGACTTACGCGGTGACCCTCGTCGCGACCATGCTGCTCGGCGGGCTGCTGTTCGGCAAGGAGGGCCCGCAGGCGGCAACCGCGGCGGTGATCTATCCGCTCGCGCTAGGCGCCGCCTCCATCGTCGCTTCCATCATCGGAACGTTCTTCGTGTCCACGCGCGAGGGCGGCAAGATCATGAACGCCCTCTACAAGGGCGTCATCGTCTCGGCCCTGGTGTCGGCGGTGGCGTTCTACTTCATCACCCAGAAGATCATGCCGGGCAACCTGGCGGCGCTCTACGGCTGCACGTTGATCGGGCTCGGCCTGACGGCGGCGATGATCATGATCACCGAGTACTACACCGCCACCGAGTACAGCCCGGTGCGCAAGGTGGCGGCTGCTTCGCAGACCGGCGATGCCACCAACATCATCGCCGGTCTCGGCGTGTCGATGAAGGCCACGGCGCTGCCGGTGATTGCCGTGTGCCTCGCGATCTGGGGCTCATACACGCTCGATGGGTTGTACGGCATTGCGATCGCGGCGACCGCGATGCTGTCGATGACCGGCATGATCGTCGCGCTCGACGCCTACGGCCCAATCACCGACAACGCGGGCGGCATTGCCGAGATGGCGGGCCTGCCCAAGGAAGTGCGTGCCATCACCGATCCGCTCGATGCGGTGGGCAACACCACCAAGGCGGTCACCAAGGGCTACGCGATCGGCTCGGCGGGACTTGCCGCGCTGGTGCTGTTCGCCGACTACACGCACAACCTGCAGGCGGCCGGCAAGAGTGCTGTCTTCTCGCTCTCCGACCCTGCGGTCATCATCGGCCTGTTCATCGGCGGCCTGGTGCCCTACCTGTTCGGGGCGCTCGCCATGGAGGCGGTGGGGCGCGCCGCCGGCTCGGTAGTCAACGAAGTGCGCCGCCAGTTCCGCGAGATCAAGGGCATCATGGCCGGCACCGAGAAGCCCGATTATTCGCGCGCCGTCGATCTGCTGACGCGCTCAGCCATCCGCGAGATGATCGTGCCGTCGCTGCTGCCGATCCTGGTGCCGATCGTGCTGGTGCTGGCGATGAACTCGCTGATGGGTCCCGGCGCCGGCATCCGCGCGCTCGGCGGCCTGCTGATCGGCACCATTGTCACCGGCCTGTTCGTCGCCATCTCGATGACGACCGGTGGCGGTGCCTGGGACAATGCCAAGAAGTACATCGAGGAAGGTCACTACGGCGGCAAGGGCTCCGCAGCCCACAAGGCTGCCGTCACCGGCGATACCGTCGGTGATCCCTACAAGGACACTGCCGGCCCGGCCATCAATCCGCTGATCAAGATCATCAACATCGTCGCGCTGCTGCTGGTGCCACTGCTCTGAGCGGCATCAGCCGCGAGCGGCGGCGGCGCGCACGTGCTGTGGGACGAGGCACGCGAGCAAGACGTTTGCGCAGCAAGCCGCCAGATCTCGCGGCGCCCAACAACACATCAACCCGCCGGCCTCTCTGAGGTGCCCTGCGCCGTGCGTAGCGCCCGAGTCTCGCGATACAACAATTTGCGTGGCACTCAGGCCGGCTGCTTACTCCGACGACAGGTTCCAACCGGAGGGTGCGGAGCAGACGTCTTGCTCGCGGGACTCGCCGAAAAAGGGCTCGTTCAGGCCGCGAGCTCCAGCGGCTGCGGCCGGCCGATGGCATACCCCTGCAGGTAATCGACCCCCATGCGGCGTGCCGCCTCCTCGGCGGCGCTGTCCTCGACCTGCTCGGCAATCACCTTGAAGTTCAGCGTGCGCGCGAGCTTGATCATGGCCGTCACCATCGCCTGATTGACACTGTCGCGGTCGAGATTGCGGATGAAGGAGCCATCGATCTTCAGGTAATCGAGCGGCAGCGTCTTGAGGTTGGAGAATGAGCCGATACCCGAGCCGAAGTCATCGAGAGCGAACTGACACCCCATGCCGTGCAGTACACCGACGAAGCGGCGTGCGTGATCGAGGTTGGCGATGACCGCGCTCTCGGCGATCTCGAAGCACACCTGACCCGGGCTGACTCCGGTGCTGTCGAGGCACTCCACCACGAACTCGAGGAACTGGAGATCACCCAGTGTCTGTCCGGAGATGTTGATGGCGACGCTGTGCTGGGGCGGCACGGCGATGGCGCCGCGCCCGAGTGCGGCGAGCGTCGTCTGCACCACCCAGCGATCCACCAGGCCCATGAGCCGGTAGCGCTCGGCAGCGCGCATGAACTCCGCCGGCGGCAGATCGTGCCCGGACTCGTCATGCAGCCGCAGCAGCACCTCCATCACGGGGCCGCCCTCATCGCCGTGCGCTGGCACGATCACCTGGTGGTAAAGGTGGAAGCGGTTCTCCTTGAGTGCGCTCTGCAGGCGCTGCAGCCACTGGATCTCGCCGGTATGACGTGCCAGCGCCTCATCGCGCGCCGAGTAAACTACCACTCTGCCCGTGCCCTGCTTCTTTGCGACATAGCAGGCCGTGTCGGCAGCGGCGAGCAACTCTTCCAGGGTACCGCTCTCGCGCGAGATCTCGACCAGTCCGATCGAGGCGCCGATGTTGAAGATCTTGTCGCGCCATACGAAGCGGTGGTCGCCAACCGCCCGGGTCACGTCATCGGCGATCTGCCGCGCCTTCTCGAGCGGACAGCCCACCAGCAGGATGCCGAACTCGTCGCCGCCGAGTCTTCCGACCGTGTCGCTGTCGCGCACCGCATCCCGCAGGAGCTTCGCCACCTCGCGCAGCATGCTGTCGCCCGCCAGGTGACCACTGGTGTCGTTCACGAGCTTGAAGCGGTCGAGGTCCAGGTAGCACAGCACGTGCTGCCCATCGCCGCGGTGACCGCTCTCGATGGCCTCCTCCAGGCGCCGCTCGAATTCGCGCCGGTTCACCAGCCCGCTGAGCGCGTCGTGGGTCGCCTGGTAGGACATCTGGCGCGTCAACCCACGCATCTCGGTGACATCGTGCAGCATCACGACGGCACCGACCAGCTCGCGCGCACTGTTGCGGATCGGTGAAGCCGACAGCTCGATCGAGCGCTCGCTGCCGTTGGCGCGCGAGAGCATCAGCGCCCGGCGGCTGAGATTCACTGCGGCGCCGGTGGTGAGCGCCTGGTGCACCGGATCCGACAGCAGCCGCCGGTCGGTCTCATCGACCAGACTCACGATCTCCTCGAGGAGCTTGCCGGCGGCCGCATCGGCCACAATGCCGGTGAGCTGCTCCGCCGCCGGATTCATGTAGTTGATGCGCCCGTCCTTGTCGGTCGCCATGATGGCCTCGGCCAGGGAGTAGAGCGCGAGCGATTGCGGCTCGGCGCCGGCCTCAACCGGCAGACGCAATGCCTGCGCCGTCATCGTCGGGAGGATCTCGACGCCGGTGATGAGTAGCGCGCTCCCTGTGTCGTACTCGATCAGGGTGGAGGCGATCTCGAGACGTGTCATCTGGCCCTGCAGGCCCACCATTTCGATCTCGTAACGCTCCGCGGCGCTCTCTCCGGCCAGGCGGCGCTGGATATTCTCGCTGACGAGCTCGGTGTACTCCGGCGGCACGAGATCGGCGAGCCGCCGCCCGATCAGCTCGGCACGATCGATACCAACGAAGCTGGCAAACTGCCGGTTGGAATACAGGATCACATCGCCGTGCACCAGCACCGCCTCGTGTATGCGTTCGCCGAGCTCGGTGAACAGCTTGGGCGCGTACGCGGCATCGCGCTCGCTGCCCGTCGCCGTGCGCGTGAGCAGATGATTGACGGCGGTGATGAGCGCGGCCACCTCGGGCTTGTCGCTCGTGACGTCCACTCGTCCCGGCAGCCGTCCGCCGATCGCGATGCGCTGCAACTGCTGTGACAGCTCGCCGAGCTTGCGCAAGTCGCGCCGCTGCAACGCGTACAGGAGCAGGAGCAGGGCGGCAATCAGCGCGAACAGGAGGGACAAAAGCCCGGCAATCGACATCTGTGTTCTTCTCAAGCCTTCCGCTCGGAATCCCCCGGTGGGCTCCGCTGGCGCTTCTGATTCGACTTGTCGCGCCAATGGGTTATTGACGGAGCAAGCATATCCCAGCAAGGGCCTCGCCCCGTCGGTATTTCACCATATCTCGTCGCAGGGCCGCTTGGCAGCGAGCGGGAAAACCCTTAACTTCACCGGCCTTTTCAGCTGTGGCAATAAGTCCAATCGGGAGGAGGGTGAGCGTGCAGAGCGTGGACGCCCGCGAACAGATGATAGAGCAACAGGTGCGTGCCTGGGATGTACTCGATGAGCGCGTGCTGGAGGTCATGCGCCGGGTGCCACGCGAGCTGTTCGTCCCGGCGGGACAGCGCTACCGCGCCTATGCCGACGCCGAGGTGCCGTTGCCGCGCGGGCAGCATATGTTGCGTCCCAGTGTGGTCGGGCGGCTGCTGCAGGCGCTGATGCCGCAGCCGGGGGACCAGGTGCTGGCGATCGGCGCCGGGACCGGCTTCCTCACGGCATGCCTGCGCGCGATGGCCACACGGGTGCGTGCACTGGAGATATTCCCCGAGCTGGCCGATGCGGCGCGCCAGAACCTGACGCTCTTCGGCCAGCGCGACGTCGAGGTGGTCGATGCCGACGCCATGCAGGGCGATGGCGGCGCGCGCTACGACGTGATCGCCCTCACCGCATCCCTTCCGGTCTACGATGCGCGCTTCGAGCGCATGCTCACCCTCGGCGGGCGGCTGTTCGTGGTCGTGGGCGAGCCGCCGGTGATGGATGCGCGGCTGGTGCGACGAACTTCCGAGGACTCGGTGACGATGCGTAGTCTGTTCGAGACCGTCATTGATCCGCTGGTGAATGCGGTGCGACCGCCGGAATTCACGTTCTGACGAGCCGGGTCCGCCCGGTCACTGACCAGAGGGGAATGCTCATGAATCGCGCCGCGACTCTCGCTCTCGTATTGCTCGCGCTTCCGCTCGCTGCGCCCGCCAAGGACCTGATCGCAGTATTCGAGGACGCGCTGCACAACGATCCGGTCATACGCCAGGCCGATGCCAACCGCCTCGCCGCCCGTGAGTCCAAGCCGCAGGCGCTGGCGGCGCTCCTGCCGCAGTTGAACGGCACCGCCGGCATCACGCGCGACCACTCCTCCGGCTTCCAGAGCCAGATCTTCGAGGTGGCTAACTCCAACAACCCCAACAACCCCAACGCTCCGCCGCAGTTGGTGGTGGCCCGGACGGCAGATCAGATCGACAACACCATCCAGCAGTGGTCGCTCAATCTGCGGCAGAACGTATTCTCGTGGTCGAACTGGATGGCGCTCAAGGCGGCCAGTCAGGAAGTGGCGCAGGCGGAGGCGACCTACGCCGCCGCGGAGCAGCAGCTGATCCTGCGCGTGGCGGGGGCCTACTTCAACGTGCTCAGGGCGATCGACACGCTGGACGCGGATCAGACCTCGCTCGCAGCGATCTCGCGCCAGCTCGATCAGGCCAACAAGCGCTTCGAGGTCGGGCTGATCGCCATCACGGATGTCGAGGACGCCAAGGCGGCACGCGATAGTGCCGCCTCCACCGTGATCGCCGCCAAGCGCAGCCTCGCTACCATCGAGGATCAGCTGCAGGAGATCACCGGGCAGAAGTACGACGCCCTCGCCAAGCCGGGGGCGGACATGCCGCTCAACAACCCCGACCCCGCCGACCAGAGCCGCTGGGTCAACATATCGCTCGAGCAGAACCTGTCGCTCATCTCCAGCCGGCTGGCGGCCGATATTGCCCGGGAGAACGTGCGCGTGGCCGAGGGCGGGCATCTGCCGACCCTGGATCTGGTGGCGGGACGCTCCTAGAGCTACACCAGCTCCGACC
>DATMPW010000021.1:0-23463 GCA_035566915.1 Steroidobacteraceae bacterium
CTCGGCGTACTCGTGTTGCAGACCACGTTCATCCGTTCGCAGATCCGCCCGGTCGCGCCGGATGTCCTGGCGGTCCGCACGGATATCCGCCTGGTCGTGCGCGATGTCGCGCCGATCCATCGCCATGTCACGTCGGTCGGCATTCATGTCAGTCTGCGCGGAGTTTTTGGCCGCGTTGGCATGCGCACCGCTTGTCAGCAGTGCGTGGTTGCGATAGGCACTCGCTGGCGCGCTGACGCTGACGCATGCATCATATGCCGCTCTCATAAGCACGGGGGGAGCCATGCATCGAATCGCAACCGCCTTGATGATCATGGCGGCACCGGCTGCGTTCGCGTATACCGCCGCGGAGCTGGCCGCGAAGAACGTAGCGGCCAAAGGTGGCATCGAGCAGCTGAATGCCATCCAGTCCCTGCGCCTCTCGGGGAAGCTGCTGGTGAATGGCGGCACGATCGAAGTGGGCTACAGCATGCTGGTCGCGCGCCCCGGCGCGATCCGCTACGAGGTGCAGCTCCAGGGTCTCACCAGGGTGCAGGCGTACGATGGTTCACAGGCCTGGCAGATCAATCCCTTCCAGGGGCGTAAGGACCCGGAGAAGCTTTCCGCCGACGATGCCAAGGCGCTCGGTGAGGACGCAGCAGATTTCACCGGAGCGCTGGTCGACTATCAGGCGAAGGGATACAAGCTGGATTATCTCGGGACCGAGGATATCGATGGTACCGAGGCACACAAGCTGCGAGTGACGCGCTCGAATGCTGATGTGACTTACGTCTATCTCGATCCCGACTACTTTCTCGAGATCCGCACCGTGAACCGCCGCATCGAGCACGGCGTCCCCAACGAAACCATCACCGACTACGGCGACTACGAAAAGCTGAACGGCGTGTACCTGCCGTTCGCGCTGGAGTCCTACCAGAAGGGCTCGAACGATCGCCAGAAACTGCAGATCGACAAGGCGGAAGCCAACGTCGCTGCAGACAAGACCCTGTTCGAGTTCCCGGCGCCGCGGCCCGCGGCCGCACCCGCCAAGTAAACCCAGGAGTAAGCTGATGCGCTTCAATCCCGCGCTCCCGGCGTGCGCGCTCTTGTCCGGCTATCTCGCCGCCGCACTGGCGCAGGCTCCAGCTCCACTTATCGACTCCGGTGCGATCTCGGGCCTCGGGGCCCGCAACATCGGCTCGGCGGCGATGAGCGGCCGCATCTCGGCGCTCGCGGGCTATCGCGACACCTCGGGTAAGGTGGTGTTGCTCGTCGGGGCGGCAAGCGGCGGGGTATGGAAGTCCACCGACGGCGCGACCACCTTCAAGCCGGTGTTCGATGAACAGCCGGTGCAATCGATCGGTGCGATTGCGATCGATCCCTCGAACCTCAGGAACGTGTGGGTCGGCACGGGTGAATCCTGGACACGCAACAGCGTGTCCGTGGGCAACGGCATCTACAAATCGGTCGACGGCGGGGAAACCTGGGTGTACGCGGGACTCCCGGACTCCGAGCGCATCGCGCGTATCGTCATCGATCCGCGCGCATCCGACACCGTCTATGCCTGCGTACCCGGGAAGCTCTGGAGCGACTCGGCCGAGCGCGGGCTCTACAAGACTGTCGATGGCGGCAAGAACTGGCAGCTGATCCTCAAGGGCGCGAACCTCTCCACCGGTTGTGCGAGCGTCGCCATGCAACCGGGCAGCCCGGACGTGTTGCTCGCCGCGCTCTGGGACTTCCGCCGCAAAGGCTGGACGTTCCGCTCCGGCGGCGACGGACCGAAGACGTCATCGGGCGGCGGCCTCTACCGCAGCGCCGATGGCGGCCGCACCTGGAGCGAGCTGCTGCCGGCGGACCACAAGGGACTTCCGCCCAAGCCGTACGGACGCATCGCTCTCGCGTACGCGCCGAGCGATCCCCGGACCGTGTACGCCTTCATCGAGTCGACCGATTCGGGGCTCTTCATCTCCCACGACGGCGGGTCGAGCTGGGAACGGGGTGACAAGAGCCAGTGGATGGTGTGGCGGCCGTTCTATTTCGCGAACCTGGTGGTCGATCCGAAGGATCCGCGGCGTGTTTACAAGACCGACGGCGCCCTCATCCTCAGCGAGGACGGTGGCAAGAGCTTCAGCACCATCGGTGGTTTCAACGGCGCGCATGGCGATGTGCACGACGTGTTGGTCGATCCGGCCGATTCGCAGCATGTGTTCGCCGGCGATGACGGCGGCCTGTGGATTTCCTACGACGGTGCCAACAAGTGGTGGAAGACCGACAATCTGCCCCTGTCGCAGTTCTACCATGTCAGTATCGATGGCGCCGACCCCTACCACGTCTATGGCGGCCTGCAGGACAACAGTGCGTGGGTCGGCGACTCGGCCTATCCGGGTGGAATCACCAGCTCACGCTGGGAGGCCATGATCGGCGGCGATGGCTTCTTCATGTACCAGGACCCGACCGATCCCAATTACGTGTACGGCGAGTCCCAGGGCGGTGCCATAAGCCGTGTCAACGTGCACACGCACGAGACGCATGACATCCAGCCACGGCTCGGGCCCGAGGAGCTGAAGCGCTATACCAAGCTGCGCTTCAACTGGAATACGCCGATCGCCCTGTCACCGCACGATCCCGCAACGATCTACATCGGTGCGCAGTTCCTGTTTCGCTCGCGCGATCACGGGCAGAGCTGGGAGCGCATCTCGCCGGACCTGACCACGAACGACCCGCAGAAGCAGAAGCAGGAGCAGTCCGGCGGCGTCACGGTCGACAATTCCGTCGCCGAGATGCACACCACCATCTTCTCGATCAGCGAGTCGCCACGCACGGCAGGACTCATCTGGGTCGGCACCGACGATGGCAACCTGCAGCTCACCCGCGACGGCGGACAGCACTGGGAGAACCTCGTCGCGAACGTGCATGGCCTGGCGAAGAACAGTTGGGTGAACTGGGTGCAGGCGAGCAATTTTGAACCCGGCACGGCGTACGTCGCCTTCGACCGTCATACCTTCGGCGACCTGGCCCCCTACGTGTATGTCACCACCGATTACGGCAAGAGCTGGGCGCCACTCGCGAGCCCCCAGGACCTCAAAGGGATCCGCGGCTACGCGCACGTCATCAAGGAGGATCCCGTCGATCCGCAGCTGCTGTTCCTCGGGACCGAATTCGGTCTGTGGATCTCGCTCGACCGCGGCGCACACTGGGCGCAGTTCAAGGGTGGCCATTTCCCTGCCGTGGCAGTGCGCGATCTCGCCGTACAGCCACGCGACAACGATCTCGTGCTCGCCACCCACGGTCGCGGTATCTGGATCATCGACGACATCAGCCCGCTGCGGCACCTGACGCCCGAGGTCGCCGCCCAGGACGCGGCCTTCATTGATGCCCGCCCGGTGCAGCAACGCATCGAGGCCAATGGCGGCTGGGTGAATGGTGCTGCGGCCTTCGTGGGCGAGAACCCGAAGGACGGCGCGGTGATCACCTATTACCAGCGCACCCGGCAGCTCTTCGGCAAGCTGCGCATCGAGGTGCTGGACGGAAGCGGCGCGGTCATCGATGAGCTGCCGGCGAGCACCCGCCGCGGGCTCAATCGCGTTCTCTGGACGATGCACCGCCGCGCACCGCACGTGCCGCCGGCGGTGCAGCTTGCCCAGGCGGGAACGACGGGCCCGCGCGTCCCGCCCGGCAGCTACACCATCCGCATGGTGAAGGACGGCAAGAGCTACACGATGTCGCTCACGGTCGGGCTCGATCGGCGCGTCAGCTGGACGCTCGCCGACCGGCAGGCGCAGTACGACGCGGCAATGAAGGTGTACACGCTCTTCAACGACGAGTCGGCTTTGTTCGCTCGCATCGCCGGGCTGCGCGAGCAGGTTGCCGCGGCGGGCAAGGGCCCGGAGTCGGCTGATCCGCTGCAGCGGCGTCTCGCGGATTTCGACGCTCAGCTCGATGGGCTGCGCAAGCGCATCGTTGCGACCACTGAAGGCGGTGCCATCACGGGCGAGGAGCGGCTGCGCGAGCACACCGATCAGCTTTATGGGGCCATCACCTCCTGGGATGGTCCGCCGGCGCGCTATCAGCTCGATAACATCGCCGCGCTGCGCGCAGAGCTGAGCGACATTTCCACTAAGTTCGAGCAACTGACCACGACGCAGCTGCCGGCGATCAACAAGGCTCTGAGCGGCTCCGGGGGTCATGCCCTCGAGGTGCCGCCCGCGACCGCATTCGAGATGGATGACGCACCCGGTAGCGGGGGCGGTGGAACGCCCGGCAGCCGGCAGGATGTGGAGAGGGGCGGCACGCTCGAGTTGCCAAAGGACCTGCGACTCTGGCATTGAGGGCTCACGCCGCGCTGCGGGGCCCGGCGCAGCGGAGTCGCTCATGCGTTACGAGCTCTACTACTGGCCTGCCATCCAGGGGCGCGGCGAATTCATCCGCCGCGCGCTGGAGGAAGCCGGCGCACCCTACCGCGAGGTGGCCATGCTGCCGCAGGCGGAGGGCGGCGGAGTAGCGGCGATAGATCGTTAAGGAGAAGCTACATGGCTCTTTCACTCTATGACGTCACCATCCCCTCTTACTGCCAGACCCTCGGGGCCATCGCGGGGCTGCTGGTTACCGCCGAGACCTTCTGCACGGAAAAGGGGCTCGCGCCGCAGGACATCATCGATGCCCGTCTCGCGCAGGACATGCTGCCCTTCGCCTACCAGGTGAAATCGACGGCCGTGCACTCGCTCGGCGCGATCGAGGGCGTGCGCCGCGGCGTGTTTTCCCCGGACATGACTCCACTTCCGCAGACCTTCGCTGCGCTCAGGACCCGGACTGCGGAGACGCTCGGCGCGCTCGAGGCCATCCAGCCGGCCGAGATGGATGGCTTCATGGGCCGCGACATGCGCTTCGAGTTCCGCGAGCGGCGCCTGGAGTTCACCGCCGAGAATTTCCTGCTGTCATTCTCGCTCCCTAACTTCTACTTTCATGCCGCCACGGCGTACGACATCCTGCGCTGGAAGGGTGCGCGCATCGGCAAACGCGACTTCACGGGCAGGCTGCGATTGAAGGCGTGATCTCTATGCGCACAAGACTTGCCCTGGCGTTCACAGCGTGCCTCACCTGTGCAGTAGTCGGCGGCGCTTCGGGCCAGAAGGCGGCGGGCGGCGCAGACTTCGTGCGCCTGACGCCCGATCAGATCCAGTGGCGGGATTTGCCCGATGGCCATGGCGCGCAGCTGGCGACGATTGCCGGAGATCCCTCCGGCAACGGCCTGTACGTGCAGCGGGTAAGGTTTCCGCCGCACGTGATGGACCGGCCGCACTGGCATCCGCATGATCGTCACGTCACCGTCATCAAGGGCACCTGGTTCACCGGAACTGGCGCCACCTTCGATCCCACACAAACCGTGCCGCTCAGGGCGGGCGGCTACATGCTCCATCCCGCCGGCGCATTGCATTGGGACGGCTCCAACAGCAACGAGGAAGCGATCGTCCAGGTGGTCGGCATCGGGCCTGCCGACACGGTACAGGCCGACCCGAGTCAGCCATTCTGGGTGCAGCTTCCGCCGTGAAGCGGAATCGGGCCGCGACGCCCCCCCCGAGCCGTCGATTCACGCGAGACCTCGGTCCTCGCTACAGCGCGGAAACAGTCAGCTGAGCTTGCGCTCCGCACGATGCAGAGATCCCGGCGGGCTCACGCCCGCCGGGCAACTAAGGTGATGTCAGATCAGGCCCCGCGGCACTTGGACCCGCACCACGTCCTCGAGGACACCTGCACAGCGGAATCCGTTCGCTAAAACGAGAAGACCCCGGGCAGCAGCGCCAACCGGGGTCCTCGGTGAGTCCCGGAGAGCTGCAGCGATCAGCCCTCCGAGGGATGTGCTCGCGGGCTAATCTCTCATGTCACGAACGCGCGCCCAGGCAGGCAGCACGCGTTCCGATGTTATGCAACAGTTAGTGTTCATGGGGGCGCGCAGTTTACGCGCGTTCATCGGTCTGTCAAGCGCTTCGAATCAAACATTCGCTCAACTCATTTGTCTCATGCCACCACTTCGATGCTGCAGCTGAGGAGCGCGGCGGGGTCGGCGCTCTGGCCCACATAGAGCTCGAACCGGCCCGGCTCGAGAACCGCTTCGAGATCGGGGCCGATGAAGGCAAGTGCGGCGACGGGCAGCTGCCAGCTGAGGCTTCCCGACTCTCCGGCCGCAAGGGTGATGCGGCCCGCCCGCTTGAGCTCGAGGAGCGGTCGCGAGATGCTGGCCACCGGATCGCGCACGAACAGGAATAGCGAAACTTCACCCGGCGTGGGGCTCTCGTTGTGCACCGACGCGGACACTTCGATGGCCTCGGTCATTTTGACGGTGCACGGCGTGCAGCGCAGGTCGCGCAGCGTAAAAGAGCTGTAGGACAAGCCGTGCGCGAAGGGAAATTGCGGCGTCACCGGGAGATCGAGGTAGGAACTGGTGAGCCGCTCACCGGACCTCGCGGGCCGGCCAGTCGGCCGCTGACCATGGAAGATCGGCACCTGACCGACGTGGCGAGGCCAGGTGACCGCCAGTTTCCCCGTGGGATTGAACTTCCCGGTGAGGACATCGGCGATGGCATTACCGGCTTCGCTGCCGAGAAACCAGGTGGCGAGAACTGCGTCCGCGCGCTCGAACAGCCATGGCACCGTGAGCGGACGGCCTGAAGTGAGGAGTGCGATGACGGGTTTGCCGAGATCGAGCACTGCCTCCGCCAGTTCGCGCTGATCGCCCGGGAGGCCCAGGTCCGCGCGGCTGCCTCCCTCGCCGCTCATCGCCGCCACCTCCCCCAGACACAGGATGACGAGCTCTGCTCCGCGGCAGCACTCGAGCGCTGCCGGAATGCCACGCGCATCCTGGCAGTTGCTTTCGATGTGGCAGAAGGGCAAGGCGTGCTTCAGCCCCTCGAGAATGCTCACCGTGTCTTCGGGTCGACCGGCGGAAGCCCACGGTCCCAACATTTCGCTCGCGGCCGATGCCAGTGGACCGATCACCGCGACGTGCCGGACCTGCGCAGGCAGAGGTAGTACCGAGCGGCGGTGGGTCAGAAGGACCACAGCCCGTCGGGCCGCTTGCCGCGCCAGTTCGCGGGTTGATGAGTCGCTCGCTGCGGCCTCCTCGCCCCGGTATGGATCATCAAACAGTCCGAGCCGCTGCTTGAGCCTCAGAACTCGCAACACGCTCGCGTCGAGCATCGCCGCGCTAATGAGGCCACGCTCCAGAGCTTCAGGCAGTCCCTCCACGTACGCCTGGCTCGCCATGTCGATATCGATCCCGGCGCACAGCGCAAGTGCCGCGGCCGCCGCCGTGTCGGCGGCCACACCGTGCGCGCACAGCTCTGCAATGGCGTTGTAGTCGCTGATCACGACACCATCGAAAGCGTGCCGGCCGCGCAGCCAGCCCTGCAGCAGCGGCACATTGGCAGTCATGGGGACGCCCGCGAGGTCGATGAAGGCGGCCATGACCGCCGCAGTCCCGGCCGCCACTGCGGCAGCAAACGGCGGCAGATGAACCTCGTGCAGCGTGCGCCCCGAGAGATCGACCGAGGCATACTCGCGGCCCGCGGTCACCGCACCGTAGCCGCAGAAGTGCTTGGCCGTCGCTGCGATGCTGGATGGCGCGTGCAGATGAGCACCCTGGAAGCCGCGGGTCTTGGCGGCTGCGAACTCGGACGCCACCCACGGATCCTCGCCCGGACTTTCAACGATCCGTCCCCAGCGTGGATCGCGCGCGACATCCACCATCGGCGCGAACGTCAGGCCGATGCCATCGGCGGCTGCCTCCGCGGCCGCGGCGCGCGCGGTTTGCTCCCAGATGTGAGGATCGAACAGGCCCGCCTCTGCCAGCGGAACCGGGAAGATCGTGCGGTGCCCGTGAACGACGTCCACACCGACCAGCAGCGGAATGCGCAGGCGCGAATGCTCCACGGCGAGGCGCTGCAGGGCGTGCACTTCGGCGCTCCCCCACAGGTTCAGCACGTTGCCGACACGTCCGCTGCGAACGCCCTCTTCCAGGTCGTACCGCGCCAGCGGACCTGTGACCGCGCGGAACGATGGCGCCATGTTCAGCTGCCCGATTTTCTCCGCGAGCGTCATCGCGGCGAGCAATCGTTCGATGCGTCCCATGCTGTTGCCTTGCGCTAAGCTCACGTGGCCCACGAATGTCCGCGGTGCCTGCTCCCGCCCGGACCTTTCAACGAAGCGGAGCCGCAACGGATCGATACGATGACGCAACCACCGAGCGAGTCCTCACCTGGCACCGGCAGCGCGGGCCTACCCACGGCCGAAGCCCGAACCGTAGACGCCCTTGCCGCGGCTGCCCTCGCCAAGGATAGCCTTTTCACCGAGGTTGCGCGGATGGCCGCGGCGTTCTGGGCTTCACGCGAGCGCACTCAGCTGCTGCTGCTGGCCGCGGGCCTGGTGGTGGTCGTCGCCGCGACCGCCTACATGCAGATCCGGCTCAATGCCTGGAATCGGCCGTTCTACGATGCGCTCACGCACAAGGATATTCCCGCCGTCATCAAGCAACTGATCGTGTTCACCGAATTGGCCGCGATATTGCTGGTGCTCAATGTCAGCCAGGTGTGGCTGAATCAGAGCTCCCGGGTGGCCCTGCGTCAGGGTCTGGTGCACGACCTGCTCAACGAGTGGCTCCGGCCGCTGCGTGCCTTCCGCCTCTCCAATGCCGGTGTCATCGGACAGAATCCTGACCAGCGCCTGCATGCGGACGCGCAGCATCTGACCGACCTGATGACCGACCTCGGCATCGGATTGCTGCAGGCGACGCTGCTGCTGCTGTCCTTCATTGGCGTGCTCTGGGTGTCGTCGCAACATATGTTCCTGCCCTTCGCCGGCCACCGCTTGCACGTGCCCGGCTACATGGTGTGGTGTGCGTTGTTCTATGCCGGTACGGCATCGTTCCTGAGCTGGCTGGTCGGTCATCCACTCGTCGCACTTGACTCCGAGCGCTATGCGCGTGAGGCCAACCTGCGGTTCGCGCTGGTGCGTGTCAACGAGGAGATCGAAGGCATTACAATCTACGGCGGCGAAGCCGATGAGAAGCGGCACCTCAATCGGGTGTTCGACAGCGTTCTCGAGGTGTCACGACACATCGTCGCTGCGACGACGCGGCTTACCTGGATCACGGCCGGCTACGGCTGGTTCACGATCGTTGCACCGATCCTGGTCGCCGCGCCGAGCTATCTCACGGGCGAGATGAGCTTCGGTGAGCTGATGCTGGTGGTCGGCGCCTTCAACCAGGTTCAGACTTCGCTGCGATGGTTCGTGGACAATTTCTCCAGCATTGCGGACTGGCGGGCCACGCTGCTGCGCGTGGCGAGCTTCCGCAGCGCAGTGGTGACGATGGACAGTCTCGGTGAGAGCACCAGCCGCATCGATCTGAAGGAGACCGACAGCCCCACAATCCGCCTCGATGATCTGCAGGTCGCAGCGCCCGCCGGTGCGATCCAGCTGAGCGAGAGGCACGTCGATCTCACACCCGGTGAGCGAGTCCTCATCGCCGGAGACCGCGGGACGGCGCGAACGCTCCTGTTCCGGGCAATTATCGGTCTGTGGCCCTGGGGCAGCGGCCGCATCCAGCGCCCCGCGCGGGCGGCGATGATGTTCCTGCCGGCGCGCGCCTACGTACCGCCTGGAAGCTTGCGCGCCGCGCTCTGTTATCCGTGTGCGACCGGCGACTTCGATGACGCCACTGCCGCGCGGGCGCTGGCAGCGGTTGGCCTGGAACGGCTGCAGCCGCTGCTCGACACGACTGAGCGATGGGACCAGCGACTGAACGACGATGAGAAGCAGTGTCTGGCCATCGCCCGCGTCATACTGCAACGACCACAGTGGGTGGTGCTGGATGGGGCATTCGATGTGTTCGATCCCGTCTCGCGTCGACGGATCGAGGCGCTCTTCACCGGCGAACTTGCCCCGCTCGGCCTCATCGACATCGCCAAGGAAAGGCCGCACGAAGGATTCTTCATGCGCCGGGTGCGGCTCCTGACGGACCCGCAGGGCCCGACCTTCAGCCCGAGTGACCGAATCGCAACCTTGATGCCCTAGGCCCACTACCCCATGCCAGCGCCCAAAGCCGCATCCCGCTCTGCAGTCGAGCAGCGAGCAGATCCGCTGTCTGACGAGCAGCTTCTCGATCTGGTCCAACGCCAGACGTTCCGGTATTTCTGGGAGGGGGCACATCCGGTCAGCGGCCTGGCGCTCGATCGACGTCACCGCCGCGCCGATGAACCGGACACTCCCGTCGCCATCGGCGGTTCAGGCTTCGGCGCCATGGCACTGATCGTGGCGTGCGAGCGCGCCTGGGTGAGCCGCGAGCAGGCGCTGGCGCGCCTGGCGGTGATGATGGATTGCCTCGAGAAGGCGACCTGCTATCACGGCATGTATCCGCATTTCCTGCGTGGTGACTCCGGCGCCACCGTCCCCTTCAGCCGCAAGGACGATGGTGCCGACCTGGTGGAGAGTTCCTTGCTATTCCAGGGACTCCTGTGTGTGCGCGCTTACTTCGATCGCGACGCCCCCGAGGAGGCGCGCTTGCGAGAGCGCATCAGCTGGTTGTGGCGCGAGGCGGAATGGGACTGGTACACACAGGGCGGGCGCAAGGTGCTCACCTGGCACTGGAGCCCCAACAACGGGTTTGCGCTGAACAACGAGATTCGCGGCTGGAACGAATGTCTCATCACTTATGCGCTCGCCGCCAGCGCGCCGCGTTACCCCGTGCCGGCAGAGGTCTATCACGAAGGCTGGGCGATCGGTCGTGACTTCATTAACCGGCGCGCTTATGAGGGCATCGAGCTGCCACTCGGCCCGCCCTGGGGTGGCCCGCTGTTCCTGGCGCATTACTCTTTCTGCGGTCTCGATCCTCGTGGGTTGACTGACCGCTACGGCGATTACGGGCAGCAGAACGTCAATCACACACGCATCAACTACGCCTACTGCGTGCGCAACCCGCACCGCTACCGGGGATACGGTCCTGACTGCTGGGGCCTGAGCGCCGGGGATACCCCGGGCGGCTACGCCGCGCATGCACCCGACAATGACCGCGGTGTGATCACTCCGGCAGCCGCTCTGTCGAGCTTCCCCTATGCGCCGCAGGAGGCCATGAGTGCGCTGCGGCACTTCTATCACGATCTCGGTGACCGGATCTGGGGACGCTATGGCTTCGTCGATGGCTTCAGTGAGCAGCTTGACTGGTATGCGGACACCTTCCTCGCGATCAGTCAGGGCCCGATCATCGTGATGATCGAGAATTACCGCAGCGGGCTGCTCTGGAAGCTGTTCATGCGTATCCCGGAGATCCAGTCGGGGCTCAGGAAGCTCGGCTTTCGCAGCCCGCATCTCGGCTGAGCCATGCCCGGGCTCGAGCAATGGATCGCGGCAGAGGCGCGTTTCGCCGCGAGCAGGATGTCAGCGGCCATCTCGGCGACGGATCTGGTCATGGAGCGCACGGGGTTCGGGCAGCGGGTGATTCCACACCCAGGATCGGTGCTCGCATCGCCGATTGCCGCCCACTATGACCCGGACCCGGACTACTTCTTCCATTGGTTTCGCGATTCCGCCATCGTCATCGATGCACTGCGTGTCGCGCTTGCCGCGGGCTACGCCGACCGCTCCGCCGTCGTCCGCTTGCGTGAGTTCGTGCAGTTCAGCCTGTCGTTGCAAGCCCTGGAGGGACGGGAGTTTCTCCGTAACAGCGGCTTCCGGGCCCGAGTGCAGCCGGCATTCCTCAAGTATGTGCGCCCGGATGGCGAGTTAGGCGCGCTATCGGGGAATGGCGTACTCGCGGACACGCGCGTGAATGCTGACGGCACGCTCGATTTCATTCGCTGGTCGCGCCCCCAGAGCGACGGGCCGGCAACGCGCGGCATCGCGCTGCTGCGTTGGTGGCATGAGGTTCCTGAACTGCACGAGGATCCAGCTCTCCAGAGGGCAGTGAGCGATCTCATCAAGACCGACCTCAGCTTCACGCTTGCCTCCGTGCGCGATCCCTGCGGCGATGTGTGGGAGGAGGCAACCGGGTACCACTATTACACTCAGCTCGTGCAGGCGGAGGCGCTCAGGTGCGGGGCGGAATGGCTCGAGGATACCGGGCAGCCCGAGCCCTCGGCGGCTGAGCGCATGGCCGCCGAGGAGGCCTTTGCGCGTCTCGATGGCTTTTGGGATCAGACCGCTGGCTTCTATCGCTCGGGTGGCGCGACCGAAACCCACAAGAACGGCAGGGAGCTCGACATCGCTGTCGTGCTCGGCGTGCTGCATGCCGGGCGCATCAGCGGCGCTCACAGCCTGCTCGATCCCAGGGCGCAGGCGACCCTGACCGCCCTCGAAGAGCTTTTCGAAGCACAGTACGCCATCAACCGCGAGCGTCCACCCGGCCGCGGCCCGGCGCTCGGCCGCTACGCCAACGATCGTTACTACGGCGGCGGCGCCTGGTTTCTCGCTACCCTCGCTGCGGCGGAATTCTATTTCAGGCTGGCGCAGGCGCTGCGCAGCGGGGCGAAAATGGCGTTCGTGCCGGAAAACGCGCGTTTCCGGCAGCGTCTGGGAGCGGCTGAGCCCGCGGTCGATGGCGAGCAGCTGGCGCGGCTCGCGGTTGCGCGCGGCGATGCGATCATGCGGACGGTGCGCGCCTACACACCGCAAAGCGGTGCCCTCTCGGAACAGTTCGATCAGACCACAGGCGCACAGACCTCAGCAAAGCACCTCTCGTGGAGTTACGCGGCGTTCATCACTGCAGCGGCGAGCCGCGAGCGAGCCTGTCGTCCCACTGAAGCCGCAGACCCCGCAATGAAGCCGGCAGGCACGGATTGACGAGCCGCTCGCCAAAGTGCCGTCGCACACCGAGGGCATGGGCGATGACCATATTCACGTAGAGGCCTGGCCCGCTCGAATAGATGCGCCAGCCACCATCGACCCCGACCGAGCCCTCGCGCGCCCGCGCCCATTCGGCACTCGCCTGATAGCGGTCACGAAAGGCGGCATCGCTGCTGCTGAAGTACGCATTGCGCTGGCGCAGCGATGCCTGCGGTACCCGATCCGTGACGGCAACCGGATTGATTACCTGCAGCGCATCCCACATCTCCTGCGCTTCGCCGAGGACCGCCAGCGCCTGTGCATACCGCAGGTGCGCATGCGTGTACATGAGCCCGATTTCACGGCCGAAGTACGCCGCGGATTCAGCGCGTTGAAAAATGACCTGGGGGCCACCGCGATAGGCGAGCGGCCGATCCATGAGCCGCACACCATCGGGAAAACGCAGGTGTGCGCGCACGAGAGCGAGGTGATGTCGCACCTGCTCCGGAGTGAAGAGCGCCCCGAGAATCGCCTGTACCATGGGCAGCAGCGAGTAACTGACACCGGTGCGATCGTCGGCCGGATGTAACAGCAGTTCGGGCAGACCGCCGGCGGGATTGAATTCCCCGTACCCCGCCACGGTGCCCGCGCGCACCAGGTAGTGGTTGAAGTCCCCGCGCACGTCCGCGGCAAGCGCGAGCTCGCTGGCACCGTCCGAGCGCCCGCTGCGCCGCAGAATCTCTGCATAACGGGCGAGCTGTTCGTAGAGAAGTGCGACCGTCCAGCTGCTCACCATCCAATCCCGCTTCGCGGGATCGACCGGTTGCAGGGAGTCGTTCCAGTCACCGTTTCCATAGCGGATCAGGCTCGTGCCCGGGACGAAGCGCTCGCGTACGGTTGCAATGAGCTTATCGATGTGGGCTGCAATGGGATCGGTAGCGACCGTCCGTTGCAGGTCGTCCTCACGCCGCCACGGCACGGCTTCCTCGAGGACGCCGAAGTCGCCGGTCGCTTCCACATAGTCACACACGGCCTTCAATGGCCAGACGATCACATCGCCGTGCGCTTCCCGGTCCTGTATGGCCGAGTAAGGCTCGAGCATGAACCACTGCGGCCAGTCGCCACGCTGCGCGTACTGTTGGGCAAAGATGATGCGCAGAATCGCCTTGGCGGTCTCATCGTGCTCCAGTGCCAGGAGCAGCTCCATCGGACCCTGGCAGACATCGCGGGTGCCCCAGGCACCGCCGGTATACTGCTCGAGGCCGTGCGGCACGGTGAGATGCACCATCGCATCGTGCACCAGCCACGGAAGGGTCGCGTCCAACGCGCTGGCAGCACCATCGGAGCCCGCGCTCGCGATGCGGATGCCCCGCGTCACGCCGCGCCAGTGCGCGAGCCCCACGCGCTGCATCGAAGTCTCCGCGATGCGGCTCGAATACCTGGCTGCGAGCCGCTCCGCTTCCGCCGGATCGCTCAGCGAGCCCACTACGGCAAAGACGAGCTCGTTCGTGGGCGCCGTCCGCAACACGGCGTAGCCGCCGCTGCGCACCTCCCCGTCGGCATAAAGCAGCTCGTCACTACCGATGGCCTCGATGCATTCCGGGGTGCTCGTCACGAGGTGATAGACGGCCGCCGGATAGCGTTCGCTCCACATGCCCCCCGGCTCCGGCCGGAAAGTGAAGCGCTTTTGGCGCTCGTCGATCTCGAGCACCGCCGCGTGAGCAAACTCCTGCTCTCCGAGAACGAGATGACCCACCACGAGGAATCGACACGGGGGGCCGTCGACGGCCGCGCGCCACTGTACGGCCGGCTCATCACCCGCCACGACTGCCGAGACCGTGAGGGTTCGGCCGCCGAGCACATAGATCCAGCGGCAATCCGTGAGGCCCATCTCGAACAGGGATGGGACCGTCAGCAATCGCCACCCGTCACCCGCATCCACCAGCATCCGCAGGCCGCTGCCTCGGGTGATGTTGTATGGGTCCCGGGAGATGGACCAGAGCCGGTGAAACGAGGTATTGCCGAGGGTGAGCTGTGCGCCAAACACGCCGTGCATCCAGCACGTAACACACAACGTGCGGTCATCGGGCAGCATCTGCCGGCCGCCGACCAGCAACGCCCCGTGGCGGCGCAGCACGCGGCGCTCCTTGTCTCGCAGCACCACGTGGCGGCTGCCGCCTGCTCCGTCGGTGAAGAAGGACAGCAACGTCTCCCTCACCCGCTCGAGGTGCGTCGGTTCGGGGTACCGTTCGTGCAACCCTCGCTCGCTAACCGGTTCGGATACCGCGCAGGGCGCTTCGAGCAGGCAGCTCACTCGCGCTGCAGTCAGCGCGGCCGCGCGTGCTGTCGGCTGGCTGCGGGCCGTGGCGGCTTCCTCGGCCAGCGCGAGGTCTGCGTCACCGGACGCATCGGGGTGGTCGGCTCGGTAGGTGCCGAAGAAGGTCCACGACTCGATCGCGCCGGGTGCCAGCGTAACGGCCTTCGACTGGAGCGCCGCACACGCCGTCTCGTGCTGAAGGCGGACCGAAGGAAGCGCAGTACCGAAGGGAATGTCGAACTGCTCCGCATCGCGCCAGGCCGGGCCCATGAGCTGCAGGAAATCCGTGGCATAACCAACAGCGCCCTCACGACAGCCGTGCGCTACCCAGGGATGCCTGCCGCTCTGCGCAAGATTCTGGCGCGCCATGAGAATCGGACCCATGCGGGGATGGTGCCCGACATGATGATCGAGGTATTGGCTCGCATAGGCTTCGTTGTTCATCAGGAACCCGGGGTCCCCGAGGCCGAGGTCCTGAATGAGCAGCGCGTCGCAGCGAAGCAGCTCCTCGCGCCGATTGCGCACCTGCACGATCCACAGCCAGAGATTTTGCTCCGCGTGCAACTGCAGAGTGACCTCGTGCGCAATCCCGCCGAGCTCTCCGTGCCATAGGAAGCATTCCCCGGTCGCCCCGATGCGGCAGCGCGCCTCCGCGCCCGCGACCGTCAGAATCATTGGCTCGATGCCGCCGACGCGCAGGTACAAGCGGCCCATGCTTCCGGCAATCGGCGAGCCGAAGGAGCGGTTCACCATGATCCGGCGACCCTCCTGCAGGTGCTCCATGGCGAAGATCGCACCGTTGGGAAGGAAGGCGATCTGAAACCCGGTCTTGTTCCCGACCCGCCTGAGGTGCAGATCGTCCGGGCGTGGTGTGGTGAGGAATTGCTTCTGCATTGCCCGCGGAATTCTAGTCGACTCGCGAAGAACGAGTCGCGGGCGGCCGCTGGCGTGACCTTGAGCGTGAAAGTTAATTGCCTCCACCGTTTGATCGATCCGGCGAACGATGGCACTTTCGTCCTAGTGCGTAGCCCTCCCCATAAAGGATATGTTGCAAACCGTTGCCGACAGCGCCCGTCGCGGACGCGCAAGGCCTGGCGGAAACGCCCATGGGAGCAGGAAATGGGACACACGCACAACGAGCAGATCGGCCTGCGCACGAGGCTCAGCCGGCGTCCCCGTCGACGCCCCCTGCGGGCCGATGATCTCCTCGAGTCCGCATTGAGACGTGGAAAGCGACGCGACTTCGCGGATCGTTCCTTCATTCGACCCTTCGAGCACTTGCTCAAAGCCTGCAACGAAGAGGCGGATCTGAGCTTGTTCGGGATCCACGCCTTGAGAATCGACCTTCTGCGTTGCCTGAGGAATCTGCTGCACTTCGATGAGGTCGAGGCGGTTTGTCCTTCCGTGTTATCGCGCCCGATCCGCGCGCCGCTGTTCATTACCGGCATGCCGCGCAGCGGCACGACCTTCCTCCATCGGCTGATCCTGCAGGACCCGGGCACGATCGCACCACGGCTGTTTCAGCTGGTGTACCCCTATGCCTCGCGAGCCAGTGTTGGCACCGCGCTGCGCAAGCGGTGGGTCAGTTTGCAGCTCGCTCTGTTCCGTGCAATCGCCCCCGAGCTCAACGCCCTGCACCCGGTCGCGGTGGATTCGCCCGAGGAATGTACCGACATCACCGCGCAGGTATTCCAGAGCCTGCGCTTCGATGCCATGTACCGGGTTCCCTCTTACAACAGCTGGCTGGAGCGCAGCGGCTTCCTCGATGCCTATCGCTTCCATCGCCGCTTCCTCCAGCACCTCGACGCCCAGCTCCCGTCGCGAAGGTGGATTCTGAAGTCGCCGGATCATCTTTTTGCCCTCGACGATATCAGGAAGGTCTATCCTGACGCGCACCTGGTGCTCGTCCACCGCGATCCGGTTCGCGTGCTCGCCTCGGTCGCTAAATTGACCGAGGTGCTGCGGCGGCCCTTTACACGCAGCGTCGATCGGCTCGAGATCGGTCGGGAAGTCAGCGCGTCGTGGCTGGATGGAGCTCACCGCATGAGCGGCTTGTCATCGAACGGCGACCCGGTGCTACACCTGAATTACCGACACATCGTCTCCCGCCCGCTCGATGCCGTCCGAGCGGTTTACGGGCATTGCGGTATGGAGCTGACCGGGGAGGCCGAAGGGCGCATGCGCAGCTGGCTACGCACCGGGGTCAACGTCCGCCGGCCGTGCCGGGACTACAAGCTTGCTGACTTCGGCCTCGATCCGCGTCTTCTGCGTGAGCGCTTTACACCCTACACGGATCGGTTCGGTATCGAGATCGAGCACTTCGACAGCCTGCCAGGTGTCTTGGTCTGACGTGCAGCGACGCACGGCCATCGCGCTCGTCATCGGCGTCGCCGCTGTAGCCGCGGCCGTCGTCTATGCGGGTGCCGGTGCGGTCGCGCAGGCTGTCGCTAGCCTGCACCTGAGCGGACTGCTGGTGTTGGTGCTCCTGCATCTGCCCAGCGTCATCCTGATGGGGCTCGCCTGGTGGCTGGCCTCCGGCAGCCATCCTCCCGCCACACATTCGAGATTCGTGTGGGCGCGGTTCGTGCGCGACGCGGCAGGTGAGCTCCTGCCTTTCCTGCAGCTCGGCGGTGTCGTCTTCGGACTGCGCGCCCTCGGGCGGGGTCGGACGCTCGCCATCGGGGCAGTGTCTGCGAGCATCGATGGTGTGATAGAGCTCGCGGCGAAGCTGCCGTATGCATTGGCGGCACTGCTGACGCTGCTCGTGCTCGCACCGTGGTCCCGCCTCGCGGAGCTGTTGTCGGTGGCTTTGGCCGCGACCGGCATCTTGGTGGCGATTGGGCTGTTCGCGCGGCGTTCACTCGGTGCCTCGCTCCAGGGGATGGCGCGCGCCATCAGTGCCCGCTGGCCGGCGCTGCTCGACCTCGATGAGGGTCCCGCCGGTTGCGACATACAGGACTGCTTCCATCGCATCCTCAGTCAGCGTGGACGCCTGTGGTCGGCCTTCGTGCTTCATCTGTGCTGCTGGTTGTTTGGTGCCGCCGAGGTCTGGGTTACCTTCCGGTTGCTCGGCGTCGATCTGACTCTGGCACAGGCACTCGCCATAGACGGTACGGTCGCGGCTCTGCGTACGTTTGGCTGGGTGGTGCCCGGTGCGGCCGGCGTACAGGAGGCGAGCTACATGCTGGTTGCAGCGGTGTTCGGCGTTCCGCCGGCTGCGGCGCTTGCCGCATCGTTCGCGCGCCGTGCCCGGGACCTGGTGCTCGCAATCGGGACGCTGGGGATCGCCGCTCTCGCCGATGCCAACTTTGCTCCCCTGACGCTGACGATGCTGAAGCCGCGGCAGCGCCCGCGCACGCGCTAGCACATCCAGCCGGCCCATGGTGAGCGACCCGTCCGCGCCCGCGCGCCTGAAGTCTCCGCTGATCGTCCGCCTCGTCGGTCTCTGCGTCGCGCACGCGTGGCTCGTAGTCACGGTGGTGACACTGCTTTGCATCGCGATGACTCGGTACGCCACCGGTCACTTCGCCATGACGACCGACACGTACGCGCTGTTATCGCCCAAGCTTCCCTGGCGAGTGCGCCAGGCAGCGTTCAACGCCGCATTCCCGCCGGAAGGCTCGGATATCGTGGTGGTGGTCGAGGGCCAGACGCCCGAATTGGGCGAGGCGGCTGCCGCCAGACTCACCGCGGAACTGGGCGCGCAGACGAGATTGTTCCGCTCGGTCCAGCGACCGGACGGCGGAGCATTCTGGGCTCGCAACGGATTGCTCTTCGCGTCGATCGAGGACGTGCGGACGACCACGGCTCAACTGCTGAAGAGCCAGCCATTGCTCGGATCGATGGCGTCCGACCCGTCCTTGCGCGGTCTCGCGGACACGCTTTCGCTCGCAATGAAAGGCGTGAACGACGACGCGGCCTCGACGCGGAAGCTCCGTGCACCGCTGCGGACCCTGGCGGACTCGCTCGAGGATCTGGCCGCTGGCAAGCAGCGCTTTTTTTCCTGGCGCAATCTGATCACGGAGCAGGAAGCAGACGAACGCGAGCTGCGGCATATCGTACTCATCGACCCGGTGAGCGATTTCACCCAGCTGCAACCCGGCAAAGTGCCGATCGACACGATCCGCACCACCGCCCAGCGGCTGCAGCTCGACGCAACCCATGGCGTGCGCGTTCGCCTGACCGGTCCGGTGCCCTTACAGGACGAAGAATTCGCGACCCTGGCGGAACGCGCGGGGCTGATCGCCACTCTTGGCAGCGCAGCCATCATTCTCATGCTCTGGTTTGCAGTGCGTTCGCCCTGGCTGATTGCGTCGATACTGGCGACGACCCTGGTAGGCCTGCTGATGGCCACAGCGCTGGGTCTCGCGCTGTTTCATCGCTTCAACGTCATCTCGGTCGCCTTCATCCCCCTCTTCGTGGGGATGGGAATGGATCTCGGTATTCAGTTCAGCGTGCGCTACCGAGCGGAACGCGGAGTTGCCGGGGATGTGCGCGCGGCTCTCATCGAGACCGGACGCACGATGGGCAAGTCGCTGACTCTGGCGGCTGCCGCGATCGGCGCGGGCTTTCTGGCCTTTACACCCACGGCGTACTACGGGGTGTCGCAACTCGGGGTGATCGCCGGGCTGGGCCTGTTGGCTGCGCTGGCGCTGAACCTCACGGTATTGCCGGCTCTGATCGCCCTGACGCGACCGCCCGGTGCGCCCGATCGCGCCGGCGCGCAGCTGACACTGATCGATCACTATGTGCTGGGCCATCGGCGGCTGGTGGTCGGCACTGGCGCAGTCGTGGCCGTGATTTCTGCCGCACTGCTGCCACTCGTGCGTTTCGATTTCAACCCAATCCACCTGCGCAGCTCAGCGGCCGAGTCGGTTGCCACGCTCGTCGATCTGATGCGCGACCCGGACCGATCGCCGAATACTCTGGAGGTCATCCGACCCAATCTCGCCGCAGCCGATCAACTGGCCGCGATTTTCAGGAAAGACCCTACCGTCTACGGCGCACACACGCTGTCGAGTTTTATCCCAGCCGGCCAGCCCGAAAAGATCGCGCTGATCGCCGATGCGGCCAATCTCCTGGAACTCACTTTGAATCCGCTCGAGGTTGCGACGCCACCCACGGATGCGGAGGTGATCGGCAGTCTGAACCGGGCGGCAGCGAAGCTCCGTCAAACCTCGATTGACGACCCGGCGTTGCGTGCCGATGCTCGCAGGCTGGCCGCTCAGTTCGACGCTCTGACCCAGGGCAGCCGCTCAGCGCGCGCCGCCGCCGAGGCGATGCTGATCCCGGGTTTTGTGACCACCCTCGACCAGATACGCAGTTTGTTGCAGCCGGAGCCCGTCAGCATCGAAACACTTCCCCCCGAGATCGTGCGCGCGTGGCAGACACCTGACGGACGGTCTCGTGTTTCGGTGCTGCCGGCGGGCGACTCCAACGACGATGTGGTGCTCAGCCGTTTCGTCGCCGCCGGAACCAGGATAGCGCCAGACGCGACGGGTACGGCCATCTACCTTCAGGCCTACGGGAAAGCGGTGGTCGATGCTTTCATCGAGGCGGGCGTGCTGTCGTTCGTCGCGATCTGCGGCCTGCTCCTGATCGCCCTGCGCCGGGTGCGGGATGTGGCGATTACGATGGCGCCGATCGTCCTGACGGGGCTCCTGACCATGGCGACGTGCGTCCTCATCGGGCAGGCGCTGAACTTTGCCAACATCATCGCCCTGCCGCTGCTCTTCGGCATCGGCGTGGCGTTCCATATCTATTTCGTAATGTCCTGGCGCTCGGGCGGCTCGCACCTTCTGACATCGAGCCTTGCCCGGGGCGTATTCTTCAGCGCGCTGGCGACGGCGACTGGTTTCGGCAGCCTCTGGGCCTCGAGCCATCCTGGAACAGCCAGCATGGGGAAGCTGTTGATGATCTCCCTCGTCTGGACCCTCACCTCGGCACTGCTCTTCCAACCGGCGCTCATGGGTCCAGCGAGCCTCGGTGACAAGACCGCCGAGCCTACTTCATGAGGCCGTCGCTGGCCTTGTTCAGGTGGTCTATCAGCACCGGAGCCCCTCCGGAAGCGATCGCAGCGGCGAAGTCCGATCGGCGTAAGGCCAGTTCACTGACCCCATTGGAATAGACGTCGAGGATCTTCCAGTTGCCGTCCACCTCATGCATGCGGTAGAGCAGGCTCACCGGCACATCGTGAGCGGGAATGACCCGTGTGCGGACTATCTTGTCCTGACCGCGAGCCTGGACGTTCTCGTCGATCTCGAATTTCTGCCCGTCAAAATCGCGAAAGTTGTGAGCGTAATTGGCTACGGTGAAGCGGGTGAAGGCCGCGATCACAGCTTTCTGCTGCTCCGGCGAGAAGTTCGTCCATTCTGGACCCACGGCGAGCCGCGTCACCAGCGGCAAGGCGAAAGTCTCCTCGATCACTGGCTCGAGAGTCCGGTATCGCTCAGTCATGGATTCAGCTGAACCCGCCCGCATGGACTTGAGCAGCGCATCGCTGAGGGTCCGCACTTGAGTCGCCGCAGGATCGGCGGCTGCCGCATGAGCCGACTGAGCGACCGGAACGAACAATACCGCTGACAGCAGCATCACGAATCTTGATGTCACCGAGCTGCCCTCATTTTCCGATGGTCGCGATGCTTCGCTCACCAATAACTTCGCCGCCGCCTCGACCGTCCAAAGCCGCCTGCCGTGCGGTAGTGGTGTCGGGGCGGCAGAAGGGGTCTGGAGGCTAGGGTCGCAACCACAGGTCGCGTGCAGGTCTTTGACTTGGCTGCGTAAAGCCGCCGCCGGCTGTGTAACGTACCCCAGGCGGTACCCCGCGGCCAAGAATTCGACAGTGCACGCCGGGCTCCAGCCGGCCAACTCACGGATACGCGAACGCCCAAATATCGCTGTAGTAGCTCGGTGTCGTAACGACACCAAATCCACCGTACAGCCACAGATTCCCGGAGCCGTCGCTCCAAGCCACTACCGCCGCACGTGCGCCCGGCGCGTTCGCCGCCGCACGCGTTCCTTCCGTTCCGTAGTTGTCGGCCGCATTCACAGTCTTCGAGCCGCTCACCCAGACCCAACCCCTATTCGGACTCTCAAGCTTCCACAAATCGTTCAGACCTCCCGAGGCACCAACGGAGTCTCTGCCGGTTCCGCCGAACATCCATGCGACACCGGACGGGTCGACCCATGCAGCCGCGCCTTGGCGCGCGCCAGGAGATCCGCCACTCATCCCTCCCGCGACGTAGTCCCCAATCGCTTGGCTGGTCTTTGAGCCGGCAACCCAAGTCCACAAACCGGTCGACGGATCGAACATCCATGTGTCGTTTAGATCATTCGGACTCATCAGATTCGCGGCGGCGGAACTGTCGAAGCCATTTCCGCCAAAGAGCCAGAATTGTCCTTGGTGGTCGACCCACGCGGAGGCACCGTACCGGGACCCAGGTGCGTTGCCTATCGCCGCTGCTCCCATCGTTCCGTAGATTCCGTCTTGGTTGCCGGTCGATAATCCGGCGACCCATGTCCACTCGAGGGTGCTCGCATCAAACTTCCAGAGATCATTCAGATCTCCGGTCAGGCCAGGCGCAGTGATACCTTCTCCTCCGAAGAGCCACAAATTGCCTGACGAATCGACCCATGTGACCGCGCTGTCGCGGCCCCCCGGCGAGTTGCCCGCGGCAGCAACGCCCTTGGTCCCATAGGTCCCGGCAGCCCCGCTGGACTTCGATCCCGCAACCCATGTCCAAAGGCCCGTCGATGGGGAGAACTTCCACAAGTCGCCCAGCTCGCCTGGTGTACCAATTGAATCCTGCCCGTACCCCCCAAAGAGCCACAGGTCCCCGGATGACGTGATCCACGAAGATGCGAATTGCCGAGCGCCTGGCGCATTTGCCGCCGCGGGAGTGCCCTGCGTGCCGTACACTCCCGCGGCGCCCTGCCGCGTCGATCCGCTGATCCACGTCCAGAGCCGAGTCTTCGGATTGAAACTCCAGAGGTCGTTAAGGTGGATGCCGTGCATTCCGAATGCGTCATAGCCATCTCCACCAAAGAGCCAAAGCACGCCGTTGGCATCAAGCCACGACGCAGCCCCGCCCCGCGCCCCGGGCACGTTGGACGCGCTTGCCACACCTTGCGTGCCGTAGACGCCGGTGACTGGAGTATTGGAACCGCCCGACCATACCCAGACCGCGCACGAAACGTTGACATTGGTGACGGCCGCCGACCCCACGGCGCCGTTGCCATTCGAAATCGCGCACGACTGCGCCGGTGGTTGTGCCTGAGCGACGACCGAATAGGCCGTACCGGTACCAACCGCCGTGGGCAGGACGAACGAGGTCGCACTCGCTGAGACTGCGAGAGTGTCA
>DATMPW010000022.1:0-54952 GCA_035566915.1 Steroidobacteraceae bacterium
CGTGCGTTCCGGCGATCTGCTCGGTCAGCTCCCGGATGCGGGACTTAATGTCCGCCTGCAGATGCTCCGTCCCCTTGTGTCTCGGAATCGTGCGCAGCATCTCTTTCAGGCAGTCGAGGCGCTCGCGCGGTTCGCGTGCGACGCGGAAGGCCTGCTCGGCCCTCTTGTATTCAGGAGAGAGGTTGGCCGGCATCGCCACAATCTAGGCGTATTGAGCAATCGGCGCACCTCTGGTCACCCGCGACGGCCGCTGACGTCGCGCCAGCGGAGACCTGCCACAATCTGGTGTGCGCCGACCAAAACCCGGCGGTCAGCAACGACGTAACGTGCCGATTTACTTGCGGATTTCTGCGTCAGCGATCCATGGTTTGACCGCTCGACGACGGAGCGTTCCAGTCCGTTCCCCGGCACCGGGCCGGGAACTAGCGTACCGTACCCGCTGGTTCGTGCTTCTGCAGCCAGGGTGTGCCGCTCTCGCGAGAGTTTGCGAACCGCAGACAGAGTTTAACTGGCATCATCTCTCTTATTTTTACTTGGGAGTAATGTGCAGTGACCAAGCTCTACGTGGGAAATCTTCCCTTCACGGCGACTGAAGATAGTGTGCGCGCTCTATTCTCGGCACATGGAACCGTCGAGAAGGTCTCTTTGATCACCGATCGCGATACGGGGCGACCACGCGGTTTCGGCTTTGTAGAAATGTCGAACGCGGATGCATCCCGGGCGATGCAGGCGCTGAATGGCAAGGAATTCGAAGGCCGCGCTCTTAAGGTCAACGAGGCCCAGGATCGCGATCGATCCGGTGGAGGGCGCCGGGGCGGCGGCCCACGCCGCTATTGAGCTTGCTCGATCGATAACAGATCGTCCGGCCGCACGCTGGGCCGGGTGTGTGCTTGTCGCGTTAGCGCCTTGGGTAGCTAACGGGCTTCCCAAGCCCGAAAGTTGGTCGACGCTGCCGCGACTCGTGTAGCCTGTACCTCGGCTGTCAACCTCTCGCCTGGTGTACCCAGGGCGGGTTGCGCCACCGGAACGCTACTGAAACTTGTGCTCCATCGACATATGACGCTGCCCCGCACCGGTGACCTTATCAACACTCCTGCCGAGCGCCTCGCGCACGAAGAGTATGAGCGCGCCGAAAAGAGACGCCAGGAGCTGGCCGAGCAGCGTTCCGACCTGAATCCGCCCGACGTGCGCATTCGAATCTGGGAGAAGATTCACCAGCTGCGCTTGCCGTCCGACCCAGCGCATCCCATCCTTGATGTCATTGCGATCAGCACACGACTCACGCTTGCAGAGGTGCGGGAAGAGCAGCGGACGCGAGCCGTGCGAGCTGCGGACAGAAATCGGGGCTGAGCGCGCTAGGCAACCGCATGTGGCCCACTGAAACCCCCGCTAACTGCGATCCGACTTCCAGGAACGGTACGTGAGATTTGCTCCTTCGGCCGCCACGCGCCAAGATCGAATGGATCAGCTGCGCCGTGATCGGGCCACGGCGCCGGTGTTGCGGGCAGCATTCCCAGCGGTCCAACACCTGCGTATCGAGTTGAAGTTCGAAGGGCCGGGTTCGAGCACGCCGACCCCGCAGTCACACGTGCTCTATCCGCCCGCGCACGCGTTTTTCGAATACCCCTGTCCGTATTGGGACTGCGATGGGCAATTCGACCTCGATGGCGCCGTCAAGGCAGCACTGGCGGACGCAACCCACCGGGCGCAAGGAGTGCTTGTGTGCCAGGGCTCGCGGGGTGCTGATCGCACCGCAAGGCGGCCCTGCGAATTGCGACTCGTTTACGAGGTCACGGCGACTTTTTAGCAGAAGCGTTGACGCGGATCGTCCTTGGGATGCATCGATGATCCACGGAGTCCTGGCGAGCCGCCTGCGGGTCGGCCTCCCGCTTAACTCTGCGCCTTGACGTACTCGATCATCCGCTGATATTCGTCGCATGCTTCGCGCAGCTGCTGGATATGCTGCTCGGTGATGTCCTGCTGGCCCTGCGGAGTTCTTTCGAACAGCTGAAAGCCCGGCGCCTCGCTGTACTTCAGCTCCCGTTCGCAGCGCTGTTTTTGTCGCTCGAAATACTCAACAAGGTCCATGACGATCAGCCTAGACCCATTTGGGTCTCTTTACACCTTGTACCTTGTACCGCGAATTACCCGATTTAGTCCGGTAGCTATTTGGTCAGGAAATGGGTCACCAACATAGCGGTGAACCCGGCACGCAGCACGGGTCCGGCAGTCATCGGGGGGGCGGGACTCGCCGGCATCGCATACCGCCCGCTAGCGGGAGAGGCTAAGATATCGGTGGCCACTCAGGCGCCAACGAAGGTCGGCCGCTGATTGTGACACCGCATCGACGGGACCCGCGTGATGCTCGTGCCAGCGAAAGCTGACCAACTTTGGCAAGGTGGTCGCCGGGGGCCGCGTGCACCGCAACGCCTCTGCGGGCTGCTGGCGTTGGCGATATGCGCCGCGGCCGGCACGGCACGAGCGTGGGTGTACCCCGAGCATCGTGACATCGCGGTTCTGGCGGTCGAGACGCTCGACCCGGGGCGCCGCTCGCAGTTCGATGACCTGTGGCACTCGGCCCGTGGTACGCACGCAGAGCGTCTCTGCGAGCTCGGGGTCGATCGCCCGCAGGGCGTGGCGCCATCCTGCCTCGACTGGGCGGCCCTCTCGGCGATCGCTGGCGACCATTCGTGCTCGGCGGAGGAGATGACTGCGACTGTTCTCGGGTCGGAATGGATTCTGTCGGTAGCCGATATTGCCGCGCGCCTGAAGGTCGATCTGGCGCGCATTGCGATCCTCCCGCGGGCCGAGCAGCTTCCAACGACGCAGGGGACCGTCGCAGACATTCGCCGGCGCGTGGAGAGCGCGAGCGCGCGCGCCGACCGTAAGAACGCGCTACGGACCGCTGACAACCACATGCAACGCGCCGACGCGAAGTATGCCAAGCGCGCTTACTCGAGCAATGCGCATTTCCTGCTGGCACGCCCGCACACCGACACGTCGGCGGAGGAATACGCACTGCTGACGTTAAAGATCGGATCCAGAATCAACGCACTGGGAGTGTATGCCTGGTATCACCTCAGCGCCCTGCAGCAGGCGACGCGCCTTGCCCGCGAGCCGCTCGGCACCGATGAGCGGCAGGCGCTCGTGCGCGCGATGCTTTTCGACGAGGCCTTCGCGCTGCACTTCCTCGAGGACTCCTTCGCGGCCGGCCACGTTTCCGGGACCTGGGGAGACGCCTCGCAACGACAGGGCACGCACGACTATTACAATGAGGCGGGGCTCGAGGTGTTCCTCTGGCGCGGCTCCGGTCAGTCGGTGGTGCTGATGGGGGATGCGAACATGCGCCCGGAGGACGCCGAACGTGTCGCCGCGGCGGTACGCACCAGTCTCGAGCAGCTACTCGACACCGCCAGCGGCCGCACGCGTGGCACGGAACTGCCCTACACGCCGACGGCGCCGGCGCACCCGGACGCGTTCGACGTTTGCAAGCACCAGGTACTGATCGATCGGCCCGACATTACCGCGGCGCCGGAACCCTATCGGCGTGCGGTTTTCACCGATCTCGGCGAGGTGCTCGGGCAGACGCCGATACCTGGGCTCGGCCCCGGGCTCGGCGCGCTGCCGCGATTCCGCAGCGAGATCGGCCCGTTCCTGGGTCTGGCCGGTGCGATCGACGGGCGATGGATCGACGGGGGGTTCACTCCCTCGAACGGCCATGGCTTCATCGCCGGAGTCGATCTGGCCGCTCGGATCGGCTTGGGTCTCGACGGGGTGATGCGCGATTCGGGTGATGGTCTCGCGTTCCTCTCGGTCGGCGTGCGGGGCGATACTTCATCGACCAACTCGGTGAGCGGCATCGTCTCCTCCGATATCGGTGGAAACCTCACATCAGCGATACCCTCACGCACCGGGGTGTCGACGCGTGTGCGAATGCCCTTCTATCTGATTCCGGGCGATCTGCTGCTCCTTTGCCCGCTCTACTTCATCTCGCCGGAGCGATACGAGACGATGGCCGTCGACGCGGGCAACGGCGGACTCATCCCGTGGCAGGCGGGCTTCTCGACTGGCTTCGGGCGCTTTCAGTTCGTGCTCGGGCGCGAACTCGGCGTGACCTTCTATGGCATCAGCGGTGATGAACGGGTCGTGGCAGCCGGCGTTGGGGGTGGCGCTACGCGAGTGGTGCAATTCAAATCGACAGCATTCGATGTACCGATCCTTGAGTACCGTGCGTACCGGTCGTTCTCCAGCAACCAGAGCTCGGCGTTACTGTTTCAGCTGTTCACCGCGCTTGACGTACCGCGTTCGGCGAGCGTTGTGAGCCCGCCCGGTGCGCCGGCCGTCGATCTTCACGACGTCTGGTCCGTCGGTATTCGGTTGGTGTTTGATTGGCGCTACTATCCGTAGACCGGTACGGGACCCTGGCGATGAATACACCGACGACCGCTTCCCTCGCAGCGGCGACACTGGCCACTTTGTTCTGCGCCTGCTCGAGCCCGCCATTGTCGCCTTACACGGCCGATGCTCCTCCACTCATGCTGCTGTCGGTGGAGCAGGCCGGCATAAAGGACGAACGCGCGCGCTTTCGCGAGATCTATTGCGCCGTGCTCGAGGCACACGGGCACACGCTGCCCGATTATCGCCCTTGTGAGGAGGCACTGACCCGCGTCGGTGATGAGCCCGTGGCGAGCGGCAAGCCGGTGGATCTTGGGCCCTCGCGGCTGCACCTCGTCGTCGGATTCGTTCCAGGACTCGGATGGGAGTGTTTTTCGAACTGGCTGAGCGCGACCGGCTCGGTCTCTGCGCATCTCGCCCAATTCGGCTACGACGCCAGGCTCATCGAAGTGGGCGGACTGACAGGCATTGAGGAGAATGCCCGGCGGATCCGCGACGCGATCCTGGCGATGCAACTGGGCGCCGGTGAGCGACGCCTCGTGCTTATCGGGTACTCGAAGGGAGCGCCCGATCTGCTCGAGGCGATCGTCGAGTACCCGGAGATCCGACCGTACCTCGCCGCCGTAATCAGTGCGGCAGGAGCGGTCGCGGGCTCACCCCTCGCCAACCCTGCGAAGGACTCCGATGCTGATCTGCTGCGACATTGGCCCGGTGCGAGCTGCGAGAAGAGCGACGGACAGGCGGTCGCGAGCCTGCGGACGAACGTGCGCCGTACCTGGCTCAGCCAACACCCACTGCCGCGCGACGTCCCGTACTACTCGCTCGTGACTTATCCCGACCCCGCGCGCATCTCCCGGGTGCTTCGCGGCAGCTATGACAAGCTGAGCAAGATCGACGGACGTAACGACAGCCAGCTGCTTGCATACGACGAGTTGATTCCGGGCAGCACACTCATCGGCTACATCAACGCCGACCACTGGGCGCTCGCCGTGCCGGTGAATCGCTCCCATCCATGGGTCACCTCCATGTTCGCGACCGAGAATGCGTACCCGCGCGAGGCACTGCTCGAGGCCATGCTGCGCCTGCTGGAAGAAGATCTGGCGACGCAGTGACGAACGAAAGGCCGCCGGCCCTATCGCGGCGCCTGCTCATTGCCTTTTGTGCCCTCTGCACCTCGTCGGTCGCGCGCACGCTGCAGAAGAAGCGCTGCCGCTGACTGGCGCGCCTCCTCGACGCTCGTTCCGGGCGGAAATTCGAATACTTCCGAGCGATCAAACGGATTTCTGAATTTGACGGGCGGCGGTTGCCGCGATTCGGCCGCAGGCGCTTCTGGCGAAGGCGTCGAGAACGGAGCTTTGATTGTTGTCGTCCGCAGGTGCGGCACAGGATGCATGGCCAGGCCCAGCGCTATACCGAAAGCAATCCCAAGAATCGAGGCAGCGAGCACCAACACCCACCTACCAAGCTGCGTGGCGCGCTGATGCTCAGGATTCCAAATCTGCCTGGCGGGCGGATGCGCTGGTGGCGGAGCCGCGAATGCGTCGGCGTGTTTCTCCTCGGCGGCCTGCGACAAAGCGAGCGCACACTCCGGAGTCAGCGACAACTCGACTGTATCCTCGTCCCGGTCCTCGTCATCGCTCATCCGGGACTGCACCGCGGCATCGCGGGCATGGGCGCCCACCTCGCTCTCAAGATGTGAGACCTCGCTGGAGGAAAGGTGTGCGCGGTGTTGTTCCATGCTCACTGCCCGATGATCTCGTTAACAGGTCGGGCGGTCGGATCGGAGAAATCGACCCGTTTCTCGCGGCTCGGTGTAACCGTTATCCCCGCGGCGGCGATGTCGCCGCGACCGGTGGTGAGTGCGGGTATGAGCTGGTCGCGCAACACCGGCACGAACACCATTACGACCGGGCGTTTCTTTTGCTTCCTGAGCTGCGCGTTGAGCTCGTCTTCGAACAGCTTGAGGCCGTCGTAAGCGATCCCTCGCTGAGTTCCCTTATCGACGAAGTAATAGGTCTTGCTATAGACGACCAGCGCCCGAATCACGCGTCGCTCGATCATGCCGTCGAGGTCGCCGGTCCACGTCTTGTGCCGCAGCGGCTCGAGCCACGGGGCTTGCTCGCCGGAGGGCGTCGGTGTCGCAGCCAGACCGGCGTCCGCAGCAGACGCAGTCAGCAGGAGTGCCAGGCTGGCAGCAATGCGTTTCCGGACCCTAAACACTGCCACGGATCACATCCCTACGGCGGTGGCGTATCGCCGGCGGTCTTCCTGCGAAACTTGCCTCCCACCCAGTCCTTGGCGAAAACCCTCTCACGTGTGCTCTCATCGACGTACCGATCCATCAACGTCTTGACGGCATACGCGACCTGTCCGTACTCGTCCGCACACGTTTCTGCGCGGCTCGCCGGTAGATGCTTCTTCTCAACCACGTCCGCAAACAGGCGTGGCTCCGCGCCATAGGCGATGCACAGCAGATTGTAGAAGCGCTGTCCCGCAAGACCGTGCACGTTGGCAAGGGCGTCGCGGCTCAACGTCGCCTCCTTGGATTCCTGGGCGTACATCCACGCGACGCCAACCACGGTATCGCGCGCGGCGTGCTCGCTCTGATGCACCAGCATGAATGCCGCAAACTGATCGGCGGCATCCTCTTCCTGCCCGAGGACCGGGATACGCAGCTGATCGAACAGCGCGTGGGCAACTTCATGCAGGAAGACCTCGAGCAGCGGCCCGAGCAGCGCGTTCTCCGGCGTCACGCCCTCCGGGGTCGCAGCCGCTGGCGCAATCTTCTGCACCGCCTCGAGGTATTCGTAGCAGACCGTCACCGTCAAGTCCTCGGGGTCGTACCAGGCGTTCTCTTCGCCGTCGCACCCCGCGAGCTTCAGCGTCAGTGCGCGCGGGAGGCGAATGTAGCTTAGGAAGCTCCGGAACTGCTCGAGCGTGCGTGCCGCTTTCAGGCGCTCATACAGCGCCTGGTGCGCAGGGTTCTTCGGCGCTTCGTACACGGCCCGGAACTGATCGGTATGCAGTGCCGGTGATCCTGCAGCCACCGCAACACCGGACCCGCTCGGCGATGAGGCCAGGATCGCGGCTGACAGCAGGACTCCCATGGCCGAATGCGATCTTGGAGCGCCGTTGGATGAGATTGCCAACGCGGCACGGCGATGCGAGATACAGTCGAGCGCGTCGCGGGCGCTCACCGCGCCACGCCGATCGTGTTGTGACGCTCTAGGTTTTCGTCCGTGACGAGTTTGTGAGGGACAGGCGCGAGTGTGTGCGCGACGAGCGCACGAATAACGCGGCGTTCGGCGTCGGCGCGGCCGCCGAGGCACCCGGCAAATGCCAAGGAGTGTTATCATGGTCATCGATCCAAGGACACTTACAATGGAGGAAAAGGACATCATGAAAATTACCGTGAAATTAGCTGCCGCCGTCTTCGTCTTGATTGGGATCCCTCTGGCCGGCGTCGCGCAGGACCAGCCTAAACTAAGCTGCGTCCGCGATATCGTCTACAGTCAGGAGTTTCTTGCAAAGTACCCACGCGCGGGCGCGGCCTGTAACGAGGTGATCGTGGCGAAGGGCGAGAAGTGGGCGCGGTTCAATGCAGAGGTGAAAAACAGGCAGGGTAGCCACCTGACCCTGAGCTTCATCGACAACAAAGAGCGCCCTGTCGATACCACCATGACGTTTGAATTCACCCCCGACGCGACCCTCACGTTGGCGGACAAGAAAGTGGTGAAACCGGTTTCCGCATTGGAAGAGGGCGACAAAGTGGTGCTGTGGATGCCCGAGAAGCGCATGGGGTTCTATGCGCAACCAGGTGCAGCCGAATCCGAGCACTTCGCGGTCGTCAGCGGCGATTCGAATAAACAACGCTAACGCCGGTTGCTAGCTTGCGTCAGCGCAGGTGACCGTGGGGCGGGAGTGGGTTAGTAGACGATCAGCTGACTTCGCTCCCGCGTCCGCGGAATAGCCGGTGACCTCATTCACGTTCTTTGCCGCACGCAACACGACCCCGATGCAGACCAGATTGCTGACGACGGTCGCACGAGGATCCGCATTCGCGGATCTCGAATCGGCCTTCCAGCCCTTTTACGCTTGATCGCATGGCGCCTGACATTCTCGGCCAGATCACCAGAGACTTTCACGCCGAGCGACGTATCGAGGATCGTGCAGCTGATAAACAACAACCGACGGCAAGCGCGGTTGATGATTTGGAGGTAATTAAGGCACGTGGAAGGGCTGAGTGGTTGAAGCTGCGCCGAAAAGCAGCCGTGGAATCCAAGACTTCCAATCGAACTCAGATGCTTGACTCGTCGAAGCGTGGCGAGTCAGAGCGCGACTCTGGCAAGAGTCTCGATGATGACACGTCCGAGCAGTAACTCTGTCGGCGTGTCGAAGGTAGAACGCGCATTTTCCCGTGCCCCCCTGATGGACTGGACCGAACAGGTGATTTCTGCCGCCCGGTCAATGACTTACGTCCGCTACCGGAAGGTTGTCGCCTCCAGGCCGCCAATTTTCAAATGAGCGGGTGCGTTTCGGCCAAAACTGAGATTAAATGAACTAAAAGAAGAGGATTGCAGCGGCGCGGAGGTCGATGAAAGCCACCGCGCCCCCGGCGTCCCCAGGGAGCCGAGAGGAATAATCATGAATTCCACGGACACGACGGCTCGAAGGTCATCGACCGAGCTCGAGGCGACCGACGAACTTCCCGCACTCGATGTCGCAGCGTACGAAGCAGAACTCGCTGCGCGCGAAGCGACTGAACCACCCGCCAGCGGGGTCACCACCAGGGGGAGTGACGGCTCTGCAGCTGAGGCGCCCGACAATTGCGAAGCCGACGCCGCACCCCGAGTGGGCGACGCGGATGTCATGTTGGAGGTCGAGCGCTGGATCGTACAGAAGACCGAGGAGTTGCGCGCTCAGCAGGCCGCGCTGCGTGTCGCACAACACGAGCGGACCGCCGGTGTAGCGCGCGCCGATGCACTCAGTCGCGAGCTCGGCGCGACCAGCGCGAATCTCGAGGCACTGAACAACCGTGCGCGAATCCTTGAGGATGAGCTGACCAGTGAGCGAGAGGCCGCGCAGCGGCGCCTCGCCGAGTTGGATGAAGCGCAGCGCCAAGCCGCCAGACTCGGACAGGAACTGACCGCCGCGCATGCCGCTGAAGCGCGACAGAGCGCGGCACTTGCAGCCTCCGGAGCGCTTCTCCAACAACGCTCCGCGGCTCTCGAGGCGTTGCAGAGTACGCACGCTGCTCTCGTGGCCGACCGGCAGCGTGTGGCGGGCGAGCTTTCTGAGCTCGAAAGTCGCCTTCAGGACAGCGCAGCGCGTGAGCGCGATGCGCAGCGCACCATCGAGGCGCAGAACCACACTGACGCCGAACTGGTGCAGCGCATGCAGGACGAGACTCGTATGCGCGAGCGTCTCACTGCAGAGCGCGAGCTGCTGCAAGCGCAGCTCGCGAGCTGCGTCGAGCGGCTGCAGAATCGCGAGGCGTACCGCACGATCTACGAGAGCACGATCCGGGAGCTGGATGGTGAGCTCGCCGGCGCCACGCTTCGCGCCGAGGAGCAGGAGGCGCGCGCCAATCAGCTCGCTGCCGAGCTCGAAGTACGCGAGCGACGGCTCCAGGATGCGGCCCGCGAGCGTGAGGAGGCGCGACGTTCGCATGGCACGGCGGCCGCCCAGCAAGCCATCGAGCGAGGCGCGAGCGAGCAAACGCGCAGCGCACTGGAATCGCGACTCGCCGAGCTGACGACCGAGCATGCCGGTGCGCGCGCGCGACTCCTTTCTATGGAGGCTACCCTGACGGATACCCAGCACCGCGCGGAGGCAGAAGCCCGCGCAAACGGGACCGCCGCGGAGCGGCTGCGCGAGATGGAGGTGGAGATTGCATCGCGCCAGGGCGAGCTGGCCAACGCGCGGCTCGAGATCGCGGGCGGCCGCGCATCGCTCTCGGACCTGACAGCCGCACTGGAGCGCAGCCAGACAATGCTCGCTGAACAAAGCCGTCTGCTCGAGGAACGAGAGTCGGTGGCGCGGACCATGGCCGCAAGTCACGCAGAGCTGGTGGCGCTGATCGCGGCATTACGCGGACAGATCGAGGAGTTGACCGCCCGATTGGCCGCGGCGGTAGAGGAGCACCGTGCTCCCGTGGAGCGAGTCGCTGCGCTGACGAAGGAAGCAGCGGAGAGCGATTCTCGCCTTGCCCGTCTCGAGTCGATGAATGTGGAGCTGCGCGCCACGGTGCAGCGGCTGCACGCTTCCCTGGCGCAGCGGGACGCGGAGCTCCAACGAGCCACGCGCATAGCTTCGACGAACGCCTACGCTCTGGGGCGGGTGCAATCGAGCATCGACGAGCTGGGCGGTGGCCTGACTGTCACCGAGGACGCGCCCGCGGAGACTCAGGCAAGCATCCTGACGCGCATCGACGGCGGCCAGAACCACAGTTTCGTCCTGCGCGCGCGCACGACCATTGGTCGCGATCCCGACAACGATTTGTCGCTCGCAATGGTCTCCGTCAGCCGTCACCATGCGGTGCTGATTCCCGCCTCCCGCAGCGCACTTCTCCAGGATCTGGGGAGCACAAACGGTGTGCTCGTGAACAAGCGCCGAGTTCGCTGTGCGCGCCTCGAGCACGGCGATGTGATCACGCTCGGCGAGGCGCAATTCCGCTACGCGGTTGCGCCGGTACCGGCGGGCGCTGTTTCCGGGAGTCAAACACCTCCACGGCGACGCGCGCATCGGTGAAGCACCCGCGCTGCGGGATACAGCCGGGCTGACATGACTCGCCCGCACGAGTCCTGCAGTAAACTTCCCGGCGAGAGCGCGTGGGAGTGGAAACTACCACTCATCTCTGATAGGTAGAAACGATCGATCTGCAGAGAGATATCGGTTGCGCCTATCATGGACCGGACCGACGAAGTACGCTGGCGCTCGTAGATCAGTGGCTTGGCCACACCCCGAAAACGCGTGTCTCCTTTACGTCTCCTCGAATCCCGGCCATTCACGATGCACAGCGGCTCGCAATTCCAGGTTGACGCGCCACCTCACCTGAAGAGCCGAGTATGGGCCGACGACTACAACGAAACAAAGACAGTGGGTTCGTTGACCAGCACCACGCGTACCGCGGAGCAAACCGAAATCGGCTACTTCTGGGCCGATAGCGGTCCGCTGTTGTGGCAGAACGCCCTGCGGTACATCTCTGGCACCTACCTACATGACACTGGCGCGTCGGCTCGCATGTTTGCGCTAGCTGAGGCCGCACTGGCCGATGCCCAGATCGCCTGCTGGGACAGCAAGTACTTTTACAACTTCTGGCGTCCGATCACGGCGATCCGACTGGGAGGCCAGGATGGCAATCCAGCCACGGTAGTCGATCCCAATTGGCAGCCACTCATCAACACACCCAATTTTCCCGAGTACCCCTCGGGTCACGCCGACGTCAGTGGCGCTGTTTCTCACATGCTGCGACTGTTCTTCGGCACTGACGAGTTGACCTTTCAGATGACCACCACTAATCCGCTGGCCCAGCAGAAGACGCGCACCTTCGCCCGCTTCTCGCAGGCGGAGCGGGAGGTCATCAACGCGCGCGTGTACGTCGGAATCCACTACCGCAACTCAGACACTACCGCCCGAGCGCAGGGCGGCCGCGTCGCGAATTGGGTCTTTAAGCACTATATGCGTCCGGTTGATGAGCCCGGGGACGACTCGGAGGAATAGTCTGAACCGGCTCAGCGCGGGCTGCCGCCGGGGACGATCGCGTCCCCGGCGGTGGTGTATGAGTCGCATCTCAGCGGCTAACCGCCCACGACGACGCGCTTGGCCACTTCCTCGCGCCGCTTTATGAGCGGCAACAGCATCGGGACACGGCGGCGATAGTCCTCGTACTGCGGATGCGCCGCGATCAGATCTCGCTCCTCGAGCTGAATCGCAATCAGGATGTACGCGCTGGTCGCGAGCGCGAACACCAGATGTGCAGCGGTCATGATCGGCGCGGCCCAGAACGTAAGGAGCCAGCCGATATACAGCGGGTGGCGCACGTAGCGATACAAGACGGGTGTTCGGAAGGGCAGCGACTGGTACGGCTTGTCGATCAGCTGTAGCCAGACCTGGCGCAGGCCGAACAGGTCGAAGTGATTGAGCAGGAACGTCGAGAAGAGCAGGAGCCCCCAGCCCAAGCCGTAGGCACCGTACAGGACCGCTTGGCCGACCGGTGAGCCGACGCTCCACAACACAGTGCCGATCGGCTGCCAAAGCGCCAACAGCGCGATAAGCGCAATGCTCGAGAACAGCAGATAGGTGCTGCGCTCGGCAGGTATCGGCACGATCCTGGTCCACCAGCGTTTGAAGGCCGGCCGAGCCATCACGCTGTGCTGCAGGCCGAAAATTCCCAGCAGCGCCAGATCGATCGGCAGCGCGGTCATCAGCGGCACGGCGCGCGCAGAGTCGATCGACTGCGACACCCACAGGTTGCCGAGAAAGCCGAAAGCGTACAGGAATGTCGCCAGGGACCCGGCGTAGCAGACTACGCCGTAGACAAACATGGAAAGACGTTTCATGCGCGTTGGTCTCCGGGTTGCGAAGGAGCTTCAGAAAATCGCGCTGACATTGAAAATGGTATCGAGCACGACGAGGAGTGCTGGGATTGTCAGCGCAACAAGCGGGGCGGCGATCGGTCGATGGAAGATGAACATGCTTGCTCCTTTGGGCAGTGCAGATGGTTTGCGGTTTCGCAGTTGCTGCGAGAGTCAGGATGGCGAGCTCGGCGCCGCGGTTCTATGGGAGGAATGTCCCGCCACAGGGCTGGAAACGCGTGACGGCAGGGCACTTTGTCCCTACGCGCGCTGCGCCAGCGCCGCGCCGCAGGCGCAAGCAGGCTAAACTCAGGCACTGGAAGGAGCCTGCGGGAATGACGCAGTCGATTCGCTACCTCAAGACACGCGATAACGTAAGAATTGCCTGGGCTGCCTCGGGCCAGGGTCCCGCGCTGGTGAAGGCGGCCAACTGGCTCTCGCATCTTTCCTACGATCTCGAGAGTCCGATCTGGCGACACTGGATCGACTTCCTGAACGATCACTATCGGGTGATCCGCTATGACGAACGCGGCTCCGGGATGAGTGACTGGGAGGCGGCAGATCTGTCTGCGGCTCGGTGGGGAGAAGATCTGGAGGCTGTCGTCGAGGCGAGTGAGCCGGGGGAGCAGTTCGCACTGCTTGGCATCTCGCAGGGCGCGGCGGCGGCGCTCATGTACGCCGCGCGGCATCCCGAGCGTGTGTCGCGTCTGATCCTATACGGCGGATATGCCAGAGGCGTGATGCACAGTCCGCAATCGGAAGCGTATCGCCGCTACCACGCTATCGTCGACCTCGCGCGCCTCGGCTGGGGCGAGGACAACCCGGTCTTCCGTCAGCTCTTTACGAGTCTGTTCGTCCCCGGGGCAAGCACGCAGCAGATCGGATGGTTCAATGAGCTGTGCCAGCGCACGACCACCCCGGAAATTGCGGCCCGGTTGTTGACGGCGAGGGGCGAGGTCAACGTGCGCGATCTGCTGCCTCACGTACGCGCACCGACCTTGGTCTTGCATGCCAGGCACGACGGGGTCGTCCCGTTTGACTCAGGCAAGTATCTGGCGGCTGAAATCCCGAACGCCGAATTCGTGCAGCTGGACTCGCGCAACCACATCTTGTTGGCGGACGAGCCCGCCTGGGCACGCTTCAGGGACGCTGTGCTCGAGTTCACCGGCCGTCCGCATAGGGTTGCTGCCGAGGATCCCTTATTTGCGACACTGTCAGCGCGGGAACGCGAGATCCTCGCGGCGGTCGTAGCGGGTCAAAACAACTCCGAAATCGGTGCCGCCTTATTCGTCAGCGAGAAGACGGTTCGCAATTCGCTGACGCGAGTCTTCGGGAAGCTCGGCGTGCGAACCCGCACGCAGGCGGCCGTGCTCGCGCGCGATCGGGGGTTCTTGCAACCCCGGGCGGTTCAGCATGACGTCGCATCCGACTGACAACCTTGTCGCTGTGGCGAAGTTGGACCGCCGCCTCAGCGTGGCCCCCATGATGGACTGGACGGACGAATTTCATTTCGCTCGTTGAGTCAGATACTTAAGCGCACCCGAAAAGCCTTGTCTCCTTTACGTCTCCTCGCGTTTCGCGGCTACAAGCAATTCGGGCGCCGCGGCTCAGCCAGGTAGGATCTGCACTTGTCATCTTCCAAGTAACATATATACTATTAGTATATACGTTAGGAGCACTTTAGTGAAGACCGCGAAACTGTTCAAGAATGGCGAGAGTCAGGCGGTACGTTTGCCGAAGGAATTTCGCTTTCCCGGCAATGAGGTGTTCATCAAGCGCATCGGCAGTGCCGTCGTCTTGCTGCCGAAGGCTAGGTCGTGGGAGGCATTGATAGAGAGTCTCGCCAAGTTCCCGCCGGACTTCATGGAGAGTCGTGGACAGCCTGCGGAGATCGATCGTCGGGAACCCTTGCAATGAAGTGGATGCTCGACACCGATACCTGCATCGCGATCATCAAAGGCAAGCCGGCAAGCGTATTGAAGAAGTTGCGAGGCAAGTCAGTCGGACAGGTGGGGATCTCCTCGATAACGTTGTGCGAGCTTGCATTTGGTGCTGCGAAGAGCAGCCGCCGTGATGAGGCCCACGCGGCGCTTGCCGAGTTCCTGCTGGCGCTCGAGATCGCGAGCTTTGACAGCGACGCGGCAGCAAGCTACGGACAAGTGCGCGCATCGCTTGAAGGGCGCGGCACCCCGATAGGCCCCCTGGATACTTTGACCGGCGCTCACGCGGCTGCGTTGGACGTCATTCTGGTGACCCACAACACGCGAGAATTCAGCCGGATCGACACCTTGCGCCTCGAAGACTGGACGAGTTCTTGAGCTCATTCGACCGTGTTTGAAGCAACCAACTTGGTAACGCCGCTTTGGCGGCAAAGGAGTTCGACATGACGTAGCGACCCTAAAACGGAGCGTTTTGATGAACCGTGCATTGCGTCGCCACCACGAACGCGTGGCGAAAGCCCGCCGTATTCGTATTCTGCTCAGCCACGGGGCTTGGGTCCCTCCGCGCGGCTGGGGACCGAAAGTCTGGCACAGCATGAAGCACCTCGTCATGAACGAGCCTGGATGGTTGGACGCACGCGACGGTCATTCAACCGGCGCGAATCAAGACTCATCGTCTCGAGCACCGCATCTTGCGCGGGTGCGATGCCGACCTGCTCCTGTGGCCTGACTGCAAGAGGCCACATGACTATTACTGGTGAGGGCAAAGGGATTTACCCCTATCGCGCCCCCGCCTACCATACTGAAGAACCCGTTCAGCGCAACCTTCTAGCGGGCGACATCGTCAAAACCGTGACTCTCGAGGCCACCATGAACAACGTCGCCGTGCTCGGATTGTTTGTGCTCGTCCACACTTTCCTGAGCTGGGCGATGAACGTGGAAATCGACGGCCGCTGGTCGTGGCGGCGGGCGCCGGAAACTGCGAATTGATGCAGCGGGCGGTCTTGGTTCCGCTAGCGGGGAAGCTAAAGAATGCGCATGATAAAGCACACTCATTCCGTCCGCATTGAGCGCGTGACTGGGAGGTTGGTGACCGCGGGCGCGCTGATGGTCCTCGGCTTCGGCGCGCTTTTGCCCGCCCGCGCCACCGCGCAGACCTCGCCCGCCGGAGATTGGCAGTTTGGGGCGATCGTCTATGGCTACTTTCCGTCGCTCGCCGGCTCGACGACCTTCCCCGGCGACGGCACCAGCGTCGGCGTGAGCGCCGACAAGATCATCAGCAATCTCAAGTTCGCCTTCATGGGCGCATTTGAGGCGCAGAAAGGCCCTTTTGGCGCGTTCACCGACGTCATGTACCTCAATCTCGGCGGATCGAAATCGGCCACACGCGATCTCGCGATTGGCGGCGCGCAGCTTCCGGCAGGTATCACTGCAAACGCGTCGCTCGACATCGAGGGCTGGGTGTGGACGCTGGCGAGCAACTACCGGGCGCTCTCCACTCCGCAAGCAAGCTTCGATACCTTTGCCGGGGCACGCCTGCTGAGCCTCAAAGAAAAACTCAATTGGGCCTTCAGCGGTAACGTCGGTCCGTTCGTCGGTCCGGGACGCCAGGGATCCAGCCAGCAGAGCCTTGACAACTGGGACGGCATCGTTGGCATCAAAGGACGGCTCAACTTGAGTGCCGGACGGGGATGGTTCGTTCCTTATTATGTCGACGTGGGAACCGGCGCCTCCCACTTTACCTGGCAGGGAATCGCAGGCATTGGGTACGCGTTTCGCTGGGGCGACCTGCTCGGGGTATGGCGGTATTTGGATTACGATTTCAAGTCAGGCAAGACGATTCAGAGTCTGAGTCTGGACGGGCCAGCCGTTGGCGTCGCCTTTCGGTGGTGAAGTGGGAACGTCCTGCCGGCTCCACGGATTGGACGAGCAAGGGCATGGGGGTCGTGACGGTGAGGATACGCACAGGAGTTGCCATGCGCCTTTCTGGCCTTATCACCGTTCTCGTGTGTCTTGTTGCGGCGGGCTGCGGTACATCTGCCCCCACCACCGAGCAGGTCCATGCCGATTGGGTCGCCAAGGTCAATGCTGCGATCAAAGATCCGGCGCGAGCGCAGCGAGTTGCAGAACAAGGCGGCAAACTCATCGACGAAGAGCAGTCGATGGTGGCTGCTCTTAAGGCCGCTGCGGACCAGTTAGCCGAGCTGAATACCGACTACACCGCCACCAATACGCAATTCATGGCGGCTTACGGCGACTATGAGAGCAAGCGGAAGGCGGCGCAGACGCGGTTCACGAACGGCGTGTTCGCGCTTCGCAAAGAGATCAGTGCCGAGGAATGGCAGGAAATCACGAAGTAACTGTCCCGCGCGCAACCGAAAGTCCGGGAGACGCTGATGCTTTGGGCACTGCTTGCGTATTATTTTTTCGGCGGCTTCGGAGGCGCTACCGCTCTGGGCCACTTCTACAACGATCAGGCGAAGAGCTTGATCAAGGCCGAGGTGAAGGATTCGCGCCGCCGGGATAACGCCCAGGTCTTCGCGGAAATGGTTAAGAAAGGAGTAAACACGCTCCTCAAAGAGACGGATCAGAACGGCAAGAAGATGAAGAAGCTGTACCAGGACTATTCCTCCACGCCGGCGCAGTTCGACGCCGTGATCCAGGAAAGCCTGAACGAGCAACGGCGGACCGTTTCCGACATCGTTCAGTCCAGGCAGGCGCTGCTCAGAGCCGTCACACAGGAGGAGTGGAACGCCATCATCGTTAATGCGAAGCGGCAGGATGAAGCTGCAGCGGCCAAGGCGGCTGAAAAGGCGGCCAAGAAGGCGTCAAAGCAAGCCGCTCCATCCTGACAGGGCCGCTAGCAAGGAAGCCTATTGCACCGGTGAGCGATGGGCGAACGTCTTGCTCTCCTGTATGCAGAACGGTGATGCCACGCTGAATGCGGACGACCGCTGTGTAGCGGATCGTACCGTCTGCTTGCTTGCGGGCTTTGATGGTTGCCATGGTGTAACTTGAGGGGACAAGACAATCTTGTCCCCTTTATGTCCCCTCGGCAAACGATAAACTCCCCGGAATGCCCACAAATCCCGCAGAAACGCCTGAGTCCGTAAAGCCTATAAAAATAGGCGTTTCAGACGATTCTTCCCGCGGAAAAATCGATCGGCGCGTCTCCGTCGCTCCCATGATGGACTGGACCGATCGCCATTGCCGTTTCTTCCTGCGTGGCTTCTCGGCAGACGTACTGCTCTACACCGAGATGATCACCGCCGCGGCGATCGTGCATGGGGATCGCGCCCGGCTGCTCGCTTTCGATCCAGAGGAACATCCGCTCGCACTGCAATTAGGCGGCAGCGATCCAGCCGAGCTCGCCGCCGCGGCGCGCGCCGGGGAGGAGGCGGGCTATGATGAAATCAACCTCAACTGCGGCTGCCCGAGCGAGCGCGTGGCGAGCGGCGCCTTCGGCGCCTGCCTCATGCAGCAGCCCGAGCGCGTCGCCGAGTGCGTGGCGGCGATGCGCGCGGCGGTCACGGTGCCCGTGACCGTGAAAATGCGCATCGGTGTGGTGAGCTCGCGCGCGCGCGAGCTGAGCGGCGCCGTCACGCGGTTCGACGACGGCGACTTCGAAGCGCTGGGTTGCTTCACTGAGGCGGTGCGCGCCGCCGGTTGCGCGGTCGCGATCGTGCACGCCCGCAAGGCGGCGCTCGGTGGGCTCTCGCCACGCGAAAATCGCGAGATTCCGCCGCTGCGCTACGATGTGGTGCGGCGTCTCAAGCAGACTTTCCCGGCAGTACCGGTGGTAGTCAACGGCGGCTTGCGTGATGCGGCGTCGGTGCTTGAGGCGCTCAGCTGGTGTGATGGTGTAATGCTCGGACGCGAGGCCTACCACCGGCCGTTCGTGCTCGCCGAGCTGCAGCAGGCTCTCTCGGGTAGTACGGTGCCCACACGCGCAACACTGATTGAACGCATGCAGCGCTACGTGGCGCGCGAACTGACCCGCGGCGAGCGCCTTGCGCCGATCGTGCGGCACATGCTCGGACTTTACGCCGGTGAGCCCGGGGCACGCGAATACCGGCGCACATTGAGCGAGGGTGCACGCGCGGCTGATGCAGATGTCGGGCTGTTACGTCGGGCCATGCCGGTGGTAGCGCGCCCACCGGCCTGACAGGCCCGACACGGGCCGCCGTCGCAAGGCGCGGTCCTCGCAGTCTTGGTGCGCGTGCGTATAATCGGCTGAGCGCATGGGAAAGGACATCGAACTCGCCATACTGTTCGCCGACGTCGTTGGCTCGACACGGCTCTACGACGTCATGGGCGATGTACGGGCGCGCGACATGGTGGCGATCTGCATCGAGGTGATGCGCAACGCCACCGAGCAGCGCCAGGGCACGGTGATCAAGACCATGGGCGATGAGGTCATGGCCACCTTCCCGACCGCTGACGCTGCGCTCAACGCGGCGGCGCAGATGCAGCAGCAGATCTCCACTCACACGCAGCTGAAGATCGAGGGCCAGCCGGTCGCCATCCGCATCGGTTGTCACTTTGGACCCGTGATGCTCGAGAATCGCGATGTGTTCGGTGCCGCCGTGCACACCGCCAACCGCATGACCAGCCAGGCGAAGGCCGGCCAGATCGTCACCACCGCGGCGATGGTGGAGCGCCTCTCGCCGGAGTGGCGCGCCGCCTGCCGTCAGATCGACATCGCGACGCTCAAGGGTCAGGGCAATGAAGTCGCGCTCTACGAGGTGCTGTGGCAGACCGAGGATGTGACCAGCATGGTGCCCGGCATCGCCACCGAGTCACGTCCGGCACGTGCCATGCGCTTGCGCCTGCGGTGCGATGACCGCGAGCTGCTGGTGGATGAACGTCATTCGAGCATCACCATCGGCCGTGCCGAGGACAATGACGTCGTGGTCAAGGGAAATCTCATTTCACGCCTGCACGCGCGCATCGAGATCAACCGCAACAAGTTCGTGCTCATCGACCAGAGCACTAACGGAACTTTCGTGCAGAGCTCGGATGGCGAAGAATCGTTCGTGCGACGCGACAGTCTGCAGATCAGGGGTCAGGGCATGATCGGGCTTGGACGCCTTCCCGAGCAGGGCTCGCCGCAGACTATCCGCTTTACCTGCGAAGAGGGCTGAAAGCCCACCCCACCCTCACCCGAGCTGCTCTTCCGTCTTGCGCAGCTCCGCGAGCAGGGCCGCCGGCAGACGCTCGCCGTATTTGCCGAGGTACTCGCGCAGCTCGGCGCTGTCCTTGCGCCACAGTGCGGGATCGACCGTGAGAAGTGCGGCGAGCGCCTGCGGCCCGAGGTCGAGTCCACGCAGCTCGAGGTCCTCGGGACGTGGCAGGCGGCCGATGGCCGACTCGGCGGCGCCGGCTCGTCCGGCGCAGCGCTCGAGCATCCAGGCGAGCACGCGCAAATTCTCGCCGAAGCCCGGCCAGAGAAACTTGCCGTTGGCGTCGCGGCGGAACCAGTTGACGTGATAGATGCGCGGTGGCCGTGGGAGGCGGGCGCCGACATCCAGCCAGTGCTGCCAGTAATCGCCGAAGTTGTATCCACAGAACGGCTGCATCGCCATCGGGTCGCGCCGCGTGACGCCGACCTGTCCGACAGCCGCCGCCGTCGTCTCGGAAGCCAGCGAGGCGCCGACCAGCACCCCGTGCTGCCAGTCGCGTGCCTCGTAAACGAGCGGCGCGACCTCGCGCCGGCGGCCGCCGAACACCAGCGCCGAGATCGGCACGCCGCGCGCGTCCTCGGCGTGTGGCGAATAACTCGGATTGCGCCGCGCGGACACGGTGAAGCGCGAGTTAGGGTGCGCGGCGGGGCCGCGTGCGGGATCGTACCGGCGGCCCTGCCAGTCGAGCACCGGGACGCCGCTCGGCAGTCCCTCCCACCACGGCTGGTTGTCCGCGGTGAGCGCGACGTTGGTGAACAAGGTATCGCGGCGGATCATTTCGTAGGCATTGCGGTTGGTCTGCGGGTTGGTACCGGGCACGACACCGAAGTAGCCCGACTCGGGATTGATGGCCCACAGCCGTCCGTCCGCACCCGGATGCAACCAGGCGATGTCGTCGCCGACCGTGAACACCCGCCAGCCCGGGAGCGAGGCCGGCGGGATCAGCATCGCGAGGTTCGTCTTGCCGCACGCGGAAGGGAAGGCGCAGGCGAGGTAATGGGTCTCGCCGCGCGGATTCTGCAGTCCGACGATCAGCATGTGCTCGGCCAGCCAGCCCTCGCTGCGTGCCTGCCAGCTGGCGATGCGCAGCGCGTGGCATTTCTTGCCGAGCAGGGCGTTGCCGCCATACCCGGAGCCGTAGCTCTCGATGGCGAGCTCTTCGGGAAAGTGCATGATGAAACGCCGCTCGGGATCGAGCTCGCCGATGGAATGCAGACCACGCACGAAGCTTTGCTCGCGCGCAATGCGCTCGAGCGCGGCGCGCCCGGCGCGCGTCATGATCAGCATGTTGAGCACGACATAGGGACTGTCGGTGATCTCCACTCCGCAGCGCGACAGCGGCGAATCGAGCGGCCCCATGCAGTAGGGGATCACGTACAACGTGCGCTCGCGCATGCAACCGCGAAACAACTCGCGCAGGCGCGCGTGCGCCTGCTGCGGGTCCATCCAGTGATTGTTCGGGCCGGCATCTTGCTGGGAGCGCGTGCAGATGTAGGTGAGATGCTCCACGCGCGCCACATCGGTCGGCGCCGAGCGGTACAGGTAGCAGGCGGGAAACTGCTCGGAGTTGAGTGCCTTGAGCTCGCCACGCGCGAGCAGCTGCGCGGTAATCTCGCGCGCCTCGGCCTCGGTTCCCTCGCACCAGTGGATGGCGCGTGGCTGCGTCAGCTCGCGCACCGAATTCACCCACTCGCTCACGGCGGCGCTCAATTGGGGCAGGGGGCGCAGCGTGTGTGCCGGAGTAGCCATCGCGGGTTCCTCTTGTCCGTGACGCTTGAATAAACCGTTAATTATATCCCGGGCGCGGCCCCTGCCCTGATAAAGTAGCGGCGCGCGAGCCATTGTGTGCCAATAACCGGCCGTGCACCAGTTTGCAGGAAATTCATGAAGATATGTCGCTCGACAGGCGCGCCGGAAGCGCGCGAGTATCGGCCGCAGCCTTAGCGGCGAGCTGAGCGCGGCATGTTGGATCTCGAGGACATATTCGGTCACGACGGGCCGCTCGCGCGGGCGCTCGCGGACTTCAAGGTGCGACGCGAGCAGCTGCGCATGGCGCAGAGCGTGAGCGCCGCTTTGGCATCGCGCGAGTCGCTCGTGCTCGAAGCCGGCACTGGCACGGGCAAGACCTTCGCCTATCTGGTACCGGCGCTGCTCTCGGGGTCGCGCATCCTGATCTCCACCGGCACGCGCACGCTCCAGGATCAGCTGTTCGCCAAGGATCTGCCGCTCGTGAGTGCGGCGCTCGGCCGCCCGGCGCGCGTGGCGCTGCTGAAGGGCCGGGGCAACTACCTGTGCCGCTATCGCCTCGGGCGCGCTGACGCTGCCAATGAGCAGCTGCCGCTCGTCGCTGCGCCACCCGCGCGCTCGCACGCCATGCTGGCTCGCATCCGGCGCTGGGCGCTGACCACGCAGCGCGGTGACCTCGCCGAGGTGCGCGGTCTTTCCGACTCTCATCCGGTGTGGGCACAGGTGACCTCGACGCGCGAGAGCTGCCTCGGCGTGCGTTGTCCGGAGCTCTCGCGCTGTCATGTCGCGGCGGCACGGCGCGAGGCGCTCGAGGCAGACATCGTCATCGTCAACCATCACCTGTTGCTCGCCGACCTCGCGTTGAAGGAGGACGGGTTCGGTGATCTGCTCGGCTGCGCAGACGCCGTGATCCTGGATGAGGCCCACCAGATCCCTGACCTCGCCACGCAGTTCTTCGGCGCCAACGTCAGCGGCCGTCAGATCGAGTCGCTCGCCAAGGACGTACGGCTGGAGCTCGTGGCCGGCGGAGGTACGGAGCGCGCTTCAGCACCCGCGCCTCGGGTTTCCGCAGCCGCTCTCGCGGAGGTGGAAGAGGCGCTGCGCGAGTTGCGTGCTGCGCTCCCGGCAGCCGCCGGGCGTGTGGCCTGGTCGACGGTGGCGTCGGCCACTCAGCCGGTGAGCGCTCTCATCCGCGCACTGGAGGCGCTCGCTCGGGTGCTGGTGCCGCGCGATGAGCGCGCCGCTTTGGCGCAGCTCTCGGAGCGGGCGGCGGAGCTCGCGGCGAGCCTCGCACGCATTGCCGACGTCGATGAGCTCGAGGGCGCACGGACACTCGAATCGAGCGCGCGCGGCTTCACCCTGAGTCTGATGCCGTTCGATATCTCCGCGCGTTTTCGCTCGCTGGTGGCAGCGCGCCGCGGGGCGTGGATCTTCACCTCGGCGACGCTGTCGGTGGGCGAGGAATTCGCGCACTTCACCGGGCGGCTGGGCCTTTCCGAAGCGGTGACGCTGCGGATCGAGAGTCCTTTCGATCACGAGCGCCAGTCGCTCCTTTATCTGCCGGCGGGATTGCCCGAACCCTCATCACCCTCGTACGTGGCGGCGGTGATCGGCACGGCGATACCGCTGATCGAGGCGGCACGCGGTGGCGCCTTCGTGCTGTTCACCAGCCATCGTGCGCTTTCGCAGGGAGCGGCGCTGCTGCGCGCACATTGGAGCGGCGAGCCGCCCTATCGTCTGTTCGTACAGGGCGAGGCACCGCGCGAGCGCCTGCTGCAGGAATTTCGCGCCGACGGCAACGCCGTGCTCCTTGGCACCGCGAGCTTCTGGGAAGGGGTCGACGTAAAAGGCGAGGCGTTACGGCTGGTCGTGATCGAGAAACTGCCGTTCGCGCCGCCGGACGATCCGATGGTGCGCGCGCGCATCGAGCACCTGACAGCGTGCGGCGGCAACGCTTTCCGCGACTATCAGCTGCCCGAGGCGGCGCTGGCGCTCAAGCAGGGCGCGGGGCGCCTGATACGGAGCGAAGACGACTACGGTGTGATAGCGATCTGCGACCCACGTGTGTTGGGTCGTGCGTACGGACGCGTGTTCCTCGCTGCGCTTCCGGCGATGACCGTGACCCAGGAGGCCGCCGAGGTACGGCGCTTTCTCGCCCGCCATGCACCGCGTGCACCGGCGGCGCGCGCGGCCGCGGCGCCGTGAGAATCCTCGCCATCGACACCGCCACCGAGAGCTGCTCGGCGGCACTGCTGCTCGAGGGGCAGCTGCTGCAGCGCGCGCAGCGGCTCGAGCGCGGTCATTCACGAGTCATCCTCCCGATGGTCGATGAGCTGCTCGGCGAGGCCGGCGTCGGACTGGTTACGCTGAGCGCCATCGCCTTCGGCCGCGGCCCGGGTGCATTCACCGGAGTGCGGCTTGCGGCGAGTGTGGCCCAGGGTCTCGCCTTCGGTGCAGGTTTGCCGGTCGTTCCAGTGTCCGATCTGCAGGCTCTGGCGCAGCGCGCGCTGGATGATGACCGCGCAGTCGGCCGCGTGCTCGTCTGCGCGGACGCGCGGATGCGCGAGGTGTACTGGGCATGCTTCGAGCGCTCGAGCCAGAGCCTCGCTGGCCGGTCCGGTGAGGAGCGCGTGAGCCCGCCGGCGGATGTCCGGCTGCCTTCGGCCTGGGTGCCCGGAGGCCGGCCGGATCCTCAGGGCACCGCAGCATCACCGCAACCGGGGCAGCGGCTGGGAACCCTCGCGGGTGTCGGCTCGGGATTCGCCGTCTACCCCGAGCTGCGCAGCGCACTTGACCTCGATGTCGTCCTGGAGGGGCTGCTCCCGAGGGCCGCCGAGATTGCACAGCTGGCCGTTCCAGAAGTGGCTGCGGGTCGATTTCTCCCACCGGAACAAGCGCTTCCAGTCTATTTGCGAGATGATGTCGCACGACCCCAATCCGGGTCGTCACGAAACTGACACCCAGCGCAGCTTTGTCATTTAACTGCAACACAGTGCCTCTCTAATAGCCCCGCCCCTGCCGGCTGCCGCTTGGACACGATGCCCGCCAAACAGGTTTTGATCGTCGAAGATGAACGGCCGATCCGCGAGATGATCGCTTTCGGCCTCAAGCGTGCTGGCTTCGAGGTGCGCGAAGCTGAAGACTGCCGCAGTGCACGCGCGGCGCTTGCCGACACCCGCCCCGACCTTGTACTGATCGACTGGATGCTGCCGGACATGAGCGGGCTGGAGTTGACGCGAGCGCTGAAGCGCGACCGCGAAACACGCGAATTGCCGGTGATCATGCTGACCGCGCGCGCCGAGGAAGGCGACAAGGTGGCGGGGCTCGAGGGCGGTGCGGACGACTACGTCACCAAGCCGTTCTCGCCGCGGGAGCTGCTGGCGCGCATCAACGCCGTCCTGCGCCGCGGCGGGGGCAACGGTGTCGATGAGCGCATCGAGTTCGAAGGCCTCGTGCTGGACCAGGGGAGTCACCGGGTCATGGTCGGTGAGCGAACCGTCGCCCTTGGGCCCACCGAGTACCGCATGCTCGAGTTCTTCATGACGCATCCCGAGCGCGTCTACACGCGCGATCAGCTGCTCGATCGTGTCTGGGGCGGCAACGTCTACGTGGAAGAGCGCACCATCGACGTGCACATCCGCCGGCTGCGCAAAGCGCTCGAGGATTTCGGCTACGATCGCTTCGTGCAGACCGTCCGTGGCTCGGGTTATCGCTTCTCGGCGCGTACGATATAGCGCACGGACGATCGGGACGCTGTAGAAAAGGCGCCAGGATCAATGGAACCCGCGACACAGGCATGGTGGTTCGCGGCAGGGCGCTTGCTCGGCACCGTGCTCATCGGCTGCGGCGCGGGCTGGCTGCTGGGCAACGTCTGGGGCGGCCTCGCTTGCGCGCTGGCGTTGCACCTGTCATGGGTGCTGTCCAATCTCTTCCGCCTGGAGTGGTGGCTGCGTCATCGCAGCTACGCCGATCCTCCGGACGTCGGTGGCGTGTGGGGAGAGATCATCGCGCAGATCGTGCGTCTGCACCGGCGCAAGCGTTTTCACAAGCAGCGCTTCGTGCAGCTCATGCGCCAGCTGCAGCGCTCGACCGCCGCACTGCCGAACGGGGTGGTCATCCTCAACGCGCAGCGCGAGATCGTATGGTTCAACCGCATGGCGGCGCGGCTGCTAGCCCTGCGGCGCACCGCCGACCTTGGCATGCGCATCGGGCATCTGATGCGCGAGCCCGAGTTCGTGCGCTACCTCGGAGGCGGTGACTACTCGAGCCCGGTCATCATCCGTACCACGATCGGCGAGGAGTGTTATCTGTCGATGCAGGTCGCACCCTATGGCGATGGACAGTTGCTGCTGCTGGTGAGCGATGTCTCACGGCAGATGCGCCTCGAGGCGGTGCGGCGCGACTTCGTGGCCAACGCCTCGCACGAGCTGCGTTCGCCGCTTACGGTCATCTCCGGCTACCTCGAGACGCTCGCGCAGGACCCCGCGCTCGATGCGGACCTGCAGGGGCCGATCGCGGAGATGCGCCGCCAGGCCGAGCGCATGACCGCCATCATCCGCGACCTGCTCGAGCTCTCGCGTCTGGAGGAGACCGGCGAGGTTGTCGGCGGGGAGCCGATCGATATCGCCGCGCTGATGGCGCTGCTGCGCAAGGACGTGCTTGCCCGCCCGTTGCATCCGCGCGAGGTGCGGACGCGGATCGACTCCACTGCGCAGCTCAACGGCGATGAGCCGGAGATTCATTCGGCTTTCTCCAACCTCGTTGACAACGCCGCCAAGTACACCCCGGCGGAAGGCTCGCTCGAGATGCGCTGGTGGGTCGATGAGGACGGCGGCCACTTCTCAGTCAGCGACACGGGAATGGGAATTCCACCTGAGCACATCCCGCGTCTCACCGAGCGGTTCTATCGCGTTGATGCGGGCCGCTCACGCTCGACCGGCGGCTCGGGTCTCGGACTTGCGATCGTCAAGCACGTGCTGCAGCGTCATGGCGCGACGCTGGAGGTACAGAGCACGCTCGGCGCCGGCAGCACCTTCACCTGTCACTTTCCAGCAGAGCGCGTCCGCCTCGCGCGCACACCGAATGCTGCAACGGCTTAAGATTCTGTCGCAACCCGCTAATCCGTAAGAAATACTTAGCTCCACTGTCACGCAACCGACACACACCCGCACGAGGCTACAAGCGCCACTTGAGGCCCAGAGAGGACGAGCTCTGCCATGGCGAGCGGCAAGCCTACGCGAGGCGGCAGCATGAGCGCCCGCACGCTGTTCCTGTCCGACATCCATCTCGGGTTCCGGCACGCGCGGGCACGGGAGCTGAACGAGTTCCTGCACGGCATCGAGGCCGAATGCATCGTGCTGGTCGGAGACATCATCGATGCGTTGAGCCTTGCGCGGCGCGCATTCTGGACGAGCGCGCACACGCAGGTCGTGCGTACGCTGCTCGCGCGCCAGCGTGCCGGGACGCGTCTGGTCTACATCCCGGGCAATCACGACGAGAGTCTCGGGATGCTCGCGCAGATGCTGCGCGGTCAGTTCGAGGTCCACCGCGAGTGGGTGCATCGCACCGCGCGCGGCGAGCGGCTGCTGGTGCTGCACGGTGATCAGTTCGATGGAGCAATGGTCTGTCCACGCTGGCTGAGCCGCGTCGGTGACCTGTTGCATGGCGTGACGTTGGGTGTGAACCACCAGGTGAACAACGTGCGTCGCGCGCTCGGTCGCCCGTACTGGCCGCTCGCGGAATGGCTGAAGCTGAGCATCGGCACCAGCCTGCGCTACATCGAGCAGTTCGAGCAGCTCGCTGCGCTCCACGCAGCACGGTTCGGCTATGACGGCGTCGTGTGCGGACACATTCATCGCGCCAACCTGCGCGATATCGCCGGGACGCTTTACTGCAATACGGGCGATTGGGTGGAGTCGTGCAGCGCGCTGATCGAGAACCCGCAGGGGCAGCTCGAGCTGTTGCGCTGGCCGGCGCAGCGCGCCACAGCGCTGCGCTCCGCGGCTGAGCCGATGGCCGACGCGGCGTGAGGATCGCGCTCGCAACCGATGCCTGGACGCCGCAAACCAACGGCGTGGTCACCACACTGAAGGCCACCGCCGCGACGCTCAACCTGCTCGGGCACGAGGTGCGCATCATCTCCCCGCAGGGCCTCACCACCATCGCCTGCCCGAGTTATCCGGAGATCCGCCTGGCGCTATCGCCCGGGCCCTACGCGGCGCGCGAGCTCAAGGCATTGCGCCCGCACGCCATCCACATCGCCACCGAAGGCCCGCTCGGACTTGCCGTGCGCCGCTACTGCCGGGCACGCCGCGTCCCCTTCACCACCTCCTATCACACGCGCTACCCCGAGTACCTGCGCGCGCGCTGGCCGATCCCGCTCTCGCTGAGTTACGCCTGGCTGCGGCGCTTCCACGGCGCCGCCGAGCGCACCTTCGTGAGCAGTGCAAGTCTCGAGACGCTGCTCGCGGCTCACGGTTTCCGTCACCTGCATCGCTGGCGCCGCGGCGTCGATCTGCGCACTTTTCATCCGCGGCCGTCACATCCTGAGCTCGCCAAGCTGCCGCGACCCATCATGGCGTGCGTGGGGCGGCTTGCCGTCGAGAAGAACCTGGACGCCTTCCTCGCACTCGAGCTGCCGGGGACCAAGCTCGTGATCGGCGATGGACCCGAGCGGGCGGCGCTCGCGCAGCGCTACCCGCGGGTGAAGTTCGCGGGCTACCGTTTCGGCGCGGAGCTCGCGGCGCTCCTCTCGGCAGCCGACGTATTGGTGTTTCCGAGCCTCACCGACACCTTCGGGCTCGTCATGATCGAGGCGCTCGCCTGCGGTGTGCCGGTCGCGGCCTTTCCCGTGCCGGGACCCCTCGATGTCATCGAGCCGGGCGTGACCGGGGTGCTGCACACAAACCTCGAGCGCGCCATCGCCGGCGCGCTGCGGCTCGATCGGGGCGTCTGCGCGGCCGCGGCGAGCGGGTTCAGCTGGCAGGCCGCGACGAATCAGTTTCTTACCGGGCTCGCACCGATCCCGCTGCCCGTGCGCGCGAGGCTGGCCGTCAGCCGCAGTTCCGCTATGATCACGCGCATGGCCGCACGCAGACAGACGAGCGGGGCCGGGGACGCTAACTGATGGAAACCGCAGACCTCTCTCACCATATCTCACGTCGCTTCAACGAGGACCTCGAGCGCGTTCGCGGCAAGGTGCTTGGCATGGGAGGCTTCGTCGAGCAGCAGCTGCAGAAGGCGATCACGGCGCTGGTCGAAGGCGACAGCTCCCTCGGCGAGCAGGTGGCGATGGATGACTACCAGGTGAACAACATGGAAGTGTCCATCGACGATGAGTGCTGCCGCATTCTCGCCACGCGCGCACCGGCCGCCGGCGATCTGCGCGTGATCGTCGCCATCATCAAGACCATCACCGACCTCGAGCGCATCGGCGATGAGGCCGAGAAAATCGGCTATATCGCCTCGCGACTCGCCACCATGGAGCGCCCGGCGGACAAGTACCGCGAGATCAAGCATCTCGGGCGCGTGGTATCGGACATGGTGCACGCGGCGCTCGACGCGTTCGCACGCATGGATGTTGAGTCGGCGCTGCGGGTTGCCCGCCAGGACCGTCTGGTGGATGAGGAGTACGAGGCCATCCAGCGTCAGAGCATCACCTTCATGATGGAGGACCCGCGCACCATCCGGCGGGCGCTCGATGTCATGTGGGTGGTGCGCGCCCTCGAGCGCATCGGCGATCACGCCAAGAACATCAGCGAGTACGTCATCTACATGGTCCACGGCAAGGACATTCGCCACACCTCCCTCGATGACGTCGAACGCGAGCTGCGCGGCGGCACCGACGCCGCGGCCGCTGCACCGCCCGCCTCGTCCTGAGCCACTGCCCCTTGACGCCAGCGCCCTGGCTGCCGCGAGAGTCCGCACGCCGGCTCGTGAATGTCGGGGGCTTCGCGGTGTGCGCGGCGCTCATCGCTTATGCGCTCTACTCACAGTTACACCTGGGACTCGAGCCGTGCCCGTTGTGCATCTTTCAGCGCATCGGCATCGCGCTGCTGGGAGTGGTGTTTCTCGCCGCGGCTTTGCATCATCCCCGCGGTTGGGGCCGCTACCTGTATGGGCTCGCGATCGCTTTGGCCGCACTTGCGACGCTTCTCGTCGCGGCGCGCCACGTGTACGTTCAGAGCCTGCCTCCGGGGACACTGCCTTCGTGCGGCGCGCCGCTCACCGTGCTGCTGAAGTTCACACCCGTCTGGGAGGTCGTGCGCAAGGTGCTCACCGGCAGCGGCGAATGCAGTGAAGTGACCTGGCGCTTCCTGGGCCTCGCGATGCCCGCCTGGGTGCTGATTTGGGCGTTCCTCCTCGGCACCGCCGGCGTCATCGCCAACCTGCGGCGTACACCTACGCAGCGCTGAGCAGACGCCGCAGCGCCTTTACGTACATTCGCTGGAGCGCGTCGATATCCGCGACGCGCACACACTCGTTCACCTTGTGGATGGACGCGTTCACCACTCCGAGCTCGACCACCTGCGCGCCGAGCGGCGCGATGAAGCGCCCATCGGAAGTGCCGCCGCCGGTCGAGAGGCGCGGTGGGACTCCGGTGACCTCGGCCACCGCCTCGGCGACGGCGCGCGACAGCACTCCCGGCGGCGTATAGAACGGCTCACCCGACACGTACCACTCGAGGGTGTAGCGCACACCATGCCGCCGCAGGATTCCCTCGACGGTCTTCTCGAGATGTTCCGTTGTCTGCGCCGGCGAGTACCGCAGGTTGAAGCGCGCCTTGAGCTCACCGGGTATGACATTAGGTGCGCCGGTGCCCGAGTTGATGTTGGACACCTGGAAGCTGGTCGGCTGGAAATGCTCGGTGCCTTCGTCCCACGTGCGGCTGACGAGCTCGGCGAGCGCCGGCGCGAGCGCATGCACCGGATTCTCGGCGAGCTGCGGGTAAGCGACATGGCCCTGCACGCCATGAACGGTCAACCGCCCGCTGAGGGACCCGCGGCGGCCCACCTTGATGGTGTCGCCGATGGAGACTTCACTCGAGGGCTCGCCCATGACACACCAATCGATGCGCTCGCCGCGTGCCGCGAGCAGCTCCACGACGCGCCGCGTGCCATCGACCGAAGGTCCCTCCTCATCGCTCGTGATCAGGAAGGCGATCGAGCCGGAGTGCTGCGGATGGCTGGCGATGAACTCCTCGGCGGCGGTCACCATCGCCGCGAGCCCGCTCTTCATATCTGCGGCGCCCCGGCCATAGAGGACACCGTCGCGGATCTCGGGCACGAATGGGTCGCTGTGCCACTCCTCGAGTGGGCCGGTGGGCACCACATCGGTATGCCCGCCGAAGCAGAGCAGGGGTCGTCCATTGCCGCGGCGCGCCCAGAGGTTCACGACGCTGCCAAATGGGAGCGGCTCAATCACGAATCCGATCCGCGCAAGGCGCTGCGCGAGAAGTGCCTGGCAGCCCTCATCGGCGGGGGTTACGGAACGACGGGAAATGAGATCTATAGTCAGTTCAATGGCTTGAGACATCGGTTGGCGGTTATACGGCCTCACCTGCAGCGCGGCAAGCGCTGTGCGCCGTCATGCCTCTGTAAAGAGCTGCGGCAAGACTGTGGGGGGCCACAGGGACGTGACCCTACTGCTCAGCTCGGGGCAGCGCCTTGTCTGTCATGAGAGCGTCACATTATTGTCATTTAATGCGCGCCAACGTCTTGGGGGGCAATAAACCGAAAGCACAGGAGCGAAATCATGAGCGTATTCAATGCGAAGCGCCTTTCAGTGGCAGCGGTTGCTGTCATCGCGTTCGCGGGAGCACAGGCAGCGGATATTTCCGGAGCCGGTGCCACTTTCCCTTATCCCATCTATTCGAAATGGGCCGACGCCTACAAGCAGCAGACCGGTGTCGGACTCAACTATCAGTCGATTGGCTCCGGTGGGGGCATCAAGCAGATCAAGGCCAAGACGGTCACCTTCGGAGCAACGGACATGCCGCTCGAGGCGAAGGACCTGCAGGACTCGGGCCTCGTGCAGTTCCCCATGATCATCGGGGGTGTCGTACCGGTGGTGAATGTGAAGGGCGTGCAGGGCGGCCAGATGGTGCTCGATGGCGCCACGGTTGCGCAGATCTACCTGGGTGAGATCACCAAGTGGAACGATGCGCGCATCAAGAAGCTCAACCCGGCGCTGACGCTTCCCGCCACCGCAATCGCGCCGATCTATCGCTCGGACGGCTCCGGTACCAACTTCCTGTTTTCGACCTATCTTTCCAACTCGTACCCGAAGTTCAAGGAGACGATCGGCGCCAACACCTCGGTGCAGTGGCCGGCGGGGATCGGCGCCAAGGGTAACGAGGGCGTCGCCAATATGACGACCCAGACCGATGGCGCGATCGGCTACGTCGAATATGCGTACGCCAAGCAGAACAAGATGGCGTATGCGGACCTGATCAACTCTGCCGGCAAGAAGGTCGTTCCCGAGGCGCAATCCTTCCAGGCGGCGGCGGCCAGTGCCGACTGGGCGAACGCACCAGGCTACCACCTGATTCTCACCAACCAGCCGGGCGAGAAGAGCTGGCCCATCACCGGTGCAAGTTTCATTCTGCTGTACAGCAACCCGCCTGATCCGGCTGCAACGGCTACCGCGCTGAAATTCTTCGACTGGGCGTTCAAGAACGGTGCCAAGATGGCAGCCGATCTGGATTACGTCCCGCTGCCCGACAGCCTGGTCAATCAGATCCGGAACACCTGGAAGACCCAGGTCAAGGGTGTCCCTGCGATCTGAGCCGGAGGGCGCAGAGCGCCTGCGGCATGAGCCGCCAGGCGCCTGCGGGCCTGTGCGCCTGTTGGAACGGCGGTCGGTCGCGGCGGGCCCGGCGGACGGACCGGGTTTGAGGAAGATAGAGGCGTGACAGGTTGCCCTAGGCGATGAACACGGTGGCTGCGATCGAGCCGGCGCACGCGTCGGGACAGCGCGTGCGCGAGCGGGCCTTCCGCGGCGCGACCTTCGCGGCCGCGCTCCTCGTGCTGGCGCTGCTCGGCGGCGTCGCGCTCTCGCTTCTCTATGGCGCCTGGCCCGCACTCGTGCGTTTCAAGCTCGGCTTCCTGACGCGCGAGGTCTGGAATCCAGTCACCGATCAGTTCGGTGCGCTCGCCCCGATCTACGGGACGCTGGTCACCTCGTTCCTGGCGCTGCTGCTCGCGATTCCGGTGAGCTTCGGTATTGCGATCTTTCTCACTGAGTTGGCTCCCGTGTGGCTCAAACGCCCGGTGGGCGTGGCGATCGAGCTGCTCGCGGCAGTGCCGAGCATCATCTACGGCATCTGGGGCCTTTTCGTGCTGGCGCCGGTCCTGCAGCGGCACGTTCAGCCCTGGCTCATCGAGTGGCTCGGGCCGCTGCCGCTGATCGGACGGCTGTTTCAGGGACCGCCCTACGGCATCGGCGTGCTGACGGCGAGCTTCGTGCTCTCCATCATGGTGATCCCCTTCATTTCCGCAGTGATGCGCGATGTGTTCGAGACCGTGCCAGACGTGCTCAAGGAGTCCGGTTACGGACTCGGCGCCACGACCTGGGAAGTGATCTGGCAGGTGGTCGTGCCCTATACCCGCACGGGGATGATCGGCGGCGTCATGCTCGGACTCGGACGTGCGCTCGGCGAGACCATGGCGGTCACCTTTGTTATCGGCAATGCCCACCGCATCGGGTCATCGCTGCTTGCACCCGGGACCACGATCTCGGCCTCGATCGCCAATGAATTCGCTGAGGCCGTTGGCGACCTGTATACCTCGTCGCTGATCGCACTCGGTGCGCTGCTGTTCCTGATCACCTTCACCGTGATCGCCGCGGCGCGCCTGATGCTGATGCGGCTCGAGCGCAGGGCGCTCTCGAACGTATGAACCGTCGCGCGATCCGCAAGCTCATCAATGTCGTGGCGCTCGGGCTGTCGGGAGTCGCGACCGCAATCGGGCTGTTCTTTCTCGGCGCGATACTGTGGACGCTGGTCCACAACGGTTTCGCCGGGATGTCGCTGCAGCTTTTCACCGCGATGACCCCACCGCCCGGGGGAAGCGGTGGACTGCTGAATGCGATCTACGGCAGCGTGGTCATGACCGTGATCGGAATCCTGATCGGGGCACCCATCGGTGTGCTCGCCGGCACCTACCTGGCGGAATACGGCCGCACGGCGCGCATCAGCACGGTGGTCCGCTTCGTCAATGACGTGCTGCTGTCGGCGCCCTCGATCATCGTCGGTCTCTTCGTTTACGAGCTGCTCGTGGTACGCATGGGGCACTTTTCGGCGATCGCCGGCGCCGTCGCGCTCGCCATCCTCGCCATCCCCGTGACGGTGCGCACGACCGAGGACATGCTGAACCTGGTGCCGCAGGGCATGAAGGACGCCTCGACCGCCATGGGTGCCTACCACTGGCGCACCATCACGAGCGTCATCTACCCCGCCGCGCGCAGCGGCATCGTCACGGGACTCCTGCTCGCCGTGGCGCGCATCAGTGGGGAGACCGCGCCGTTGCTGTTCACCGCGCTCAACAACCAGTTCTGGAGCAGCAATCTCGCGGCCCCCATCGCCAACCTGCCGGTGGTCATCTTTCAGTTCGCGCTGAGCCCCTACCCGAACTGGCAGCAGCTCGCGTGGTCCGGCGCGCTCATCATCACGGTGAGCATCCTCATCCTCAGCATTGCCGCACGCATCGTCGTGTCCTCTCTCAATCCGGGAGGCCGCAGCTGATGGGTACCCCGCAACCGAGGGTCGGCGCAGCGCCCCAGGCTGCCCCCGCCAGTGCCGTCAAATTCGAGGTGCGGCATCTCGATTTCTATTACGGCAAGGTGCACGCCCTCAAGGACGTCAACCTCACGCTCATCGACCGGCAGATCACCGCTTTCATCGGTCCCTCCGGCTGTGGCAAGTCGACGCTGCTGCGCGTGTTCAACCGCATGTACGCACTCTATCCGGGCCATCGGGCGACAGGCGACGTGCGGCTCGACGGTGAGGACATACTCGCACCGAGCGCGGACGTCGCGGCGCTGCGCTTTCGCGTGGGCATGGTGTTCCAGAAGGCGACGCCCTTCCCGATGTCGATCTTCGACAACGTGGCTTTCGGGCTGCGCTTGTCGAGGCGCATTTCGCGCAGCGAGCTGAGCGATCGCGTGCAGGAGGCCCTGCGCGACGCGGCGATGTGGGAAGAGGTCAAGGACAAGCTGCACGAAGATGGCCGCGGCCTGTCAGGCGGGCAGCAGCAACGACTGTGCATTGCCCGTACCCTGGCGCTGCGTCCCGAGGTTATCCTGTTCGATGAGCCGACGGCGGCGCTCGATCCGATCTCGACGCTGCGCGTGGAGGAAACACTGCAGAGCCTGCGCGAGAGCTACTGCATCGCCATCGTGACGCACAACCTGCAACAGGCTGCGCGCGTCTCGAATGTCACCGCTTTCATGTACCTGGGTGAGCTGGTGGAGATCGGACCGACCGAGCAGATCTTCACTGCGCCGAAAAACCGCCGCACCGATGACTATGTCACCGGCCGGTTCGGCTGATCAGCATGACTGAAGAGACTCCACGTACCAGACGCGCAGCTCCCGACCGCAATGGCGGCCGCGCCGGCGCCTCGGGTGGGGGCAACGGCCTCGCCGGCGATGACGCCGGCCCGGGCTTCGTGGCCGAAGAGGGCGGCGCCCTGGGGCCAGAGCCGGCGCAGACCGCTGCGGCTGCGGAGGCGGCCGCCGCGAGCCCGCTCGCTCCCGCCGGCGGCTCGACACGGCACCTCGGAGAAGGCGGCCTGAATCTCAAGCCGAGCGGAAGAGTCTCGGCAGCGAGCGGCGCCGCACCGCATCCCGATGGTGCCACGGTCGAGAACCCGGTGTTCTCGTGCCGCGACGTGAGCGTTTTCTACAGCGGGAAGCAGGCGCTGAAGGACGTATCGCTCGATGTCGGGCGGCGCCAGGTGTTGGCGATGATCGGGCCGTCGGGGTGCGGGAAATCGACCTTCCTGCGCTGCCTGAATCGCATGAACGACACCATCCCTGGAGCTCGCGTCACCGGCCGGATCAATCTCGATGGCCGTGACATTCTCGACGAGAGCGTCGATGTGGCACAGCTGCGTGCGCGCATCGGCATGGTGTTCCAGAAGCCCAATCCCTTCCCGAAGTCGATCTATGACAACGTCGCTTATGGTCCGCGCATCCATGGCCTTGCGCGCAGCCGCGCACATCTCGATGACATCGTCTGCACCAGCCTGACGCGGGCGGGCCTGTGGGATGAGGTCAAGGACCGGCTCAGCAGCCCCGGCACCGGGCTCTCCGGAGGCCAGCAGCAGCGCCTGTGCATCGCACGCACGATCGCGGTGCAGCCGGAGGTGATCCTTATGGACGAGCCATGCTCGGCGCTCGATCCGATCACCACGGCGCGCATCGAGGACCTCATCGATGAGCTGCGCGAATCCTACGCCATCGTGATCGTCACCCACTCCATGCAGCAGGCTGCCCGCGTGTCGCAGCGTACCGCCTACTTCCACCTCGGCGAGCTGATCGAGGTGGGCGAGACCGATCGCGTATTCACCAATCCCCGTCACCGTCTCACCGAGGACTACATAACCGGACGGTTCGGCTGAAGTGCTCAACAGCAGCCCCGCCAGAACCCGCGTTCGGATGCCTTTTTGTAGATGGTTAGGCGATTACCTAACTATCCCAAGGACTGACGAGCAGATCCCCTGGACTGACGAGCCCGGGCTCCCGCCCACGGGGCCCTCAGCTGTAAAGTGTTCCACATCAGGTGCTTGCAGCGACCGGGGGAATTCTGAACGGTTTTTAATCGCCGGTTTTCGCTGCATTAATCCCGCTGTGGTTTGCTCAGCACCCTGGGGTGCCCATGCGATTGCTGCTGGTAGAAGACGAGAAGAAGGTCTCAGACCTCGTGGCGCGTGCGCTGCGGGCGGAGAGTTATGCGGTGGATGTCGCCGAGGACGGTCAGCGCGGCTGGGACCTCGTTCAGAGCTACGAATACGACCTGATCATTCTCGATCTGATGCTGCCGCAGCTCCCCGGAGAGGAGCTGCTGCGGCGCGTCCGCCGTAACAACCCACGCGTGCCCATCCTGGTGCTGACTGCGCGCGCGGCCACCCAGGACAAGGTCAAGAACTTCGAAGCCGGCGCCGACGATTACCTCACCAAGCCGTTCGCCTTCGCGGAGCTCATCATGCGGGTGAAGGCGCTGCTGCGCCGGGGGCCGATCACGCGCTCGAGCGTGCTGCGGGTCGGCGATCTCGAAGTCGACCGCTTCACCAAGCAGGTTCGCCGCGGTGGCCGCCGCATCGAGCTGACGGCGAAGGAATACGCACTGCTCGAGTACCTGGCCGCCAATCCGGGCCGGGTGTTCTCGCGCACGATGATCATCGAGCACGTGTGGGATCAGAGCTTCGAGGGCCTCACCAACATCGTGGACGTGTACGTGCGCCACCTGCGCAGCAAGGTGGACGACCCCTTTCCGGTGAAGCTGATCCGTACGGTGCGCGGGGTCGGTTACGGCCTGGCGGAGGGCGCGGAGCGGTGAACACGCGCTCGCTCAGCTTTCGCCTGGTCACCTGGTACGCCGGCGTGCTGACCGTGGTGTTCGTGATGCTCGGCGCGCTCACCTTCATCTCGCTACGTCATTATCTCGAGGCGAACGTGCTCGACAACCAGGCGCGCCGTGCGCGGCAGATCGCCGCCACGCTGGTGGCGCGGGCCGGCCGCGACAGCGAGAGCGGGATCGGCACCCAGGTTGAGAATCTCTACTCGCCCGAGAGCAACGACCGTTTCATCCGCATCACGCGCGCCGACGGGACCGTCGTGTATGCCTCGGGTCTGCCGCGGAGCGAGAGCTTCGACCCCGCACAGGTGCCGGTGCTCGGCACGGGCCGCTCGCTCGCCGCGGCGCGCAAGGTCGCCGCCGGTGGAGCGTCGCTGCTGATTGCCACGGTGCCGGCCGCCGCGGCCGACGCCACGACCTATCACGTCGAGGTCGGAACCTCCGCTGCGCCCGTCGAGGCCACGCTGCGGCGGCTGCTGCTGATGCTGGCAGTTGGCCTGCCGTTCACGGTGTCAATGGCCGTGGCCGGTGGCTTCATGCTGGTGCGGCGGGCGCTCGATCCGGTCGAGCGCATCGCGCACAAGGCCGAGGAGATCACTCAGCACAATCTCAGTGAGCGGCTGCCGCTCGTGCAGAGCGGCGACGAGCTCGAGCGGCTGTCGGTGTCGCTGAACCACATGATCAGCCGCCTGCAGGCGGCGATCGATGGCTCGAAGCAGTTTGTCGCCGATGCGAGCCACGAGCTGCGCACGCCGCTCACCGTGATGCGCGGGGAGCTGGAGAGCCTGGCGCAGGAAAGCGGTCTCGCCCGCGAGACGCGCGAAACACTTGGCAGTGTTCTCGAGGAGGTCGAGCGCCTCGCGGAGATCGTCGACAGCCTGTTCGCGCTGTCGCGCCTCGAGGCCGGTGAGGCTGCCGCGCAGTGGCAGCGCTTCGACCTCGCGGGGCTCGCCGGCATCACTGCCGAGCAGATGAGCCTGCTCGCGACCGACAAGAATGTGAGCGTCGCCTGTGACTCCACCCGCGGGGTGATGGTCGAGGGCGACCCGGCGCGCCTCAAGCAGGTGATCGTCAACCTCCTCGACAACGCGATCAAGTACACCCCAGCGGGTGGCCGCGTGCGCCTCACGGTGCGGCGCGAGCAGGGATTCGCGGTTCTCGAGGTCGCCGACGACGGCATCGGCATCCCGCCCGAGGCGCTGCCGCACGTGTTCAAGCGCTTCTTCCGCGTCGATGGCTCGCGCTCGCGCGAGCAGGGCGGCGCGGGGCTCGGGCTCGCCATCGTCAAGGCCATCTGCAGCGCGCACGGCGCCGACATCGAGGTAAGCAGCACGCCCGGAAGGGGCAGTACTTTCCGGCTGCGCCAGCCGCTCGCCGAAGCGGCGCTGCGCGCCTAGGCCGGCACATGGGGCTCGCCCGCTACGTTTTGAAGCATCCCTACACGGTGAGCGCCGTGCTGATCCTCATCGGGCTGCTGGGGATCGGCGAGGCGTTGCGCATGCCGGTGGACATCTTCCCGAAGATGGACATCCCGGTGTGCAGCGTGGTGTGGACCTATGCGGGCATGGATGCCGAGGACATCCAGAACCGCATCCTGACGCTGCACGAGCGGCAGATGGCCTCGCTGGTCGATGACCTCTCGCGCATCGAAGCGACCAGCTACGAGGGCGTCGGGGTCGAGAAGGTCTATCTGCACGAAGGGGCCGATGTCACACGCGCGATTGCGCAGCTCGCGAGCAGCGCGCTGGTGGTGCTCAAGTACATGCCACCGAACATCACCCCGCCGCTCGTCATCCGCTACGGCGCGACCGACGTGCCGATCATCCAGCTCGCGCTCTCCAGCAGCTCGCTCCCCGACACTCGGCTCAACGACCTCGGCCAGAACATCATCCGCCCGGCGCTCGCCGTGGTGCATGGCGCGCAGGTGCCCTATCCGTACGGGGGCAAGCCGCGCGTCATCATGGCCGATCTCGACAGCCAGGCGCTCACGGCGCGCGGGCTCACTGCGGCGGATGTGAGCACCGCGCTGCAGAGCCAGAACGTCATCCTGCCGGCCGGCGATGTGAAGATCGGCAACTTCGATTACCTGGTGGCGATGAACAACAGCCCGAACGTGATCGAGGCCATCAACGCCTTTCCGATCAAGTGGATCGACGGGCGGGAAGTGTTCATGCGCGATGTCGCGCACGTGCACGACGGTTTCCAGGTGCAGACGAACTCGGTGTCGGTCGATGGCGTGCCGGGCGCGCTGATGACCATTCGCAGCACCGGCGGTGTCTCGACGCTCGCGGTGATCAACGGCATCCGCGCGGTGCTGCCGGAGATCCGTCATATGCTGCCGCAGGACGTGCACGTGAAGCCCATCTTCGATCAGTCGGTGTTCGTCAAGGCGGCGCTCAACAGTGTGCTGCTGGGCGGCGCCATGGCCGCCGCGCTGACCGCGCTCATGATCCTGCTGTTCCTCGGCAACTGGCGGCTGACGGTGATGATCCTGGCCGCGATCCCGCTGTCGATCATCAGCGCGGTGCTGGTGATGGGGGCCGCCGGCGAGACGCTCAACACCATGACGCTCGGCGGCTTCGCGCTGGCGGTCGGCATCCTGGTGGACAACGGCACGGTGGTGATCGAGAACATCGAGCGCAACATCGCTGTGCGTGCGCACCTCACCGAGGCCATCGTGCTCGGTTGCGGCGAGGTGGGTATGCCGACTGTCCTCTCGACGCTGTGCATCTGCATCGTGTTCGTGCCGGTGTTCCTGCTGCAGGGCACGGCGAAGTACCTGTTCTCGCCGCTGTCGGTGTCGGTGATCGTCTCGTTGCTGGCGAGCCTCGCGCTGTCTTTCACCATGGTGCCGGCGCTGTTCTTCTATCTGATGCACCGCCAGCCGCGCCCCGCAGACCGCGCGGCGGACGCCCGCGCTGCGCACGCAGCGCACCAGGGGGCGCCGCGGGCAGCGCCCGCCACGGACTTGCATCCGCTGCTGCGGGTGCACCTTGCGTTCGAGCGCGGATTCCGGGGCTTGCGCGAGAGCTATCGCGACGCGCTCGCCTGGGCGCTGTCGCAGCCGAAGCCCGTCGCGCTCGCTTTTATCGGCATCATGCTGGTCTCGCTGCCGCTCTTTCCGCTTCTCGGGCGCGACTTCTTCCCCGAAGTCGATGCCGGGCAGATGCGTCTGCACGTGCGCGCACCGGCCGGCACGCGTCTCGAGACGACACAACAGTACTTCTCGGAGGTCGAGGCGACCATCCGCCAGCTGATCGGCAACGATCAGATCAGCGTGGTCCTCGACAACCTGGGCCTGCCCTACAGTGGGATCAATATCGCGCTTTCGGACTCGGCCACGGTCGGGCCCATGGACGGGGAGATCCTGATCTCACTGCAGAAAAGGCACGTACCGACGGCAGAGCTGAGCGCCATGCTGCGCCGGCAGCTGCCGGCGAGGTATCCGGCGCTGCAGTTTTTCTTCCAGCCCGCCGACATCGTGGACCAGGTGCTCAACTTCGGACAGCCCGCGCCCATCGACATCCGCGTCTCGGCCTCCGATCCCGAGAGCGCGTATCGCCTGGCGCAGCGGCTGTTGCGGCTGATCGAGCGCGTGCCCGGTGTGGTGGATGCGCACGTGTCCCAGGTCCCCGACGCGCCGGCACTGGCGCTCGACGTCGACCGCGCGCTCGCGATCCAGGTGGGCCTGACACAGCGCGAGGCGGCCAGCAGCGTGCTGGTGACCACCAACTCGAGCGCTCAGACCTCGCCGAACTTCTGGGTCGACCCGGGCAGCGGTGTGAGTTACCCGCTCATCGTGCAGCAGCCGACCTACGACATCGCCACGTCGCAGGATCTCAGGATCATGCCGGTGAGCAGCAGCGCCGGTGCCAGCCAGTCGCAGCTGCTGATGAATCTGTCCTCCATCGGCCGCCGCACCGCGCCGCTCGTGACCTCGCAGCTGAACATACGGCCGGTGTTCGACGTGCACGCCAATGTCCAGGGACGCGATCTGTATTCCACCTCGCGCGCCATCGACCGGGTGATCGGCGCCAACCGGCCGGCGGCGCAGCAGGCCGTGAGCGTCACGCTCAGCGGGCAGGTGGAGACGATGCGCGAGAGCTACGCGGGACTCCTCACCGGCATCGCACTGGCGGTGGTGCTCGTCTACCTGTTCCTGGTGATCAACTTCCAGAGCTGGATCGATCCGCTCATCGTGCTGATGGCGGTGCCGTTCACCCTCGGCGGAGTGATGTGGATGCTGTATCTCACGCAGACGCACCTGAGCGTACCGGCGCTCATGGGTACGCTCATGTCCATCGGGCTCACGACCGCCAACAGCATTCTGGTCGTCACCTTCGCCAATCAGCGCATGACTGCGGGGGATCCGCCGCTCATCGCCGCATTGACCGCGGGCTACACCCGCCTGCGGCCGGTGCTGATGACCGCCGGGGCGATGATACTCGGCATGGTGCCGATGGCGATCGGAGTCGGCGAGGGAGGGGAGCAGAACGCACCACTCGCGCGCGCCGTGATCGGCGGGCTGCTGTTCGCCACCTTCGCGACGCTGGTGTTCGTGCCGACGATGTATCGGCTGCTGCGCCGTGCGCGCACCAGCGTCGCCGCCGAGGCACTACCCTGAGGCGGGGCGGCCGGTGCAGGAAATCAACGAGCAATCAGGCAGGAGCATGGACGAGGAAGTCCGCCGTACTGACTATGGCGACGACACGCAGGCGGTCGAGTCGCATGCCGCGTCAGCCGGGTTCCACCCGCACACCGGCGAGCGGCTGAAGCGCGCGGCGACCATCATCGCCGCGGCATTTGCCATCGCCTTCGTGCTGGTCAGCATCGATCGCTTTTTCAAGTCGCGCGGCGTCGCGCAGGTGACGCGGGAGGCGGCTGCCACCCCGCCGCCGGTCGATGTGGTCACGGCGCAGGCGGTCGGTGCGGTACAGCGCCTGATGCTGCCCGGTTACACCGCCGCGTGGCATGCGAGCACCATCTATGCGCGCGTCGATGGCTACGTCGCCAAGTGGTTCGTCGACATCGGCGATCGGGTGCACGCGGGTAAGGTGCTGGCGCTCATCGAGACCCCCGATCTCGATGCGGAGCTCGCCGCGGCACGCGCACAGCTCAAGGCGGGTGAGGCGACGGTGTTGGTCCGCAAGGCCGAGACCGGCTTCGCCCTCACCAGCTACGAGCGTTGGCGCGATTCGCCGCAGGGCGTGGTGTCCGAGCAGGAGCGCGAGGAGAAGAAGGCGGCCTATGACAGTGCAGTCGCCAGGCAGAGATCCGCGCAGGCCGATGTGGCACTTGCCCAGGCACGCGTCGAAAAGTACCAGGCGCTCACCGAGTTCAAGAAGGTCACTGCGCCGTACGACGGCATCATCACGGTGCGCGACATCGATATCGGCAACCTCGTGACCGCAGGCAGCAGCTCATCGACCACCCCGCTATACGTCATGATGCAGAACGACCCGATCCGTATCTTCGTCGATGCCCCGCAAAGCGCAGCCGATGACCTGATCAACAGCAGCGCCCCGGTGCAGGTAGAGACCGGCGCCGGCGTCGTGCGTGAATACAGCGGCAAGGTCGCACGGACATCGCAGGCCCTCAACCCGCAGGCGCGCACACTGCGCGTGGAGGTGGATATTCCGAACTCGAAGGACGCGCTCGTGCCCGGGATGTACGTCAAGGTCGGGTTCGCCCTCCCGCCCCGCGGGCTGGTGCAGGTGCCGGCGGCGGCGCTGGTATTCCGCGCGAGCGGCCCGCAGGTCGCGCGCGTCGACTCTTCCGGACGGATCAGTTTTCGCAATGTCAGCATCGCGCGGGATGACGGCAGCGTCGTCGAGCTGCGCTCGGGTGTGGCGGCCGGCGATCGCCTGGCGCTCAATGTGAGCAGTCAGATAACGGACGGCGAGCTGGTGCGGGCGCGGAGCGTCGCAGGCTCGAGCGCGCTGCCGGTGGCGTCGGCCGGACAGTGAGGAACGCGCAATGCTGCCGCGCTGCTCTGCTGTCCTCCTCGCCTGTGTGAGCCTGGTGACGGGCTGCGCCGTGGGCCCGAACTACCGCACTCCGAAGGTGCCCACTCCCGGCGGCTACGCCGAATCGATCGATGCCCCGGTGGGCGCGAGCGCCTCCGCCGGCGGGACGAGCGGCGCTGCGGTAGATCTCACGTCGTGGTGGCATGCGCTCAACGATCCTGAGCTCGACTCGCTCATCGAGCGCGCCATCGCAGGTAATCCCGACCTCATCATGGCGCTCGATCGGCTGCAGGCCGCGCGCACTTTCGAGGCCGCGATCGTGGGCAGTGTGCTGCCCGAGGCGGAGGCGGCGGCGGGCGCGGGTCGCGGCACCGGCAGCAACCTTGCGCGCGGTCGTGCGCCACAGCCGCAGATCTCCGCTGCCAACACCAACGGCCTCGAGCACGTCAACATCGTTGCCGGCTTCGATGCGGTGTGGGAGCTCGACATCTTCGGCAAGTATCGCCGCGGGATGGAGGCGGCCCGCTACGACACTCAGGCGATGCGTGCTGCGCGCAACAGCGTGCTCGTCACCGTGATCGCCGACGTGGCACGTGCCTACGTCGACCTGCGCGGGCTGCAGGTGCGTGCATCGGTCCTACGCGCCGCGATCGCTGCGCTGCGCGAGTCGCAGCGCATCGTCGGCATCCGCTACCAGCGCGGCATCACCAATGAGCTGGATGTGACGCTCGCGACCCGTGAGCTCTCGACCCTCGAAGCGCAGGCCGCTCCGATCGATGCGCAGGTGCACGCCGCCGAATACACCATCGCCGTCCTGCTGGGGATGTACCCGGAGGACATGGTAAAGGAGCTCGGCAGCACCGCCCTGGTGCCCTCGGTGCCCGCCGTGGTCGCGCCGGGTCTGCCGGTGGAGCTGCTGCGCCGGCGTCCGGATATACAGCAGGCGGAGCGTGAGCTCGCGGGTGCGACCGCTCGTATCGGCATCGCGACAGCGAGCCTTTTCCCCTCGCTGTTCGTCTCGGGGTCGCTCGGATTCCAGCGTCAACAGGCGCCGGGATTGCCGACCGTCGGTGCGCACATCTGGTCACTCGGCGCGGGATCTGCCTGGCCGCTGCTCGACTTCGGGCAGCTCGATGCCGAGGTGGAGATCGCCGACCTGCAGACGCGAGCGCTGCTCGTCAACTACAAGAAAACCATCCAGCAGGCCGTGCGCCAGGTCGACACCAACATCGGCAGGTATGCGGCCGAGCAGGTGAGCCTCGGCAAGCTCGAAACTGCACTGCTCGCCAGCCAGCGCGCCGTGACACTCGCCAATGAGCGCTACCAGCGCGGTCTCACCGACTTCCTCAACGTGGTGGATGCCGAGCGGCAGGAATACGACATCGAGGAGCAGTACACGGGCGCCCAGGTCGCGGCGGGCGAGACCTTCATCGACCTCTATCGCAGCCTCGGTGGCGGGTGGGAGAACTACCAGGCAGTCCCGCCCATCCACCGGCCCGCGCCGGCGATCATCGCCGTCTTTCAGCGCGTGCTGAGCCACGATGATCCGTTGAAATGACACCGTGGCGGTGCCGGCGAAGTCCGGCGCTTCCCTGCGCCCGTGGGTGCTCTCCGGTACCGGACTTCACAACCAGTAACGCGGGCTGACGCCGTACATACCGTTGCTGGGGCAGCCTGGCTCGTGTGCGCCGTGCGCTAATATGCTGTTTGAGGGAGGTGCAGCATGCCCAAGCCAGCGGTCCGCTTCCGCGTGGACCTCGGACGCGACGAGGCGATAGGTCCCGGCAAGATCGCACTGCTCGAGCAGATCGAGCGCGGGGGCTCGCTCTCGCAGGCAGCGCGCGAGCTCGGTATGAGCTACCGCCGCGCCTGGCAGCTGCTCGACAGCCTCAATAGTTGCTTCCGCGAGCGTGTCGCGGTGACCGCCAAAGGTGGCCGCCGCGGCGGCGGCGCGACGGTCACGGCGTTCGGGCATCAGCTGATCCGTACGTATCGCGACTTCGACGCCGAGGTGCAGGCGCGCGCGGCGCACCACTTCCGCGCGATCATCGGTCAGGCGCACCGCCGTACGCGAGCGCGCAAGGCGCTGCCGGTCGTGCGGCTGACGGACCGCTGAGCGCGGGCGGCGCGACGCACACCGGGCTCAGCTTTCAGCGACGATTTTCACGGGCCGACGATGCGGTCACTCGCGGGGCGGTCACAGGGCGGTAACGGAAGCGCCGGACCGGGGGTTTTTGGGCGCCTATTCGCCGGATCGCAGCAACTCGTTGATGGAGGTCTTGGCGCGCGTCTGCGCGTCCACGCGCTTGACGATCACCGCGCAGTGCAGGCCATAGCGGCCGTCCGATGAGGGGAGGGTACCCGGGACCACCACCGAGCCTGGAGGCACCCGGCCGCGCAGGATGACACCGCTCTCGCGGTCGTAGATACGCGTGCTCTGGCCGATGAACACACCCATGGAGATCACCGAGCCGGCTCCCACCACCACACCCTCGACGATCTCCGAACGCGCACCGATGAAGCAGTCGTCCTCGATGATGGTGGGGGTGGCTTGCAGCGGCTCGAGCACCCCGCCGATCCCCACACCGCCCGAGAGATGCACGTTGCGGCCGACCTGCGCACACGAGCCGACGGTGGCCCAGGTGTCGACCATCGTCCCTGGTCCGATCCAGGCACCGATGTTGACGTAGCTCGGCATGAGCACTACGTCGGGGGCGATGTAGGCGCCGCGCCTCACGAGCGCGTGCGGCACGATGCGGACTCCACCGCCGCGCAACTCCTCTTCGCTGGCGGCGGCGTATTTGAGCGGCACCTTGTCGTAGAAGCGCGTGAACCCGGCATCCACCAGGCGATTCTCGCGCACCCGGAAGGAGAGCAGCACCGCCTTCTTGAGCCACTCGTTCACGACCCAGACGCCGGCACGGGGCTCCGCGACGCGCAGCTCTCCGCGGTCAAGCCGCTCGAGGCAGTCCTCGAGCGCCGCGTCGAGCTCCCTTGGCGTATGGCGGGCGCTGAGCGCAGCGCGCTGCTCGAACGCGGCCTCGATGATGCTCTTGAGGCGCTCCGGCTCGCTCATCGCCGGCGCTCAGCCGCCACCGCCACCGGGTGCCTGCAACGCAGCCTGGCGCTGATCGAGCGCCTGCATCAAGTGCTCCTTGAGCTGCTCCGCCGCTGCAGTACTCAGTGGACGGTTGTCGAAGTCGGTGAGGTAGAACACGTCCTCCGCCCGCTCGCCGACTGTCATGATCTTGGCGGCGTGCAGCTCGATGCGCTCGTGCATCAGCACCTGGCCGACCTCGCACAGAAGTCCCGGACGGTCGCCGGCGGTGAGCTCGAGCACCGAGCGGCCGTTGCGCTCATCGACGCTCACGGTGATATGCGTCGGTGTGTGGAACATGCGCACCTGTCGCGGCGCGCGCCGTGAGACGGCAAGCGGCGCATCCGGCGCGCCCTGCAGCGAGCGCCACAGGGCGTGCTCGATCTCCGCCAGCCGGTCACTGTCGGCGATCGGCGCGCCATCGTCCTCGAGCAGATGGTACAGGTCGAGGCTGAAGCCATCGCCGGTGGGAGTGATGCGCGCGTCGACGATGTTGAGGCCGAGCTGATCGAGGGCGGCCGTGGTGCGCGCGAACCCGTGCCGGCGGGGGCGCGCATAGATCAGCGCGGCGCTCGTGCCGCGCACGCTGCGCGGATCGAGCGCAACCAGCGGCTCATCGGAGGCGGCATCGCGCTCGGACAGGAGCCGCGTGTGCCATGCGACTTCCTCGGGGGAGTGTTGCAGGAAGTAGCTCGCAGTGAAGCCCGTCCACACCGCCACGATGTCTTCCTCCGCAACGCCACGCTCGAACAGCGCCCGACGCGCCGCGTCCTGCGTCTCACGCACCAGGTGCTCGGCATCGATCGGGCTCTCGAGCCCACGGCGCAGCGCCTGCTTCACGCGCTGGTAGAAGTCACGGAACAACGTCGCCTTCCAGGAATTCCACAGTTTGGGGTTGGTGGCACGCACATCGGCGCAGGTGAGTACGTACAGGTAGTCGAGGTGTGTCTCGTCGCCGACCTTGCGCGCGAAGGCATTGATCACCTGCGGATCGCCGATGTCCTGCTTCTGCGAGGTGATCGACAGCAGCAGGTGGTTGCGCACCAGCCAGGCCACGAGGCGCGCATCGTAGGGCGAGAGGCCCTGCTCGAGGCAGAATGCCTCGGCATCCACCGCGCCGAGCTCGGAATGATCGCCGCCGCGGCCTTTGGCGATGTCGTGGAAGAGCGCGGCGAGGTAGGCGACTTCGCTGCGGGGCAGCGCCTGCATGACGCGCGAGGCTTCGGGAAGCTCGTGGTCGTAGCGCGGGATTGCGAAGCGGCGCAGGTTGCTCACCACGAACAACGTGTGCGCATCGACCGTGTAGGCGTGGAAGAGATCGTACTGCATGCGCCCGACCACGCGCCCGAACGCCGGAATGTAACGCCCGAGCACGCCGTAGGTGTTCATGCGCCGCAGCTCGTGGGTGACGCCCACCGGCGAGCGCAGGATCTCGAGAAACAACCGGTGGTTGCGCGGGTTCTGGCGGAACTCCTCATCGATCAGCCACAGGCTCTTCGCGACCGCTCGCATCGTCGAGGCGCGCACGCCGCGGATGTCGGGGTGCTGCTGCAGCAGCACGAACAGCTCGAGCAGCGCGCTCGGCGAGCGCGCGAACACCTCTTCGCTCACCGCTTCGAGCGAGCCGCTGCGCACCTGGAAGCGCGCGTTGAGCGGCCTCGGGGGCTCGCTTTCGCTCAGGATCGCCTCGCGGAACACCTGCAGCAGCAGCTCATTCAGCAGGCTCACGTCCATGACGGTGCGGTAGTAGCGTTGCATGAACTGCTCGACCGCGAGGGTGTAGGAAGCGTCCTCGTAACCGAAGATCTGCGCGAGCCGGATCTGGTGATCGAACAGCAGCCGGTCCTCGTGCCGGCCGGTGAGGATGTGCAGGCCGAAGCGCACCTTCCACAGGAAGGCCTGCGCCTGCTTCAGGCGCCGCAGCTCCGCAGGTGCGAGAAACCCGTGGCTTGCGAGTCCATCGAGCGTGTCCGCGCCGAACTGCCGCTTCGCCACCCAGGCAATGGTCTGGATGTCGCGTAGCCCGCCCGGACCTGTCTTGACGTTCGGCTCGAGGTTGTACGCGGTGTCGTTCGCCTTGAGATGTCGCTCGGTTTGCTCGCGCACCTTGGCCTCGAAGAACTGCTTCACCGGCCAGATGTACTCTGGCGCGAGCGCCGTGCGCATGGCCGCGAACAGCGCGCCGTTGCCGGCGAGCAGCCGTGCTTCGAGCAGTGTCGTCATGACGCTCACATCGCCGATGCACTCCTCGCGGCACTCGGCGATGGTGCGCACGCTGTGACCGACCTCGAGCCCGATGTCCCACAGGAAGGTCACCAGCTGCTCGACCGCGGCGCTCCCCGCAGCGTCCGGGGACTGCGGCACGAGGAGCAGCATGTCGATGTCGGAGGCGGGATGCAGCTCACCGCGACCATAGCCGCCGACGGCAGCGATCGCCCACGCAGTCTGCGCCGCACAGTGCTCGTGCCACGCCGCGCGCAGCACCGCATCGATCAGCGCCGCGCGCGCATGCACCAACTCCTCGACCGGCTCCTCGGCGAGAAAGCGCTGCTTGAGCTCCTCGTGAGCGCGGCGCAGGAGCTCCCGCCACGCGCGCGGGCTTGCGTCCGCGGCGAGCTGCGCCGGCAGTCCCGCGAGCAGTGGCCAGGACGGAGAATGTGAGAGCGGCGGCAGGGTCTCATCGAGCAGCTCCGTGTCTGCAGCTCCCATCGGCAGCTCCTACCGCGTCAGTGCTGCGCGCGATCCGGAGGCGGCGCACCGCGCGGCGACTGCGCGCCGTCGGGCAGACGCCCACCGTTCGCACCGAGAGTGAGCACATCGACGCCGGTGTCGGTGACCAGCACGGTGTGCTCCCACTGTGCCGACAGCGAGTGATCCTTGGTGATCACGGTCCAGCCGTCGGGCAGCAGCCGCACGTGACGCTTACCGGCGTTCACCATCGGCTCGATGGTGAAGGTCATGCCGGGCCGCAGCTCGAGTCCCGTGCCCCGCTCACCGTAATGCAGCACCTGCGGGTCCTCGTGATACACGCGGCCTATGCCGTGGCCGCAGTACTCGCGTACCACCGAGTAGTCGTTCTGCTCGACGAAGGTCTGGATGGCGTGGCCGATGTCCCCCAGGTGCGCACCGGGGCGCACCGAGTCGATGCCGCGCCACATGGCGGCAAAGCAAGTCTCGGCGAGCCGCTGGGCATGAGGGGGCGCCTTGCCGACGAAGTACATCCGGCTCGTGTCGCCGTGGAAGCCCTCACGGATCACTGTCACATCGATATTGACGATGTCCCCGGCCTTCAGCCGCTTGTCGTTCGGGATGCCGTGGCACACGACGTGATTGACCGAAGTGCAGATGGTCTTCGGAAACCCACGGTAGTTGAGGTTCGCCGGCACCGAACGCTGCACGTTCACGATGTGGTCGTGACAGATACGGTCGAGCTCCTCGGTCGTCACTCCCGGCACCACGTGCTCGCCGATCATGTCGAGCACCTCGGCGGCGAGCCGCCCTGCAACTCGCATCTTTTGCTGCTCTTCCGGGGTCTTGATGGTGACGTGCATAAGCTCTGAAATGGGGTCGGCGGCGCCCGACGCCAAGAGGCATGGGCGAGCGCGTAAGACATTGTTCCGACGAGGCCTTCATGGTATAAAGCGCGGCCTTTTTTGGCAACGCAACCCACACGCATATCGTTATCACCGGCGACTGGGTGTTCCGCGAACGGCCCTCTGCTGGAGGGGTTCCGGGATGGTCACGGGGATGTGCGGAGGCTTAACCCAGAAGGAGTGCTTCATGCCCGGCGTGTCCATGCGACAGATGCTGGAGGCGGGAGTCCATTTCGGACATCAGACCCGCTTCTGGAACCCGAAGATGGCGCCGTTCATCTTCGGCGAGCGGAACAGGATCCACATCATCAATCTCGAGAAGACGCAGCCGATGTACGCGGAGGCTGCGAACTTCATCAAGGGCGTCATCGCCGATGGCGGCGCGGTGCTGTTTGTGGGCACCAAGCGCTCCGCGCGCGAGTCCATCCAGAAGGAGGCCGAGCGGGCCCACCAGCCGTACGTCAATCAGCGCTGGCTCGGCGGGATGCTCACGAATTTCAAGACCATCCGCCAGTCGATCAAGCGGCTCGCTGAGATCACCGAGCTCGCCGCCTCGGGTGCGCTCGAGAAGCGCGGCAAGAAGGAGGCGACGCAGCTGCGGCGTGAGATGGACAAGCTCGAGAGGAGTCTCGGCGGCATCAAGAACATGGAGTCGCTCCCCGATGCACTGTTCGTGGTCGATGTCGGCCACGAGAACATCGCCATCCACGAGGCGAGGAAGCTCGGTATCCCGGTCGTCGCGGTGGTGGACACCAATTGCTCCCCCGATGGCATCGACTACGTGATCCCCGGTAATGACGACGCCATGCGCGCCATCCAGCTGTATGCCGCCGGCATTGCCGATGCGGTGCTCGAGGGCAAGGAGTCGGTGCCGCAGGTAACCGTCGGTGAGGATGAGTTCGTCGAGCTCGATGAGGCCGGGGTGCCGCGCAAGAAGGCCGCGCGCGGGCGGCAGCGCCCGCAGGCCGCGGTGCGCCGCAAGCCGCCGGCGCGGCGCAAGCTCCCGCCGGTCAAGCCCCCGGTTGGCACCGAAGAGATCAACCCCGAGGACCTGGAGCTCGACGCCGAGGAGGCGGCGGAAGCCGTCGCCGCAGGAACTGTTCCCGCGGCCGACGACACGCGCCGCCCAGCGACCGGTACGGGCCGGCGCAAGCGCGGCGGCACGGGCTCCGCCGGAGCCGACGCATGAACATCACGGCAGATGCGGTGAAACAGCTACGCGAGCGCACCGGCGCCGGCATGATGGAGTGCAAGAAGGCGCTCGTGGAGACCAAGGGCGACCTCGATGCGGCCGCCGAGCTCATGCGCAAGCAGGGGCTCGCCAAGGCCGACAAGAAGGCGACGCGTGTCGCGGCCGAAGGTGTGGTCGCCGTCGCGCGCGCCGGCGACTCGCAGGCAGCCGCGCTCGTCGAGGTGAACTGCGAGACCGACTTCGTCGCCCGCGAGCAGGATTTCCGCGCTTTCGCCCAGGCGGTCGCCGAGTGCGCGCTCGCGCGCAAGCCCGCTGACCTCGCCGCGCTCGGTGAGGCGCCGCTCGCCTCCGGCGAGAGCGTGGAGGAGCGCCGCCGCAACCTGATCGCGAAGATCGGTGAGAACATCAGCGTGCGGCGCTTTGCGGTGCTCAGCTCCCCTGAGTTCCTCGGCGCGTACGTGCACGGCACGAGGATCGGCGCGCTCGTGGCGATCGAGGGCGGCACGGCGAGTCTCGCTTACGATCTCGCCATGCACGTCGCCGCGAGCAACCCCAAGTACGTGAGCTCCGCGCAGGTGCCGGCGGAGGTGGTCGCCAAAGAGCGTGACATCCTCACCAGCCAGGCGCAGAGCGAGGGCAAGCCCCCGGAGATAGTCGCCAAGATGGTCGAGGGAAGGCTGCGCAAGGCGCTCGCCGAAATCACACTCACGGGTCAGCCCTTCGTGAAAGACCCGGATGTGACAGTCGAGAAGCTGCTCAAGGGCGCTGGCGCGCGGGTGGTGGCGTTCGAGCGCTTCGAGGTCGGCGCCGGCATCGAGAAGAAGCCGGACGATTTCGTCGCCGAGGTCATGGCCCAGGTAAAGGGCGCAGGCCCCGCGGCCATCAGGCACTGACGACGGAAGCAGTGAGCAAAGGACTTGAACCCCGCCGCGCGCGGGGTTTTTTCCGTAGGCTGACAGGGGGATGCAGATGACCCAGGGCAAGGCGGCGTACTCGAGGATCCTCGTGAAGCTCTCGGGCGAGGCGCTGATGGGCGAGGGCGACTACGGCATCGACCCGGCGGTGATCAAGCGCATCGCCGGCGAGTTGAACGAGATCGTGCAGATGCAGGTGCAGCTTGCGGTGGTGATCGGCGGGGGAAACATCTTCCGCGGTGCGGGACTCGCGCGCGCCGGCATGGACCGGGTGGCGGCGGACCACATGGGCATGCTCGCCACGGTGATGAATGCACTCGCCATGCAGGATGCGCTCGAAAGTCTCGGCATGCACGCGCGCGTCATGTCCGCGATCCGCATCAACGAGGTGTGCGAGGACTACATTCGCCGCCGCGCCGTGCGCCACCTGGAGAAGGGACGCGTGACGGTCTTCGCCGCCGGTACCGGCAACCCCTTCTTCACCACCGACACGGCGGCGGCGCTGCGCGCCATCGAGATCAATGCGGACGTGCTGCTGAAGGCTACCAGGGTGAACGGCGTGTTTTCTGACGATCCGCTGCGTAACCCTCAAGCCGTGCGCTATGCGCATCTCACCTTCGACAAGGTGCTTACCGACCGGCTCAATGTCATGGACGCGACCGCGATCGTGATGTGCCGCGACAACCGCTTGCCTTTGCGCGTGTTCAATCTCAACAATCCCGGCGACCTCACCCGCATCGTGCGCGGTGAGGACGTGGGCACGGCGGTGACCTGCGAGTGAGCCGCGCCCGCGGGGAGCGAGGAGAACGACGATGCTCGACGACCTCAAGAAAGACGCCGCTTCGCGCATGGCGAAGTGCGTTCACAACTTCCAGGGCGACCTGAAGAAGCTGCGCACCGGCCGCGCGCACCCGAGCCTCATCGAGCACCTGAAGGTGGACTACTACGGCTCGGAAGTGCCGCTGCAGCAGGTGGCCAGCATCACCGTGGAGGAGGGGCGCACGCTGGTTATCTCGCCGTGGGAGAAGACCGTGGTGCAGGCGATCGAGAAGGCCATTTTCAAGTCAGACCTCGGACTCACTCCCATGACGGCCGGCACCGTGATCCGTATTCCCATGCCGCCGCTCACCGAGGAGCGTCGCCGCGAGATCACCAAGGTGCTGCGTCACGATGCGGAGAATGCCCGCGTGGCAGTGCGCAACGTCCGCCGTGACGTCATGAACGACATCAAGGAAATGCTCAAGGAGAAGCTCGTGTCGCAGGACGATGAGCGGCGCGCCGAGGTCGAGGTGCAGAAGCTCACCGACAAGCACGTCGCCGAGATCGACGGCCTGCTCGCGGCCAAGGAGAAGGAGGTCATGCACGTCTGATGGCCGCGCCCGCTTTCCTGCCGCGACACATCGCCATCACCATGGATGGCAACGGCCGTTGGGCGGCAGCGCGCGGGCTTGCGCGCCCGGCCGGTCACAAGGCGGGGCTGACGGCCGTGCGCATGTGCATCGAGCAGTGCTCACAGCGCGGGGTCGAGGCGCTCACGCTGTTTGCCTTCTCGAGCGAGAACTGGCGACGTCCCGCCGAGGAGGTGGGAAGCCTGATGGGCCTGTTCGTGGAGGCGCTCGACCGCGAGGTCGATGAGTTGCACGAGAAGGCCGTGCGGGTGCGCTTCATCGGCGAGCGCCGCAGCCTTGCCGTGCGGCTGCAGGCGCGCATCGCCGCCGCCGAGGCGCGCACTGCGGCCAATGCGGGCCTCAAGCTCCAGGTGGCGATGAGCTATGGGGGCCGTTGGGACATCGTCCAGGCGGCGCAGAAGGTTGCCCGCGATTGCGTGAGCGGCAGGATTCGTGCCGAGGAGGTGATGGAGGAGAGCTTCGCCGCTCATCTCTCGCTTGCCGGGATCCCGGACGCGGATCTTCTGATCCGCACGGGCGGGGAGCAGCGCATCAGCAATTTCCTGCTGTGGGAGCTGGCTTATGCGGAGCTGTATTTCACACCAAGGCTCTGGCCGGACTTTGCCCTGAGCGATCTCGAGGAGGCACTGGCGTACTTCGCCGGCCGCGAGCGGCGCTTCGGCCGGATCTCCACGCCGCGCACTGCAGCCAAGGCCTGAGCGCCGGTGAGCGACATCCTGCGCAAGCGTGTGCTGACCGCCATCGTGCTGGGGGCGGCGCTGCTCGCGATCCTGCTGTGGCTGCCCGATTGGGTGACCGTGGCGGTCGTGACGGCGCTGGTGCTGTTTGGCGCCTGGGAGTGGTCGGCGTTCCTGCTGCTCTCGGCTCGGGGCCCCCGTCTCGCCTACGTCGGACTGGTCGGTATGCTGTTGTGGGTGGTGTGGCGTTTCTCTACTACTCCGGAGCGGCGCGACCTCATTCTCGCGGTGGCCGTGCTGTGGTGGCTCGCGGCACTCGCCTGGATCGTGTTCGCACCGCGCCGGGTATCGCCGTGGGCGGCTGCGGCAGCGGGCGTGCTCGCTCTGGTGCCGTCGTGGCTCGCGCTGGTGCGGCTGCGGCTCACCTTGCCGCACGGCGCGCAGTGGGTGCTGTTCGCGCTCGTGCTCGTGTGGGTTGCGGACAGCGCCGCATTCTTCTGCGGCCGGCGGTTCGGGCGCTTGCGCCTGGCGCCGGAGGTGTCACCGGGAAAGACCTGGGAGGGGCTGTTGGGTGGAATCACCGTGAGCGGGCTGGTCGCGGTTGCCGGCAGCCAGTGGTTCCACGTGCCATTGGCGGCATTTCTGCCGCTGTGCCTGGCAGCCGTCGGCTTCTCGGTGGTGGGCGAT
>DATMPW010000023.1:0-17857 GCA_035566915.1 Steroidobacteraceae bacterium
GTGCAGGTGAACCAGGACCGCAATCCCTGGCCGAAGGCCGAGATTGGCGCCGCGATCGATCCGGTCACCGGGGCGTGGGTCGTCATGAGCAACGACTTCCGCCGCAACTTCGATCAGATGTTCTTTCATGTCTCGACGGACGGCGGTGTCAAATGGACCGACGACGCCCTGGTCGGAGGAAGCGATCCTTTCACCGGATTCATTCCCTCCACGTTCCAGAGCGATCCGGGTGTGTCGTTCGACAGCTCGGGCAACAGCTTTCTGTCCTCGATCACCGGCAACCTGATCTTCGACGGCGTGAATGGCTACAGCAATTCGGACACCGAGATCGATGTCGTGCAGGGTTTCGCCAACGGCACGTACGCGACCCTTCTCCCGACACCCGTCGACGTACAGCCCTGCAACGGGACGTTTACCGGAACGTTCACCTGCGACATGGTGCTCGACAAACCGCTGATTACGACGGACTCTAATCTCAACAGTCCCAACTACGGCACCACCTACGTCTATTACACCGTGTTCTGCAACTTCCCGCAGGCCGGCCACTGCACCGACGGGCATGCGACCATTCCGCCCCTCTCGTCCGCGATCGTGGAGGTGCATTCGGCCGGGCCGAACGAGCCCTTCAGCGCTCCCGCGTTAGTCAGCGGGCGGCTGCACAACACGCAGTTTTCCAGCATGGTGATCGACGCGGCGGGAACGCCGCACGTATTCTTCGACGACTTCACGGATCCCACTGCCGTCCACATGTGGCAGGCCACTCTGCACGGCAGCATCTGGGTGGTCGCACCTGCGCCGGTGGCAGCATTCGTGTACAACGGTCTCGGCAACATCAATTGGGCCTTCCGCGACGGGGGCGCGCAGGCGCCCGGATGCGGCATGCATAAGTTCACCGCTTATTGCGCCTTCTCGGCCAATCAGGTCGACAACGGGAGGAGGGAAGGCACGCCGTCGGTCTATCTCGCAAGCGTCCCCGTCGGCGGCCAGGCCGCCACCACGGTGGTGCGCGTGAACAACGATGTGATCCAGGGCCAGAAGCATCACTTCTTTGCGTGGGCCACGGCGACCCCGGCGGGCGCGGTGTACGTCGGCTGGTACGACGATCGCCGCGACCCATTCAATACCCGCGTGGATTACTTGGTCGGCAAGTCAATCGATGGCGGCAAGACCTTTCCCATGCAGCAGCATGTCAACGACGTATCCTTTAACCCCTGCACCGGGTTTCCGGGATGCGGCTTCTTCGGCGATTACACGCAGCTCGTGTCGGGCGCCGACGGCGTGGTGCATGCCGCCTGGTCGGATACGCGCGATGCCGCCAGCATGCAGATCTGGTCGCAGGTGGTCGGCTTCTGAAGGCCGGCATCCCGCGCCCCCTCGCGGGATGCGGGGGCGGTCATCTCCCCGCACACCGTCGGGCGGGAGCTACTACCACCCCTGGCTCGATAGCTCTCCTCGAACAGCATCTGCCGTCCGAGGTCGATCCAGTCGAAGGTGGGATTATTCTCTTGCACTTTCGGCGCGAGGAAGGTGCGCACCGCGCGGTGGCCGTCGGCGAAAGTGAAAATGATCGTCTGGCGCTCGATCTGGTAGGTCCCGCGCTGGATGCGCGGATGTTCATAGAATCGGCTGGGCACGATCAGCTGGTCGGTGACTCGGTGGTCGATAAAGGTGCCGTCGGGAAAAAACTGCAGGTACTGGTCGGCAGCGAGTGCTCCCCAACGGTAAGTGCCGGAGAGTCTCTTGCCCGTGCAGCGGCACATGGGGATGAAGACCTGCCAACCGATCTCGAGCGGCGGATGAGCCGAGGTCTCATTGCGCTTGATGCGGTCGGGATTTGCCGCGTCGGCGAACTGGTTCATCCACAGGATCTTGATTTCGTCGCCGGACACTTTGTAGCGGCCCACCCAGTTCCTTGTCGGATTGTCTTGTGGTCGATAATGGTTGAAATCAAAGCCGAGCATGCCCTCTTGAGGAACCCCGTTCATCACCATACCGTCCGGATAAAATAGGAACTGCCGGTTGGACGGCCGCGCATCCTCTCCGGCGGTGGCGACGTAAACTCCGGCCAACATGCCGGGGGGCACATCTGGTCCTTCTGCGGCGGCTGTTGCAGAGCCGGCGAGGTTCCCGGCGGGGCCAGGACTTGCCGAGTTGGCGCCGGGCGCGGGGCCTGACTTGTCTTCGAGCGCGGAAGTCTCCGTTGGCCTGCGACTCTGCGCCAAGGCAGCGGCCGGATCTTGCATGGCGGCGATCAATTCATTGGGAGGCTGTGAGGGCGGAGGAGTCCAGCGTCGGGCAGCACCGGTCCTGACCTCATCGGCGTTCGCGAGCCAGCGCATGTGATAGGTTGCGCCGCCCTTCACTTGCAACTCGATGGCATCCTGCGGCAGACCGAGAAGCACCCACTGCCGAACGGCAACCTCCGCGCGTGGCGCTTCGAAGGAGTACTTGCTGTCCGCTTGGGGCTGAACCACGTCGAATCGAACTCTATCCTGGTTCGCAGACAAATAGCCGTAGCACCAGGAACCAGAAAGTTGCAAGGCCACGGGGTAGCGCAATTCGCCGACGGGCTGAGATTGAGCGGAAGGGTCGGCGATTCGAGTTGGCGCCGGATCCTGCGCCGGCTGCGCGCGGGCACTCAAGGCGAGCACCGTGATGCAGCTCAAGAAGATTCTCGCCATGTCCGATCCGACGAGTGTTATTGATCGCACAGACTAGCCTTTGAGCGACAGCCCGACACCGGCAATATGCGCAAAAGAACCGCAAAAAGGATCACCAGCGGGACGCTCCCGCATCAGCCGAGCGCGTCCTCATCCGACACCGCGGCCCACTCACGGGCGAGCCCAAGGTGATCCGGCTGAGCAGGCGGCCCGAATCAGAGCTGTGCGGTGGACGGTCAACGCGCGCCGACTTGCTCCGTGGGCAAATGGGAGGCTAGCGCCAGCTCGCAGCGATGCAGCTTCTCGGCCACCGTCTCCGGGCTATCGACGGGCAGGCTTGGAGAGCGTCTGTATTGAGTGCGGGGGATCCTTTGCCACGTATCCAGGCTCGTGGCGTACCAATTCCGTGCGCCCCGCCAGTGGCCCAAATCCTGCTCAACTGTCGCCCCACGGGGGCCGACCTTCGCCAGATCGCTGTCGCCCAGGCCTGCGTAGGAATCAGCGACCAAATACAAGGCGTCCACATCGGGACTTGTTACGCTCAGCACAGGCTTCAACAAGGTCAGCGCCTGCTGATAGCTTTTGACCGCGCCCTCCGTTCTCCGCTCTGACAACAGCGCTCTTCCCAGTCGTGTATGGCATTCCGCTTCCAGCACACGGTCACCTGCATCGCCGGGGTCCGCGGTGCGCGCTTGCTCATACAGCTCGCATGCCTTCGCATAGTCAGCCTCCGCCAGCTGCGGCTGGTGCAGCTGCATGCGCACGTCTCCGCGTCCTTCATACATGCCGGCGAGCGTACTGAGGTCCCGCAGGTTTTTGGCATCAGCAGCTACCATCGACTGCGCGATCCTCACGCCATCATCCAAGGCGCGCAGGCCATCCGTCGACTCGCCGCCGAGCACGAGCTGCGTCCCGACGTTCAGCTCGGCCATGGCCACACCGCGTTGCATCAGTTCATTTCTGGGATCAGCGCTCAAGAGTCGCCGGTAGATCTCCAAAGATTCACGGCTGCTGCTCAGACTCCCCGCACGGTCCCCGAGCAGGTCCAGGATGACCGCAACGTGATTGTGGGCGACAGCGACCTGGCGGGTGTTCTTTGCCGTAGGACTGCGATGCTGCAGACGCCGAGCGACATCAAGCGCTTGGTGGAAGCTCGCGAGCGCGCCCTGCAGATCGCCATCAGCCTGCAACATGTCGCCGAGCTTGAGGATACATATCTGATAGGAATGCTGAACCTCCGCGCTATCCGGTGACAATTTGAGCATTGCCGCTACGACTTGCTCTTCGTGGCGGACGCTCTGCAACGCGGCGGCGGGGTCGGCCAACCCACCCATCTCGGTGTTGCCGAAGATCTCGGCCTGCAGGTTGTACTCGGCAGATTCTTCCGTGAGCACGTCCAGGTTCTGCGCGAGCGCGCCGGCCACCGCGATCGCCTCAGCAATCTCGTCGCGAGCGCCGCGGATGTTGCCCGTCGCCCAGAGCTGATTGGCGACCCGCCGATAGCAGCTCGCGAGCGCCAGTCGGTCGCGGGGGTCGTGAGGATCGCCGCTCGCGAGCCGCAGGCGAAGCGCCAGGGCCTTTTGGTAACTGTCGCGGCTGCGCGCGGCGTCACCCAGATTGCTCTGCAAGAAATGCCCCTCCACCTCGCCCACACGCTCATAGGCCGCGGCGAGCTCGCGCATCAGGGCCCGGTCACTACCCGATTCCTTCGATAGGCCGTCGAGGTACTTGAGTGCCCGGTCGATGAGGATTTTGCGCGCCGGCGTCGATCCGGGCAGATCCCGAATGGCATCGTGCACATCGAACACCAGGGATCGCGCGAGTTCACGCACGTCGTTGAAGCGCCTCTCAGCGCGGCCTGCTTCTACTCGAGCCACTCGTGTTTCGCGTACGGAGACGATGACCGACGCGATCAATAGTCCCGCGACCGCGGCGGCAACTGAAACGCTCGCAATGTGCCGGGCGGTGAACTTCCTCAGTCGATACCCGGCAGTACCCCGTCGCGCCTTTACGGGAAGCCCCTCGAGATGCCGGCGAATGTCCTCCGACAACTGCTCGACTGTCGCATAGCGCTCGTGGGCCTCCTTGCGAAGGGCCTTCAGCACGATACTGTCGATGTCGCCACGCAATGCGCGCCGCAGCCGGTAGCGCTCGCGTCTCTCGGAATCCGCGATGAGCGGCTGGTGCGCGCTCGCTCCTTCGCCGGGGCCTGCCGTTGCTGCGTGGTGCAGGACGGTTCCGCTCGGTTTGAGCGGTGTGGTTTCGCATATCGCCTTCATGATCTCGTGAGGCGTACGCTGCGCGCTGCCGTACGGTCGCTGTCCGGTGAGCAGCACGTAGAGGATGACGCCCAGGGAATAAATGTCGCTCGCCGTCGTGATGCTTGCGCCACGCACCTGCTCCGGACTTGCAAAATCCGGTGTCATGATCGGTAGCAGCGTTAGGGAGCGTTCGACTTCGGCGCCCCGGCGCGGATCGTGGATCTTGGCGATGCCAAAATCGAGAAGTTTGGGTTGACCGTCCTTGGTGACCAGAATGTTGGCGGGTTTCAGGTCACGGTGCACGATGAGGTTCTGATGCGCGTACTGCACCGCGCCGCACACAACGCGAAACAGCTCCAGCCGGCCCCGGATTGAGAGCTGCTGGCGAGCACAAAACACGTCGATCGGCAGGCCATCGACGAACTCCATGACGACGTACGGCGTGCCCTCGGGGCTTGCGCCGCCATCGAGAAGTCGCGCGATGTTGGGATGATCGAGGGAGGCGAGAATGCGACGCTCTTCGTTGAAGCGCCGCAGGAAGAACTCCTTGCTGAAACCGCTGCGGATCAGCTTCACCGCTACAGGCCGGTCGTGCAGGCCGTCGGCGCGAACCGCGCGGAAAATGGCTCCCATCCCGCCTTCGCCGATCAGCTCGAGCAGCCGGTACGAGCCGAGAACGCGTCCGACCCAGGCGGCGGAGTCGGTGCTCACGGTGTCGTTGGCCGCGCCGTGGGCGCGAGGAGGCTCAAGGAAGTCCGGTTGCGCTTCGTGCGCACGGAGGAGGGACTCGACTTCTTCGCCTACCTCTGGCTCGTCTTCGCGCAGGGATTCCAGAAAAGCGGCGCGTTCGGTAGTGCGAAGCTCTAGCGCTTCATCCAGCAGGCCTTTGACCTTTTGCCACTGCGCCGGTGTCATCGTTCATGTCTCTGCTGCCCGAGAGATCACCCTACAAAGAGCGGAAAATCCGACGGTGGCGGATCAAACCTCAGCGCCCGGCAGCCAGTTCGCGGCTCAGCCAGGCGCGGGCCGTGGTCCACTCGCGTTTCACGGTTGCCGGGCTGACCCCTAGGGCGGTTGCCGTATCTTCGATCGACAGGCCTCCGAAGAACCTCATCTCTACGATGCGAGCCTGATCCGGATCCAGCTGCGCGAGAGCGACCAAGGCATCGTCCAGCGCAATCACGTCGACATCCGCCAACGGAAGCGGCTGCATCGACTCATCCAGCTCGACTCGGCGGCCACCATCGCGCTTCGCCGCGCGCTGAGCACGTGCGTAGTCGACCAGGATCTGACGCATGAGGTGGGCGGCGACCCGGACGAAATGCGCGCGATTGTTGATTTGCCCCGGTCCCTGGCTCACAAGGCGCAGATACGCCTCGTTCACCAGCGCCGTACTCTGCAGCGTGTGGCCCGGACGCTCACCACGCAGGCAGCCATGCGCAATCCGGCGCAATTCGCCGTAGACCAGGGGAATGAGGCTCTCGAGAGCCGCCGGATCCCCGGCCCGCCATTGGGCCAGTAGACCGGTTACTTGCTGCGGTGCGTCCGAGGACACTCCGCCTCCGCTGGTGATCGCGAGTGCCTGCCGCGTCGAAACTAGTGGCCCCCTCGGCGGATGTCAAACGAACTGCTGAGCTGCTTTCTGAGGCTTTTCCGCTTCAGGCATCAGGCGACCCACTGTGTCGCCGGAGCGGAGAACCCCCATGCAAGCGAACGTTCGGCTGGCCATCACCTCGACCACGCTCGGGGCTGCAGTCCTTGCGACCTTCGCCTGTGTCGGCTGCAACAATCCGGCGTCGGATGCCCTGGCGTCGGCCCTGAAGCCACTGACCGCTAAATACACGATCGGCGGCAGCGTGAGCGGTCTGTCGGGTAATGGCCTGGTGCTCGAGGACAACGGGGGAGATGACCTCGCGGTCCCGGCGGGGGGTCTCTTCACCTTCGCCACGGCACTCGCGCTCGGCGCGAGCTACGTAGTGACCGTCAAGACCCAGCCGAGCAACCCGGCGCAGACCTGCAGTGTGACGAACGCCTCCGGCACGGTGGCGAGCGCCAACATCAGCAGCGTGTCGGTGAGCTGCACGAACAACCCAACGGCTGCCACGACTGCAGTCGGTACGGCTCTGCCGGTTCCACCCGCCTCGAAGGTCATCGATGCCACGGGAGGCTCGATCAGCTCCGCGGATGGGCGCATGACCGTGACAGTCCCGGCCGGCGCCGCCGCGGCGGCCAGCTCCTTCACTATCCAGCCGATCACCAATCAGGCACCCGGTGGTGTAGGCGATGCGTATCGACTGGGCCCCGCAGGCGAGACGTTCAGCACGCCAGTCAGTATCTCGGTGCACTACTCGAGCGCGGATCTCGCGGGCACCGTCGCCGACCTGCTGTCGCTCGCCTACCAGGACGCTCAGGGGCGGTGGGCAATCAATAAGTCGGTGACCCTGGACACGGCCAATCAGGCGATCACCGTCTCGAGCACGCACTTCAGCGACTGGGCGTTGATTGCCGGCCTGTCGATCTCGCCCGCAGCGGCCCGCATCGGGACCGGCGCGACTCAGGCGCTGACGTTGATTGAATGCGAGCAGCTCGACTCGGGCAACCCGTTGATCGAGTACGTAGCGGAATGCGGACCGGCACCCGGCGGCGCGAGCGGCTGGAGCGCGAACAGCGTGCTGGGCGGCAACAGCGCCGTTGGAACGGTCGCCAACACCGGAGAGGCAACTGCCACCTATACGGCCCCAGCCCAGAGTCCCGCGGCGAACCCCGTGGCGGTGAGTACCCAGGCCCTCGTGCAACCTCTCACCAAGACCACAGAGACGCTGGTCTCCAACATTACCGTCGGTGGCTGCTCGGCCTGGACCGCGAAGGCGTGCACGTGGACCGGTACCTCAAGCGCTTCCAATAACCACTGGAAGGCGACGGCGCAGGTCACATGGCAGTGGAAGGAGAATGACCCAACCGATCCGAACATCGCGATCTACGTACCGGTATCTGGTTCGGTGATCCTCACCGACCTGCAGCCCGGCTGCTACGTGGACGGCACCCCGCAATCGATCGCCGATAACGCGAACTCGGTGCCTCCTTCGCAGCTGACGATCAACTTCAACACCAATCCGCCAACCGCGGGCGGGACCGGCACCAATCTCAAGGGGTGGACGGAGAGTTGCACCCCGCCGGCGAACCCTCCCCCCAAAGTCGGTGCAGTCTGGTTGGTCGACCCGGGCGTACCGCTGAGTGCCGACGGTCTGAAGATCGAAGGCAACGCAGACAGTTATGGCGTGAGCTCCTCGTGGAGCTTCACGGCAAACTGACACGGGCTCCTCGCGAATCGTGGCGCTGCTGCGGCACAGCGCCACGGTGCGTCGATGGCTTGCGCGCTGCGAGCAGGCGAACGCGTGTTTGAGCCATTTTCACACGATCATGCGCTTTATGAAGCAGCAACCAGAGTCGCGTATCGGCCGCCAACAGGTAAGGAGCAGATCATGAAGCCGCTGGCACTGTCGATTTCGATCATCTGTCTCGGGGCTTGTCTTGCCGGCTGTGCATCCTCACGCGGCTACGAGACTGCCTTTTCCGAGAAGCAGGCGATCGCCGGTAACTCGCATACGTTTCAGGCCGCGAGGGATCCGACATTCCGTGCCGTGACGGGCACCCTGGTGCAGAAGGGCTTCAACATCGATCACACGGACGAGGCAATGGGGATCATCAAGGCAACCCGCAACTACGAAGATCCCAAGGACGCGGAAACGAACTATCACATCACGGCAACTGCCTACGTGAGTGCATCCGCCGACGGAGGAACAATCGTCACGCTCTCGGCGAGCCAACAGACGGTTCTATACCGCCATGGGCATAGCTGGACCCTGCTGCCGCTGCTGCCGATCATTCCCATTCCGACGGGCCGTAAGTTCGAGACCGTGACGACCGGCGAGGGCGGCATCACAGCGGGCAGCTTCTACACCGAGTTCTTTGCCGCCGTCGAGCACACTCTCGCGAGCACGGCGCCGGGACCCGGCAGCCGGGTGGCGGCTGAGCTGCCGGGTCCGGCCGCCACTTCAGGTTCCGCGCACGCCACCGACAAGTAGAGCGGAGCCCGGAACGCTGGGGCTGCTGGCCGCTGGACTCGCTCTTTCCCTGATCGGTGGGGGGAGTTCGAGGATCCCGACAGTGGGATATGCGCTAGCGGCCGCAGGACGGCGCTAGCCTGCTGACTGCTGCACCCCGGGGCAGGGACGCCCCGCTTTTTGGTTGCGTGTGCGGACCGCCGCGCCTATACTGCGCGCCCTTTTTGGCGCCCGTGCAAAATACGGGCCGGTCGCGTAAGGCGGCATCGGGCGAGGTTGGGGCGGGCTCCGGGTCTTTCGCTCCAAGACCACTCGAGACTTTGGCGCCCCGCTCGCGGCGTGCGCAAATCTCCTGTTGTGTCAAAGACTTAGCTCGCTGCCATGGGTTCTGCGGACACCCATCGCAGTGCGCGCGGGCAGTGAGAGGACACAGATGGCTATCGGACTCGTCGGCCGCAAGGCTGGCATGACGCGTGTGTTCACCGACGCCGGGGAGACGGTTCCCGTGACCGTGATCGAGGTTTTGCCGAACCGCGTCACGCAGGTGAAGACGCAGGACAAAGACGGCTATCGGGCCGTCCAGGTCACCTACGGTACCCGTCGCCCGCAGCTGTATTCCAAGCCGGTGAACGGGCACTACGCGCGCGCGAGCGTCGCGCCGGGCAGGGCGCTGGTGGAGTTTCGCCTGAGCGATTCCGAGCAGGCCGACGTCAAGGCTGGCAGCGAGATCAAGGCAGACATCTTCAAGGAAGGCGAGGCGGTCGATGTCACCGGCACGACCATCGGCAAGGGCTTCGCCGGGACCATGAAGCGACACAATTTCGCCGGCGGTTACGCGAGCCACGGCAACTCGCTATCGCACCGGGCACCGGGCTCCATCGGCCAGCGTCAGACGCCCGGTCGCGTGTTCAAGGGACGGCGCATGTCCGGTCACATGGGTGTCGTGCGGCGCACGAACGAGAACCTTAAGGTCGTGCAGGTGGACCTTGAGAGAAATCTCCTGCTGGTCCGCGGTGCCGTGCCTGGCGCAGAAGGCGGCCAGGTGCTCGTGCGCCCCTCACTCAAGGCAGCGCGGCGCGCCAAGCGCAAGACCGTGGCGCCCTCCAAGGCCGCCCCGGCCGCCAAGGCGGGAAAGAAGTAAGTCATGGAACTGAAGCTGGTGAACGGCTCGGGCGCGCTGCGGGTTTCCGAAGCGGCCTTTGGCCACAGGTTCAACGAGGCGCTGGTGCACCAGGTGATGACCGCATACCGCAACGCCGGCCGCTCGGGCACCAAGGCGCAGAAGTCGCGTGCCGAGGTGCGCGGCGGCGGCAGAAAGCCGCACGCCCAGAAGGGCACCGGCCAGGCGCGCGCGGGATCCAGCCGCTCACCCATCTGGGTGGGCGGCGGCAGGACCTTCGCCGCCAAGCCGCGCGATTTCGCGCAGAAGGTCAATCGCAAGATGTATCGCGGTGCGCTCCGCGCGATGCTCTCGGAGCTCGCGCGCACCGAACGGCTGCTGGTCACCGACGGCATTCCGCTTCAGGCACCGAAGACCAAGTTGCTCGCGAGCCAGCTGAAGGCCTGGTCGCTTCCCTCGGTGCTGATCGTGGTGGAGGCGCAGGATGAGAAGCTCACGCTCGCAGCGCGCAACCTGCCGCACGTCGAGGTCATCGAGGTGCCGGCCCTGAATCCGCTGTCGCTCGCTGCCTATGACAAGGTGCTGATGACCGTCGGTGCGGTGAAGCTGATCGAGGAGCGCCTCCAGTGATCTCTTTTCTTAGCTCAATGGACGCGGCTCGCGCGGCGAGCCGCGTTGAATCCCGGCCGCAGGCCGTAGCATGAACCGCGAGCAGCTGATGAGCGTGTTGATCGCTCCGCACGTGACCGAGAAGACCTCGCTCGCCATGCAGAACCACAACCAGTACACGTTCCGTGTGCGGCGCGATGCCAGCAAGACGGATATCCGCAAGGCGGTCGAACTGATGTTCGATGTGAAGGTCGCCGGCGTACAGGTGGTGAACGAGCCCGGCAAGGCGCGCCGCTTCGGCCGCACCAGCGGGCGCACGCAGGACTGGAAGAAAGCCTACGTGAGCCTCGCATCCGGTCAGACGATCGACTACGAAGCCCGCGCGAAGACCTGACAGGAACGCTCATGGCTCTCATCAAGTACAAGCCACGAACCCCGGGCACGCGTGCGGTGGTCAAGGTCGACCGCTCGCACCTGTACAAGGGCGGCCCGCGCCTCGATCTCACCGCTCACCAGAGCAAGACCGGAGGGCGCAACCACTTCGGCCGCATCACCACGCGCCACCACGGCGGCGGCACGCGCCAGAAGTACCGGCTCATCGACTTCAAGCGTGACAAGGACGGCATCACGGGCATCGTCGAGCGCCTCGAATACGACCCTAACCGCACCGGCCACATCGCGCTCATCAAGTACCCGGACGGCGAGTGGCGCTACATCCTCGCTGCCAAGGGAATGAAGGCGGGCGATGAGGTGCGCTCGGGCGCCGACGCCCCGATCAAGTCCGGCAACGCCATGTCGCTGCGGCACGTCCCGGTCGGCTCGCTCATCCACAACGTGGAGATGAAGCCCGGCCGCGGCGGACAGCTAGCGCGCAGCGCCGGCTCCTCCGTGTCCTTCACGGCGCGCGAAGGCATCTACGCCTACCTCCGCCTGAAGTCCGGCGAGACACGCAAGGTGCACATCGACTGCCGCGCCACGATCGGCGAGGTGGGGAACGACGAGCACAACCTGCGCAGCTACGGCAAGGCGGGCGCGAAGCGCTGGAAGGGCGTGCGGCCGACGGTGCGCGGACTCGCCATGAACCCCGTGGATCACCCGCACGGTGGCGGCGAGGGCAAGTCCGGCCAGGGCAATCCGCACCCGGTGTCGCCGTGGGGCTGGAACACCAAGGGACTGAAGACCCGTCACAACAAGCGCACGGACAACATGATCGTCCAGCGCCGCAAGAACCGCATCCGCTGACCGAAAGGCGTCGAGATCCCATGCCACGCTCATTGAAGAAAGGCCCGTTCGTCGATCTGCACCTTGCGAAGAAGGTGCAGGTGGCTTCCGCCAAGAACGACCGCAAACCGATCAAGACCTGGTCCCGCCGCTCAATGGTGGTGCCGGAGATGGTCGGACTCACCATCGCCGTGCACAACGGCCGTCAGCACGTCCCGGTGCTCATCACCGAGAACATGGTCGGCCACAAGCTCGGTGAGTTTGCCCCGACGCGCACGTTCAAGGCGCACTCCGGCGACCGTAAGGTCGAAGCGGCCACCTGAGCGCACCGGGAGAGAGCACATGCAGGTGACTTCGAAGCTCCGTTACGCACGCATCTCGCCGCAGAAGTGCCGGCTGGTGGCCGATGTGGTGCGCGGCCAGAGCGTCGGCAACGCCATCGCGACGCTGAAGTTCATGCCCAAGAAGGGCGCGGGCCTCGTGCGCAAGGTGCTCGAGTCCGCAGTGGCCAATGCGGAGCACAACCACGGTGCCGACATCGACGAGCTGAAGGTGTCGCTCATCCACGTGGATGCGGCCCCGCAGCTCAAGCGCTTCGCTGCGCGCGCCAAGGGACGCGGCACGCGCATCATCAAGCGCAACAGTCACATCACCGTCGGCGTGAGCGACGGCAAGAAGGATTAACGCATGGGCCAGAAAGTCAACCCGCTCGGCATACGGCTCGGCATCACCCGCGACTGGACCAGCCGCTGGTACGCCGGCAAGAAGCAGTTCCCGGTGCACGTGCATACTGATTTCCGCGTACGCGAGTTTCTCAAGGAGAGGCTCAAGGAAGCTTCCGTCAGCCGCATCCTCATCGAGCGCGCCGCGAAGAAGGTGAACATCACCATCCAGACCGCGCGCCCGGGCATCGTCATCGGCAAGAAGGGCGAGGACATCGAGAAGCTGCGCCAGGAGACCGCCGCGCTCCTCGACATGAGCGTCAACGATGTGCGCCTGAACATCGCCGAGATCAGAAAGCCCGAGCTCGATGCGCAACTGGTGGCGGACTCCATCGCGCAGCAGATCGAGAAGCGCGTGATGTTCCGCCGCGCCATGAAACGCGCGGTGATGAGCACCATGCGCTCAGGCGCTCTCGGGGTGAAGGTGCGCGTTTCCGGGCGCCTCAACGGCTCGGAGATCGCGCGCACCGAGTGGTACCGCGAGGGGCGCATCCCGCTGCACACCTTCCGTGCCGACATCGATTACGGCCTTTCCGAGTCGCACACCACCTACGGGGTGATCGGCGTGAAGGTGTGGATCTTCAAGGGCGAGGTGTTCGACAAGAGCGACCTCGAGAAACCCGCCGCCGAGGGCGAGAGCGCCGCCGCACCCGCCGCGCCCGCCGCACCCGCCGCGCCCGCCGTACCCGCTGCGCCCGCCGCCGCGGCTCCGGCGGCGAGCCCCGCAGCGGACGCGCCGGCACAGGCCTGATGTCAGGGAAGCTACCGCATGCTTCAGCCCAAACGCACCAAGTACCGCAAGCAGTTCAAGGGCCGCAACGCCGGCTTCGCGACGCGCGGCAGCAACGTGTCCTTCGGCGAGTTCGGCCTCAAGGCGACGAGCCGCGCGCGCATGACGGCGCGCGAGATCGAGGCGGCGCGGCGGGCGATGGCGCGCTACGTGAAGCGCGGCGGCCAGATCTGGATCCGCGTCTTCCCGGACGTGCCGATCTCCAAGAAGCCGCTCGAGGTGCGCATGGGCTCGGGCAAGGGCAACGTCGAGTACTACGTGGCGCGCGTGCAGCCTGGCAAGGTGTTGTTCGAGATGGAGGGCGTGGACGAGGTCACCGCGCGCGAAGCGTTCCGCCTCGCCGGCTCGAAGCTCTCCGTGTCCACCTCTTTCGTGAAACGGCAGGTTCGATAAATGGACGCCAAAGAGCTGCGCACCCGCTCGGTGCCCGAGCTCGCCGACGAGCTCGTGAAGCTCCGCAAGGAGCAGTTCGCGCTGCGCATGCAGCGCGCCACCGGGCAGCAGCCGAAGCCCGACCAGTTCGGCAAGGTACGGCGCAATATCGCGCGCCTGAAGACCGTGCTGCGCGAGAAGCAGGCAGGCGCCGGCGGAGGTAACGAGAAGTGAGCGCGACCAAGGCGAAGGCGAAGAAGATCCGCATGAAAGCTGAGGAGAAGGCGCAGCAGCCGGCGCCGGCCGAGGGTCTTTCGACCGTCGAGCCGCGGCAGCCGCACGAGGCGGCTGCCGCACCGGAAGTGAAGGGCGCACGCATACTCACGGGGCGCGTGGTGAGCCACAAGATGCAGAAGACCATCGCCGTGGAGATCGAGCGGCTCATCAAACATCCGACCTACGGCAAGTACATCCGCCGCACCACCAAGCTCCTGGCGCACGACGAGAATGGCGCCTCGCGCGAGGGTGATCTGGTCATCATCACTCCGTGCCGCCCGCTGTCACGGCGCAAGTCCTGGCGGCTGCTCGAGGTGGTGCAGAAGGCCGCGGTGCGCTGAAAGCAGGTTGAATCATGATCCAGTTGCGCACAATGCTGAATGCGGCCGACAACAGCGGCGCGCGCACCCTGATGTGCATCAAGGTGCTCGGCGGCACGCGCCGCCGCTACGCCACCGTCGGGGACGTCATCAAGGTGAGCGTCAAGGACGCGATCCCGCGCGGCAAGGTGAAGAAGGGCGAGGTGTACGACGCGGTGGTGGTGCGCACCACGCACGGCGTGCGCCGGCCCGATGGCTCGCTCATCCGCTTCGACGGCAACGCGGCGGTGCTGCTGACCAACAAGCTCGAGCCAATCGGCACCCGCATCTTCGGACCCGTGACGCGCGAGCTGCGCAACCAGCAGTTCATGAAGATCATCTCACTCGCGCCCGAGGTGCTGTGACATGCGCAAGATTCGCAAGGGTGATCAGGTGATCGTGCTGTCGGGGCGCGACAAGGGCCGTCGCGGTGCGGTGCTGCAGGTGCTCGCCGATGGCCGTGTGCTCATCGAGAGCGTGAACATGATGAAGAAGCATACCAAGCCCAACCCGCAGGCGGGCAAGCAGGGCGGCATCATCGAGAAGGAGATGCCGCTCGCCATCTCGAAGGTGGCGATCTGGAACCCGGGCGTGAAGAAGGCCGACCGTATCGGCGTCAAGACACTCACCGACGGCAAGCGCGTGCGCTTCTTCAAGTCGAACGGAGAGATGCTCGATGTCTGAAGCTGGCAAACAAGCCGGCAAGCCCGCCGGCAAGCAGAAGCCGGCGGACAAGCAGAAGCCGGCGGACAAACAGAAGGCGCAGGATAAGCAGGCCGGAAAGCACGCGGACGGCGGCAAGGAGCCTGCGGCGCGAGGGTCTCGCGCGGCTGATGAGCGGCCCTCCGGCCCGCCGCGACTCCAGCAGTACTACCGGGAGCAGGTCGTCCCGCGCCTGCGCTCGGAGCTGAAGATCGATAACGTCATGCAGGTGCCGCGCATCGCCAAGATCACGGTCAACATGGGCGTAGGTGAGGCGGTGGCCGACAAGAAGATGATGGATGCGGCGGTGGCCGATCTCATCCGGATCACCGGGCAGAAGCCGCTCATCACCAAATCGCGCAAGGCGATCGCGTCCTTCAAGATCCGTGCGGGATTGGCCGTAGGCGCCAAGGTGACGCTGCGCGGCATGCGCATGTACGAATTTCTAGACCGGCTGATCAGCATCGCGATGCCGCGCATCCGCGACTTTCGCGGCGTGTCGCCGCGTGCCTTCGACGGCCAGGGCAATTACTCCCTCGGCGTGAAGGAGCAGATCATCTTCCCCGAGATCCAGTACGACCAGATCGATCAGGTGCGGGGCATGGACATCACCATCACTACGACGGCGAGAGATGACCGTCACGGCCGAGCGTTGCTCGAGGCATTCAACTTCCCGTTCCGGAAGTAAGCAGGAACCGTAAAGTATATGGCGAAGACGAGCATGGTCGAGCGCGAGAAGCGTCGCGCCGGGGTCGTGAAAAAGTACGCGGCCAAGCGCGCGAAGCTCAAGGAGCTGATCAGAAGCCCGAAGAGCTCGCCCGGGGAGCGTGTCGCTGCGCAGGCGGCGCTGCAGTCGCAGCCGCGGGACGCGAGTCGCTCGAGGCAGCGCAATCGCTGCGCCATCACCGGGCGCTCACGCGGCGTATACCGCAAGTTCGGGCTCGCGCGGGTGAAGGTCCGCGAGGTCGCAAGCCGCGGTGAGATCCCGGGCCTCGCCAAGGCGAGCTGGTAAGGGGCGCGGGCCATGAGCATGACTGACCCCATTGCCGACCTGCTGACACGCATCCGCAACGGCCAGACTGCGGGCAAGAGCGAAGTGCAGCTCGCTTCCTCGCACCTCAAGGCCGCCATCGTCAAGGTGCTGAAGGAGGAGGGCTACATCAGCGACTTCCGTCTCGATGCCGATGGCGGCAAGCCGCGCCTGACGATCGGGCTGAAATATTTCGAGGGCCGCCCCGTCATCGACCGCCTCGAGCGCGTCAGCCGCCCGGGTCTGCGGATTTACCGCGGCAAGGATGAGCTGCCGAAGATCCTCGGCGGCATGGGCACCGTGATCGTCTCGACCCCGAAGGGCGTGATGACCGACCGCCAGGCGCGTGCCGCGGGCCAGGGCGGTGAGGTGCTGTGCATCGTCGCCTGAGGCGGCGTAGCGGGCACGAGTCAGCAGAGAAGCCAAAATGTCGCGAATTGCCAAAGCTCCGGTCGAACTGCCTCAGGGCGTGACTGCGACCCTCGCGGGAGACGCCGTCACCATCAAGGGTGCGAAAGGCTCCCTCAGCCTGCCGCTAGCCGCCGGCGTGTCGGTGGTGCAGATGGAGAAAAAGCTCGAGATCAAGTTTTCCGATCCCGGGCTCGCGCGCACGCGCGCCGGTGCCACCCGCGCCCACCTCGCCAACATGGTGCGCGGCGTCACCAAAGGCTACGAGAAGAAGCTCGAGCTGGTCGGCGTCGGCTTCCGCGCCCAGGTTCAGGGCAAGAATCTCAACCTCACGCTTGGTTTCTCGCACCCGGTGAACGTCGCGATCCCGGACGGCATCAGCATCGAGACTCCGAGCCAGACCGAGATCGTGGTGAAGGGCATCGATCGGCAGAAGGTAGGCCAGATGGCCGCCGAGATCCGCGACATCCGGCCGCCCGAGCCCTACAAGGGCAAGGGCGTGCGCTACGCCGGCGAGCAGATCACGCTCAAAGAGGGCAAGAAGAAATGATCATCACCAAGAAGCAGCGGCGGCTGCGCCGTGCGGTGCGGACTCGCGCGCACATCCGCGATCTCGGTATGGCGCGGCTCACCGTGCATCGCACGCCGAAGCATATTTACGCGCAGGTGACCGATGCGGCCGGCTCCAAGGTGATCGCCGCCGCCTCCACGACCCAGAAGGCGGTGCGCTCAGGCCTGAAGACCACCGGCAACGTCGACGCGGCGAAGGCGGTGGGACGGGCGATCGCCGAACGCACCAAGGCTGCGGGAGTTAGCAAGGTGGCGTTCGATCGCTCGGGCTTCCAGTTCCACGGGCGCGTGAAGGCGCTCGCGGAAGCAGCCCGCGAAGCGGGACTTGAAATCTAGGCAGGTGAGACCTATGGCAAGACCAGAGAAGGGCCAGTCGGCGGACGAGTTCATCGAGAAGCTCGTCGCCGTCAATCGCACCGCCAAGGTGGTCAAGGGTGGCCGGCAGTTCGGCTTCACCGCGCTCACCGTGGTTGGCGATACCGCCGGTCGCGTGGGCTATGGCTTCGGCAAGGCGCGCGAGGTTCCGGTGGCGATCTCCAAGGCGATGACCCAGGCGCGCAAGAACCTGATCAACGTGGCGCTGCGCAACGATTCGCTGCACTACGCGGTGACCGGCACGCATGGCGCCACGCGGGTGTACATGCAACCCGCCTCCGACGGCACTGGCGTCATCGCCGGCGGCGGCATGCGCGC